>JAFXFN010000022.1 GCA_017520505.1 Clostridia bacterium
CATAGTCGTATTCAAAGTTCGATACGATCCAACCGTAGAACGCCTGAACCTTTTCGGCATCGGTGTCGCAGTCTGCACAAATCTCGTCAGCAAGCTCTTCCGTCTGCGTATCCCACAGGGTATCTCTGCCGTTGGAAAGATAAGGGGCTTCCGGTTTGCAGACGAAATTGTATGCAGAGATCAACGTAAACAAAATAAATGCCGACACTGACAAAACATAAATTTTCGTCAGCAGTTTGTCTTTGCCGTGATTGTTATCGACAATACCAAAGTACATCATTTCGATAGCCGTTACCACAAACGTCAGCATCGGCAGAAGTCTGCGGCAGGAAAGAGCGCTAACAATACTCATTAGCATGACGAAGAATAGGACAATAAGCACGACTGCACGCATAGGCGTTGACCGTATTTTCAGGACGAAAAATAAGGTCGGCAATGCTGACAGCAAATAGAGTGTCACCAGCATCGGTGAAAGAACAAAAAAGTCTTTTAGGTAAATGCCGAGTAATAGGTTATATGTAAGCGCGATAGCAAAGAAAATGATTCTTGATTTTGTGTTAGTCTTAGATGCTTTTTTAGTCTTCATTTCAATTCTCCTTATGTAAGAAATCTCTTGAAACGAAGAAGTGGCAGTACAGAGCGACTAACTCTGTACTGCCACAAACAAAGGCTATTTAACATCATTTAAGAAAACAACAAACCCGAACGTTTCACCGATTGGTAAAAGGTTCGGGTTTGAATGCTTTGGTGCGGGTAACAGGACTTGAACCTGCACATCCTTGCGAACATAAGAACCTGAATCTTACGCGTCTGCCAATTCCGCCACACCCGCATATAAAATTGTAATTTGTGGCATCCGCTTCTCGCGTGACGGCTTCAAACATAGTCGCCTTTCTCGCCAACGCTCGAAATTCTCCTTGTTTGTGCGCCTTCGCAAGCTCGCTTTTCCACCCACCGGGTGCGCTCGCTTACGAAGCTGCCAATTCCGCCACACCCGCAGATTAAAAGTAATAAGTAATAGTGAATAGTTAAGAGGTAACTAAAGAAATTACACTTTCCTAATACCGTAATAGAATAACACACAAAAGCGATTTTGTCAATACCAAGTGCGAAAATATTTCTTTTTTATGTTTATTATATTGACACATACACCGCATAATAGTATAATTTATAAAGAATATTTTGAGGGTGTAAAATGAAATTCAGCTTTAACAATATTAAAAATAACTGCATTTTATACAGTGCGGGAGTCTTTGCAGGACGTCCGTTTGTTTTTTGCGCCTGCATTTCATTTTTACTTCTCATAATTTGTATTTTTTCGAATTTTTATGTAAGACTTTCTTGTCTTTTACTGTGCATATTATGCGGTATATACTTTATCATAAGAAGAAAAGCATACAGTAAATTCGGTGCTTATTCACGAACAATATACGTAATTGCCGCATTTATGTCGCTGATATTATGCGCACGCACCTTATACCATTTCGATATAAGAGGTGCTGAATGCGAAAAATTTATTTCCGACCGTTCCGAAATAACAGCTTACGCCGTACCTGACGGAAACAGCAAAATTATGATAACAAGCATTGACGGTGAGAAAGTTTCATATTATGCCACCTTATACGGCGCATATCTTCCCGATTTTTACGAAGAATTCATGTGCTTCGGCAAGATAAATACCGTTAAATCAAGCAGCCTTTCAGGCGGCACATACCGGATAGGAAACAACATTTCGTTCACGGTAAAAGCCGAGGAAATACATAAAAGCGGTGAGCTTGCAAAAACTCCGTATGCTGAATTTTACAAAGCAAACCGATACATACGTTCTTCAATTTACAAGCATTGCGACGAATATCCGGGAATGATATCCGGAATATTTTTAGGAAACAGGGCTGATATTCCAAGTTCGGTAAATGCCGACTTTCTGAAAACGGGAATATCACATATAATCGCCGTAAGCGGTCTGCACGTAATAGCCGCTTTGGCTCTTCTTTCCTTTATTCTCAGCAAAACCGTTCCGCAGATAAGCATACGTGCCCTTATTCTGATTTTTGCCGCATTGTTTTATGCGCTTATAACGGGCTGTGTTTACTCCGTTATGCGTGCGGCTGTTATGTATACCGTCTTGAATCTTTCTGTCGTTTTGTTTCGGAAAAACGATTCGGTGACTTCTCTTTTCATATCTCTTTATCTCATTTTCTTATTTGAGCCGTATGCCCTGCTTAGTTTATCTTTACAGCTTTCCGCCGTATCAACATTCGGCATCGTTGTTTTCGCCGCACCTTTGTGCAAGCGGATAGATTCGTCGAGTTTCTTTTCCGAGCGAAAAGGTATAAAGGCTATAGCGAGATATTCCGTTAAATCACTCATAATCTCTGCTTCTGCCACACTTCCGCTTATACCGATAAGTGCATATTATTTTGGAAAAGTATCGCTTATCAGCCCTTTGATGACGCTTTTGATCTCTCCGTTTGTGCTTCTTATACTTTATGCCGCACCGCTTACAGCCTTGCTCGGATTTTTCGATCCTCTTGCCGACCTTGCAGGTCAGATGTGCGATTCGTGTGCGGAAATATCAATTGATCTTGCATCATTCGGCGCACATCACTTGAATTTTGAAGTATCGCTTGAATACGTTTTTGCTCCCTTTATCATACTGACATTCTGTATTCTGACAGCAGCACTGATTCTGTCGGGTATAAACAAAAAGCGTATATATGCCCTCTTATGTACTGTCTTCATTTCGGTTTATTCCGTTTCTGCCGTTGTATACCATTTCACACGCAAGACGGCTGATGAAATGATCTATTCTTGTGTTTACGATGACGTTTTGTGCCGTGTGAACGGCAACCGTGCTGTAGCTGTAGACATTACAAACGGCTCTGCCTCCTCTTATGAGCTTCTGTTTTCAGAGCTTCGCAAGCGAGGTATTCTTGAGCTTGACACTCTGATATTAACAAGATGCGGAGAAAACCACGTAAAGCTCATACGGAATCTTTATGCTGATTACGGAATTGAAAATATTATACTTCCCGAAAAAGACAGATACACAGAGCACGTCAGCGTTACAGCTGAGGAGCTTGATATTGCATATTCATTTTACGATTCAGAATCGGGATTTTCATCAAAAAGCGAACAGCTTATGATTCTCCCGACTTATTATCCTGACAAGCCGAGAGGATGCACTGTAAAATGGAACGGTGCTGTATATACATCAGGCAGAACATTTGATATAGACATACAAGATACGATACCTTTGTTTATTTACGGAACATTTTCAGATGCTCCAAAAGATGCTATAGCACCGATAGAAAACACAAAGCTTGCCATTGTTCCGATCGAAATCAAAGAAAATATGTTTTCTCTGTCAGAATTTGAAGAATACAGTAAATTTGTAAACGTCGAGGTGTTTGACGGTGTCACCGTGGCAGATATGAGAAAATACAACGAATAAAATCGTGATATTTGCAGAATAATCCCTATATACTTTTAAATGGGGGTTATTATGAGCGAGGAAACACAAAATGAGCAGACAGCTTCTGCCAATGACGGCATGGCTTACGTCGGAAATGACGGATTTGTAATCGACTGTATTACCGTCATAGGTCAGGTAGAGGGGCATTATTCCCTGCCCGCAGGTCAAAAGGCGACAAAGTACGAGCATCTTATACCGAGAATAATCGCTTGTGAGGAAAACGAGAAGATAAACGGACTATTGCTTATATTGAACACCGTAGGCGGTGACGTTGAGGCAGGGCTTGCAATCTCCGAGCTTATTGCAACGATGAAAAAACCGACGGTGTCGCTTGTTCTCGGCGGAGGTCACTCAATAGGTATTCCGCTTGCGGTAAGTGCGAAAAAATCATTTATTGTTCCGTCGGCGACAATGACGCTCCACCCTGTGAGAATGAACGGACTTGTCATAGGCGTTGAGCAAAGCTTTGAATATTTCAGACGTATGCAGCAAAGAGTTAACGACTTTATATACACTCATTCAAAGATAGACGAGGGTGAGCTTGAAAAAATGATGTTTGACACATCTGACATCGTTGCCGATATAGGCACTATAATAAGCGGAACTCAGGCTGTCGAATGCGGACTTATCGACGAGCTGGGCGGTATTTCAGCCGCACTCAAGGCTTTGCGCAAGCTTTCGGAGTAACGGTAGAAAAATTCATTATTTTTTGATATAATATAACCGAGCCTGAAGAAAGGAGTTAAACAAATGGCAGTAATTAAGATAACCCGAGCAAATTTTGATACAGAAGTAAAGCAGTCAAGTGTACCCGTTTTGCTCGATTTCTGGGCACCGTGGTGCGGTCCTTGCAGAATGGTCGGCCCGATCCTCGACGAGATAGCTGAGGAAAACAGCTCTGTAAAGGTCGGAAAGATAAATGTAGATGAGGAAACGGAGCTTGCCTCTGTATTCGGAGTTATGAGCATACCCACTCTTGTAGTGATGAAAAACGGACAGATCGTAAACAGAAGCGTCGGTGCAAAGCCCAAAGAAGCAATTCTGGATCTGCTTAAATAATTTGCTTTATTTGAAAGATAAGGTCGGCTATATTCAGCCGACCTTATTTTATTTAAAATAAGATATTGAAAAATTTATTTAAATGTGTTATATTAACTGTGTATAACTTTACGGAAGGTATATGATATGAGAAAATTATCGGAATATATTGAAATAGGACGTATAAACAATACTCACGGTGTACACGGTGAAATGAAGGTTGAGGTATGGGCTGACGATATAAGCGAATTTTTGTCGTTGTCGAGCGTATACAGCGAAAGTGGCGAGGAAATTAAAATAACATCATCCCGCCGTGCCGACAGGATAGCCGTGGTGAAATTCGAGGGCATTTCAAATCCGGAGGAAGGCGCAAGACTCAAAGGCAAGCACATATATGCAAAAAGATGCGATCTTACACTTCCCGAAGGCAGATATTATATCTGCGATCTTATCGGATTGCCTGTATTCAACATTGATACAAACGAAAAGATCGGCGAAATATGCGACATTCTCGAAAAGCCTGCTTCGTTTGTGTATACAGTCAAAACTGAAAAGGGTGAATTTATGATCCCCGATGTTGAGGAATTCATAAAAAAAGTTGATATATACGAAGGTATGTACATAAAAGTCATAGAAGGACTCATTGATTGACAGGTATAAAAAATGAGAATAGATATAATGACGCTTTTTCCCGATACAGTTGATGCTTTTCTTTCGGAAAGCATCATAGGCAGAGCACGAAAGGCGGGCGCTGTTGAAATAAATTGCCACAACATAAGAGATTATTCCGAGGACAAGCACAGACGTGTAGACGATACTCCCTACGGAGGCGGAATGGGTATGCTTATGGCAGCCCCTCCGATATATAACTGCTTTGAGGCGATAACAAAAGGCAGAGAAAATGAAAAAAGACACGTTGTATATATGTCCCCCGGCGGTAAAACACTTGACCACGCAAAGGTCAAAGAGCTTGCGGAATATGACAGTCTTGTTATTCTCTGCGGTCACTATGAGGGCGTTGACCAGCGAATAATCGATGAAATAATTGATGAAGAAATATCAATAGGCGACTATGTACTGACAGGCGGAGAGCTTCCCGCTTGTGTTCTTACAGACTGCGTGTGCAGACTCCTTCCGGGGGTATTATCCGACACGGTATGCTTTGAGGACGAAAGCTTCGCTATAGGAATGCTTGAATATCCTCAATACACACGTCCGTTTGAATTTCACGGTATGACCGTGCCCGAGGTGCTTATTTCGGGAAATCACGCAAAGATAGCAGAATTCAGACGTAACAAATCTTACGAAAAAACACTGCGGGTAAGGCCCGACCTACTTCAGGATAAAGGGACAGAAAAATGAAAATTACCAAGAAACAGAAAAGCGGTGAATACGGTATTATAATATCCGCGCTCTTCGCCCTTTACGCATTTCTTGCAAAAAAAGCCAAAAACAGCATAACAGCAAAAATATTCAGCACAAAAGAAAAGACAGACGGCGATAACGGAATGATCGCAGGATTTTTTCAAGACCTGTTTTCGCAGAAAAAACAGCTGAAAATACGCAGACGTATCGCAGGGATGCTGTGCAGCAACCCGGTGATGAAATATATCGATAAAATTTCTGACGGTCTTCTTTCTTGCAGAAGCCGTGATTACGGAATATTTTTCCTTTCGTTCGGTATGTATTCGATTCTCGGCTCTGTTGTCGGTAAGTATTTTCTTGCCGTTGATGAACAGGATCTTTTGTCAGTCATTCTTTCTGTGTGCTGTATAATATTTTCCTTTCCTTTGATAAAGGAAAAGCAAGCAATATGCAAGAGTGCATTTAATAACACAGCTTTACATTTTATATTATACGACCTTCTCGGCGTACGCAAGCACAATATTCCCGAAGATGCAACAGTTGCCCCTGCGGGGCTTGCGCTTCTGCTCGGTATGGGACTTGGACTTTTGTCGTTTGTAACTAACACATCTTATATATTATTCGCCGTTTTGTGCGTACTTTTGTCATTCTTCATACTGCGTATACCCGAGGCGGGAGTTGTAACAGTATTTTTTGTATTTTTACTTCTTGACACTCGGTATACCGCATACGCTGTGATACTGACACTTATATCATATTTTTTCAAGCTTTTGCAAATGAAGCGCACAGGCAAATTCGGTCTTACCGATTTCTGGATCCTGCTTTTATCATTAATTTTCTTTATTGCAGGTATTTTTTCACAAAACAAAGCGACCGAGCTTTTTATATCATCGTTTTTTATCCTTTCGTTTTTCCTTACAAAAAATCTTATCAGAACCTTTGAATGGATAAAGCGTTGCTTTATGGCGTGCGTATTCTCTTTGACCTGCGTTGCTTCAATCTCGCTCATTCAGATAATTTCGTGTGATGCGGAAGGAATTTTCAAATCGATTTTCTACTCTGCAGAAAACGGAATAACATCTGTTTTTACGACCTCGGAGCATCTGGCGTTCTATCTGCTTGCTATGATACCGTTTGCCATGGTAAATGCACACAGCAGAAAAAATGCAAAGGAAAAGCGTATATCGTCATTTGTTATATTTACATCCGTCGTTGCGTTGTTGTTTACAATATCATACGGTGCGTATTTTTCAGCTCTTGCCACGCTGTGTATATTTCTTCTTATATACAGCAAAAAAACATTTGCGGGTGCTTTTATATCCGTTTTGCCGATAATAACCGTATATTCCATAGTATCGCAATTTGAAAAAATTTCTGTTTTCAATATTTTAAAGGATGCGGAAAATATTTTCACAGCATTTTCGCAGTCCCTTTCAACAACGCTGCAATATCCGCTCGGCGGTGTCGGCTTCAGCACGGAAATGAGTGTCAGCACACCTTTTTATACAGCACTTTCGGCGCACCTCGGTATACCGTGTCTTATAGTGTTCATTATAATAGTATTTATGTTCATAAAGCACTTGGTTTCCTTACTTTGCTTTAAGCGTGAGGGCGGTATGTACGCAAAATATTCTTATTTCATTTCAGCACCTCTTATATCCGTAACTTCGCTTATCATATACGGATTCTTTTCATCCGCCGCACTTTCTCCGTCGGGCATACTCATTCTGTTTATGCTTATGGGCTTGGGATTCGGTGTGTGCGAGTACGTTTCTTGTGAAAACGATACCCTTTCCGAATACGGAAGGAGGAGCGAATAATGACAACGAAGCATCATTTTAACATATTTGATATTTCGGTGGCGGTTTTAACAGCGGTGCTGATACTTCTGCATTTGGTATCATACGGGGCTTTACCCGAAGAAAACGGCTCTGTAAGCTACATATTGTCCGCAAAGGATATGTATGGGTATGCTGTAAAGGAGCTTGAAGCGGGCAAGGATATATACAGCACCGACGGAAATGTTATCGGCCGCATAGAGCTTATTGAAGCGTATAAAAACGCTGAGATTTCAAATGCGGAACGTGACAATTCTGCCGAACTTGAATACTATGGCTTATATACGGTAAAAATTAAAATAACCTCTGAAGCCGTAATCACAAAAAACAGCATAAGCGCAAACGGTCAGCTCATATCGTCGGGTATGAATATCACCTTTACAACAAACGGTGTTGGCGCATCGGGCATCTGCTCGGATATTGAGTTTTCCTATTATGACGGAGGTCAGGAGCAATGATAAAAAAATATAAATTCAACATATACGACATTCTGATAATTGCAATGGTCGCACTTTGTGTTATGGGAATTATGTTCCGTGAAAATATTTCCGACAGCATTTCAAAAACCGTATACAACGATACGGCGAACATTCAATTTCAAGTCAAGGAAGCTGACGGGGATATCATATCATCGGTAAGCGCAGGCGATGTATTCTACTTTGAAAACGGTGCGGAATTCGGCACTCTGCTTGAGGGGTATTCCTACAAAAATTCAACCGTATATGAAAACGTACAAGGCACACCCGAAATGACACCAAGCCCCGAAAAATATGACATTACGGGAAGCTTTTTATCAAACGGAAGATTCACCGACAACGGCTTTCTCTGCGGTACAGAGAAGATATTTATAAATTCCGAAATAAAGCTGCACTCGAAAAATGCGCTTTTAATAATCAAGGTAACCGAAATTGAAACCGCTATAAATGGAAATAACGAGCAATAATGGAATTTAATTCCTTTAATTTTTCACTAAAGTTAAAAAAAATATAAAAAAATCAAAAATAATGCAAAATAGCTATTGATTTTTCTGATATTATTTGATATAATTACGCAAAATGATAATTTATTTAAACGCAATTTAAACAATCGTATATTCTGGATAGGAGTTAAAGTTATGATATCTCGTGATATTACAGTACGTATTTGTGTGGGTCTTCACGCACGTCCCGCAACATTTTTCATTCAAAAGGCTAACTCATACAAATGTTCAATTTGGGTTGAGAAAGATGAACGCCGTGTAAACGCAAAGAGTTTGCTTGGTGTACTTTCCCTCGGCATCACAAAAGATTCTGTTATTACTCTTATTGCAGACGGTGCCGACGAGGTTGAAGCACTCAACGGTCTTGAAGAGCTTATTGAAAGCGGTCTTTCCGACTAATCGTTTTTTGAATTTACAGGCGAAAATCGTAGTTATCGGCGTATTTCAGTTTACTGTGTAATACGCTTTGCGATTTTTGCCTTTTATTTTTTACAGGAGGATGTCAATGAAAAATTCAAGAATAGAATATCTTTTGTCAAAGGCATCTTCCTTGCCTAAACGCCCCGGCGTTTACATTATGAAGGACGCCGCAGGTAATGTTATTTACGTAGGAAAATCAAAGGTACTGAAAAACCGTGTGAGTCAGTATTTCCATTCGGGTTCGCACGGTGTGAAAACCGACAGAATGGTGCGCTCGGTGCACGATTTTGACTACATTCTCTGTGACACGGAGATAGAAGCACTTGCGCTTGAAAACAGCAAAATAAAACAATATGAGCCCAAGTATAACATAAAGCTTAAGGATGACAAAAGCTATCCTTATATCGAGCTTACAAAGGAAGAATTTCCGAAGCTTATAATTACAAGAAAAAGAAAGGCTGACGGAGGAATCTATTTCGGGCCTTATTCAAGCGCACAGACCGCAAGAAAGATACTCAAAACCGTCGGCTCTATCTACGGCTTTCCGTCTTGTAACAAGGTTTTCCCCCGTGATATAGGCAAGGGCCGTCCGTGCCTTAACAGCCAGATAGGCAGATGCTTGGCTCCCTGCTCGGGAAAAATCTCAGCCGAGGAATACAGAACGCTCACAGACGGTGTTCAAGCAGTTCTTAAAGGCGACATCACGGGTGCTAAACGTATGCTTGAAGAAAAAATGATGCAGGCATCTGACAATTTTGCATTTGAGGCGGCGGCAAAGTACAGGGACAGAATATATGCGCTTGAATCGCTTTACAAGCGTCAAAAGGTCGTGGCATCTCCCGATGATGATTACGACATAATAGGAATTTACAGAGGCGAGCCTGTAAGTGTTATTTCCGTGTTTTATGTAAGAGGCGGACTTATTTCTGACACGGAAAGCTTCAACATCGGCTCGTTTGCTATCGACATCGACGACGAAATAGAAGCATTTATCTGTGATATATATGAGAAAAGAGACACCGTACCCCGTGAAGTTATAATCTCAGACGGTATTTTTTCGGAGGTAACGACTGCGCTTCCCGAATATCTTGAAAAAATAAGAGGAAAAAGCGTTACCGTTTCTTATCCTCAAAGAGGAAAGAAAAAGGAATTATGCCGACTTGTATGCGATAACGCACGTCAGCACGCTTTACAGTACGAGGCTGAAGCTGTTAAAAACGACCGTATTCTTTTTGATCTTGCTTCTTCCCTTGCATTGCAGGTAATTCCCGAAAGAATTGAATGTTATGACATTTCAAACTACGGTGACAACAACATCACCGCAGGTATGATAGTATGCGAAAACGCTCGGCTGAAAAAGAGCGACTACCGTGTTTTTAATATCAAATCGTCAGACGGTCAGGACGACTACGCTTCAATGCGTGAAGCGCTTGAAAGACGAATGAGAAATTATGAGGAAAAGACACAAGGCTTTGAAAAGCTCCCCGATCTCATTTTACTTGACGGCGGTGAGTCACACGTCAGAACTATAACGTCGCTTTTTGAGCAGCTCGGCTATGACGTTCCCGTTTTCGGTATGGTAAAGGACGAATATCACAAAACACGTGCAATTACAAACGGATACGATGAAATATCGCTTTCGAGAACAGATGCGCTTTTTGTGTTCATTTACAAACTTCAAGAAGAGGTTCACCGCTTCACGATAACGAAAATGAAAAACGCAAAGCGCAAAACGCTGAGATCCTCACATCTTACAAACATCAAAGGTGTGGGAGATAAAAAGGCATCGCTTATTTTTGAAAAATTCGAAACGCTTGAAGCGCTTAAAGCAGCAAGTGTTGACGAAATAGAAGAAGTCAAGGGTATAAACCGCACGACTGCCGAAGCAATATACGAATTTTTGCACGGAGGCGGAAAATGAGGGGCTTTGATTCATTAAATCCCATAACGGCTTTAATATACTACCTTTTCGCTATTTGCATACCGATGTTCACGCTTGACCCCATTATCGCACTGATTTCAATTTCAACATCGGTTTTGTTCGATATTCTTTTACAAAAAAGAATGGGCGGAAAATATATATTCGTATTTCTTTTGTTTTTGATTTCATCGCTCATAAATCCGATTTTCAACCAAAACGGTGTGACGGTACTGCTTTTTATAAACGACACGCCGATAACGCTTGAAGCGCTTGTTTACGGTATATTTTCTTCTCTTACGCTTGTGAGTGTCATTGTTTGGTTTTTCACTTTTTCAAGTGTTATGACATCGGAAAAGTTAATTTATATTTTCGGCAGAATATCACCGAAAACAGCGCTTGTAATTTCTATGGCCTTACGGTTTGTGCCTTTGTTTTTGAAAAATTACAAGAAGACCGAAAATGCGCTGAAATGTACGGGGCTTTACGATACCGATTCACTTTTCGGCACGTTAAGGCTTAAAATACGTGCATTTTCTGCCCTTTTGACACAGTCTACCGAATACGGAATAATAACGGCTGACAGTATGGAGATGCGTGGGTACGGCAAAGGAAAAAGAACATTTTTCTCACTTTACAAATTCGGCATTACCGATACGGTTTTCTCACTCGGAGTTATCTTTTTCGGTATTCTTTGTCTTTGCACGCTGAACGGCGTGCAGTTTTATCCAACGCTTTTTGAAAAAGAACTGATTTATTCAAACGTAATTTCTTACATATCATATTTTATATTGGCTGTAACGCCGTCAATTTTAACAGTATCGGAGGGGATAAGATGGAAATACTTACTGTCAAAAATCTAAAATTTTCTTACCCTCTTTCAAGCAAGGCAACGATTGACGGTATAGATTTTTCTGTTAAAAAAGGTGAGTTTATTCTTTTATGCGGCGCTGTCGGCGTCGGAAAATCCACTCTTTTGCGTACACTCATTCCCGAAATAAGACCTGTAGGTGAAATATCGGGTGACATACATATCAATGACGGCTTGCGTATCGGGTATATATGCCAAAATCCCGAAGAACAGATAGTGACGGATAAGGTATATCACGAAATCGCCTTTGCGCTTGAAAACCTCGGATATGACAACGCCTTCATCAAAAGACGAACAGCGGAGGTATCATCCTACTTCGGGCTTGATTCCGTCCTTTTCGAGGATTGCTCATCGCTTTCGGGCGGACAGAAGCAGCTACTCAACCTTGCATCTGCCATGGCTCAAAGCCCCGATGTACTTATTCTGGACGAGCCGACCTCAAGACTTGATCCTGTGTCGTGTGAAAAATTTTTCTCCGTCCTTACAAAGCTCAAAAATGACCTTGACTGCACCGTTATAATTGCGGAGCATAACGTTTCGGAGCTTCTTGCGGTTTGTGACCGTATATGCATAATGGACGGCGGAAAAATAATATTTGACGGTGAACAAAATGACGCTTTGCCAATTTTGGCAAAATATAAGCCCCTGCAAAATGCCCTGCCTGCACCCCTGCGCCTTTACGGAGCATTTGACATTGACACGACACCGCCGCTTACAATGAAAGAGGGACGTAAATTTTTAAACGAATATTTTATCCCATCAGATGAAGACGAGGAAATACCCGAATTCAAATATACGTCAAAGGCATTAGAAGCAGAAAATATATATTTCCGATATTCAAAGAGCGGCAAAGACGTGCTTTTTGATTTCTCTCTTGACGTTTACGAGGGTGAAATACTGTTTTTGCTCGGCGCAAACGCCTCAGGTAAATCAACAGCGCTTTCCGTTTTGTCGGGGATCTTAAAGCCTTACTGCGGAAAAATAAAGGTATTCGGCAAAAAAATCAAGGAATACGGCGCATCGCTTTACAAAACACTTACGTATCTTCCCCAAGAGCCACGCTGTCTTTTCACACACGATACCGTGAAAAAGGAGCTTGACGAGGTTAATTTTCAAAAGGATTCGTTTCCTTATGATTTCACACCCATTCTTGACTCTCACCCATACGATATTTCGGGCGGTCAAGCTCAGCTTCTTGCACTTGCAAAGGCTGTGTCGGGCACCCGTAGGATAGTTTTGCTTGATGAGCCTACAAGCTCACTCGACCATTATATGATAAGTCAAGTGACAGAGGTAATAAAATCATTGAATGCTGACGGCATAACGTTCATTATTGTCAGCCACGACCTTGATTTTGCCGCAGAATGTGCCGACAGATGCACGCTTATGTTTGCAGGCTCACCCTGTGCGCCCGAGCATCCGAGAAAATTCTTTTCGGGAAGCTCGTTTTACTCTACGAAAATAAATACGCTTTTGCGTAATCACTACAAAAGCGCCGTGACATTTGACGATGCCGTAAAGCTTATGGAGGAAAACAGACGTGCAAAAATATAAAAAAGCATCTGTTATCATTAAGCTTTTAATCGTTTTTTTACTTATTCCCTGCACCATTCTTTCGGGAATATTCATTTTCAAAGAAAAGCATCACGCTTACATTACCACGGCGGTGAGCATTCTGACGCTCTTGCTGTTTTATATGGGCTTTGAGCAAAAAAAAATAACGACACGCAGACTTGTGCTGTGCGCCGTTATGACGTGCCTTTCGGTTGTCGGACGGTTTATTCCGTTTTTAAAGCCGACATCAGCGCTTACCGTCATTTCAGCCATTTATCTCGGACCTGAATCGGGATTTCTCGTAGGCTCGCTTTCAGCTCTTATATCAAACTTTTATTTCGGTCACGGCCCTTGGTCACCCCATCAGATGTTTGCCTGGGGTATCATCGGATTTACCGCAGGACTTTTGTCAAAGCCGCTTGAAAAAAGCCGTGCCTTTTTGCTTTTATACGGCGGTGTTTCGGGGATTTTATATTCCTTACTGCTTGACGTCTGGACGGTGCTTTGGTATAACGGAGGCTTTAATTTAACGCTTTATAAAGCCGCCATTATAACTTCAGCACCGCACACGCTTCTTTATGCCGTGTCAAACGTACTGTTTTTATTTATTTTGTATCCGTCTTTTTCTTCAAGGCTGAAACGGATAAAAATAAAATACGGCATTTAATTATTCGTATGGTCTTCACCGTCAAAAGGGTATATGACTTCACTTATTTCATTTGAATGAATGGTGTAGGCTGTACCCTTTTTTCTTATCTTCAGCGTGAATGCTTTATCGGTTTTGGGATTTAAAGTAAATCCGTATTCGGTTTCATTATACCCCAAAAGCTCCTCAAGCACGGCTGTAAAATACCAGCCTGCCGCACCTGTATACCAGCTCCAGCCACAGCGTGCAGGGGTATAGTCATTACTGTAAACATCGCCTGCAAACACGTATGGCTCGCCTTTATATTTTTGGTAAAGCTCGTCATTTTCGCATCTGATAAGAGGATTGAGCAAGCGCAGTATCTGATAGCCTCGATCGTACATACCGCCTTTAAAAAAGCCGATAGCACCCCAAACAGCACCGTGCGTATACTGTCCGCCGTTTTCACGTATTCCTGCAGGGTAGTCGCATATATATCCCGCATACTTTGATTTTTCATCAAACGGCGGTTTAAAAAGCAAAAGCTGTTTATTTTTTTCATCGTAAAGTCTTTCCCACACGGTGTCAAGGGCACTCATCACCCGTTTTTCATCCGCTGCATTCATTGCGGCAAAGGCTTGCGGAAGAATGTCAACGTCACACCCGCCTACACTTCCAAGAACCGATCCGTCAGAATACGTGCCTCTTATATAATATTTGCCGTTAAAAGCAAAATTTTCTATATTTTCGTACAGCCTATGCGCCATAAGGCTGTACTTTTCTTTTCCCTCTTTGTCGCATATCTTATCGGCAAGATACGCCATATCAAGAAGAACACCGTACAAAAACCAGCCGAGCCACACACTTTCACCGCCGACAGAATCCATTCCGTCGTTCCAGTCACCGCTTCCGAATAAAGGAATTCCGCGTTCACTGTATTTTACCGTTTCGACAGCACGCACGCAGTGCATATAAAGGCTTTCTTTTATATCAGAACGCACCAAAACTTCATATCTGTCCTTTTCGTTTTCCGAAAGCGGTGAAGATCTCAAATAACTTATCGGCGTAAACAGCACCGAATCGTCTGCTGTCAGTCTTATATATCTTGCCGTGACGTATATGAGCCACAGCATATCATCGGAGCATCTCGTGCGTATTCCTTTTTCCGTTTTTCCGGTATGCCACCAATGCGTGACGTCGCCCTCCTCATACTGGTGCGAGGCGCACAAAAGTATATGCTCTCGTGCTGTTTCGGCAGATGAATACATCACGCATATCATATCCTGAAGCTGATCACGGAAGCCGTAAGCCCCGCCGTTCTGATAAAATCCGCATCTTGCGTATACACGGCAGTATAGTGCCTGATATTTTGAAAATCTGTTGAATATGACGTCAAAATCAAAGTCACCCGTATCAAGCTCAAATACGTCAAGATATGCTTCAACCGATTCCTTGCAAAGCCTTCGTACACTGTTATACTGTATCGGAGCATCTTCTTTGACACCGAGGGAAAAATAAACGGCACAAGATGACTTCGGGGGAATTTTGACAGGACATCTGACAGAGCCTGATACCCCGTCAAATGCACTTATTTTTCCGCTTGGCGAATACAAAATGCAATCACCCGCGTCATCGCTGTAAGCGTTTACCACCCTTAAAGTATTTTCGCTTTTTCTTGCAAAAAGCCTTCCGTTTTTGCTTGTTTTCTCGCCTAAAACAAAATCGGCTTTATACGCAAGCTCGCAGTATACAGATGTGTTTTTGTAATTTGTAAGTGCTACACGCGAAAGCTTTCTTTCGTTTTTTCCGTCGATAATCACGCAAATTTCATACAGTATACCGTTTATCTTTCCCGTATATTTTGCTTCATAAAATCCGAATTCCGTCTTTTCCGCCCATTCGGTAAGACCGTAAAGTCTTCCGTCCGTGTGCAAAAATATTTCCTCGCAGTTTATATTCAGCACATCGTTTTCAAAGCTTGTAAGCTTCCCCATTCTACAGTTTTCGTGCCAGGTGAAGCCAAGTGAGTTTTGTGTCAAAAGCGTGCCGAATGTATCAGACGCATATACAAAGCTCCAAGGTAAGACTCCTTTTCCGTTTGTTATGCTTACACCGTCACGACTCACCTCGTACGCTCTGTCAGATTCGTGCTTTTTCATCGCACGTGCACCGGGAAGTACGTTTTTTTCCTCTCTTTCCGGGTAAAATGACACATCGGAAAACAACATTCTTTCTTCTTCCGTAGTACACTCGACTGCAAAAATACCGTACCTACGCCCCACAAGCGGCAAAACACCTGCCATTTTAAATATCTCGTAAAGACGTTTTTTGACATTTCTATGGTATTTATCTTCCTCACGGTAAAGTATCACCGTATCGTATCTATGCCCCTTTATGAGCAGCGTGCGGTGGGTATAGATAACCTTTAAAAGCTTTTCGGGAGGAATTTTCAAAATAAATTCATCCGTCAAATCAAGTGTCAGTATCGGGTTATCTCCCGATATGCCGTATTTCCATAACGCTTCGATGCCGATATGTGATTTTATCCGTCTTTCACTTTCAAATGCACGGCGGTTTAAAAGCGCACTTACTATACTTTCGTCCGAATATGCACAATGAAGCTGTGAAAGATACAGCTTTTTTATACCGTTTTTGTTTTTCTGTGAAAGTGAACCTTGCGCACTTGCCGACTTTATATCATCAATTACGCCTTGTTCGCTCACGCCAACAGACATAAGCAAAAAGAAATGCTTCATTTCTGTTTTGATTATAACAAAAGGTGTGACGGGACAGATATATTCGGTATCTGCTTTTGACGGCAAAAGCTCCTTATAAATAAGCTCATCTTTATCATACAACACTATATTATCGGCTGACACATCGTATTCAAACGGTGATATTTTTTCCCCGTCACATACAGCTACGGCAAAATAGACGTCGCTTCCCTTTTTATGCGACTTCTTTTTTAATATCAGTATACCGTCTTTTGTTTTCGCCGTTACAAAAAGCCTCGAATAGCTTTTGTGCGCACTGTATTCGGAATACGAAGCGCAAACAGGTGAAAAACAAACAAGTGATAAAGAATCATCGGCAGCGGCACATTCGGCAGAAAACAGATTTTTCTCAGATGACACCGTAAGCTTTGCCGATGCTGTATATTTTTCACCGTCACCTACGGCAAATTCTGCTGATACACCGTCACAGGTACCGACGTTTTCACCGAGCAGATTATATTTTTTTCCATCTTTAAATACGTCAAGCGTAAGGCTTCCAAAGTCATCATCCCACATCATACAGTCACCAAAGTGCAATGACACCTTGCCGTTTTTGTTAACGTCACATCGCAAAAGCGAATTTGATATTACCCCATCATTTGCTGCAGATTTATATTCTGTATTTCTGTAAGACGGAAGCTGAGGCTTTTCGTATATCTTCTGCGATCTGTACGGAGGGGTGTCGGTGGGTATCTTCTCGGACAAAAGACAAAGAGAGCTTTTAACATACTCGTCTGAAGTAAATCTTTTGACGAAAATATCATCAAAAACGAAATTGGCAGAAGCAAGTATACTCATCCCTATATGATGCGCCATAAAGCATTTTATAACGGCATAGCCGTCACCGACACGGCTTTTTGTAAAGTCCACCGCTTCATAAAAGCCGTACATTCCGTACGTGCCGTACTGTTTCAGCTTTTCGAGATTTAAAAGCGGAAAAGCGCCCATTGTAAGCATCAGAAACGATGAATAGGGGCTTATTACAAGGTCATCGGAAAGTCCCGTTTTAAGTCCGAGCAACGGCACACCGTGCGCCTTATACTGATAATTCATCTCCGTATCAAACTCAAAATAGCAGGATTCCGAAGTACCGTAAACACCGACACCGCCCTTTGAAGAAGCCTTGTATGACATTTGAGCAAGGCAGGCAAAATTAAGCGCTTCGTAAAGAAGTGAATTTTCAGGCACGGGCAAAAAAAGCGTCGGCATAAAATATTCAAACGCCGTACCTCCCCACGAAGCAAGTCCTATATGTCCCGACTTGCTTACAATAACCCTTGCCGTACTGCTTAATATTCCAAGCTCAGTTATTCCCTTTGCAGTTGCATAGTAATCGGCGCTTCTTGCTTCACTCATATATATATCGTAGTGATTCTGACGTGTTGCACCGCAATGCTCGTCAAGCCCGATATAAAACATATTTCTTTCTTTATCGAACATACACGAAAGGTCTGTTTCATCTATCAGCCTTTCCACCCTCGGCAAAACGGGCGACATAAAGGAAAGCTTTTTTATCCCCTCTTTCAAGCAAACAAGACAGCACAAAAAGTTTCCGCTGTCAACAAATGAAACAAAGCCGTCAAGCGTTGAACACGTTACCGTATCATACCAATTATATAAATTGCCGTTATACTTCCGTAGCTTTTCAACGGTTGAAATTGTTTTTTCACATCTGTCATAAAGCTCTTTTTCGTCAATTATTCCGAAATCGTAAACGGCAAGAAGCGAGGTAAGATAAAGCCCTATATTCGTAGGGGATGTGCGCTCGGCTGTCATTTTGCCGTAAGCAAACGAAACGTTATCCGGCGGTAAAAAACAGCTTTTTTCATTTACGTTATCGGCAAAGTACCGCCACATATCAAAAACGTACTCTTTTACCTTTTCTTTGTCTTGTTCCCTTATCTCTTTTTTGGCTTTCGTTCTGTGCTTCGTAAGGGCATACATAACAAATGGATAAAGAATGAAAAGCAACCCCATAGAATGGTATATACCGTAATTAACAAAAAGGAATAAAACACCGACAACGAGTGAAAATAAACCGAACAAAAGATATGACAATATACCGTGAACGGACATTTTTTCAGCACTCGTTGCACTCATCCATTCCAAAAGATGCACACCGCTTATTTTATACCGCCAGACGGCGGTAACAACTGCACGAAGCGAAGTATACGCCTCTTGAACCAATGATGCAAGATGATTTAAAAACGCAAGAAAACCGTACCAGAACGATGATAAAGTAAACGAATAAAACTTTCGTTTAACACCGAAAGCACCCGAAACGATACATTCAAACGATGACACAAGAAACGGTATGATTATATAAAACAGCGAAAACACAGCACACGCTATGCAAATATACCTTTTAAAAAACACAGATGCTATCATTGACATAAGCGCAAAAAGCGGTGTTATATCACGGCGCACGTTGTCATAAAGCTTGTATTTGTCAAGCGGTGTCAAAGGATTTTTCACCTTGTGATCTTTGTGCTTCATATATTTACCGCCGAACGCAAAAAGCGTCTGTACATCTCCCCTTATCCATCTGTTCTGACGCTTATAATACGATATTGCATTTGACGGCGTACTGTCATAAAGAGTCATATCGGGTATCATTCCCGAATTTGTAAGACACCCCTCAGGAACGTCGTGCGACAGTATCTTTTCGTCGGGGAACATCCCCTCTGTTGCCTTACAAAACACAGCGGTATTTATAATGCCCTTTCCGCAGAATATCCCCTCGGTAAATATTTCCTCGTAAATATCAAATCTTGCATAGCGGTAAACCTGCACGCCGACACCGCCGCTTGTTAAAAGCGTAAAACCGTTTTTCAATGACGATGACAAAACTGTTTCAACACTCGGCTGAAGTATTCCGTGACCGCTTACAACACGGTGCTTTTCTTCATCATACACGGGAATATTCGCAGGATGCTCCGCACAGCGCATCATTCGTTCAGCCTCGCCCGGCGGAAGAATGGTGTCGCTGTCAAGCGTTATGAGATATTTCGTGCCGTAAAGTATTGTTTCATCATCTGCTGAATATGAGATTATTTTATTTTTCTTTCCGTTTAACAGCTTGCAAAGCTCATATACAGCACCCCTTTTTCGTTCGGGAGCAATAAATTTGCCCTCACTTGCAGAATACTCACGCTCACGGTAAAAAAGAAAGAAGCCTCCGCCGTATCTTTTACAAAGCTCATCAATTTTCCGCTTGGCAAAATCAAGTATTTTCTCGTCCTTTTCACTTGTCAGAGTATCGCTGTCGGGAAGATCGGCAAGTATTCCGCAAACAAGATTTTCACGTCTGTTTGAAAGATAATATTTTTCAAGCTTTTCAAAAAGCTCACCTTCCTCACCGTCTAAAAGCGAGGTTATAACGACTGCGCATTTTATATTTTCGTCAAGCCCATCCGCCTTGACAGACGGTTTCGTTTGAGGTACGAACAGTTTCGAATAAGAGTAGTTTACAAGATATACGGAACATTCGTAAAGCGGAAAAAGCGTAAATGTATAAGGTATCAGCTGAAGCGGCGAAAACGGAATAAGCGCAAGACAAAAAAGACACACGGCGAAAAAAAGAAAAACGGTAATAATGATGGGAAAATACAATGCCTTTGCTACAGGATGCGTATTTTTTAAAAGCACGTCGGTGATATTACGTCCCGAAAGACTTTTAAGCGCTTCGCACGGTGTCATCTTTTTTCTTTTTGCGTAGATTTTAAGCTGATAGCGGTACTGTGCTTTTGTTTTTTCGTCGCTTATATCGTAATCACGGTATTTTAAAAGAAGCCTTTCACTCTCGCTCAGCGATGAAAAGAAGCGTTTGTAGTTAAAAAACTCGCACCTTCTCATAAATGAAATCACCTTACCGTCAGTAAACGTGCGGTTTTCCCCTCTGCATATCGTATAAAGCTCATATACACAGCAGTAAATCAAAAGCGGATAAAGATTTTCAAGCTCTTCGTCTGTGAGCTTTATATTGCGTATTTCAGCGTAAAATTCACTCTCGCCTATTGAATACTCATATCTTTTAAGTATTTCCGAAATATTTTTTATACGGTATGACGGCTTTGAAAAAGCACTTTTTATCTGTCGTTCAGCGTATCTTATCTTCTCGCTTATGAAGTAATAATTGTTATATATCTCCTCGCTTTTTATACAGTTTTCTCTTATATAGGCATCCCATTTCCGGAGTCTTTTGCAAAGTGCTTTTTTCATTTTTCGCCCTTTCCTTTACTTTGAATAAAAGAATTATTTCCCATCACAATATTTTTTATGCAAAGGGCAAACTTTGACAAAAAAATCACCTCCTTTGGTATACAATTTAACAAAAGGAAGTGATTCAGATAAAAACTACTGTTTTTGCAGACATACTGTTTATAATAAATTTTTCAATGGATTTTCTGTCGCTGTACATAAGCGGTAGAATACTTCATTTTCAAATGAGCAAGCGCCGTCTTGTTTTATCATCCGTGATAGGAGGAATATACGGGGTAGTATCGCTTCTTATAAAAGGAACTTTACCGTATATTGCGCTGAATATTTCAGTTTATCTTCTTATGTGCTTTACTGCATATAAAAATATTGTTTTATCTCAATATGTAAAGCTGTGTATTCTCTTTTATTCCGTTTCGCTTCTGATGGGAGGGGCTGTCAGCGCATCATATACGTTTTTTGACGGTATTATGTCAGATGCTTCACTATCAGACTCGCTTGTACAGGGCAGAAAAATTCCGTTTTACATCTTTATCATAACCGTTATTGTATGTGCCTCTTTAGCGTATATTACAAGCAGGATATTCACACAAAACAAGGATATAAAGGATGCGTATATTACCGCCATTCTCGGAGAAAAAAAGATCGATATGCATTTGCTTATAGACAGCGGAAATCTTCTGCACGATCCGTTAAGCGGTGAACCCGTAATACTCATAAGCGATAAAAAGTTTGAAAGACTGACAGGGTGTAACAGCAAAACACTTTTGAATTCCGAACGGCTGATTTCAAAGCTGCGGTGTATTCCCGCACAAAGCGCAAGCGGTAATATGATGCTTTACGGTATCGTACCAGATGGGCTGTATATAGGAACAAAAACGGAAAAAGTACCGTTTCGTGCTGTTATTGCAGTATGTGACGGCACAGATTTTGCTGAATTTGACGGTATTATCCCGATATGTCTTTACGAAATATCACTGAATAAACAATAAAATTTTATAAGGACAAAGCACACAAAGGAGATATTATGAAGCTTACACAATTTATAAAAAAGATTTTTAATATACATACACACGATAATGTTGTATTTTATATAAACGGTGCGCAAACGCTTCCGCCGCCTCTGTCACCGGAGGAAGAAGCGGAAATTCTTTTGCGTTTTTCAAGCGATCCCGATGCAAAGAAAATACTCGTTGAACGAAATCTGCGCCTTGTTGTTTACATTGCAAAAAAATTTGAAAACACGGGTATCGGCATAGAAGACCTTATTTCAATAGGCACAATAGGACTTATAAAATCAATAAATACATACGATCCTTGCAAAAACATAAAGCTCGCCACATATTCCTCACGCTGTATAGAAAACGAAATTCTTATGTACATACGCAAAAACAGCCATATAAGATCGGAAATGTCCCTTGACGAACCGCTTAACGTCGATTATGACGGCAACGAGCTTCTTATATGCGACATCGTCGGAAGCGATGCCGATGCAGTATCGCAAAACATTGAGCAGGATGAAGAAAGACAGATGATAAAAAGAGTCGTGTCATCGCTGAACGAGCGTGAAAGAACGATAATCGAGCTTCGATTCGGTCTTAACGGAAGACACGAAATGACACAAAAAGAAACCGCGGATGCACTTGGAATATCCCAATCGTACATCTCACGGCTTGAAAAGAAAATTATAAAACAGCTTAAAGAGGAGATAGAAAGCGTGCTTTAGTCCTCGCACTCATAGAAAAGTCCCCACGTATTCTTAAGCTCACTTACTATATGCATAACATTTTTTGTGTGTATCTGATATGAATAGGCATCTTTTTCAAAATTTTCAACCTCGTATATCAAAGCGTTTTCGCTCTTTCCCTCACATACCTTTTCCGTATGTCCGTCATTGTAAACTATCAGGGCGCTGTCCGCTCTCGGATAGTTTTCAATTTCGATATACGCTTTATCACACGAAATAATTATTTTTTTTGGAAGCTTTGAGCACAGCGAACACGTAACGGTCACAATTTGCCCCTCTTCCCTTTTTATAACTGCGCCAAATGATTTATCAACACCGCTTTCGGCAAATTCGGCCTCGGTTATTATCGACTCTATACTTTTATTCGTGTACATTTCCGCACAAGCCAAAGCGTAGACACCTATATCAAGAAGCGCACCGCCCGCTGTTTTTTTGGAAAAGAATCTGTTTTCCATATCATAGGGCTTCGTGCTTCCGAAATTCACTTGAATCAGATTTGTTTTTCCGAATTCACCCGATATAACACGGCGGGAAAGAGATCTATGCAAGGGCATATGGTAAACCGTCATAGCTTCGGCAATTTTTACGTCTTTGCCGTTGGCACTCCACACGTCGTCATATTGCTGTTCGTTTACGGTTATCGCCTTTTCGCAAAGCACGTGCATACCGCACTCAACTGCCTTTTTGATATACTCAAAGTGTACGTGGTGCGGTGTTGCAATATATAAGGCAGTTATTTCTTTATCGCAAAACAGCTCATCAGCCGTCTTGTAAATATGTTCTATTCCGTATTTTTCAGCGAATTTTTTGCAGTTTTCCGTATTTCTGCAATATACGCCGTGTATTTTTCTGCCGTTTTTAAGAAATGCCTCTGCCATATCCGATGCTGCCCAACCGCATCCAACAAAGCCCCACACAAATTCTTTTCCCATTTTTCAACTCCGAAAATAATATTTTAATAAAAAACACTTGACAAAACTAAAAGTTTTTGGTATTATACAAGTGTTGTGCTGCTATGGCTCAGCTGGCAGAGCACATCCTTGGTAAGGATGAGGTCGACAGTTCGACTCTGTCTAGCAGCTCCATAAAAAACCGTCGTTTCCGACGGTTTTTTTGTTTACTTTTAAACGTTGAAGCGGAACAGCGTGACGTCGCCGTCTTTCATAACGTATTCTTTTCCTTCACTGCGGATAAGTCCCTTTTCTCTTGCTGTTGTCATATTCTTTCCGCAAGCAACAAGGTCATCAAATCCGACGATCTCGGCTCTGATAAATCCACGCTCAAAGTCGGAGTGTATCTTACCTGCAGCCCCGGGTGCTTTTGTGCCGTTTTTGATCGTCCAGGCACGTACCTCCTGAGGTCCTGCCGTTAAGAAGCTGATAAGGCCGAGAAGCTTATAGCTTGCCTTGATAAGTCTGTCAAGACCGCTTTGTCCCATTCCGAGCTCTTCCAAAAACGCTTGTGCTTCTTCATCATCAAGTGCTGCGATTTCAAACTCAAGTGACGCACAAACGGGGATAATTTCAGAGTTTTCACTCTGGGCAAACTCCTTGAGCGCCATATAGTTTTTGTTATCAAGCGGCTCACCTGCGACTTCATCCTCGGACACATTTGCCGCATATATAACGGGCTTAGCGGAAAGAAGCGGAAGCGTTGCCATTATTTCTTTTTCGTCATCAGTCATTTCGATACAGCGTGCTGTTTTGCCCTCGTCAAGGTGAACTGCAAGCTTTTTGAGAAATTCTATTTCGGGAAGAATCGACTTGTCCGCTTTGAGGAGCTTTTCGTCCTTGTCAATTCTCTTTTGTACGATCTCCATATCGGACAAAATAAGCTCAGTATTTATCGTTTCAACGTCACGAAGCGAGTCAACATCACCCTCAACGTGTATGATATTTTCGTTTTCAAAGCAACGCACAACGTGAACGACTGCGTCAACCTCTCTTATGTGTGACAAAAATTTGTTTCCGAGACCTTCACCGTGCGATGCCCCCTTAACAAGACCTGCAATATCAACAAATTCGATAACAGCGGGTGTATACTTCTGCGGATTATACATTTCAGCAAGCACGTCAAGACGGTAATCGGGAACGGGAACGACACCGACGTTAGGCTCTATCGTACAGAACGGATAGTTAGCACATTCAGCACCTGCTTTTGTTATTGCATTGAAAAGCGTGCTTTTGCCTACGTTCGGAAGTCCTACTATACCAAGTTTCATAATTTATATCCTCATCATATCAATATTTAACATTTTGATTATATCACCGCACACTGAAAATGTCAACCCTAAACAGCTTTATAAAAAATAAAGTTGACAATTAAAGACTTATAAGCTATACTTTATTTGTATATACATACAGAAAGGTAATACTATGCAAACTGCTGATAAGGTATCTGTAATAATTCCCGTTTATAACCGAAGCAAATATATGCTCGACTGTATTAATTCGCTTTTCCGTCAGACGTATAAAAACTTTGAGGTGATAATAGTTGATGACGGTTCAACCGACGGTACTGTTGAAATTTGCAAAAAGCTCGCAGAAGAAGATGACAGAATAAAATTTTTTCAAAGTAGCCACAGAGGTGTATCCTCTGCACGCAACTATGCTTTGGAGCATACAACGGGTGAATACGTTTTCTTTCTCGACAGTGATGATATGATAAATTCATTGTTGCTTGAAACACTTGTGCGTGAAATGAAAAAGCACAACGCTTCGATCGGTGCGTGCAATGTTTTCAGCGTGTATGACAGTAATTGGGAAAAGCTGAAGGAAAAATTGAAGGTAGCACCTACCCCGTCGGAATCTGTTTATAAAAATAATTCTCAAGCAGTTACGGAAATGTTCAGCGGTATAACCCCGCTTTCTTGTATCGGCGGAGTTATGATGAAACGAGAGCTTATAGGAAATACAAGATTTTCAAAAGACCTTTTTATAGGTGAGGATTTCTGGTTCATATACGAAAACGTCATAAAAAATGCCGACTGCGTATTTTTGGTAAAGCAATGGTATTATGCAAGACTGCACGAAAACAACAGCTCAAACGATTACTCATTTGACGGCTTTATGACACGCTTTGAAAGACGCAAGCTCGTATGGGAAAGCGAAGAAAAGCTCGGACGAAGTGAAAACGCAAAAAAACAAAAGCTTGACGGCTACGACTGTTTTATACGTTGCTTTGAGCAAAATGAGCCTGACAGCGCCGACGTAAAAAAGATGCGGAAAATTCTGAAAGAATACAAAAAAGACATTTTGCCCGCACTTTCCTTTAAGCAAGGAATTGCATACCGTATGTATATATACACACCAAAGCTTATAAAATTCATTCTCAAACGTAAAAGTAAATAAAGCAAAATATCACCTGCGATATCCGCAGGTGATATTTATTTTATCTTAATTCGTTTCTCTTTATTTTTCCGCTTATCGTTTTCGGGAGTGATTCCATAAACTGTACGACTCTGGGATACTTATAAGGCGCTGTGTGCTCCTTGACGTAAGTCTGTATCTCCTTTTTAAGCTCATCTGTTCCCTCTTTGCCCTTTACAAGCACGATAGACGCCTTTATTGCCTGACCTCTTATCGGGTCTGGTACTGCGGTTACCGCACATTCGAGAACGTAAGGAAGCTCCATTATAACGCTTTCTATTTCAAACGGACCTATGCGGTAGCCTGACGACTTGATAACGTCATCAGTTCTTCCGACATACCAGAAATATCCGTCTTCATCACGCCAAGCGGTGTCGCCCGTGTGGTAAAGTCCGTCGTGCCAAACCTCGTTCGTTTTTTCTTCATTAAGGTAATAACCCTTGAAAAGACCGCAAGGGATATGCTTATCCGTATGAATAACGATCTCGCCCGTTTCACCGTCGGGAAGCGATTTTCCGTTTTCATCAACGATGTCAACGTCATATTGAGGGCTCGGACGTCCCATAGCACCGGGCTTGGGAGTCGTTCCGACAAGGTTACAAACGCTGAGCGTTGTTTCCGTCTGACCAAAGCCTTCCATGATCGTAAGGCCCGTGGCTTTATGCCATTGTTCAAACACCTCTGCGTTAAGCGCTTCGCCTGCCGTTGTTGAATACTCGATGCTTGAAAGGTCGAACTTTGAAAGATCTTCCTTGATAAAGAATCGGTACATCGTAGGAGGTGCGCAGAATGTGGTTATATTGTATTTTGCAAACATCGGAAGTATCTCGTTTGCATCAAATCTGTCAAAATCGTACGTAAATACTGCCGCTTCGCAAAGCCACTGACCGTAAAGCTTACCCCATACAGCCTTGCCCCAGCCCGTATCGGAGATGGTGAAGTGCAAGCCTTCGGGATTGACGTTGTGCCAGTATCTTGCTGTTATATAGTGACCTATTGCATATCTGAAGTCGTGTATTGCTATCTTGGGGTATCCCGTCGTGCCTGACGTAAAGTACATAAGCATCGGATCAAAGCCGCAGGCAGAATCAGCTGTTCTTTCATATACGTCGGACATTTTTGCAAAGCCCTCGTTGAAGTCGAGCCAGCCCTCTTTTTTCTCACCGACAATGATCTTTATAAGCTCCGGAGCTGTTGTTTTTGCCGCCATTTCAGCCTGATGTGCAACATCTCCGTCAGACGTACAAACGATAGCGTTTACATGTGCCGCCTTATATCTGTACTCAAAGTCGTGCTGCATAAGCTGGTTGGTTGCAGGGATTGCAATTGCACCTATCTTATGAAGCGCAAGTATCGAGAACCAGAACTGATAATGACGCTTCAAAACGAGCATTACACGGTCGCCCTTCTTTATTCCGAGCGATTCAAAATAGTTTGCCGTCATTGCGGAATACTTTTTCATATCCGCAAACGTAAAACGTCTTTCTGTCTTATCGTTTGATATATGAAGCATTGCAAGCTTATCAGGTGTTTTTTCGGCAACAGCATCCACCGTATCAAATGCGAAGTTATATTTCTCCTCATTTTTGAACGATATGGACTGCAAAACACCGTTTTCATCGCATACTGTATCGATGAAGTTAGCGGCAACACTTGTTTTATGCGCATCACGGCGAGCCTTGCGCTGTGAAACGATCTGCTCAAATTTATCCTTTTCTTCCTTCTGCTCTGTTCCCTTGAGAACTATTGCATAGAATTTTGTACCCTCGGGATCAAGTGCCACCATTCCGTGGGGGGCGGAAGAATTATAATATATAGAATCACCTGCGCCGAGTATTTCTGTATGGTTTCCTATCTGCACTTTCATTCTGCCTGAAATAACAATATCAAGCTCCTGTCCTTCGTGTGTGGACATTTTTATCGGCTTATCGACATCTTCCTCGCTGTAGGGCATTTCGACCATAAACGGCTCTGCTGTTTTCTGTTTGAACAGCGGTGCCATATTCAAATATTTGAAGCCTGCACGTCTTGTTATAGGAAGTCCCTCGCCGCTTCTTGTAAGCGTGTAATTTGAAAGTGTGGGGCTTTCGCCTTTAATAAGATCGGTAGGATCTACGTTGAGGTTATTAGCACATTTATATATGAACGTAAAGCTGAAATCCTGCTCTCCGGATTCATATTTTAAATAATTTTCAAGTGTAATTCCTGTTTTTGCCGCCATATCTTCTGCGGATATGCCCATGATCTCACGCAAAGTTTTAATTCTCTGCGCAACGGCTGAAAGTTGTGTTTTCAAATCTGTTTTTTCCATTTTCTTTCTACCTTTCATAAAGATTTGTTGATTGCTTTCTTCGTTCAAAGCGGCGTAAAAACAAAAAACGCCTCAAAGTCCTTTAATAACCTTGAGACGGAATGATCCGCGGTACCACTCAACTTGCATAAATATGCCACTTCAGACTCATCACAAAGCCCTTTGCCTTAACGCGGCTTCACGTGAGAAGCTACTGCTTTCACCTCTCCCACTCAGAAATGATGTGGCGTAATGAAATCGATTTTATCGGCTTACACCTGCCGCCGACTCTCTGTAAAAACCTTTTTCTGCCGTTTTCTTCACAGTGTTTATATGCGTATATAATACACCGCAAAACCGATTTTGTCAATAGTTTTTTTCATTTTTCTTACTTTTTTTGCAAAAAGACAATTAACAGCTGTCCTGTCAGAACAGCTGTTAATATAACAAATATTACTGTGCGGATATCATATCCGTCATAATGCCTGCATCAAGATCATCGATTATGCCGTCGCAGTTCAGATCCGCCGCATAGCTGTAGGGCAAATGCTCGAATGAACCGTTTTGAAGCTTTTTGAGTCTTAAATAATCAGCTCCGTTTATTATACCGTCTGAATTGAGGTCTCCCATAACGATAACGAGAACCATATCATAACGTACGCCGTCAACGATAAATTTCACGGGTACGGCATTTTTAAGTTCAACCGCATCTATACTGCATCCGTTATTGAGCTGCGAAAGCAACTCGCTTGACGTTGTACCAAGCGGCACTCTTATAATTTTTCCTATTTTTGAGTCTTCTATAACAAGCGGTGAGCCTTCGTTTACCTTTATAACAAATTCGCTTGTGTCATACGCTGTATATTCTGCGCACAGCACGCTTTGTCCCGATGAAGTAACAGCGTATACGGAAATCACGTTTACACCCTCGGTTAACTCTTCTTCTGCAACTGATAATGAATACGTATTGTATCCCACACCGCCCGGCATAAACTGCACGATATCGGCAGAAACAGAGCTGTCGGATGAAATATTTGCGTCTTTGAGTTGTCCGTTATTTACGCTGTACTTAAAGGATGTAACCTGCTCACTTCCCGCATACCAGCCCTTGATAAGGCTTGTATCCGTAACGCTTTCCTTGACAGGTCCGTTATAGTATGTTGTCACACCTGTCATATCGGCGCCTGTCGCCCAAGGCTGTGACTCGCTTACAGTTTCATCAAGCTCGCCCTTGAATTTTTTAACCTGCTCTTTCAAAATATCGATGTAAAGCGTTCCGAGCGTTTCAGACGGCTCAATGTCCTTGCTGACTTCAAGTGAGGTCTGCTCACCCGTTGTCCATTCATTGAACGAAACAACAAGGGCTATTTTTGTTCCTATGTCATTCGCCCTCTGCCACTGCTGTCTGAACGTTTCACCGTCATTTCTTTCACCTGCGGGAATATATCCCGACTGTCCGGGTGAGCTTTGCGGACGGTAGGAAGCGACGACCGTCATACATTCGGGAATTCCGTCCTTGACCATATATGTCTGCGCTACACGTTCTTCCCAGCTCCAATGCATATACGAGCGATATGTGTCTTCATCGTACAAAGTTCCCTGCTGACCTACGAATCCCGTTACCCAGCGTTCCGTAAATCTCTTATACGGGTCTGTATACGGTACCGTCACACCGTCTGAAATAAACGACGGCGTTGCCGCATAGCAGAGAAGAAGCGGTTTATCTTCATAATAGAAGTACATTTCGTTATACTTCGGGTTTGCTATGTACGTATTGTATATCTGATTATTTTTTCTTAGCATCGATCCGTCTGTAAATGCGCCCGTGCCGATATGGCCGGGGCCTGTCATAATACAGATCTTCGGTGCATTTTCAACAGTTGCAAAAACTTCAAAAACAGCCGTCGTTGCCGTTTCAATCATTTTGAAATCGGGACGTGTATCAGCCATTGTTTCGGGGATATATCCGACGTTGTTCGACCAGTCAACAACGATAAAATCAACGCCTGCATCGGCAAGCCATATTGCGTGCTGTCTTATAACGTCTCTGTCGTCGGATACGTAAGGACCAAGTAACGGTATATCCCAAGTTGATCCCTCGCCCCAGCTTGACGTGGGGTATCTCCACGTTGTATAGGCAACCCCGACAAGTCTTTCGTCCTGAGGCGCTTTCGGATACTGTCCGACACCCGTCTTGTCACACTGAACGTCGTCATAGTTGAATACTACACGCTCATAAAGCGCATATCTGCTTTCATAATACTGAAGTGCAGTTGACGCATCGGCATCTGACGGATATATAACAAAAAGTCCGTTGTTTTCCTGCTTTTTATAGCCTACAAACGAGGCGAATTCATCAACGCAAACGAAATAAACGCCCTCGTATTTAACAGGCATTCTTGCTGTTGTTTTTGTGCCGTTTACGCTTACTGTGTTTTCACCGAAGGTATACCCGATGTCGGTCGTACCCTTTGAAAGCACGATACCTGTCATCGTTTCGGTATATGAAAGCCCCACGGCATCGGCAAGCACGTTTGCGGGCAGATAATATCCGCCTGCATATTCAAAGCATTTCGCCTTTTGCGACGGTGAAAGATCGTATTTTTTAACGCCTGCAAAGCAATACGTTTTATCCTTTGCATACGCAATGATGCGTTTGTCGGTTGTTGACATTTCAACCTCTCTGTCGAGTGTCAGCGACATACCTGCTATGTAACCGTTTACGGAATTCACCATAGCACGGCAGTATCCGCTTGACTGGAGTGTTGACGATGCTCTGTACTGCTTTGAGGAATTACTTCCGTATCTGAACGTAATTTTTCTTGACGTTATGTTTGTGGCCCTTGCAACAAGCGTTTTTGATACGGTATCGGATGAAACATAATAGCGTATTTCGCTTGCAGACGAGCCCCCATCCTCAACGTGAAGCACAGCACCGTCACGGAACGAAACAGGGAGATTTGATACCGTAACACTTGCACTGCTTCCGTTAACATAGAACGTTATCTGCGAATTTTTACAAAACGCCCACAATCCTGACTTTAATGAATTGTAAACAGAAATATTGGTACTTGTACGCACACCGACGCCAACACCGCTTGATGATGAAGTGGAAGATGTAGAATCGTGCTTTATTTTAACCGAAAACGTATATCCGTCGCCGTTTGTATTTTCATTTACGCCGACAGAATCGTAAGCACTGCTTGTGGCATAAAGTCCCGATGTGTTTTGCTCGAAAACATCTCCCGGATTAAATTTGAGCGTTGTATCTGACTTCAGGGAGTCAAGAGATGACGACGTGAAATCATAGCTGTATGTAAGACCGTCAAGTGTTGCGCTTACTGCTTCGAAATTATAATTTTCAGGTAATGTAAGTGTTCCGCTTTCAATAGACGGAAGTGCATCATCAATGCTTCCGTCACCGCTTGAACAGCCGAAAAGAGTTCCCGTCAAAAGGACGGCTGAAAGAATGAGGGATGTAAAACGAAGTTTCCTTTTTCTGCCTCTTTTTCTGCTTGTATACTGTGTTTCTTCACTTCTCATTTTAAAGCCTCTTTAAAGAATTATTTATTTTATCTGTGTGCGGTGTTCTTATTTAATGTAGTCAAACTCAAAATCGTAAAGATTTACCGTGTCGCCGTCCTTCACTCCGCCTGCTTCCATTTGATCAAAAATACCGTTTTTACGGAGCATTCTGTCAAAGTACGCCATTGACTCGGCATCGCTGAAATTGATTCTGCCCATAAGCTTATAAAGCCATTTGCCCTCAACGTAATAGACACCGTCCTCGTATTTTACCGTTACGGTCTTGTCGTCTTCCTCTTCAAGCTCAACCTCTTCATTTGTTTCCGCTTCGTAAAGCGTAAGAGGAGGAAGCTTTTCAAGTGCATTTGAGGTCATTGCTATCATCTTGTCAAGATTGAGTCCGCTGACAGCCGAAACGTAAACAAGCCCCCAGCCGTTTTCCTTGACGAATTTTTCAAATTCCTTGACGTATTCCGCATCAAAATCAAGCATATCGGATTTATTTGCGGCAATAAGCTGGGGACGGTTTGCAAGCTTATCGCTGTACTTTGCAAGCTCGTTATTTATAAGCTTTATATCTTCTATTGCATCTCTGCCCTCACACTGTGAAATATCAACAACGTGTATGAGCATACGGCATCTGTCAACGTGGCGTAAAAATGCATGTCCAAGACCTGCGCCGTCTGATGCGCCCTCGATAAGACCGGGAATATCAGCCGCAACAAAGCCTTTTTCATCGTGTGTTTTTACGATTCCGAGGCTCGGTGAAAGCGTTGTGAAGTGATAATTTGCAATTTTGGGATGTGCCGCACTTATTCTTGAAAGTATTGACGATTTACCAACGTTGGGAAGTCCTATAAGTCCGACGTCTGCAAGCATTTTAAGCTCGAGCACAACTTCCTTTTCTTCGCCGTCAATGCCGTTTTTGGCAAATCTCGGTATCTGACGTGTGGGGGTTGCAAAATGCTTATTTCCCCAGCCGCCTTTACCGCCTTTAAGGCAAATAAAGTCGCCGCCTGCACCCATATCGTGAATGATTCTTCCGCTTTCCGCATCCTTTATAAGTGTGCCGGGCGGAACCTGAATGACCATATCCGCACCGTTTTTGCCGTGGAATTTATCACCCTTTCCGTCACCGCCGTTTTCGGCAACAAACTTCTTTCTGTAACGGAATGCGAGAAGTGTGTTTACACCCTCGTCAACCGTAAATACAACATTTCCGCCTCGTCCGCCGTCACCGCCGTCGGGACCGCCCTTTGCAACGTATTTTTCACGTCTGAAGGAAACACATCCGTTTCCTCCGTTACCTGCTTTTATATAAATTTTAACGTAATCTATTAACATTTTTCCCTTTGAATTTATCGGAGCATTCCGAAAAATTCCTCCTCCGATATTATCTTTATTCCTAAGCTCTGCGCCTTTGTAAGCTTGCTTCCTGCTTCCTCACCTGCAAGCACGTACGTTGTCTTTTTAGACACCGATGATGATGTTTTTCCGCCGTTTTGCTCGATTATCTCTTCTGCCTCCGAGCGTTTGAGTGTCGGAAGAGTTCCGGTAAGAACGAACACACAGCCGTCAAATATACCGCCTTGCTTTTTAAGCTCGCAGGTCGTTACAACGCCCGACGCCTTAAGGCTGTCAACAAGCACACGTGTTCCGTTGTTAGAGAAGAAATCCTCAACGCATTTTGCGGTTATCTGTCCGAAATCCTCGATTTTTTCGATGTCATCTGATTTTGCCAAAAACAGCTTTTCAACATCTCCGTACTGTCCTGCAAGTGCCTTTGCCGCCTTTTGTCCGACGTTTCTGATACCGAGCGCAAATATCAATCTTTCCAGACCTGCACTCTTCGACCTGTCTATCGCATCAATGAGATTTTTAGCTGACTTTTCGCCCATTCTTTCAAGCGGTGCTATATCATCAACATTCAATTTATAAAGATCGGCTGCATTTTTGATAAGTCCCGAATCTATTAAAAGATGAACTACAGCAGGGCCGAGTCCGTCAATATTCATCGCATCACGGGATGCAAAATGTATTATGTTTCTTGCAACCTGCGCAGGACAAAGCGCATTTGTACAGCGTGTTGCCGCTTCCTCATCTCTCGTTACAGCGCCGCCGCACGAAGGACAAATTTTCGGCATTTCGTAAGGAAGTGCATCCGCTTTACGCTTTGATGTATCAACTCCGCCGACCTCGGGAATTATATCTCCTGCTTTTCTTACGAGCACCGTGTCACCGATGCGTATGTCACGCTTTGCAATATAATCGGCATTGTGAAGCGTTGCACGGCTTACTGTTGTGCCTGCAAGTCTTACAGGGGAAAGTACCGCATTAGGTGTTAAAACTCCCGTTCGTCCGACCTGAACGATTATATCAAGTAATTCCGTATATTTTTCCTCAGGCGGAAACTTATACGCAACAGCCCATTTCGGGGTACTTATATTTTCGCCTATATCAACTCGCTGTGAAAGGCTGTCAACCTTGATTACAACACCGTCAATATCGTATTGAAGCTCCCCTCTTGATGCGCCTATCTCGTTTATCATCTGTATGATACCCTCGGCATCGTTTACACATCTTCTCGGTGCAACAGTATGAAATCCGAGGTTCGCAAGATACTCAAGTGATTCCGTGTGTGATGAAAACACAGCACCCTCAGCACCCTGAATGTTGAACACGAGTATATCAAGCTTTCTTTCTGCCGTTACGGACGGATCGAGCTGACGAAGAGAGCCTGCCGCAGCATTTCTCGGATTGGCAAAAGTCGCTTCTTCGTTTTCCTCACGGATCTTGTTAAGCTCCTCAAAGCTTTTTCTCGGCATATATACCTCGCCTCTGACTTCAAGGTATGCAGGGGCGTTTTCTATTTTCATAGGAACGGTATATATCGTTTTTAAATTTCCCGTAACGTCTTCCCCTACTTCTCCGTCGCCTCTGGTTGCGCCTTTTACGAAAATTCCGTTTTCATAAACAAGCGACACGGAAAGTCCGTCTATTTTTGCTTCGACCGAAAATACGGCATCGGGGTGTACATCTTTTATTTTTCTCACGAAATCATATACTTCGTCTTCAGAAAAAACGTCCTGAAGCGAGCCCATCTTGTATCTGTGTGTGACCTTTTCAAATTTTTCAAGCACACGACCGCCGACACGTCCGGTTGGTGAATCTGCCCTTACAAATTCGGGGTGCTCTGCTTCAAGCTTTTTCAGTTTTTCAAACAGCCTGTCGTATTCGTAGTCGCTCACCTCAGGTGAGTCCATCGTATAATACAGATATGCATATCTGTTCAATTCTTCAACGAGGCTGTCTATCTCTATTTTTATTTTATTCATAAATAAGCATCACCGTTTTTTCTTTTTACTATATCATAATTTTTTTTAAAATATTGCGTCGCCCTATTTTATTTACATTTTGTCTTTTAAATGTTAACATCATTTTATATTTCATCTTAATTGAAATAAACACATTGACAAAACGGAGAAGGTGAGTGTATAATATTCAAAAGCAACATAACCGTTTGAAAGGAAAATACTTATGTCAAAAATATACACTTCAGCTGATGAGCTTATAGGGAAAACCCCTCTGCTACAGCTTAAAAATGCAGAAAAGGAATTAAATCTTTCATCGACCGTTTTGGCAAAGCTCGAATATCTGAATCCCGCAGGCTCGGTCAAAGACCGTGTCGCACTTTCGATGATAAACGATGCCGAAGAAAGAGGAATACTTACACCCGACTCGGTAATTATCGAACCTACAAGCGGAAACACGGGAATAGGACTTGCTATGGTATGTGCGGCAAGAAATTACAGACTTATCATTGTTATGCCCGATTCAATGTCACTTGAGCGCCGTCAGCTTATGACGGCATACGGGGCTGAGCTTGTACTGACAGACGGCTCGCTCGGTATGACGGGCGCAATAAAAAAAGCCGATGAGCTTGCATGCGAAATTCCGAACAGCATCATCGCAGGGCAGTTTACAAACCCTGCAAATCCGAAAATTCATTTTGAAACAACAGGCCCCGAAATATACGACGACACAGACGGAAATGTAGATATTTTCGTTGCGGGTGTCGGCACAGGCGGAACGATAAGCGGTGTCGGCGAATACTTGAAATTTAAAAATCCCAATATCAAAATTGTCGGTGTTGAGCCTGCGTCAAGCGCCGTGCTTTCGGGAAAACCGGCAGGTGCGCACGGCTTACAGGGCATCGGCGCAGGATTTATCCCCGAGGTGTTGAATACGGACGTAATAGACGAGATAATAACCGTCACCGAGGACGAAGCCTATGAAGCAGGCAGGCTCATCGGCAAAAGCGAGGGCGTGCTCGTGGGTATTTCCTCGGGTGCTGCCGCACACGCCGCATTCGCCATTGCAAAACGCCCCGAAAACAAAGGAAAAACAATAGTCGTGCTTCTACCCGATACAGGCGACAGATACCTTTCAACACCTCTGTTCCGATAAGTGAAAATCACAAAACCACAACTCATGCAGAGCTGTGGTTTTGTTCATTTTAATTCTATTTGTTCACTCGATTTCAGTCTTCGAAAGTCCGTTTTAACTCAGTTGCAATATTCACAACCGATTCACGCATTTTAAAAGTCTCATATCTCTGAGTATTTTCTACCGGCATTAAATACTGCACGGTATCTATCGTTTCGTGAGAAATAATAGCGCCCGTATATTTTATTCCGGATTCCATCGGCAACACATCATTACGGATTTTTAACGTATAATCAACTCCCTCTTTAATTTGCAACAGATAGTCGCCGTCCTCTATTTTCATTTCGATAACTGCACCTTTGGAATCTTTGATAAAGCTTGCACCGAAAGATTCAAACATATCCACCGAGTCTTCTTCATCAGTCGGAATTATATAATAATCTTGAACAAGCTCTACAACCGTATCGTTCTTTACATTATAACCATTGAAAGTTTCTCCGACAGTCACAATTTTACATTTTGATGCTGCTTTGCCCGAAATCATAATATCTTCATTGTCGTGACGAACTGTTATGTAGAAAACAGTATCAATACATTCAATAGTTGCAAGCGCTCCCTTGACAATATCATTCGAAAAGACGTGTTTTTTAAACTGTTCCAAAGATTCGTATTCTACACTATCCGCCTCACCAATATATTTTTTGGGCATCTGCAGCAACAAATCGTAATTAAACGGTTCTATTTTATCGTGCGAATTTGAACACCCGATCAAGATTGATGATGTTAAAAGTATAACCGTGATAATAACTAATAATATCCTTTTCACAACTAACCTTTCATTTAATCAGCTTTACTTTCAAGCTCCATTTCCCAAAGCCTGTTTATATCGTCTTGACTGTCCGGATACCAAAAAACAGACAATTTTTTATATACACCGCTATCCGAATTTTCGTTTTCATCCTCTTCACTATACAAGCGATTCCATGCGACGGCAGTGTATGTCAGCGATCGATACATACGGCTGCCGCCGTCATCAAAACTTCCTGCAGGTATCGGCACAAACGGAATTATTAAAATCAGAATAATGGCAAATATAATGATTTTTTTCTTTTTCATACGCTTAAATATTATTTCGTTATTCGTTTTCACAGTAACAACCGTAAAAATCAATTCCCCGATTAAAGTTACCGTAATCAACACCCCGACAACGGGAAAATAATCAATATCGTAATCAGATAAACTGACAACATCAAAAATTAACGTATAAAGCGAAAACACCGAGCCGATGTAAAGAAAACCCTTTGCGATGTTTATTGCATATGGGCTGTCTGTAAACAGATAAACCAACAGAAAAATGAGAATAATACATGTAATCACTGCGGTAATAAACGGTACGAAATAATTATATACAGGATGAAATGAATCGAAATAAGAAAATGGAACTATACACAATGCACTCACATAACCATTGTAATAGATACCCATCCTCCCGCATGGTAGGAGCTCCAAAATCAACGTAATTATCGGAAGTATCAAATATATCAGTCTCTTTTTCATACGATCACACTCCTTTGTCAAATTCAAGTTAATGCACCTGATGAGCAGGATAAATTTAATCAGTTAATTTATTTATAAGCTCACGGAATTCGTATCTGTCGGGAGAATTTGTAAGTGTCAGCTCATTCAGCGTTTTTTGTACGTCTTCAAACGTTACATTGCCTATATACTTACTTTCACGCAAAAGCATCGTTGTTTCGATAACAGCACCGATAAACTTAAAATCATCGCTCGGTGTATCTGTGTATATACTCTTGTCAAGCTCATATTCATTAAGATTGCTCATCGTTTCGGTGGGCTTTTTGTGTCTTACCGCAAGTGTCATCCACTTACCGTCCGATGTCTTTGCGGAGTCTGTCAAGACAAGCTCATAGCACACCGTCACCGTATGTCCTGCGCCAAGCTCACCTGCGTCCTTTGTGTCGTTTTCAAAGTCTTCCTTATTAAGCAAGCGGTTTTCATAGCCTACGAGTCTATACTTTGAAACGTTATCGGGATTGAATGTAAGCTGTAATTTTACATCCTTTGCAACCGTATAAAGCGTTGAGAAAAGCTTTTCCCCGAACACCTTTTCAGCTTCCGTTTCTCCGTCGATATAGTAATAAACACCGTTTCCGTTGTCGGCAATAGCTTCCATATTTCGGTCCTTATAATTGCCTGTACCGAAACCGAGGACTGACAGATAAACACCTAAATCACGCTTTTGCTCAACGAATGCTTTCAACTCATCGCTCGATGAAATACCGACGTTGAGATCACCGTCAGATGCCATAATTATTCTGTTGTTTGCATCATTTGACATATATTTTTCGGCAATCTGATACGCTGTTTTAAGTCCCGATTCGCCGTTTGTCGATCCGCCCGATTCAAGATTGTTAATTGCGGAAAGTATCTTACTGTGCTCGTTTCCTTTTGCTCCGTCAAGCACGACCTTTTCGCTTCCCGCATACGTTACGATTGAAACCGTATCATCCTCGGAAAGATTTTTTACAAGGTGTGTAAACGATTTTTGTAAAAGCTGTAATTTATCCTCGGAATTCATAGAGCCGGAAACGTCAATCAGAAATACAAGATTGTTTTTTGTCTTTTCAACAGCATCATCTGCTTTAAGTCCAACAGTCAAAAGCACGTTGTCTTTGTTCCACGGACAGACGGAGGCTGACGCCGTTATTCCGAAAAGCTCACCGTCCTTCGGCTCATTATACGAATAGTTGAAGTAGTTTACAAATTCCTCCGTACGTATTGCGTACTTGCCTGTATTTTTGAGCTGCGAAAGATTATATCCCATATTTACAAGCTTACGGAAATAAGCATACGATGCCGTGTCAACGTCGGAGGAAAACGTCGATATTGGCTGTGCGGCTGTATTTATAAAATCATTTTCAATAATTTTATTGACATCGTCGACAGTTTCGTTTTTATCATCGGGGGACGCATCCGGCTTCATATTGTCTATACCGTCAGCATCCTCTGCCGCCTCCAAATTATAATCGCCAAGCGCACCGTAATTTCCGCCGACAGCGTCCATCGGCGTTCCATCTTTCATATCTGCTCCGCAACCGGAAAGAACAAGCGCACAAAGGGTCAAAATTGCAAAAATACGTTTTTTCATAACTTTTACCTCTTTCATGTAAGTATTTTTTCTACATACTCTGTGAAGGCTTTACTCGGCATAACCTCGGCTCTATAAGAAAACAAATTGACATATACGTTTCCCTCGGAGGTTTTAAGATAAGGTGTTACAACATTTCCACGTCCGTCACATATCCAGACAAGACATTCTTCATCACGGCTTTCTTTCACATCTTCAAAACCGCTTTGCATATAGCTTGTAAGTCGGGTATACTGTTTCTGTGTAAGCACCTTTTCACGGTATTCACCGTCAGAATACCAGATGAGCTTTTTGCCCGAAAACAGGTCAATTTTTTCGGTCGGCTCAACTTCGTATTTTTCAAGCACGTATTGAAGTGATATTTCAGCATCGTTTACCGAGCTGTCACCGCTTTTGAGAAAAACGTCTGAAAATGTAGTTACCATAATAAGTACGACAACGCACGCCGCCAAGGATACCAAAAGCTTTTTGGGATAAAATGCTTTTACTTTTGTGTAATTTTCAGCATTCGCTATATAATCGTCACGTATACCGCCGATACAGTCATACAGCTTTTCAGCACGTTTATTTTTATCTGCCATACAACTGCACCTCCAGCTGTTCTTTCAACTTTTCACGAAGCCTGAAAAGCACCGATTTTGCTTTTGATGATGACACGGAAAATCTTTTGCATATATCCTCAATGGAATCGTTATAAAAATAACGTCTTACAAATATCATCCGCTTTTCCTCATCAAGCCTTGAAAGAAATGAATCGATAAGCTTTGACAGCTCATTGTTTTCTATCTCGTCAAACACATCGGTATTTGACGGAATACATTCGGTAAGCTCGTCACAGACCTCACCGCCGCCTCGCTTTTCGGCAGTATTTTTTCGATATCGGTCAATCGAAAAATGACGCACTATCTTTGACAAAAAAGCGCCTAAATACATGGGTCTTTCACTTGGCATCCTGCGCCACGCGGTAAGGTACGTATCGCTGACACATTCTTCTGCGTCCTCTCTGCAGCCGAGGACGGACATAGATATACCGTTTAACATTTTACCGTATTTTTCATCTGTTTTTGCAATAGCATCATCTTTTCTCTGCCAATACATTTCAACAATTACGCTGTCATCCATTTTCTTCTTCCTTTCGCCTTCATACTATAAGACGGATTTAAATACATTAGGTTGCACATTTTTCCAAAATATTTTTAAAAATCTCCGCAGAGGGCTTATCTGCGGAGATTTTTTCATCTGTTTTTAATCAAATTTCCGATATATACAGTCAAACGGTACATTCCCCATACACAGTAAGGTATCATTATAACAACATAAGGAAGTACATACTGCGACTTTGCTTCGAACAAAAGATGATACAAAAATCCGCCGATAATAACGGTGGGAATGAGGATAAACTCATCTTTTATGCCTTTCTTTTTGAACTTATCAAAAATCATAAATGCGGAGGATATCATAAAGCCGAAGTATAAAAACTGAACGTTTATATCCATTACACTTTTTGTGAATTCTTCGCCTTCGCCGCACACAAGCTTAGCGAAGCCGACTTTCGGGGCATACTGCCCTCTTACTTTATTGTTCCAGATAGAAGAAAACGTCGGTTCGTTCCATTGGCTGTAGGTTTTATCTTTAAAAAACGTATATGCTTTGTCGGGATTCTCTTCGAAGAATTCAATGCGCTCTTTTATTCGCTCCTTTGCCGTGTCGCTTGCGTAATCAGCGTCTTCGGGGCCGTCAAAAAGGGCGATCGTATCCTGTGAATCATACCAACCGGGGGCAAAAACAGAGTCGCCAAGTCCCATTGAAAGCCAGCAGACCATAGGGATTCCGTCACCGAAATCGTTACCCGTGCGAAGCTCATATTGTATAACGGGCAGATTTTTTGCACCGAAAACGATAAGTGCCATAAGACATACGGATAAAAATCTTTTTAAATATTCACCTCTCAAAAAATGCACAACGAGAATTATTATCATTGCCACAGCGAATATTAAATTGTTGAGCTTTATCCATACCGCAACAGTAACAAAAATGGATGCAAGCACAAGATTTTTAATTTTTTCGTCTTGAATATATGCTATAAAATTGTATACAGCCCATACAGCAAAAGCAAATCCCGGTATCGTTCCGTACATAAACGAAGAAAATATTACGGACTGCGAAAACAGAATAAGCATTACTGCAGTTGCAAACGTAACGGCTTTATTTTTAAAAAGTCTTTCGGAAATACGCACAAGCGCAACGTTTGCAAAAGCAAGGCAGATAATATTTACGACCTGCAATAAAAGTCCCCACGTTTTGTCGGGCAAAAACAGCAGACGTGAGCATATTTCAGTCCAGAATACGTACCCAAGCTGAAACGGGAAGCGTTTGAAATAAACCGTGCCGATCGGTGAATAATCACCGTTTGCAAGCTTGATTCCCGCTTCCGTAGTAATGCGTGAATCATTTGTCGGGGATGAAAGCGACTGTAATATCCACAGAACACCGACAATAAACGTAATAATTCCGACAGCTGTATAAAGTTGTTTTGAGCTTATACGCATATAAAGCTCTTTTTTCTTCATAAGCATCATAAGACCGATGCCGAATGCACTGCACAAAATCAACCATAATATATTCAAAAATATATTATCACGTCCGAATGTTATAACCTCGTCAAGCCCAAGATCAGCAGTTCCGAGCATACTTCCGAAAAACAAAACGGCGCCGATAATTAAAATTATACCGCCGACACAAATAACGCCGACATCGGCAAGAGCAGATATAAAACGTAAGCATTTATTTTTCATACGGCATTTATCTTCCATATCATTTTCTAATGTAATCAATTTTTGTTTAATATAGAATATTATACACAAGTGAAAAATAATTGCAAGAGAAATACTTCTCGAATTTGTAAATACTTGACAAATCAAAAATTATATAGTATAATTAATTTACAAAGTTACTTTTCCACTTTACACTATTACCTATTACTTTAAATATGCGGGTGTGGCGGAATTGGCAGACGCGCCAGCCTTAGGAGCTGGTGTTAATTCGTGCAGGTTCAACTCCTGTCACCCGCACCAAACAGTAGAAATCCGAACCCAAAGCCGATAGGCGAAGGGTTCGGATTTCTTTTTGTGTTCGGTGATATGTGATGTCAATCTGCTGTTATTGGCATCACGCCCGAGCTCCGCCCAAGTAAATATCCTTGATAGTTGATGCCAAACGAAAACATTTTATAAGAAAGGATATTTACAATGAAAAACGAAATTACTTATACCGAACATAACGGACTTTACTACCCCGATCTTGCACTTCCCGAGCAGACAAACTACACTCTCGGTAAGTATGCCAACCTGCGCCTTGACTTTATGAAGAAGCACCGTCGCGGTACTTACACCACTCTTCTCACCGAAGGACGATTGAATGAATATCTCCACGAGATCGACTTACAGGCTCACGAAATGCTCGACACCATAATTCCTCGCCTTGCCCAAGAACGTGGCATAGACGAAGTTCTGAAGGCTCACAACGCACTCCAATGGTCTGCCGAGATGAATAACATCAAAGCAAGCGCCGAGGAAATCGTGGTGAATGAGATAATTTATCTCTAAAGCAAAACACCGCCGAGAGCGACCAAACGGTTACTTTCGGCGGTATATTGATTTAATTCTTTACAACACAAACGGCAGGTTTTTCATTATCTTCAACTGTTTTTATCCAATCCATCTCAAACAGCTTACTAACTAATTTATCTATTGAATAGAAGCGGTAAACAAATGCACCCACATACTCAGCAGTTTTGCGGATATGTGAAGGAGCAAGATCCGCAGTTATATTTGCAGCAATCTCAGCAGTTTTTCTATTCAAATCAGAAACAATAGAGATACACTCATTAAGAATGTGCTGAAGTTCATCGTATTCTTTATTGGACCATACAGTAAAATTCGCCTTGCCATCTTTGGCATAATGAAGATCGTTCAGGGCTTTTTGCCAATCCTTCGGCAAATACTCAAAGCAATCAACCGCTGTGCAAACAATGGGATCGGTCATTTGTCCTTCAAAGTGCTGTGCATTTAGTGTTTGTCTGAAATTCATAGCGATAACACTTCCACGCTTATCACTCGCAGGGCAACCGTTATAAATACCTTGAATACCTCTTGGCAGTTTATCACCAACAACATTTTCGGTACTTCTGCCCCAAATAATACCGTGTCCGCCGCCACCGTTCACAAGAGAATACGGACCATCTTTTGGCAATTCGCCATAATTCTTTTCAAGATCGCTTTCGGTATCGATCAATGAATAATGTAAGCACAAAAGAATCTTTTGCCAATGTGCGAGATTTGTATTTGCAAATCTGCTTCCAAAGCGCGCGTCAAACTCATCCGCTACAGCAACAAACTTTTGTGTGCTTTCCTCGGTAAGCTCTTTCAGCTTTCCATCAATCGTTTTCGTGCAATCAAGTGTGAAAATCGGAATGTTAGTCAAATACTTTCCATTGTTGCAAACGAGATACTGACGATCAACGAGTAATTTGATTTCGTCCTCGAGGTAAGGCAGCGAAACCCCGAGCTCTATACTGATTTCTTGGATCGTTACCGGACTGTAATATGCCGCGAGTAAAATATTTCCTTTAATTTTTCTTCTTTGAAAATCACGATATTCTCGATCATCTCCTGCTTTTGTTCCCCAAAAATCAATCTCAAAAATATTGGGGCGATAGCTCTTTTCTCCGTATAGTCTTTCCATATTCATACCCTCTCTGATAATCTTTCTTGCACGGAACAAATAGTACTTTACCATTTCCGTGCTAATCTGTAGTTTTTTTGCTACTTCGGAACAGGAGAGATTTTCAATATAATATAAAACGGTTGCCTCACGGTATTGCTTTGACAACAATGAGAGTTCGCGCCGAAGAAGATTTAGTTCTTCTTCTTTGACGATTTCATCTAAAACAGACTCAGATTCATCAGCAGTATTTTCATCGAGCTCCGCTGTACGGCTCGCATTTTTTGATTTTTTGCGAAGATAGTCCATATAGACATTCTCCGCAATCTTCCACATAAAACCGTAAAAGCGTTCTTCCTCCTTGAGGTTTTTCGCTGACCGAATGATTTCAAAAAGAATATCGCTCGCAAGATATTCTGCTTCAACTACGTTTACAAGCCTTGTTAAAGCGAACCGAGTATCGCCTTCA
>JAFXFN010000023.1 GCA_017520505.1 Clostridia bacterium
TCTTCTCGCATAGTTTCCAACCTTTGTTCTTTCCAAGGCATTTTCTCGTCTCCTTCTGACTTTTCATGCCTTTATTTTACATCAAAGTTGTAAACTATGTGTCTTCACATTTTGTAAACTATGTTACCACACTATACACATTGCTCGTCCGAATGAAATAACCAAAAATGGGTTTAAACCTTATCCACCGCAAGCAGTAGTTGACCTCGTCAACTACAAGAAACGGCGGGAGTAAACCCCCGCCCTACAACACCGCCTCGAATGAAATGAACGAAAATGGATAAAAAATGCCGTCGCATCTTGAAAAGTTTACAAATTATATATATATATATATATTGCACGTATGATAGAGCAATACAAATACATTTTTACGGAGAACAATTATGAAAAAAGACATCAAGAAGATCAGCGCCGCTTCGCTTGTGGCGGTACTTACGGCAACTATGCTCTTTTCAAGCGCTTGCACGGGAAATTCAAGTGACACAGACAGCGCAAAGGATACCGTAACAAACAGCGTGACAGAATCATCTGACAGTGCTGATGTAAATTCGGACACAAATGCTGTTGAAACAGACGGAAAAACGGATGCGGAAGAAACGAAAGCACCCGAAGAATCAGTCACTACAGGATATGAGCTGTCAGACGGCACGCTGACTGTCCTTGACGACAGTGCTATGGTGGATTACGCAGAAGAAAAGCAAGTTCCCTGGTACGAACAGCGTGAAAGCATAAAAAGCATCGTTATTTCAGACGGTGTCACAAAAATAGGCAAATACGCATTTTTCGAATGCTCCAATGTTACCTCGGTCGTAATTCCCACCGGTGTTACAGAGGTTGGCGATTATTCATTCAGATTTTGTAAAAAGCTTACATCCGTTGAGCTTCCCGACGGTGTTGCAAGCATAGGCTTTGCCGCATTTTCCGATTGCGAAAAGCTCGAAGCTGTTACAATTCCCGAAAGCGTAAAAAGTATAGGTCAGTACGCATTTGCTCTCTGTCCCTGCCTTAAATCAGCCAAGATACCCGACGGCGTGGAAAAGATAGCTGCATATACCTTTTCACGCTGTGAAAGCCTTGAATGGGTTGAAATACCCGCAAGCGTAAAATCAATATCCGATTCCGTATTTTTTATGTGCAACAGCCTTAAAGAAATAAACTTCAAGGGCACGGAAGCACAGTGGAATGATATTGAAAAGGAAAGCTCATGGGACGAAAGCACACCCGAATATAAGGTTAATTTCGGAGAGTAAGACAAAAGAATAAATTAAAGGGCGGGGCATACCGCCCTTTTTCATTTCTTGCGCCGTGTAAATTAATTCGACGGCTTAATTCCGTGAATCGCTCCTACAAGATACATTGAATTTAATGAATAAGAATATATTTCCGCAAGGAAATATGCGCCTCCCCCGGCGGGGGGACCGGGGAGGCGCCATTACATTGATTTAAATGTAAATAAACCTATTGATTTGTAGGGGTCGGCGCCTCGACGACCCGAACGAATGAATCGAGGCACCACCAACAAGCGGGGCGTGTAGTTCGTAGTAGTTCGCTGTAGTTCGTATAACGAACTACTACGAACTACAGCGAACTACTTGGCGCCGACCCCTACTTGACATTTAAAGCGTTGTGTGATAGAATATAATAGAATAATAATGTAATAAAGGATAAAATAAAATGATATCAACGAACGATGTTTCTTTACAGTACGGCGGCAGGGTGCTTTTTTCGGGTGCTGACCTTGTATTCACAAAGGGCAACTGCTACGGTATAATCGGCGCAAACGGTGCAGGTAAATCCACGTTTTTGAAGATTTTGTCAGGTGAGGTCGAGCCGTCAAGCGGCACAGTTTCCGTCACCCCCGGTGAGAGAATTTCGATTCTGAAGCAGGACCACTTCGCATTTGACGAATATACGGTAATAAGAACGGTGCTTATGGGCAACCGTGAGCTTTGCGATATAGAGGACGAAAAGGAAGCCCTTTACTCAAAGGAAGAAATGACCGACGAGGACGGTATGCGCCTTTGCGAGCTTGAAACAAGATATGCCGAGCTTGACGGATATTCCGCAGAAAGCGAAGCGGAGATACTTTTAAACGCTCTCGGTATTCCCAACGATTTACACTACGCCTTAATGAAGGACTTAAACGGTGACCAAAAGGTGAAAATACTGCTTGCGCAGGCACTTTTCGGCAATCCCGACATACTTCTGATGGACGAGCCGACGAACCACCTTGACTTAAAAACCATCGCTTGGCTTGAGGAATTTCTCATTGACTTACACAGCGTTGTTATCGTTGTATCGCACGACCGTCACTTCTTGAACAACGTCTGCACACACACCGTTGACGTTGACTTCGGAAAGATAACTATGACCGTCGGCGGTTACGACTTCTGGTACGAATACACGCAGATACGTCAAAGACAGATGCGTGAGCAGAACAAGAAGGCAGAGCTTAAAGCCGCTGAGCTTAAAGAATTTATTGCACGATTCTCAGCAAACGCTTCAAAGTCGAAGCAGGCAACGAGCAGAAAGAAGCTGCTTGACTCACTTGACTTTGCCGAAATGCCCGTTTCCTCCCGCCGTTTCCCGTACGTTGCATTCAAGCCCGACAGGGAAGCAGGCAAGGATATGCTCACCGTTGACGGGATCTCAGCAACGGTCGGCGACAAAAAGGTGCTTGACAACGTGAGCTTCACGCTCCGTCCGTGCGAAAAGGTCGCATTTGTCGGCGATCCCGTTTCGATCACGACTCTTTTCAAGATAATCACAGGCGAGCTTGAGCCCGAAGCGGGCACATACAAATGGGGTGTTACGACCTCGCAGGCGTATATGCCGTCGGACAACTCCGAATATTTTGACGGACACACGGAAAATCTTATCGACTGGATAAGAAACTGCAGTAATCTCATTTACGAGGCTGACGTCAGAAGCTGGCTTGGCAGAATGCTTTTCTCAGGTGATGAGGCGCTCAAGAGCGTCGGCGTTTTGTCGGGAGGCGAGCGTGTGCGCTGTATGCTTTGCAAAATGATGCTGTCGGGTGCAAACGTTCTGATACTTGACGAGCCGACGAACCATCTCGACCTTGAATCGATAGCCGCACTCAACGACGGACTGATAAAATATCCGCAGACGGTACTGTTCACCTCACACGACCACCAGTTCGTGCAGACGATAGCTGACAGAATTATCGATCTTACACCCGGACATTTCTATGACAAGGTTACAACATACGATGAATATGCATCGGAATGTCTGTAATTTTATACATTTTTTGTGTTTTTCACCGTTAATATATTGACAATTCGATAAAAAAATATATAATTATTAGTATTGTATCGTTTAATTTGATTTTGGAGCATAAATAATGAAAAGTGTAAACAATTTCTTTGACAGTCTTGTTTCACTGGAATCGACTGTAAAATTGTGCGATGAGCTCTGGGAATCCTTGCATAATATGCATCATAAAGTACCCAAGGAGCTTGAGCCGAGACTCGTGGATTTTCTCCCGAAAATGCACAGATACCGTATAGAAAGCTATAAAGTATCGTTGACAGGCGGTGCTATAGGGCTTGTATGCGCAATGGTTCTGATCTTTTTGGGATCAAAATTTGATTTTGACGGAATGCTTCCCGCACTTCTGTGTGTGCTCGCAGGCGCATCATCGGGACTTATTCTTATGGGATACAGACGTGCAAAAGAGAATTATCTTGAACAGCGTGCAACGAACCGTTATAAGTCAGCGCTTGATGATTACTATGCAAAGCACCGTGTTGAATCGTTTGTAGCTTCGATGAAGAGTGCGAATATAGTTACAGCCTGCTGTAACAACATAACAGAGGTAAAAAAAGAAGCCGCTGATATACTTGTAAAGCTTTATGCACTTGGAAACATCCCCGAGGAGTCACGTAATTTCGAGACGATGTGCGCCGCACTTGTATGCGCAAAGGCAATGGTAAAGGTGAAAAACCCCGAAACCGTTTTAAAGAATATAACAGATGCGCATCACCAGAAGAGTGAATACGAAAAATCCTGCATCAGCGCATCGAAGATCGCATCTCAGATATGCGACTCCCTTACGAATGACGATGCTTATGATAAGCTTAAGGTAAACGTCGAGCAGTTGATGTCTGACTGCAGAAAATCAAACGATGACATAAAAAAAGAATTCAGCTTGGATTGATAAAAAAGCATCGATATGTTCCGTATCGATGCTTTTTATTTTAGTGCAGGGAATCGTTCTATAATGTTATCCGCTGTGCCATAACATTTCAAGCTTGCCGAGGCAAGCATTTCGGGCGGCTGTGGTGCATTTAATGCCGAAGGCATTTCATTATTTTTGCGGGAGGATGATATCCTCACCCTGCAATGTTTTGATTAATTGGGGGCTTCTGCATCCGCTGTTTTTATCGATTTTTTGTATTTTCTCAAAAGCACGCACGCAGTTATGGAAAGTGCCATTATGACAAAGCACACAACCAAGGCTGTCAGAAGCTTTGCATCGGCGCTGTTTATTAAAGATGCGGTAATTTCCGAGGCAAATCCCTCTGTTTGTGCGATAATTTCTTTTGCAAATCTGCTGTTGAGCAGTACAGATGCGGTGAGCATAACCACGCCGACGATTCCCGTATTGACCGCTATCCAGATGAAGCCCTTGTAATTCTTTCTGCGCAAAACATATATAAGTGCCAAAAGTGCTGTTTGTATTACGATAAGTATGAGTATGCATTGCCATCCGAGAGCTTTTTTGACCATTCCGCTTATCTCTGAATACTCGGTAATTGTATTTTGTACAGGTTCGAGCTCTGTTACTATATCCTCTATCGCCTCTTTGTTTTCCTCCACCATTACATCAAGCTCAGACTTGATTTTATTTCGGTCGACCGACTCTCCCGTTTTTTCTTCGAAAACGTCAAGAATACCGTCTATATGCTCGTCAAGAAGATTTTTCACCGTGGAAGCGTTGAATTTCTCAAGCGAATCATCGGAATTGCCGATGATCAACGTAAGCTCTGATGCGCAATCCTCGATAAAATCTCCCACCGATTCGCTTTTTATTATCTCATCGGCGGTATTCATATCAATGCCAAGCTCTTCACACTTCTGATTAAAATCATCCGAGTCTTTAAGTATCTCAACATAATCCACGTCCTGAATGACGTTCGTTATCGTTTTCGGCTGTATCATACCTGCCACCGAATAAAACAAGGACGAAGCAATCGCTATGATAATAAACAAAACACTCAATATGACACTCACAAAAGCCGTCAGCACGTTCACTGCTTTTTCCATTTTAAATTCTCCGATCCATCTTAATTCTTATAATGATTTATTTTACTATAAAAATACTTAAAATTCAATATATACATAAAATAAAGTATTATAAGATGTAAAAATTAAAAAAAACTATTTACAAATGCATTTTATTATGATATAATACTCGTTGGTATGGCACAACGGATGCACGGCTTACGGACAACAAGGCACATTACCAAAGGTGCGTTTCACCCGCCGTATTCCTTGTATTACGAATTTATTTTTTGAAAGGTGATTAACACAATGCTTAAAGAACAGAAGCAGGATATCATATCCAACTACAAAATTCACGAAAACGACACAGGTTCGCCTGAAGTTCAGATCGCTATTCTTACAACAAGAATCAACACACTTAACGAGCACCTCAAGGTGAACAAGAACGACCACCACTCAAGACGTGGTCTTCTCAAGATGGTTGGTCAGAGAAGAAACCTTCTCGGCTACCTTATGAAGAAGGACATCAACAGATACCGTGCTATCATCGATAAGCTCGGCATCAGAAAGTAATTAAAAACGAAAAATCTCCCTTGCTTGCCATACAGCAGGGGAGAATTTTTATTTTAATTACATATACATCATTTCTTCGTACGAAAGGCTTCGGTGGAAGGCTTTGTTCACGGCATATCCTGCAAGGCGTGCCATTTCCTCAACTGCGGCATCGCAATCCTTCGGGCAGACGTAGCTGCCCGTATTCTTATATACACAGCCTATGACCGAATCTATTTCATCGTCTGACATACCGCCGCAATTTTCAAGCGCATCACGCACAAGCGTGCGTGTGTCAATGACCGTCGGTATACCGATGCACACCGTTTTAACGCCGAAGGTTTTTTCGGAAAGCTCCCCTCTGTCATTTCCGACACCGCTTCCGGGGGATATTCCCGTGTCGGTGACCTGCACGGTCGTAGCAAGTGAGGAAAGCTCACGGCACGCAAGTGCATCTATCAGTATCACCGTTGACGGCTTTATCATCTTCACCGCCCCTTTTATCTGTTCTGCGGCTTCCATTCCCGTTTGCGCTATGACACCGGGGATGACAGATGACACATCGCCGAGCCCTGCCGACTCATAAATTTCTCTTTCATATTCCTTTATATGACGTGACACCACGACATTATTTGCCGCAAGCGGGCCTATGGCATCGGCGGTGATATACCTGTTGCCGAGTCCTGCAACAAGCACGGGGGCTGATGTATCGCAAAGAGATGAAATTATCTTCACAAGCTCATTTGCGGCGCATTTGAATTTGTCAAAATCGGAAAGCCACAGCTTGCCTGTGTGCATAGAATAGTAATTTCCCATCGGTTTACCGAGTATTTCAGCACCCTTTTCATTAAAAACGGATATTTTCGTCGTTTTTATTCCGCATCTTTCGCTTGCCTCGTATTTGATACCGTCAGGCTCGCCCTCGTGCTGCTTTGAATACGTTTTCATATATTCATCACGTATTTCCGATGCCATATCTGTTCTTATGTTTTTCATATTTTTCTCCTTATATCATTTATTTCCGTAGAAAATGTTTTTTATATACCGCCGTCCGGCGGTATGCGCTCCCTGCCCGAGGGGGGTGGGCAGGAGCGCTTTTTCAAAATCCCGGTTCATTTACTTGAAGTTATCTGCATAATGGCCGTTACAACCCGATAATAGACAAAAAAAGAACACCCCATACAATTCAAAAAGAATTGTATGGGGTATTTTGCTTATCTTATCATATCGAAGTAAAGGGGTGAGCCGCCTGTGTGGATAAACAGGATCTTTTTGCCTGTGATGTTGTTTTCTTTAAGGTATTTTTCAGTACCTGTATACGCTTTGCCCGTGTAAGTGGGGTCAAGCTCGATACCGTTTTTGCGCATCATTTCAACGCAGTTGTTTCTTATCTCATCGTCAGCCAGACCGTAGCCGCCGCAAAGGTAATCAGCCGTGAAATTCAGCTCTTTTTTAACGATTTCGGGGTCGGGCTTGCGGTTTTCGTAACGTGCGAAGTAGTTTGTTATATGCTCATTGAGCTTCATAACTCCTCTTTCCTGCGCTCTTGCCGTTGAAATACCGACGATCGTGGGGTTGGGTGTGCCTGCCTTGCCGTAATCGGGGTGGAGCATCTTACCGATGAGAAGACCGCCCGTTGTCGTACCTGCACCGCAAGCGGAAAATATGTAGTCAAAATGAAGTCCCGTCTGTACCTGATAGTCGTAAATTTCAGAGTATGTTTCCTTATACGCCATACATTCAGCCGTTATTGCGTGGGGATCGTTTACGAAATACGATTTTTTACCCTCTGCGGCGAGCTTATCCTGAAGCTCCTTCAATACCTTATCAACGTCAGCCTTTGCACATTCGACTATTTTTGCGCCGAAAAGCTCAGCCATTGTGCCGTTGAATGCACGTGCACAGCCGTGGTCGTCATCGTAAACGGAGATCATATAGCACTCAATTCCGAGTGAACAACAGAGGTTCGTCGTAACACGGCAAAGGTTTGACAGCTTATTTCCGTAAGTGATAAGCACGTCGCACTTTTCCTCAAGCATATCCATAATTATCTTCTGCGCAATACGCACCTTGTTTCCGCCGAACGAAAACGGCTGAAGGTCGTCACGCTTGAGATAGATTTCATTACCCGTGTCGTGCAAGGGAGTTATGGGGTGTATGGGTGTGTTACAGATAACATCGCAAAGTTTCATTTTATATTCCTTCCTGAAATTTATAATTTCATTATATTATCATAATATATATCCGCCGTCGACGGTTATTGTTTGTCCCGTTATGAAATCGGAAGCGGGAGATGCTAAAAACAGCATCACGCCTGCAACATCGTCAGGCTCTCCTGCTCTGCCAAGCGGTGTTTTTTCGATTATTTCCTCAACCGCTTCGTCTGACAGCATACTGTTCATTTCGGTCTTTATAAATCCCGGTGCAATGCAGTTGACAGTCATACCCGACGGTGCTTCTTCCTTTGCAAGCGCTTTTGTAAAGCCGATAATTGCCGCCTTTGATGCTGAATAATGCACCTCACACGATGCACCTGCAAGTCCCCACATAGAGGACACGTTTATTATTTTACCGCAGGCTTCACGTAAAAGGGGAAGTGCCGCACGTGTTAAAAGAAATGCGCCCTTGACGTTTACATCCATCATTCTGTTCCACATTTGCTCTGTTATGTTTTCCAAAACGGCAAATTCCGACACACCTGCGTTATTGATAAGAACGTCGAGGCTTGAAAATTTATATTCGCAAAGCGATACGGCACGGCGCACGTCAGACTCATCTGTTATGTCGCACTTGCAAGCATATACACTTTTGCCCTCGCTTGTAAGCTCATCGCAAAGAGCAAGCGCTCTTTCCTCGCCCTTGTTATACAGCATAAACACGTTAAAGCCGTTATTTGCGAAGGTGCGCACAGCGCATCTGCCGATTCCGCCCGATGCGCCCGATATTATCACGGTCTTCATAAAGAACTCCGAACAGTTAATTAATTATTTATTTACATTATACCAATCGTGTGCAGATTTATGTTGACAAAACATCACCCAAATGTTTATTAAAACAAACTTTAATCAAATGAAAATTTGCTTATTTTTTAATTAATTTTGATAAATTTTTAAAAAGTTATTGACAAGCATAAAAAAGTGTGGTAAAATGAACACAAAGAAAAGAAGGAGGCGGTAAATTGTGAACATAAAAAAGATAATATCTGTCGTTATGATATTTGCTGTTATCAGCACGATATTCGTTTCACTTTCCGCTATCGCCGCAGAAAATATTGCACCCAACGGGAATGATTCGCCGAGTGAGGCGGCAAATCCCATAACAGGGGATTTCATCTTCGGCATATTTGTCGCCGCCGCAGTTATTGCAATAGTAACTCTTTATCTTGTAATGCGAAGAAAATATATACATTAAAAGGGCCGGTTCATTTATGGAAATAACTTCCAAAATGAACCGCCCTTTATTTATACATTCAGAGTCGGGTGACACAATGGTCCCCTTATTCAGCGAAGCTGAATAACACGTTCGCCATAGGCGAACATATCACGCCGTGCCCTCACGGCATATCACTCAGCAAAGCCGAATATCACGTTCGCCAAGGGCGAACATATAATTCAATATCCTCCCTCACCCATAAGGAACGAATATATGAATTTATACAAATGCTCGGGATTTTCGGTAAACGAATGCTCCATACGCTTTGCCTGAAAATCGGTTTCGGCATTGACCGTCACGGATATAACACGCTGACCTCGTCTGAATATCTGCAAATTAAGGTCGACCGTGTCACCCTCTCCGGGTGTAAGCTCTGTTTTTATCTTCGTTTTGCTTTTTTCAAAGGACAAAAGCTGTATTGCGTGGCGGATGCCCTTTTCACGTATATAGCCCGAAATGTCACCCTTGAGCGTTCTTGCGATAAATGCGCCCGTTTCCGTTATCTCATACATATCGTCACCGCAGCATCTGACGAACTGAGCCTCCTTAAGCTCCTCAAATTGGTCAATAAAATCAAAATTGCTTACGAACTCGTCCTGCACGACAATATCGTTTATCTGCGAATATCTGAGCGGATAGTCCACATAAAGCATAAGAGTAAGTATATAAAGTTTTATATCCGCAGATTCTTTAAGTTTCAAAATAAATGCGCCCCTTTATCAAAAAAAATGCTAAACATTAGCTTGTATTATTGATTTTATCATAAAAACAGACAAATATTCAATATATTGCCGTGAATTAAGTAAATTTTTTTTTAAATTCTATTGACATTTTTTAAAAAGAATTGTATAATGTAGATAGTAAATGGTACGCTTCCTAAAACAAGCGGACTCGGGAGGCGAAACAATGCAGCAATCATCAGACGTTACACTTGCCAAGCACGGCGACAGTGATGCTTTCAGAAGACTGCTCACAGCGTATTCACCTTTGATGACGTCACTTGCCAATCAGTTTTATTCGGATGAAATTGCAGCCGATGCAGGTATTGACGATTTGATGCAGGAGGCAAGCATTGCACTTTATAACGCTGTGATGTCTTATACCGAGGGCAAAAATACGACCTTCGGGCTTTATGCAAAAATATGCATAAAAAACAGACTTGTGTCCTTTTTGCGCCACGTATGCGCAAAGAATTCAAACATCGGCAAGGAAGCGCTTGAAAAGCTTATCGATTCCTCGGTAATGCCGAATGAGGATATTCCTCTGGAAAGACTCATATCGGGTGAGGAAGTCGAATATCTTCAGAAAAAGATACGCTCCGCACTTACCGATTATGAATACAGCGTATTTTTACTGATAGCCAAGGGTGCGGCAACCTCCGAGGCGGCTGCAATACTCAACGTCGGGGAAAAGTCTGTGCTGAACGCAATGGCACGTGCAAAGGCAAAGCTTCGAAAAATCATATAATTACGTAACAATATGTCCTGGTAGCTTAAAAAGAGCGTTGATTTTCAAAGGTGGCGGTGAAAGTCCGTCCGTGGGCAAATAAAATATTTTTTTACCAAAGCGAGGTATAATCATGTACGAAGACAAGAAATTGGTTTGTAAGGACTGTGGAGCAGAATTCGTTTTCACAGCCGGCGAGCAGGCTTTCTACGCTGAAAGAGGCTTCCAGAACGAACCCCAGAGATGCAAAGCTTGCCGTGATGCGAGAAAGAACGCAGGCAAGCCCCCCAGAGAATATCACACGGCTGTTTGCGCTAAGTGCGGCGGCGAAGCGAAGATCCCCTTCCAGCCCAGCAACGACAGACCTGTTTATTGCAGCGAATGCTTCGCAGCGATGAAGAATTCTGAAGAATAATTGATATTCAAATAATCGAACTGCCCAAGTGCAAACACTTGGGCAGTTTTATTTTATAAAGAAAACCAACGGCAGTAAGGGGAGGCGGGACGTCGTGGGCGCCGTCCCCTACTACCTTGTTTTATTTTAAATACACGGGACGTCGTGGGCGCCCTCCCCTACAAAAACATCAGAAAACATACAGGCCTGCAATTTTGGGAAACGATCTTCCAAAATGTGCCTCACGACTTTTCTCTTATTTATTTTTTCTGTGTTTGATATGGTATACAATATAGTACACTCCTATCAAAGCACAAAAATATGTAAACACTCCTAAAAGCAGAAAGCCGTCAGCTTCACCCTCAAGCCTCTTTATCGTATCATTGAAGTCCAACAAAACAGTTTCTCCGCTTGAGAATTCAACAATGGTGTTACTGTTAGGATGAATTAAAAGCGTGATGTTATTACTTGCAGTCAACGATGATAATTTATTTATAAGATCTTCATTGATGGACACGCCATCGATAAAATATCTGTTTCCGTCAGAACAATCAATTGCGATTTCCTTAATTCCCATAGGGTGCCTTCCTTGTCGTATTTCATCATACGAAAGGAGTTGTGTTTTTATCATCGTACAATCTTCTCGCGGTATATCGTCATTCCAATATTGCATACCAAAAGTGAATACGCTCCCAAGCAACACACCCACCACAAGCATAAACACAGCAGCGGCAAGCGATATCGGATCTGATTTTCGTTTTTTCACATTTCCACCGCCTTTCTGATTTTATTATAGCAAGTTTTGGGGCGTTTGTAAAGTGAAATATTGCTCCCCTATGGTCGCAATGTGAAATAAAATTTGCCCACGTTCGCAAAGCGAACATTTCACACGCCGCAGGCGTATTTCACATTTCGCATAAATATTTCATTTGACCGAAGGGCAAATTTCATTGAAAAAGCCGCCTCCCTCGTAGTTGCAGGGCAACCACAAGGGAGGCGAAGTGCGGTGTATTCGGTAATTGTCAACCCTCGTCTTTTGTTATCTTCCTCGGCGGAAGCTCAAGCAGCTCGGGGTTTTTAAGATACTCGCTTATGCGGCGGAACGCCATTGCGAAATAAGAGCCTGTGCAAATTCTTTCGTCCATTACTACGCCAAGCGGCATAGTTTTTTCAAATATCATCTTGTCATCTGCCATTTTCGGCACGTAACGCATATTTCCGATAGACATAAACACGCTTGTCGTACCGAATTCGTATGTATGGTGATATATATGATTTGTTCTTATCGAGGCAAGGTTCGTTATGCCGAGCGACATATGAAACGGACTGAGGTCGATTATTTTCTTCGGCAAAAGTCCGTATTTATCCATTGTCTTGAAAAGTCTTACGCCGATATTGCAAAGCCCCGGTATTTTAACGAGCTTTCTTGCAAAATCGTCTGTTGTGTTCGTGTCGCCCTCCTGTCTGTTCTGCTCTATAAAATCATCTATCTTTTTCTGAACATCAAAAACCGTATCCTCATAATCAAAATACATCTTCGACATTGTTCCCTCTGTGGTCTGTCCTGCCTTTAAAACGACCATACCTACACAAAATTCGTTTCTTGCATACAGCTTTTTATTTACAACGAAGTGGTTGAGCTTGGGAAATTCAGCCACGGTGCGCAGGTATGCGCTCACGATCAGCGCCATGTGTGTTATTTTTTTATCACGTCTTGAAGCAATATATTCTTTCATCGGGTTAACAGGAATATCCACCGTTATCATATTCATAGCGTCGGTACGCTTAGACATAACATGTGCGCCGATGATAGATTCAGGATCTGCATTTTTCAATTTTTTGCCATCTGCTCGCATATTGTCCTCCGAAAATTAAATTTGATGTGTGAATTATATCACACATCAAATCTAATTTCAATATAATTATTGCATTTTTGTGAAATAATATAACATTATAAATTGCTTAAAAAATAAAAATGTTAATATATTAAACTATTGTTAACTTCTTCCATTTACCTTGCAAGAAGCGTATAACGAAGAAAATCACTCTTGCAACCCAGTCAACGTACATCGCGATCCAGACGCCGTGCAGTCCGTAGCCGAGCGAGTAGCAGAACACATAGCTCATTGCAACACGGCACAGCCACATTGAAAGCATTGACACGACAAGCGTGAATTTAACGTCGCCCGATGCTCTGAGGCAGTTCGGCAGAGTAAAAGCAAGCGGCCAGAGGACACTTGACACAATACAGAATATACGCACGATGTCAACAGCCTCCGCACCCGTTGCACCCGAAAGTGAAAACAGGCTGACAATAGGCTCTACAAGCACAAATATCAGTATATTCATACCGAGCATCAGCAAATATGTAAGCCCCAAAAAACGCTTTGTGTGCTTTTCGGCAACGTCGGGAAGCCTTGCCCCCATCGCACGGCCGACCACCGCAACGAGCGCAAGACCAATGGCAGAGCCGGGAATATTTGACATCATCGCAACGGTATTTGCCGCCGCATTGGCGGCTGTGGCTGATGTGCCGAGGTCTGAGACCACACGTGCAACAAGCAGCTTACCCACCTGAAACATACCGTTTTCAATGCCTCCCGGTATACCTATATAAAGTATCTGCTTTACAAGCTTGAAGTCAAGCGTCGGCTTTTTCAGCCCTTCAAGATACACATCGTTATTTTTATTGTGCATAAGCACCGTCATTACAACGCCGCCGACGACTCTTGATACAAGCGTTGCCGCCGCCGCACCGAGCACACCGAGTCCGAAGCCGAAGATGAGCACGGCGTTACCGACAACGTTGATGATGTTCATACCGATAGACGTCACCATTGTTATACGGCTTTTGCCCATTGACCTGAACACAGCCGCCCCTGAGTTGTAGAGAGCCAAAAACGGATAGGAAACAACGGAAAGATAAAAATACGTTTTGCAGTTTTCCATAACGTCAGCCTCAACAGAGCCGAATATCGCCCTCAATATCTGCGGACAGAACAAAAGGCACACTGTCATTATCGCACTTGCCGCATAGAAGCTGATAAGCGTTAACTGCTTGACGGAGTTTACGGCACGCTGTTTTTCGCCCCGTCCGATATACTGTGACACGATGACCGCACCGCCTGTTGCAAGTGCGGCGAATATCTGTATTAAAAGTATATTTATCTGGTCAACAAGCGAAACACCCGAAATTGCCGCCTCACCCGCACTGCTGACCATTATCGTGTCGGCAAGGCCTATTGTGAATGCAAGGAACTGCTCAACGATGATAGGCACGAGCAGACGCCGCATAAACCCACGGGGAAATATATCACTTTCTTTGATGGTACTATTTGTCATTTATCTGAGTCCTTTTAACATTATAACTAAATTATAACAGTTAATTTTGTATCTTTTACATAACATAATTTAAGAATAATAATAAAAATGATAGCGTAAAAGTAAATTCTAACTATATTTTTATAGTAAATATGTTAAAAAAATGAATTTTAAATAAAAAAAACTTGTGAGGTATTGACAAAGTTATATTTTTTGTGTAATATAATGAATGTAAGAAAACTAACAAACGGAGGTGTGTATGCAATACAGTGATATTGTTTCCGAATTGGCTTCCCTGAGTAAAAACTATGGAGAAAAACTGAAAAACGAGCTTGAAAGAGATGGGCTCAAAATACTATACTGCAGACTTCTGTCGGCACTCGCGGAAGAAGACGGCGGTACACAGCTCAGTCTTGTGGAGCGTACAGGTATAAAAGCACCTACAGTAAGCATTATGCTCCGTCAAATGGAAAAGCTCGGTCTTGTTTTGCGCAAGGTCGATGATTACGACTTGCGTAAGACTCACGTTAACCTCACAGAAAAAGGCAGAGAAGCTGACAAAGCGGCAAAGGACAGGATCGTTCAGATGCAAAAGAATACGTTTGGTAATATTTCAGAAGAAGACCTGAAAATCTTTTGTTCTGTCCTGTATACCATTTCGGACAATTTGAAATCATAAACAAAATAATATATTCCCAAATTATTAAGAGGGAATATATTATTTTTTTATTTTCTCGTTCTTGATTTTCAGCTCTTATGTGGTATAATTTTTGTAAAATGTTAAAGTCTTCCTCATTGGAAGCACACGTATAAAGAAAGAGGTATTTTATGTTCAAGAAAATTTTATCCGCACTTTTAGTATCCGCAACAGTTGTTTCTATGGTATCGTGCGCAGGCGAGTCAAAGGATACAAGCGCCGACAGCAAAACTGCCGACACAGCACTCGGAACAACAGCGGAAACAACCGCTGAAACAAATGAAAACGACAGCACAGCTGACACAGAAGCTTCCGAAAACGTCCCCACAGCAGATCTTACAGCCGTAGCTTTACTTGATGCACTCAAGGCAGCAGGCGAAAATATGACACTTGCAAACGTTTACGACAGCACGAATTCTCCTTTATCCGCCATCAACTTCGTTTCCTCCTTCGGCGGTGAGGTTGATTTTGACGAAAATTTTGAGCCTATCTATCCCGAAGTAATGAACAAAATTGCAGAATATGCATTTTTGATGCCTGTCGGCAAATCTCCCATTGAAATTGACGTTTTCAAGGTAAAGGATGCCGCTGACGTTGAAGAAGTAAAAGACCTTTGCGAGGATCGTATTCAGAAGATAAAGGAATCTGACATCAAGGTTTATTCCCCCGACGTATGCGACCTTATCTTCCCCCTTATGACAGTTTATGCAAAGGGCAACTACGTTATGATGATAAGCGTTGAAAACCCCGATGCAGTCAAAGCGGCGGCAGACACAGCGCTTGCAGTTCAGTAAAATAAAATATTTCAAGCAGAATAAATGAGGTCGGCTTGTTTTAAGAAATCGTTTTCTGAAAACAAGCCGACTTTTTTTGTTTTTATTTTTACCATCTCGGCGGGCGGTTGCCGCCGCCGGGGCGCATACCGCCTCCCATACCGCCGGGGCCGCCCATACCGCCGCCTGTGCCTGCGGTAGCTACGACGCTTGACTGTGTGAACGTCACCTCTGTGCCGTTTCCTGCCTTAGCCGTATATTCCGTACCCTTTTCGAGCTTGGGTGAGGAAACGAGCACGCACTCGAATTTTTTGGCAGGTGTGTGAGATATTACAGCTTCTCCGTTTTTGGATATTGTAAAGGTATCTCCGCCCTGCCCCTGCACGTACACAAGCACCGTGCACTGTGAAGACGACGAGCTTACGTTCTGCGCCATTCCCGACGAGCCTGCGGCAATAAGCAAACCGCCCGACACGGTGAATGACGAGGTGTAATCAAGCGGGCCGTTGCCGCCGTTTGTCGGGCCGTCAACGATGACCGTGCCGTCGGTCATTGTAAAGCTTCCGTTTGAGTCAAGCCCGTCACCGTCGGCGTTTATATACAAATATCCGCCCGACACCGTGACCTTTGCATTTGATGCTTCGTGCATACCGCCCCACGCCCCGGGACGTCCGCCCCCGCTTGCAGAATTATCGTTACCGCCTGCGCCGTTTATTCCGTCATCAGATGCCTTTACGTACGTTTCGCCGCCGCTTACCGTTATCGTGACACCCTCAAGCCCCTCATAGGCTTTTTTGATATTCATTTTACCGCCCGAAATCGTGAGCGTTTCATCTGCGTGAACGCCATCATCACCCGATGAAGCTGTGATATTTCCGCCCGAAACCGTCACATCTTTGTTTGAATGAACGGCATCGTCTGCGCTGTCAATGGAAATCGTACCGCCGCTTATATTTACCGATGATGATGCTTTGAGCGCCTTTGCGCTTGCCTCGCTTGCACCACCGTAAGGATTGCCGGACCACGAATTTTCTGAGCCTGCACCTGTTTTTATGCGAAGCTCACCGCCGTTGATGCTCAGCACCGTTTCAGCCTGTATACCGTCCTCCGATGCGCTTACGTTAAGCGCACCGCCGTCAATAGTTATATAGCCCTTGTCAGCTTCATCGACGTTATTTGATTTTATTCCGTCACCGCCCGATGACACGTTGACCGTACCGCTTTTGATAAGTACGGAGTCCTTGCCTCTTATTCCGTCGTGCTTTGATGTTACAGTAACGGTCGCATCGTTTATTTCAAGGTCGTTTTTTGAGGTTATTCCGTTGTTGAAATTTGCCTTGACGACAAGCGTGCCTTTGCCGTTTATTTCAAGGTCGTCCTTTGAAAAAAGTGCGGCGTTAGGCTCGTTTTCCTCCGCTGTTTCATATTCGTACGCAGAACCGTCGGAAAGGGTGTTGACCGTCCCCACGGCAAGCGTCAATGTCGCATCGTCACAGCTTTTTATATATACGGGAGCACTTTTTTCACAGTGTATCTTCACACCGTTTAATATAAGCGTGACCTTGTCCTCTTTAGGCACGTCAACGATTATCTGCCCGTCGTCAAGCGTTCCCGAAAATGCGTACGTACCCGCCTTATTGACGGTTGCCGTCTTGCCGTCTATATTTATTCCGTCGCCGTCATATTCTATTTTATCGCCGAGCAAGCGCACACCATCCTCCTTTGCCTCGGGGGCAGTGCCCTCGCTCTCGGCTTGAGTGAGAAATTCCGATATTATATCGTCAACATTGACAGTGTCAAATGCGTCTGTCGGGGGTGTATGTCCGCCGTCTGTAACACTCATTTCATCCGTCACACCGTTTGTATGTGACGTATCCGCTGTGCTTTTGTCACCGCACGCACACAGCGAAAGTAACGTGCAAACAGAAAGTATTGCCGCTATCGTTTTTTTCATATTTTACTCCATATAATAATTAATTATTTTATTCCTTAAATTATGATATTCGTTATCAAACGAATATCATTTCATGCTTGCGCAAGCGCAAGTATTTCGGGCGGCTTGCCGCATTTAATGCAGTTCACCGATGTGGACTGCATTTCATCTATATACCGCTTTGCGGTATATAGAAAGGGCATAACCGTTTTATCTGTAACGATTATACCCCTTGATTATGATGATTTTGTGAAAATCAAATGATTTTTATTGATCAATTTGCGTTTTCCGCTGTTTTTGGCAGATAGTTGATGATGATAGTATACGCATCAAACGATGCTTTCGGCTTTATCATTTTACATTCACACGTATAGTCGGGATAAAGCATCTCAAACTGTCTGAAAACGTACGTTTCAACGTCGCTTTCGGTAACGTCGTACGTACAGTACAGCTCAATGGTGCGCCTTTTGTACTTAATAAGGTCGGAAAGCTTTTCTGAAATAAGCTTTTCTGTCATTCCCTGGTTTGCGCAAACGAGCTTATTTGCCGTATAATACGTTTCGCCGTCGGTGCATTTCGGAAGCTCGTCGCTCTTGTTTTTGTGTGTTGCACTTATCGCTTCGTCGGAAAGGTTCATATATGCGTGTGTGACAGCACCACGGAAGCTTTCATCGTCAAACTGCTTGTCGAGGTCGTCCTCGTAAACGTCGGTATTATAATACTTATCATTTATAAGCGCTGTGCACCAGACAGAACGGGCGCCGCCGACCTCGCCGTAAACGAGATGGGAAATTATCCCTGCACGGTTCAAGATAAGCTTGAATGCCTTGTGGTAGCCCTCTGAATTAGCCTCACCCTCGACGAGTGCGCCGTAAACATTAGAGCAATTCGCACCGCTTTGCGATTTTTCGCAAATGCTGATGATGTAATCGTGCAGAGCCGTCTGCTTGTCAAGGTCGTTTTCAAGCTCCGACACGAGCGACTGCGACTTTGAAATTGCCGCAGAAAGCCTTGTTTTTTTCAGCTTCAGCTCCTCCATAGTTTCCGTGTACGGAATCATAAGGCACGTATATTTTTCATCAATTATACTTTCGCCCGACACCTCTTTCGTTTCCTCCTCGGAAATTATCTCGGTGTATTTATATTCACCGAGGGAAAATCCGTCAGCATCGATATAAAAGTATTCGGGTAAGTCGTTTAAAATCGCATTTGATGCGGCTGTGATGTCGGGCATTTCTGCCACAAACGGTATTTGCTCCGTCGTGTATTCAAGGCTTTCAGCCGCCTTTACGACAGCATCGTATATATACTGCTGTTTTTTCGTCAGTCTGTTATAATAGACCGCACCCGACCGCACGGACGGCTCACCCTCCAGCATTTCCGCCATATCGGAATAACTTCCCCCGTTTTGACCGAGGGAAGTTACGATAGCCGCTATAAGTATTACCGCAAACAGAAGGAACCCGCAAATACGGAATACGAGCTGTTTCATCAGTTTTTAATGATTATTTCGGGAACTGCTGTCATACCTTCGGGCAAGAAGATATAATCATCTGTCCAGCTGTCGCCCTTGAGCAAGAACGTTTCGGGGCCGTATGCGCCGTGTCTTGCAGGCTTGGAGTGAAGCGGTCCGAACGTGTTACGGCGTGTAAGCACGTATTCAAGGCAGAGCGTGTTGTCGCCTGCGTTGAGCATATCTGTGATTTCCGCCTCGTACGGCTGCCAAGCGATAGCCTTGGGTTCAGCACCGTTTGCAGAAACCTTTACGAGTGCCGCTTCAAAGTCGGGCAAGCGTACGAATACACGGTCGCCGGGGTTAAATGTGATATTCGTCTTGTACGTTACAGCACCTGAGTAGAAAGGAAGTCCCTGCTTTGCGATGTCGCCGTGGAACACGTGTGTTACGGGCTTTATCACCGTCTTGTCGCTGTTGTGTACAGAAACGCCGAAGTCACCTACGATATAAACAGCCTCGATGTTGAGTGTTTCGTAGAAATCTGCTTCAAGGCGGATAGTATTCTTGCCGAGCTTCAGGCAGTCGCCGTTAAGCGTGAACTTGTGGAATGCCTCGTCGATCCATCTGCCCGTTTCGGGAGCCGTCATCTTTTCGCCGTTTATCGTAACCGTCCAGAGGTTGGGTGTTTCGCATACGAAATCGAATTTTTCGGGGATATATTCAGCGAAGAAGCTGTATTCAAGGGCAACTCTGCCGTGCTTCTTCTGCTCCTGAAGACCTAAGAACCAGGGCTGGATCATTTCGCCGCCGCGATGCGCAAGGCCGTAGGTATCACGAACGAGCTGGTCAGCCTTGAGAACTTCAAGACCTTCAGCAAGCTTCTTGCCGTCAACCTCAAGGTCGGCAAAGTCGAGAACGAGTACGTTGTCCTCGGAAAGCTCAATGTCGAATTCCTCACCGAGAGGATATGAAGCAACCTCTGTGAGCGTCTTTACGGGCTCAAGGTCGGACTTCTTGCATACTCTGTATACGTGTTCGCCTGCGGCATAGAAATCAGTCTTGAACGTTATCTTGCCGTTTTCGCTCGACTTAACGAGTGCCTTCGTGCCGTCAAGTGCGAACCATTCCTCACAGTCGCCGTCACGGTTTATTTCAACCGTGCAGTTGTAGTAGGAAACGTTCTTGTTCATATTCATAAATACGACGTACGTATCGTCACCGTCCTGTCTACACTGACAGTAAACGTCTGTAAGCTCGTCGCCCATAGCGTTCTTGACGGATGCTGTGAAGCCGTTTGACTCCTTGATAGCCTTAACGAGAGCTGTGCCGTCAAAAGGAATTCTTTCGATATTTTCAAGCTTGTCGAATGCATCGGACTTCAGCGCATCGATGTAATCGGGCGCAAAGCCTGCAAGGATGACCTTACCGCCTGCATTTGCAAACTCACGGAGTATATTCAAAGTTGTGGAGCGCATCGTGTACATACCGCTGACAACGACGCTCTTGTACTTCATTTCACCGAACTTGATATAGGGTGTGCCGTCTTCAATTACAACGGATGCAAGTCTGCTCATCATCTCCTCGTCGCCGTAGTCAAAGTCAAGCTTTGCGCCGGAGAGCCAATGGAACTGAGTGAAGTACATCTTTTCGATGCGTGCAACGTCCTTGTTGTTCGTGCCGAGCTTTATGCTCCAGCCGGGATGAATAAGTCCGAACGTGCTTTCAACGGGGTTGATAACGAGCGTGTCGCATATAGGCTTACCTGCGCCGAGAACAACGTGAAGTCTTGAGAAGAAGTCCTCAACGACAGGGTAATCCTTGTACCAAGCGGACTGATGGAGAATACTTGCAGGGTAGTCACGCTTTGCTTCGCCCTGCATTGAGTACCAGGAAAGGTGATGGCAACGCAGGTTGATGCCGAACAGAGCCTGCCAGCCGCCCGTCCACTTGTGGCTTTCAAAGTCCATCTGCCAGCCCGAACAGCCGTAAAGCTCGGAGAGCATTCTCGTTTTGCCCGTCTGACGTGCAACGGAGGAAAGCTGTTTTACTATCCAATATCCTCTGTTACCCTCGGAAAGAACGTCAACGCCGGGAACTGCCATGTGCTCATAGAAACGCATGATAGAGCCTATCATACAAGCCTGAGTTGTGAACGTATCCTCGTGCAAAACGTGGCCCGTGAGCTGCATACCGTGGTCGTTACACCAGTCGTTTATCTGAACTGCAAAGGATTTCAAGAAAAGCTCCTCTGCCAAGTCCATATAGTGCCACTTGACCTGGCTCATCTTCTCGCCGTCACGCTGTAAAAAGAGGTCGGGAAGACGTTCTTTAAGGTCGTAGCCGTATTTTTCGGTAAACTTTTCAAAAAGCTTGGGTGTGTAGGGTGTTACCCACGAGGGCTTCTTGGAGCTTCCCGTGGAAAATCCGCACATTACGGCACCGCGGTGGGGCTCGTCTGTAAAGATACCGCAGATGGATGAGCCGATACGGCCGCCGCACTTTTCGGCATACTTTTCGTGTGTAAGGTCGATAAATCTGCGTATAGCCTCGGGATTCATCGTGTCAACGTATGTATAACCGTTGTAGAAGCTGCCCTTTGCCGCCTTTTCAACGCAGAAGGAAATTACCGTCTTGCCCTCATATTCGGACTTGGGTGTGTCCTTCGTTATTATCTTATCGTTTGTAAAAGCAAATTCGCTCTTTTCGGGAAGCATATCGCAGGAAAATGCGATGATGTCCCCGTCGGAAAACTCAAAATCACGTCCGTCTGTTGTTTCGCATCTCAAATAGCTTGCGGAATAATCGGGGTTCATAGTAACAAAACCGCCCGCAGTACCCGAGGGCCATCTGTCCTCGTCGTAAAGCCAGTTTTCGAGACCTAATTTTTCGCCCTTGTCAGCTACCGCATTTACAAGCTCAAACCATTCCTCGCCGAGATATTCGGTAACAAGACCTGTTCTTGAGTGCATAAAGTAACCGCCGAAGCCCATTTCTTTGAGTACGTCTACCTGGCGAAGAAGCTCTTCCTTTTCGAGCTTTCCGTTCCACGACCAGAACGGCTTGCCTCTGTAATAGACGCCGGGTGATTTAAAATCATCATAAATTTTCGACATTTCACATTACCTCTTAATTTATTTTCTGTTGTTTTATACTGTTACTGTGACGGTAAGATACGTTCTTTCCATACATACACCGTGTATTTCCACGGTATAATCTATGATTATTTTACCGCCGTTTATATCAAGGGTGTTTTCAACGCTTTTCGTCGTAATGCACATTTCAAGTGGGAACACACCCGTTTCATACGTTGACATACAGCGTGAATTTTCCTTAAATATCATTGATGTTGAAGCAGAGCCGCTTCTTGTCATCGTGACGGTGTCGGGCTCGTCGGTGGTAAATTCAAGCACCGTGTGCGCACCGTCCATTCCCGTAAGCTCCGTTTCGTCATAGCTTATAATAAGCTTACCGTCCTCAAGGGATAAAACACCCTCTGTCGATATTTCTATCTTTTCTTCCTTTTCGTCCTCATTCTGCGGAGCGAAAAAGTCACCGTCAAGCTTGAATTGCTTTGATACGATGTAGATTGATGCTTTTTTCTTCATATTCTACCTTCAATATTATAATTCCATTGCAATTATATCATAGTTTTTTTGATTTGTCACCATATAATTTAAAAAAGATGAGGGATTTTTGTGTATTTTTTGAGGATAATAATTAAAACAAATTCAAAATTCGGGAGAGCTTATGCGTTTTATTATAATAATATCCGTTACCGTTTTATTACTGAATGTTTCAGTTTCGGCTTTTTCTGCCGAAAAATACGAGGGGGACGAGGTCGTGGAAATACAAAGGGCTTTGCGCACTCTCGGTTATTATTCGGGATTTTGCGACGGTATATACTCACGTGACGTCGAGCGTGCCGTTTTGAAATGGCAAAAAAGCAGGGGAATTCCCGAAACGGGTGTATGTACCTCCTATGAGCTTTCGCTTTTGGAAATCGAAGAAAAAACTCCGCTTGAAGACGAGGAAGAAATACTGTCGCTTGCTTCGTATTTATACGAAAATGCAAAAGACACGCCGAGAATATACAAAGAAAAGCTCTGCTTTGAGGTTTTAAGACTGCAAAAAAACGCAAACGCCGTAAAGCCGTTTACGTTTGATAAGGAGTGCTTACGCTGTGCATTCGAGGGGTATTATGGCTGATTCTTTAATACGTTTTCATTTTTGTTAATTGAATTCAACGTGACGTTGTAGGGGACGGCGCCCAGTAGTTCGTGGCAAATCACGAACTACACGTCCCGTTTCAATCCCATTTCCGTTCATTTCATAGGTATATGACAACGGCGCCATGCCCGCAGCCCCCTTGTAGTTCGCTGTACAGCGAACTACCGCAGTTGACCTTGTCAACTGCACCGGACTGTATGGCGCATATTTCCTGCGGAAATATGTTTTTTGTTCATTTCATACGGGCGAGCAAAGTAGTTCGCTGTACAGCGAACTACACGCCCCATACAAAAATATCTATTATCTAATCTCTATTATCTATTATCTGCCATTTAATGCGGGAGGATAATATCCTCCCCTACAAGGTTTGACTAATCGGGGAAAATCTTAATTTTTGTTCATTCTATTCAACGTGGTGTTGTAGTATCTTGTTTCATATAAATCTTTACAATAACGGCGCCCCGTCCGCCCCCCCACAGTTGGAAGGCGTACGGTAGTGCGCCAAGCCAACTGCCTGCGGACGAGGCGTATCGTTCCGATACACCGGCAGTTGACTTTGTCAACTGCATGTGGCCTGCATATTTCCTACGGAAATATATTTATTCGAGGTATATTGTATGGGCAAAGAATAAAAGCTTTCAATGTTCATCGTACAAAATCTGCATCACACAAATTAACAACTTTCTTTTGCAGTTTTTCAGCATATTTCATCGCCGTATACGCTCCGCCGTTATTGCGCTTGACGTAAACTATCACAAGATCGGAACGCTCTGCCATCCATCGGTTTTTCATAGTAATGGCGGATTTAGGATGTACACCGTAAAGGCTTTCGGGAATTACAATACCGTTGTAATATTCTTTATAATATTCAATATCAGCCACAGTATACGGAAGTACCAATGTCATTTCGCTGTTTTCTTTTCCGAACATTTTTTGCGCACGTTTTATCACAGATGCCGCATATTCATCAAATTCACCGTTACGCCCGATAAGGAATGACACATACATCTTCGTCTGTATCAGTTCATTTATTAACGGTGTCAGCTTGTTATCCAATTCCATTACATCATACACCGTCCGATGACCGAATAAAGAAACATAAAAAACGTCCACTTTTACCCCATTTCCGCTTATATAAGCACTTTTTTTATCAAAATCATATTTTAAGTATATAAGATTTTGATAAAAATATCAATAGTCTGTGGAATTTTATTTGTAATATTTATAGACTATATTTATAGAAATTACAGGCGGTGTAACCATGAGCGATATTGCAACTATTTTAGGGCAGCGAATAAGATATTACAGAAAATCCGCAGGATGGAGTCAGGAAACACTTGCGGAGCTTTCGGGATGCCATTCCACCTATATCGGTCAGCTCGAACGAGGAGAGAAAAATGCAACCGTAGAAAGTGTCGGAAAGATTGCATCTGCGTTGAATATTTCCTTGTCAACACTATTTGCGGATATCGGTATCAAGGATGAAAAAATATATGAAATTCCGACCGAATACAGGGAATTCATTTTGAATAAAACAACGGAAGAACAAAAGCGTATATACAAAATACTGCTTGAAATAGATAATTACAAAAACAATTAAACAAAATCAAAGCCGATGTGTGATCGGCTTTTTTTGTTCGTTTCATACGGGAGGATAATATCCTCCCCTACAAGGTTTGATTAATTGGTGAAATCCCCATTTCTGTTTGTTACATTCAACGTGACGTTGTAGGGGACGGCGCCCAGTAGTTCGTGGCAAATCACGAACTACACGTCCCGTTTCAATCCCATTTCCGTTCGCTTCATACGGGACGTAATTAATGAAATACCGCTTTGCGGTATGAAATACGGCAAGCCGTATGAAATCTTTGCGCTTTACGCAAAGATGAAATCATCTCCGCCTTTCGGGCGGAGATGGTCATTTAAGGAATAATATTATCGATTCAGGACCTTCTCCACGTTGAGGGGGAGAAAAGGACGAGAATGGGGAAAATTTCAAGTCTTCCCGCAAGCATATCCCATATTAAAACGAGCTTGGAAAATGCGGAAAATCCGCCGTAATTTGACATAGGACCCACCGCATCGAAGCCCGGGCCGATGTTATTAAAGCAAGCTGCCACCGCTGAAATATTCGTCTCAACGGAAAAACCGTCAATCGACACCAAAAAGAAGCTGAGGATTATCAGAATAACGTATGCGCACAAATAGCCGAGCGTGCTTTTTATTATCTTTTCATCCGTCGGCTCGCCGTTCAGGCGGATGAGCTGTATTTTCTGCGGATGAAGCGTTTGTCTGATGCTTCTGACAAATGTTTTGATATACAAAATCACTCTGGAACACTTGATTCCGCCGCCGGTGCTTCCGGCACAGGCTCCTATGACCATAAGGCAAAGAAGCACAGCCTTTGAAAACGATGGCCACAAATTGAAATCGGCTGTGGCAAAGCCGGTGGTAGTGATGATGCTCGCCACCTGAAATGCGCTGTGGCGCAAGGCTTCTCCGACATTTCCGTATATACGGTACACGTTAAGTGTGATGAGTGCCGTGCTTGCAACTATTACACCGATATAAAATTTAATCTCGCCGTTTTTAAACAGCTCCTTGAAGTTACGTATCAATACAAGATAAAAGCAACTGAAATTGACACCGAAAAGTATCATAAACACCGTGCATACGTTTTGTATGTACGGACTGAACGATGCAATGCTGTCGGCTCTTGTACCGAAGCCGCCCGTGCCCGCCGTGCCGAATGATGTACATACCGCATCGAAAACAGGCATTTTGCCGAAAAGCAGAAAAATGATGTTTAACAACGTAAGAACAATGTACAAAAGATACAGTATTTTTGCCGTCTGTTTCATTTTCGGAACTATTTTGCCGACACTCGGTCCGGGGCTTTCCGCACGCAAGAGGTGAAGCGACGAGCTTCCCATCGGGTCTATGGCAAGCAAAAACACAAGCACACCCATACCGCCCAGCCAATGGCTGAAGGAACGCCAGTAAAGCACACCCCTTGACAGAGCCTCGACATCGGGCACAACGGATGCTCCCGTTGTGGTAAAGCCCGACACTATTTCAAAAAAAGCATCGATAAAACTCGGTATCTCTCCTGAAATTACAAGCGGAAGACACCCTGCAAGACTTAAAAATATCCACGAAAGTCCTACGCACACAAATCCCTCTTTTGCATAAAATGCTCTTTTGGCATTTTTGCATATAAGGTACATCAGCCCTGATACCGCCAGGATGACGGCAATACTCAAAGCAAACGACAAGCACGTTTTCCTGGTGCCGTCAACAGCACAGATGATAACAGACGGTATCATGAACAGCGCTTCCAGAGCAAGTATCTTTGAAATGATACGTCCTACAATTTTATAATTCATAATATCCCCGTTTATTCAAAAATGTCGCTGAACTGATATATCGCACCGCTGTTCGTTACGACAACGACCGAATCACCGTATGTAAACGACGAATTACCGTCAGGTATCTCCGTCTTGCCTCTGCGTGTTATGCAGGAGATAAGAACGCCCTTTTTCAGCTTAAGCTCCTTAAGCGGAGTGCCGCAGTTGGGTGTTGACTTATCAAGTCGGAACTCTATCGCCTCTGCCTTTCCGTCTGCAATAAGGTGAACGGCAACAGCCGCACCTGTCTGATTCTGCATTGCACGCACGTATCTTACGATTGCATTACAGCAAAGCTCCTTGGGGCATACGACACTGCTTTGCGGCAGAAAATCAAGTATTCCGTTATCGTCTATATGGTCAAGCTTCGTTACGATATTCGGCACATTGTGCGTATGGCCGTAAAGGGAGATTATTATATTCTGCTCATCCATTCCCGTCAGAGTTACAAGCGCATCGCATCTGTCGATGCCCTCGCCCTCAAGGGCAAAGCTGCTGCTTGCATCGCCGTTTATAATATCGACCTCGGGAAGAAGTGCTGAAAGCTGAATACACTTTTCCGGATTTTTTTCAATTATCGTGACACCGATGCCCGATCTTATCAAGCGCTGTGAAAGGTGGTATGCGATTCGGCTTCCGCCGCATATAAGCACACGGCGCACCTTTTTTGTGATGATGCCGAGATTTTTCAAAAGTCCCGTGAGGTTTTCCGTGGAGGCTGTTACGAATATTCTGTCGCCCTCCTCGAGCTTGAAATTACCCGACGGAGTTATTACGTTTCCGTCACGCAAAACGGTACAGACGAGTATCTTGCATTTTACGACCGAATTAAGCTCTATAAGCGTGCGGCCGCACAGCTTACTGCCCTCGTCGACACGAAGCTCAACTATCTCCACTCTGCCCTTTGCAAACGTTTCAAGCTTTGAAAATCCGGGGTATTTGAGCAATCTTTCTATCTCCAGCGCCGCCTGCTTTTCGGGGTTTATCGTCATTGAAAGCGCAAACGTTTCACGCATATCGTATATTTGAGATGCATATTCGGGATTTCTTATTCTCGCTATGGTATGCAGCTTTGAATTCAGCGTGTGCGCTGTCAGACAGCACAAAAGATTTATTTCATCCGAGCCTGTTGCCGCAATAAGAAGGTCTGCCGTTTCGACACCTGCCGCCGACAGAATATTCTTCGCCGCACAGTTACCGACGATCGTCATAACGTCATACTGCTCAAGTGCTGAATCGAGCACATTGCTGTCAGAGTCGATGACCGTGATGTCATATCCCTCCTGTGTCAGCTGACGTGCAAGCATAGAGCCGACCTTTCCCGTTCCTGCTATTATAATTTTCATTTTTTCTCCTGTTGATAACTTACGGTTTTATATGTTTTCCTTTTCTATCTTCTCAATAAGTCCCGCTATTGCACCCTCACCGCAGGGACAAACGACAACGTCGCACATATCGATTATTTTCTGAAGTCCCGACGAGGGGCAGGCGGAAACATCAGCGTTTGCAAGCATATTTTCATCGTTTTCATAGTCTCCGATGCAGTACGTTCTAACGTCACCGAGGAAGCGTTTGAGGTATTTCACCTGTGCGCCCTTTGTAGCACCGGGTGCAAGCAGCTCAAGCATAGTGCGGCAGGAATACGTTTTTTCAAACTTACTCGGCATCGTTTCGTTGATGAATTGATTTACCGCCTCAAGCTCCTCAGCCCCCTCTCCTGCCAGAACTATTTTGTTCCAGCCGAGAAGATTCATATCCTCAAGCTCGGTCTGCACGACCTCCTCAAAGTAATTTTTAAGCTCACGGTATATAAAATCGTTTCCTGCGGCGGCAAGGTATCCGTCCTGACAGTTGATGCGGATGCCGACGGAGGGGAATTTTTCGTGAAGCACCTTCAAAAAGGGCATTGTCGCCTCGCCGTCAAGACATATTTCGTTGTGTCTTTGTCCCGTTTTTATATCGTAAACATAGCTTCCGTTGCAAAGAATAGACGGCGCATTTACAAGCTTGTCATACCCCGGAACGATAGTTCCGATATTGTACGCAACACGTCCCGATGCAAACGTGAAAAGTCCTCCGTTTGCCTTGAAGTATTCTATTGCTTCGTTGTTTCTTTTTATTCCCGCTTCCGACCCGGTATACGTTCCGTCAATGTCGGAAATTATTATTTTACCCGAAAATTTCATTTTTGTTTCCTTTCGATTGTATATCGTTTAATATAGATGTCATTTATTCAATGTAATTATTGCAGGAAAGATACATACCGCTTTGCTCTTTTGCACCGCTTGCGGTGTGCGCCATTCGCCCGCAAGGCAATTTGCTTCGCCAACGTGTAGTTGACTTTGTCAACTACGGCAGTTCGCTGTACAGCGAACTGCAAGGGGGCTGTGGGCGATGGCGCTTTTATCTATTCTCTATTATCTATTCTATATTATCTATTATCTTTCGTTTTCTGCGGGAGGATAATATCCTCCCCTACAAGGTTTGATTAATGCCCCCTCGGCAGGCACAGCCTGCAACCTCCATGTAGTTCGAATTACTTCGAACTACCGCAGTTTACAAAGTAAACTGCACGGCACAGGCGCACATTTCCTGACGGAAATATGGTTTTTGTTCATTCCATTCGTGACATATTACAAAACATATCCCGTTTCCGAATACGCTTTTATTATTCCGTGAAGCTCGCCGTCGTCACCCTTGACAAGCGGCAGTCGGACATCGGGTGAGCACAGTTCAAGATACGCCAAAAGCGCCTTGATGCCCACGGGATTCGTGCTTTGAGAAAGCGATTTCAAAAGCGGACGGATGCGAACGAAAGCATCTCTTGCTTCATCTGTTTTGCTAAGTAAAAATTTGTCATATACCGTTTTATATGCGCACGGCAAGGCATTTGATATTACGCTTACACAGCCGACAGCGCCGAGAGATAAAAACGGAAGCAAAAGCTCATCATTTCCGCAGAATATGTCAAAGCCCGAAAAAGCTGTGAGCTTTTCGGTGATGTCGTAAATGTCGCTTGACGCCTCTTTTAAAGCCGTGATATTTTCGTGTGAAAACAGCACCTCTGCCGTTTTGCACGTGATGCTCACACCTGTGCGTGACGGCACGTTATACATCATAAGCGGAAGCTCCGTTTCCTCTGCCACCGTCAGATAATGGCGCACGATGCCGTCTTGCGGCGGTCGGTTATAGTACGGTGTTACACACAGTATTCCGTCAGCCCCTCTTTGATACGCTTCCTTGGCTTGCTCCTGCGCCGTGCGTGTGTCAGCCCCTCCGCATCCGACGATGAAAAACGTCCGTTTGTCTATACATTCTTTTGCGAATTCAATAAGCCGTGAGCGTTCCTTGGCGCTGACCGTGGGCGACTCGCCCGTTGTGCCCAAAAGCACGATGCCGTCAACCCCTGCCTTTATCTGTCTGCCTAACATCAGCTTCAGGGCGGAGTAATCTATCTCTGTATTCTTAAACGGTGTTACCACAGCGGTGATTATGCCGTGGGGAAACCGTTTTTTGTCTGCATATTCCATTTTTGCACCCCGTAATAAATAACTGTTGAAAACTTAACATAATATTGGTTATAATATGAAAAGCTTCCGTATTATTTTATGCGGGATGTCTTATATTGACTATTTGAGTTTATCACATTATCGGTAAATTGTCAACCGAAAACAGAAATTGTCAGAGGAATAAAATATGAATAACGATGGACTTTCCACAAGTGATTATAAATATTATCTGCCCGAGGAGCTTATTGCGCAGTCACCTGCCGAAAAACGTGACGAATCACGCCTGATGTGTGTTGACCGCAAAACGGGTACGCTTTCGCACAAAATATTCAAGGATGTAAAGGGATTTTTGAAAAAGGGCGACGTGCTTGTTATAAACAATTCACGTGTTATCCCCGCACGTCTTATGGGAACGAAGAAAAAAGCTCCCGACAGTATCAAGGACGGTGCAAAATGCGAGGTGCTTTTGCTTAAATGCACCGAGGGCGACAAGTGGGAATGTATCGTTCACCCCGGAAAAAGGCTGAAAATGGGCGCTGAAATTGAATTTGCAGGCGGTCTTTCGTGTGTCGTGTGTGAGGTCAAGGATGACGGAAACAGAATAGTTGAGTTTTTCTATGATAAAGAAAAATACGGCAATATTTTTGCAGTTCTTGACGTTGCAGGCTCTATGCCGACACCGCCGTACATAACGAAAAAGCTCGAAGACAAAAGCCGTTATCAGACGGTTTATGCCGACAAAAACGGCTCAGCCGCCGCACCCACGGCAGGTTTACACTTCACAAAGGAGCTGCTTGCGGAAATCGAAGAAATGGGCGTTAAAATTGCCCCTGTTATGCTCCACGTGGGGCTCGGCACGTTCCGCCCCGTCAAGGTAGAAAATATAAAAGAGCACAAAATGCACTCGGAATATTTTGAAGTGTCAGAGGAAAGCGCAAGAATAATAAATTCCGCAAAGGCAAACGGAGGCCGTGTTATCGCTGTCGGCACAACATCAACACGTGTGCTTGAAAGCGCATCAACTGACGACGGCATCATTCATCCGATGTGTGCCGACACGGAAATATTTATTTATCCCGGGTATAAATTCAAGATGCTTGACGGACTTATAACGAATTTTCATCTGCCCGAAAGCACGCTTTTAATGCTCGTTTCGGCATTTTCCTCAAGGGAAATAATGCTCTCGGCTTATGAGGAAGCCGTGAGGGAGAAATACAGATTTTTCTCCTTCGGAGATGCGATGTTTATATGTTGAAAATCAAACATAAAATGCACATAAACATATTGTTTATGTGAAAATTATAACATAATATGTTGACACGTGGGATATAATATGATATACTGTTATCGAAAGGAGTTGATATTATGTCCAAAGTATCCACGAACATCAGCATTGATGCTGAAACCAAAGCCAAAGCGCAGGAAATGCTTGCCGATCTTGGAATGGATCTTTCTACTGCTGTAAACATTTTTCTTCGTCAAATGCTTTATGAAGGCGGAATTCCGTTTTCCATTACCAGAGAAGTTCCTAATAAGATAACGCTTGAAGCAATGAAAGAAGCGCAGGAAATGTTCCGTTCTCCCGAGAAATACAAGAAGTATGACAACGTAGACAGTATGTTGGAGGACATTTTAGGTGAAGTATGAGATTGTTCCTTCCAATCAATTCAAGAAGGATTTGAAATTAGCGCAAAAACGCGGATATGATCTTGATAAAATAAAGAAGGTTATTACTGCTCTTGCGAACGGTGAAACACTTGAAGCAAAATATCGTGACCATTTGCTTACCGGTGATTACGGCGGTTATCGAGAATGTCACATTCAACCGGATTGGTTGCTCGTATATCAAATAGACGGAGATCAATTGATATTGTTCTTGGCTCGAACGGGTACGCACAGCGACTTGTTTTGAGGTTTACCGACTGGTTTGTGCAATCTTATCAATCGTAGAGTTTTATATAGCATCAGCATTGTAGACGCTCTGCTGATAGTATAAAAGAATTCTTCTATCAGCAGAGAAGAGATAAGAGAAAATGAAGCTTTTTGCGTTGGCAAAAAGCAACCGTTTCTTTTAACTCTTCACTTTTCTCTTTACACTCGTCGATGTTTCGCATCTTATATGCCGTAAACTTCTAAGATGCGATGTTTATTGTATAAAGAAAAGTTGAAAGTTGTTTGTGTTAAGGCAGACAACAAATATTTTTATTATACACGTTACATAAAATAATCGAGGTATTTTAATGGCGCATATTTTCGCATCTATCAAGGAGTCGCTGTCGTCGGTCTTGCCGATAGCCTTGATAGTATTGATACTGTCCGTGTCATTCGTTACGCTTGATGCGGGTGTTCTCGTTCTGTTTTTGTTCGGAACGATACTTCTCATTCTCGGGATGAGCTTTTTTACCGTCGGCTCGGGCATTTCAATGGAGCCGCTGGGCGACGGCATCGGTAAAACACTAAATAAAAAAGGAAGATTCATTCTCCCTCTGATCATATTTTTCGTGCTTGGGTTTATCATCACCGTTTCAGAGCCTGATCTGCAGGTTCTTGCAGAGCAAGTGCCGACAGTTCCCAACGCACTTCTTATCGGCTGTGTCGGCATCGGTGTCGGAATTTTTTTAAGCATCACATTTGTAAGAAACAAAAAGAACATACCCCTGCGCACCTTGCTCGTGGTATTTTACGCACTCATCATTGTACTTGCTTTTTTTGCCCCTGACGAGTTTATTCCCACCGCATTTGACTCAGGCGGTGTTACGACAGGCCCTATCACAGTGCCGTTTATCATGGCGCTCGGCGCAGGTCTTGCGGCAAGCAAAAAAGGCAAAAGCACAGGCGAGCACAGCTTCGGTCTTGTTGCCCTCTGCAGTATCGGCCCAATTTTGTCGGTGCTTCTGCTCAGTATATTCTACAACCCCACCCCCTCGACCACGGTCTACGAGCCGACAAAGGTAATGACCACGACGGAGGCGTTTGCGCAGTTTGCAAAGGCACTGCCTTTGTATGCCGAGGAGGTTGCAATAGCATTTGTGCCGATAGTTCTGCTGTTTTTGGTATTCCAGCTTATAACAAGACGTTATCACGTACATAACGTATTTAAAATGACGTTCGGTTTTCTCTACACGTACATCGGTCTTGTGCTGTTTTTAACGGGTGCAAACGTCGGATTTATGCCTGCGGGAAGGCTTATCGGTGCGGAAATTGCGAAAAGCTCATTCAGCGTATTGCTCATTCCTATAGGTATGCTTATGGGTTACTTCGTCGTAACGGCAGAGCCTGCGGTACATTCGCTCAAAAAGCAGGTAAATGACATAACGAACGGTGCTATTTCGCAAAAATCGGTCGGTGTTGCGCTCTCTGTCGGTGTTTCGGTATCCGTCGGTATTGCGATGCTGAGAGTTCTGACAGGCATATCCATAATGCCTTTTCTGATAGTCGGATACGTTATCTCCATCGTCATCAGCTTTTTTGTGCCGAACATCTACACGGGTATCGCATTTGACTCCGGCGGTGTTGCAAGCGGTCCTATGACCTCGACCTTTATGCTTCCGTTTGCAATGGGTGCGTGCGAGGCGATAGGCGGAAACGTGATGACGGATGCCTTCGGTATCGTTGCATTGATTGCAATGACACCTCTTATAACGATACAGATATTGGGACTTTACGAAAGAAGAACACACGCAAGAAAGATAAAGCGTCTGCACACCGAAATAGGTATGATAAAGGACGATATCGTATTCTTCGGCACGGAGGGTTATGAAAATGAATAAAAAAATTATGGCGCTTCTGTCGATAGTTGAGCAGGGGAGAGGCAAAAAACTGATAAAAGGGCTTGAAGATCTGAAGATAAAGGTCAATTTTCAGACAGTAGGCTTCGGTACTGCTCCCACGGAAATGATGGATATTTTCGGCTTCGGTACGAAGGATAAGGATATAATAATAAGTCTCGGTACTGAAAGCGATATACGGGATTTGATAAAAAATTTCGGGGAATCGTTTGAAAGCCATTCAAAATACGGCGGACTTATGATAGTTCTCGACGTATCGGCATCAAGCAGAGTTTTATGTGAAATACTGAATTTCAACACCCAAAATACAGAAAAGGAAGCTGTGAATATGCACAATGAGCATCACAATAATCTGATAATAATATCGGCAAACGAGGGCTTTGTCGAGGATATAATGCACGTTGCAAGAAAAGCGGGTGCTGTCGGCGGTACGGTCATAAAAGGCAGACTTGCCGACGTTGAGCATTTTGCCGAATTTGTAAACACAAAGGTTGACGGCGAGCGTGAGCTTCTTTGTATTCTCGCCCCTGCGAAGATAAGCGGTCAGATAATGGAGGACGTCAACGCACAGTTCGGCATTACCTCCCCCGCACACGGTATAATCTTCGCACTCCCCACCGAAAAAGCCTTCAAAATTTAACAATTAAATACTTTGAAAAATGCTTTCCGTGAAAACGGAAAGCATTTTATGTTTGTTTAATTGGTGTAATTTCATTAACACCTCATCCGTCAAAAAGCCCTCCTTGTGTAAAGGAGGGTGGCAAGCGGAGCTTGACGGGAGGATTGTTTTTAATGTTATCCGTCCTCGGATAACATTTCAAGTTTGCAAAGGCAAACATTTCAAGTCACGAAGTGACATTTAATGCCGAAGGCATTTCATTCTTTTTTGCGGGAGGATGATATGTATAGTGTGGTAACATAGTTTACAAAATGTGAAGACACATAGTTTACAACTTTGATGTAAAATAAAGGCATGAAAAGTCAGAAGGAGACGAGAAAATGCCTTGGAAAGAACAAAGGTTGGAAACTATGCGAGAAGA
>JAFXFN010000024.1 GCA_017520505.1 Clostridia bacterium
AAGGCAGAGGTCTGCAAAACCTTTATTCCCCAGTTCAAATCTGGGTGGCGCCTCCAAAAAGAAAAGCACTTCGTAAGAAGTGCTTTTCTTTTTGGAAATGATGTTTGCCTTCGGCAAATGATGTTGGCATTGCCAATGATGACGGCTGCGCCTAATGATGTGTGCCTGACGGCACATTGAGGCAAACATCGCATCATTGCGGCACGAAGTGGCGCAACATCATATTTGCGAAGCAAATGCATCATATCGCCGCAGGCGATGCATCATTTAATTCCCCCTCGTGTATTGAAAAACACCGAAAACTGTGCTATAATAAAATCAAAAAGGTGGTGAAATGCATGAGCCTAATAACAAAAGAAGAAGTATTTGCGATTATGGGCAAATATTATGGTAACGCCTATTGGAGAGAAGCTGTCAGCAACGGATATTCTCAAGAGCAGTTGCTTTTTGTATCTGAAATTCTTGACGAAATTAATGCCTTGGGATATAATTTTAGTAACTTGCATCGCCTGACAGACCACGAGGATATTCGCTTTATTCCCATCGTTCTTAAATATATCCATCAAAGAAAGTGGTGGGTTGGTTCGTTGCTGTCTGCATTTCATTGTCGTACTTATTACGAATATACTCCTGAATTGATTGAATTATATAAAAGAGACGAATTTGATAAGTACAAATGGGATATCGGAAATGCACTTTTATTGTGTAGACACAAAAAGTTTATTCCGCAATATCTTGAAGTAGTCAATGATCGATCGTACGGTAAGGAGCCCGACTTGATAATGGGAATTTTATGCCATTTTAAGGTGAAGCAAGCCCTTCCTCGGTTATTAGAACTTTATGAGCGCTATCCCGATATTTGGCGATGGGATTTACTGAAATATGGTTGGTACTTTAAAGACAAGAATATCATTCCATATATTGAACCCTATTTAACTTGTGATAATGGTGAGTATCGCAGTATGGCAAAAAAAGCTATGGGAAAGTTTTCTGATTCTCAATAAATTTCACTGTTTACCAGTCAAAACATGATGGCATCCTTTTTGTCAATACGTCTCAAAAAGAAAAGCACTTCGTAAGAAGTGCTTTTGTTTTTGGAAATGAAGCGCACCTGCGGTGCATGAAAAATGAAGCATGGCTTCGCCCTATGGAGCGTGGCTTCGCCACACGGAAAGGTAACCTCGCGCTTCGCTTCATGCGAGCATAGCGAGTGCTTCACGGCGCGTGCGCCGCTTCATATCGGCGTACGCCGATGCTTCATTCAAAATTCCCCCCTCGTGTATTGAAAAACACCGAAAACTGTGCTATAATAAGATCAGAAAGGCGGGTGGAATATGAAAAAAATAATACTTTTCGTTTTACTTTTAGCATTATTTATGCTTTCCTCCTGTGCCAAAATCGAAGAACCAAAGGCGCAAGAAGTCGCAAATCAGCTTTTTGAATACATCGAAAAAGGTGACTACTCCTCCGCATCTGCGTTGTTTTGTGCGAAAGAGGATGGCGGAAAATCATTCTCTGAATTTTTGGATGAAATCGAAATTGAAACGGGACTTGATTTTCAATCCAATATTGAAATTTTAGAATATTCAGAATATCACTCCGCGCCGAATAGCTATTTTGGAGTAGTTTGCGCTGACTTTAATGTAAAAGCAATTGTTGACGGAGAAGAAATAACGATGTATGTTGGCGTTCTTGAAAACGAAGATGCAATTGAATGTTGCCAACTTGTTATATATGCCGAAAATAATGATTATCAATTCCTTTGTGATTACATAGATTGACGGCAAATTTTTTGTAAATGCGGCGTAAAATAAAAATCCGTTCTCATTGAGCAAGGCTGATAATGACAGTTATCTGTAAAAGAACCGGAATTTGCCGTACAAATTCCCTGCTTGTTATATATAAGACAAAAACTGCCGAAGGCAATAGCGCCTGTCGTAAGACAAATATCACTGATCAGCAGTATCTGCTGAATGCAATAGAACTCGCCGCAGGCGAATAAAACCGGCCAAGTGTACTTTAGAACACTTGGCCGAGAGGGCGGATTTTCAAATGAATAATTAATCGCTTTTCGCTGAGGTGGAAAGCTTTTTTGCTGTAGGACGGTGTCTTGATGCCGCCGCTTTTATTGAATTCAGGATTCTTTTCTATTATAGTCTTTCTATTATAATACTTTTTTGATTTTGTAAATAGTTTTTATCAGTTTTAACAAAATTGACTTATTTCTGTGAAGCACGCTTTTCAAGCTCTAAAATTGCGCTCTCATACGCACGTTTTTGAAGCTCTAATGCAATTTCGTTTTTGGGCTTATCTCCGCTGATCTCAAAAAGCTTTGCCGCCACGTACTCAAGCACGTGTGGATTTCTGACTAAGATCGGACCTATAAGCGTGGTGGCGATAAAGTTTTTATAAACAAATCCCTCGTTTTTGGAGTCTTTACCGTGTCCCGCACCGAAAACTACCTTAAAAAGAGGATTTTCGGTATCGTAAAACTCGGAGCATCTATTGACAAAGCCAAGCGTCTTTTTCTCAAAAAGCTCGCTTTCAAAGAGACAATCTGACAAAATTCTGCGTTTTTTGTCTCGGTGTGCAGAATATCCTAAAATTCCAATCGCCTGCGTTTTATCACACTCGGTTTCAATGAATTTTCCGAAAAGCTCGACAGCTGAGCCCGTCGCAAGCAGCATTTTGCCATCCTCAACGAAAGCTTTGAGCTCGTCTTTTTTGGGCATAAGCAGATCGAGCGCACGGTCGAGCGAGTTTTCCGTACCGCTACCGAGATATATCATGTGATATTTTGAGAGGTCAGCGGAAAAAATATCGTCGGTTTTGTCGATTTGTATCTTAACTCCGCATTGTTTTACGTATTTTTCAACGGCGGATACGTTACCGTGGTCGCCGTAAAGGTTTAAAAGGTCCGGGTATAAAAACAAGACGTTTATCATGTTGTTGCCTTTCTGTTATTGGGGTAATTATCTTCACGGGAGGATTTTCTTCCCTGTAAGGTTGAGTGAGCCAAATATGGTTTATATCATAGGGACAAGCTTTCCCCGACGGTACGTAATTGCTTACACGTTCTGATTTGCGTTAATCGTTCAAATCATCACTTCTTAGGCAAAATACACATCACCTTATCACGATCCGAAAAGCAGGTGATGAGGAAAAGCTCGGTATTTTCGTTTGTCGGGGCGCTAACGAAAATTTCAGTTGCCTTTTTGATATCGGGCTCGACGCTGATTTTTTTCTTGGGGATTTCCGTATAATCGAATCTGACGGCAAGATCGTGCGCATATTTACCCGAAAGGACGATCTTTTCGCATCCCGATGCAAGTAAGTCGAAATTAATATCAAAAAGCCAGCTTGTTTCGCAGGTGTAGTACTTTCTGCTGATGGAATCGACCACGAACATTACGACAAATGGATTCTTACATCTTACGGCGTAATCAATAGACTGATTATAGGAAATGGAGTTTTCGTGCTTTGAGGTCAGGAGCGTGAAATTGCATCCATTCACCTTACGAGTTTTGACACGTCCGTTTTTCATGACGTAACCGCCGAGAAGTTCAGCTGTTTTTGATCTGTCGTAGCCAAGATGTGTGAGCAAGGTATATGCGGCGAGCAGATTATAGACGTTATATGTGCTGCCAAAGGCAAGGTCGATCTTATACTCACCGTCGAAAACGATATTGAGCTTATCAAGATTGACAGAGGTTACCCTGCAAAGCGCATCCTCTGTGCGAAGAGCGCAGTTTTTGCACTCGAATTTGCCGATATGAGCCATATTATAGTATTCATACTCAAGCGGATGCTTACAAATGGGACAATAAGCGCCGTCGTTATACTTGCCGATCGGCTTTTTAGTGGAGTACTTATTTTCGTCCATAGAGAAATAAACCACGTTTTCAGGTGCCACGACTTTTGAAAATCTGCTGACGAGCGGGTCGTTTGCGTTGAGAATGAGGGATGTTTTGGTGTCGATGGAGTCAAGAAGTATGTTATAGATCCACTCACTATGCGCATTTCGGGTCATCTGGTCACGGTAGAGGTTGGTGATGACGTAGTGCGTGGGGGTGAAATGGCGCATCGTGAGGCGTGCATAACGCTCGTCGCTCTCAAGAAGCACGGCATCTGCCTTGACGACGCCCTTTAAGGTACAGTTACAGAGCAAAAATGTCGCAACGCCCTCCGTTTGATTGGATCCTTCCTTGTTATATATGACGTTTACGCCATGTCCTCTGAGTGCGTGCGCAATCATTTCAACGGTTGAGGTCTTTCCGTTGCTGCCCGATACCGCAATGATGGTTTTGGGCATTTTGAGCTTTGAGAGGATATTTGGAAAGAGCTTGAGAGCTATCTTTCCTGGCATACTTGAGCCCTTGCCGACAAGCTTGCCGACACGATAAAGACATTTGCAGAGTATTACTGCGATCATTGTTTTCATGATGTGTTCCTTGTTTTTTTATGTTATTTTGAGTTTGTTTTTGGCGTGTTTAAGGAGGAAATCAGCCCACGTCAAGTCTGGCAAGACGTTTTATTTTACGAACCGCCCTTCGCAATTTTACATACACAATTATTTTACTACTTCTTTTCTTTTTTGTCAACACACTTTTGAAAAAATAGAGCAAGTCAAAGACTTGCTCTATTTTTTCAACTAAATCCGCCTTCGCCGGAATAAATCCACTATCGTGGATGAAATCGCTACGCGATGAAATCTTGCTTCGCAAGGTTAAGGGAGGCGGATTTAATTTCATCTGAAGCCGCAGGCTGAAGATTTCATCCGAACGGAGTGAGGATTTCATCGCGCCTTGCGCGATTTCATTAAAACCTTCCCCCTCGTGTATTGAAAAACACCGAAAACTGTGCTATAATAGAATCAGAAAGGTGGTGGAAATATGAATAATATTCTCTATGAATTACATTTTAATTGGTCGAGTTGCCTGATATTATTTATTCCTTTGCTTGTCGGTCTGGGATTTTTCTTCTGCTTTAAATGGTATCCTGCTCAAAACCCGGGAGTGAACATAAAGGGAGCTCACGGATACGTAGGATATATTTTCTTTAAATGGCTAGGTTGGATTGTGGGCGTCTTTTGTTTCCTCCTTTTTGTGTCCATATTAGTTGCTCATATTGGTGATTATTCGGAAAAGAAAAACGCGATAAATAATGATCAAGTATTGGTGGTAGAGGGCTATGTGGAAAAGTATCATGCTATGCCGTTTGAAGGACACGACACCGAATACTTTGAAATCAATGGCGTGTATTTTGAATATTCAAATTTTGAATTGTACAACGGCTATAATCGTCCTGCTTGTTATGGTGGTGTTGTTACTGAAAACGGGCAATACTTAAAAATAAAGTATGTTACTGATATTACAGGTAAGAATATAATTTTATATATTGAGCGAATTGAATAAGGCATCTTTTTTTCAACGAAATTCGCCTACGGTGAGTGAAATTTGGCTTCGCCATATGAAATAGCTTCGCTGTGAAATGTTCGCTTTGCGAACGTGGGCAAATATTATGGTAATGCCTATTAAGAAAAAGCGCTTTGTAAGAGGTGTCTGTGATAGAGCAAAATTTATAGAAATTAAAAAATAAAGCGGGAGGTGATAGCCTCCCCTACAACGATATTCAATTTTTACAATGTAGGGGAGGATATTATCCTCCCGCAACTCGATAGCTTGCCTTTTGATAAACATTTTTCTTTATTTGCTAAAAAAATATTGACAAACGATAAAATACGTGGTATGATAGAGCTTGAAAGGCGGTGGGGATATGAAAAAGAAGAAAATCATAATAACCTCAATTTTTTTGGTGCTGATCGCTGTTACCTCGTTTGTTTTTCTGACAAGTGCGATAGAATCCTACAATTACGATATGGACCCTGCAAACGGTGTGGATATTTTGGAGGGTGTCGGAGCAGGCATACTTATAATGATCGGTAGCTTTGTCGTTTTCTATGAATTAGATTTGTTTTATACCGTTTACTACTTTTTTATAAGGCCGAAAACCGTTTTAAAATCGATAATTGTTGTTCTTTCTCATCTTATGCTGATTCTTATGTTTTTCAGTGAAAAAATAGAAGATTTTGTTAAAATCCATTTTCATAAAATCGTTGAGGGGCCTTATGAAGACGCTGTGATTCTCATCGGGATGTTCTCTATATACTTCATTTTGAAAATAGCTATTTTTATAATCGGTTTGCGTGAGAAAATAAGAAAGGATATTTCAGATCTATAAATATAAATCATCATCTGATGTGGTTATGAAGATAAAATGACGCAAAACGAAGCGGCGGAAACAAGCACCGCCCTGCGGTTGACAGGTGATTTTGTTTGTGATATACTGAAAGTGATATTAGAAAATGAAGAAAAATATGAAAAGAAATGTCATTGTGATTTTGTTCACTGCTGTCTATGCGGTGATTTTAGGCTTGGGACTTTGTTGTTTTTTAGATGTGATGTTAGCTAAGATGTTCGGAGGGATCAATAGGTATCCGAGATTTATTCCGTTTGGTATCATTGTGGGATATGCGGCGTTGGGTGCTTTGATAGCTGTTTTTGTTGCAAATCTGAAATTGTCAAAGAAAATCAATTTCACCAAATGGACTTGGGTGATACAAACGGTATGTGCTGTGATATTATCCGTTCCGATGTTTCGGTTGTGGTTGTTGTTATTTAATTTTTTGCACAAAACGTTTTGATGTGATCGTTTAACGGCGTGCACGTGTGCGGTAAAAAAGGCGGTGAGGTGTTTGAAATGAGCAAATTGGATTGGTTTAAAGAGGCGAAATACGGATTGTTTATCCACTTTGGCATTTATGCCTTGCCCGGCGGTGAATGGCACGGTGTGCCTTCCCCGCACGGCAGTGAATGGATAATGAAGAATATGAAAATACCGTATTCTGAATACAAGGAGCTTGCAAAAAAGTTCGATCCCAAAAGCTTCGACCCGTATTACTACGTCAGAAACGCCAAAAAGTGGGGAATGAAATACCTGACCTTTACCGCAAAGCATCACGACGGCTTTGCAATGTACGACACCAAGGTTTCCGATTATAACGTAATGAATACCCCTTACGGCAAGGACATCGTAAAACAGCTTGCCGATGCGTGCGCTGAGGAGGGGCTGACGTTTTGCATCTACTATTCCCAGATGCAGGACTGGGAGCATCCCGACGGCGAGGGGAACAACTGGGATTTTGACCCCGAAAAGAAAGATTTCAAGCGTTATTTTTACGATAAGTGCATTCCGCAGGTCAAGGAGCTTCTTACAAACTACGGCAAGGTTGGTATGATGTGGTTTGACACCCCCTACGATATGCCCGAAGAGCTTTGCCGTGAGCTTGCCGAGGTCGTGCGTGCGTGCCAGCCCGACTGTCTTATCAACAGCCGAATCGGCTACGGCTACGGTGATTTCCGTGAGGTTGCGGACAATACCATTCCCGTGCTTTCACGACGTGATGTGTGGGAGTCGCCAATGACGATGAACAGCTCGTGGGGGTATATCAAGCGTGATAAAACCTCGAAGTCGTCCGCCGACGTTCTTCAGAATCTCGTGCGTATTGTCGGCAAGGGCGGAAATCTTCTCTTGAATCTCGGCCCCGATGAAAACGGTCTTCCCCCGAAGGTCTGCACAGATGCGCTCGACAGTGCGGGAAAGTGGCTGGAGAAATACGGCGACAGCATTTTCGGCACAACGAATATCCCGAATTTTCCTTACCTTTTGCCGTGGGGCGATCTTACGTACAGTGCGATCCGCAAAACTCTTTATTTCCACGTGAAGAATTACCCTGCCTTTCCGCACCGTGTGCTTTTGACGGGACTTCAAACGAAGGTGCGGAGTGTTACGCTTATGTATGACGGCTCAAAGCTTAAATATTCACAGTCCTATGAGCCCGGACGTGACGAGCACAGACTTTACGTTTTTTTGCCCGAGGTCTGCCCCGACCCCGATGACACCGTTGTTGCCGTTGAGCTTGAGGGCGAGGCGACAGCGCAGACTATATAATGAGTGTAAATAAATCGAGGGACAGAAATGGGAATTTCCAAAAAAACTAAAGCGGTATTATTCGGCTTGGTGTACGGATCTAATCTTTTGTCGGCGTTCTTTCTTTGGCTGTGCGGTGTATACGGTAATATTATGCTCGGTATACTGCTTATTGTATTTTACCGCTTGAGCTTATGGTCTGCGCCTTTTTTGGTAAGCGTTATTTGCCAGCTTCCGTCGGTGCCTCGGATTCCGTTTAATAAAAAACTTTTATATAATTTGTTTCATTTGATTTTGTGCGGTATGCTTTTTTTGCTGTGCTATCTTTTGTTTGGAAATTGGTATTGAGATCAATATTTATTCTGCGGGAGGCTCGTCCTCCTGCTTTTATGTTGTAAAATACGGTGCAGAATACATAAAACAAGGCAAAATCATAGGCGCTTGAATCTGTCGGGTTTTTATCCCGTTTGTGTTTTTTATTCTACAAGCTGCGGGGTTTATTTTCATTTGATTCAACTTGATGGCGAGCCTCGATTTACGGCATATATTATGCGATTTTAAATTTTTATGAATTTTGGGGAAATACTTGTCTTTTTGTGACTTGTTTGGTATAATGCTCCTTATGTGAAATCAAGTAACGAAAGAAGATGATCTTTGTGCGTAACCCTTTTGCGGTTTCGTCTATGATACCCGCGCGCTTTGTTCAGGGAGAGCTTATGAGCGCAAGACAGATGTACGGAGAATTTTTCAAAATTGCCGCACCGTCTGTTGTTGAACTTGTTTTAACGAGTCTTATAGGTATGGTCGACACGCAGATGGTGTCGGGACTCGGCGATGCCGCCATTGCCTCGGTATCTCTCGTCGTTCAGCCGAGGATGCTCGTTTTGAGCTTATTTATGGCGCTTAACGTGGGCGTTACGGCGACACTTGCAAGGCGAAAGGGTGAGGGCAGGCAGGATGCCGCAAGGCATACTCTTCGCTCGGTGCTTTGGATAATGCTTGCCGCATCGGTCGTTGTGACCGTAATTGCGGAGCTTATTGCAGAGCCGATGATGATTTTTGCGGGCGCAAACGAGGAAACGCTTGCGCTGTCGTGTACATACTACAAAATATTTATTGCCGCCACACCGATGCAGGTGCTTTTGCTGGTGCTTGGCGCATCACAGCGAGGCATCGGAAACACGAAGGTCGTGATGATAGTGAATATCGTCGGAAATCTCGTCAACGTGCTTTTGAACTGGCTGTTTATACACGGCAACTGCGGATTTCCTGCGATGGGTGTTGCAGGTGCGGCGCTTGCCTCGGCGATCGGCGTTTGCGTGTCAGCAATCGGTCTTCTCATATCGGTGCTTTTGCCGAAGGCTTATTTAAGACTTACTTTACACGGTTCGTGGCTTCCGAATAAGGAAATAATCCGTGCTGTCACAAAGGTCGGCGGAAATGCTATTATTGAGCAAATGGCAATGCGTATCGGATTTTTCCTTTCCGCCATAATGATAGCGCACCTCGGCACGGGAACCGTTGCGGCGCATAACATCTGTATGCAGATGCTTAATCTGACGTGGACGGTGTCAGAGGGGCTTGCCGTTGCCGCAACGAGCCTTGTCGGTCAGAATATGGGCAAAAACCGCCCCGACCTTTCGATGCTCTACGGCAAAGCCGCACAGAGAATTGCGCTTGTGGCATCCGTTGTATTGGCGGCGGTCACGATCGTGTTCCGCTATCAGTTCATTTCCTTGTTTACCGCAAAAAGCGATCCTGCGGTCATATCGATGTGCGCATCGATCATGCTGTGGGTGGCATTTTTCCAGCCGTTTCAGATGGGTGCGGTTGCAGTCATGGGAAGCTTGCGAGGGGCAGGAGATACGAAATTCGTTTCTTATATGACGATGATAACGATAGGCATCGTGCGCCCTGTCGTATCTGCACTGTGCGTTTACGTGCTCAGTATGAATGTATACGGTATATGGATGGGAATGTATGCCGATATGATAGTCAGAATGTTTATATCATTACACCGTTTTTCAAAGGGCAAGTGGATGAATATAAAGATTTGATTTTAAAAAATCCCCGATGCGGTGTGAAGGAATCTATCATATCGGATCACACCGAAATATATCAATAAAAAGATAACTACCCGAAATGGAGAAATCAAAGCTCTTTTTCGGGTAGTTTTATTATATTTTATAATATTTTTTATCAATTTCCTATTGACTACGGTGAGGGTTTGTGATAGAATTGTGGACGCTAATTTTGTAAAGTCGGACGGTTGAAAAAACAATGAACAGCGTTGCCAAGAAAAGAACACGGTGGGAGCATTTTAACCACTTTATAAGAAAAAATGCAGTTATGCTTATTGCCCTTACAGCGGCGGCTGTGACGAGCATTATCGTACCTGTTGACAAGGAATATGCAGGGTATTTCGATTTCAAGACGTTGACGTGCCTTTTTTGTGTGCTTGCTGTGGTTTGCGCACTTAAAAATATAAACTTCTTTTATATGCTTGCAAGGAAGATAGTTCAGCTTTTCAAAACTGCAAGAATGAGCGTTTTGGCGCTTGTGTATATCACCTTTATCGGCTCGATGCTTATTGCAAACGATATGGCGCTTCTGACGTTTTTGCCGCTTGGTTATTTTGTTCTGAGCTCGACCGGCAAGCAGAAATATATGGCGTTTACGTTCATTATGCAGAACATTGCCGCAAATCTCGGCGGAATGCTGACACCGTTTGGAAATCCTCAGAATTTATATCTTTACACCCACTTTAACATTCCCAATCTTGAATTTATGGCGATAATGGCACCGCCGTTCGTGCTTTCCGTTTTGTTGATAACGGTGTGCTGTATTGTGTTTGTCAAGTCGGAGCCTTTGAACGTTCCCGATGAAAAGGTCGTTTTAAATCCGAAAAGAACGGTTTTATATCTTTTGCTTTTTGCTTTGTCAATAGCCATTGTTTTCAGAGGGATACCTTACCTGATAGGACTTATTGTTATTCCCGCTGTACTGTTTTTTGCTGACAGAAAAGCACTTGAGGACGTTGACTACGGACTGCTTCTGACGTTTGTATTTTTCTTCATTTTTGCGGGCAATATGGCAAGAGTGTATGCCGTGCGTGAGCTGTTTTCCGTGCTTCTTGAAAAAAGCACGCTTCTTTTCAGCGTAATATCGTGCCAATGCATAAGCAACGTGCCGTCGGCGATTTTGCTTTCACAGTTCACGGGAAATTATCAGGATCTTTTGGTCGGTGTAAATATAGGCGGTGTCGGCACGCTCATTTCATCTCTTGCAAGCCTTATTACGTTCCGTGCGTATGCAGAGCATAACCCCGGAAAAACAGGACATTATATAGCCTTGTTTTCGGCGTTCAACTTTGCTTTTCTTATCATTCTTACAGCATTTATGCTTATTATATGATCCGAGGCGCACGTAAGTGCGCCTTTTTGACCTCTATTGACGAAATGAAGCGTTTGTGATAAAATAAAATGCGAGGTGATGAAATGATTAAGGCGAGAGTTTCTTTAAAATTTTATATTGTTTCGTTTGTTTTACTCGCTTTGGTTGTCTTCGTGTGGTACGGGATATACTTCTTGAACGCCAATGAAATATTGATGGAGGATGGTGCTCCTATGGACAGCACGACAAAAATGATATTTACCGTGCTTATGAGTTTTATCGCTTTTTCGTGGAGCGTGTCTTCGTTGATTTTAATAAGGCAGATGCTTTTGAAATACGCCTTTGTTATGAACGGGGATGGAATACACAACACGGTGACGGCAATTCTGATTCTGGCTTTTATCGTTATAGTTCCCGTGAAGCTGATACCGTATGATGCGGTGTTATATACGAAAGAGGAAGACGGGATTTTGACAGCGAAGCTTGACAGGACAAAATGCGTTACATCTCCTATATTTAAACCGTTTATGAGAAGCGAATACCATTTTTTCTCAGGCTTTACGAGTGAAAAACAGGAAAATATAAAAAATACACTTGACAAATATGTAAAATAGCGAAGAGGGTTTTATGGATTTTACGAAAACGTATAACGTCATATTTTTTACGGGGGCGGGAATAAGTGCCGAATCGGGAATCCCCACCTTTCAGTCACAGCCCGGAATAAGAGCGAAATTACATAGGTCGTTTGCAAACGAGCATCCCGAGGAATTCAGAAATACCGTGGGGCAAATGGTGGAAAGCTGTGAAAAAGCAAAACCGAATGCGGCGCATATTGCGATTGCTGAGCTTGGCTGTCCCGTTATCACGATGAACGTTGACGGACTTCACACGAAAGCAGGCAGTAAAGACGTAATTGAAATTCACGGGGTTCTTCCGACGAAAGAACAATTAAATGAGAAAAATTTTCCTTTTGAATACAGAGGGATAGTTCTGTACGATGACGTAGCGCCGAGATATAAGGATGCGACGGAGCTTGTCGAATGTCTTGAGCTTGATAATTCGGTTTTTGTTATCGTCGGGGTGTCATTTTACACCGAGATAAGCAAGATGCTTCATCTGGCGGCGAAAATTGCGGGCGCTGAGATCATTATTATCAACGACAATGCATCCGTCAAAGTACCTGCGCTTTGCAAGGAATTGAAAAAGCGGTTTTCCTGCTTTGACGGTGATAAATAAATTTAAGGAGCGAGAATATGAAAAAAATATTTTTTATCGTTTTATGTATCCTGACGGCACTCTGCGCCGTTTCCTGCGGTGAAACCGATACCGCAAAGAATGAAAACAGAGCTTGCACGGTGTGCGGCTTGCTCGGTGCGGGGGACGGACTTGTGTTTGAATCGGGCGGTAACGGCGAATGCTCGGTGTCGGGACTTGGCACGTGCGCTGACGCAGAGTTTACTATACCTACTTTCTCGCCAAGCGGTGACAAGGTCACCTCGATTGCCCCTCGTGCGTTTTACAACTGCACGTCGCTTGTGAGCGTTCATATACCCGATACGGTCGCAAGCATCGGCGATGGCGCATTTACAGACTGTAAAAATCTGAAGAGTATAACCGTTCACGATACGGTTACGAGTATCGGAAAAGAGGTTTTTCTCGGCTGCTCCGAGCTTCTTGATGTCACCCTTCCGAACACCACCGCATCAGTCGGCGAAGGTATGTTTTCGGGCTGTATCAAGCTTGAAACGGTGAGCTTGCCGAGCAGTGTGACGGCTATTGAAAAAAATGCATTTTCGTCGTGCGAGAGTCTTTGTGGCATCACGCTTCCCGAAAATTTGAAAAGCATCGGAGAAAATGCTTTCAGCGCTTGCTTGTCACTTCGTGACGTTAAGATTCCCGATACTGTTACGGAGCTCGGCGACGGAGCTTTTGCTGAATGTGCAAGCCTTGAAAGCGTTAAGTTATCCGCAAGCATAACGAAGATAGGCGGATATGCGTTTAAAAACTGTAAGGCACTTAAAAAAGCCGATATTCCGAGTTGTGTTACGGAAATCGGCACGGAGGCGTTTTGGGACTGTATATCTTACGAAAGGATCGTTATTCCCGCAAGCGTTAAGATAATTGAAAAAAACGCATTCAGAAACTGCGGTGAATGTGACGGAACGGCGAGATTTGAAAAAACGGACGGTTGGATGTGCTTTGATTCATCGGATGTTGTCATAGATCCCCTTGACCTTTCCGATAAAAGGCAAAATGCAATTTTTATCACGTTTTTGTATAATGACTTCACGTGGAAAAGCTCCTACTTTATGTAAGGCGGGTTTTCCTTACAGAGAAAATCGGAGGATAGTGAAGCGTAAATTTATATATTTTGATTTCAGCGCATCGATAAATATGTAATATCAGTTTTCATCATCGGAAAGCCCGATGAGATAATCTGCACTAACACCGTAAAAACGGCACAGACGTATAAGGTCATCGATTTTCAGTTCGGCTCTGCCTTCTTCTATATGGCTGTAGCCCTGCTGGGATTTGTTGATTACTTCGCCGAGCTGTCTTTGAGTTAAATTGCGGTCTTCTCTTAAATTTCTCATTCTGGTGCGGTAATTCATAGCTGACCTCCACGATACTTTTGTTTTAAAAAGTTTAGCATACTCTCAAATTGAGTATTGACAAATACTCAAAAATTGAGTATAATAAGAGAAAAAGAGCCCTATACATATAAAATACAGATAAAAATAAAGGAGAATTAATATGCAAAATCAATCACTTACAGATTATTCACTTGAACGTATGACACTTGAAAAAAGATATAACAATTCAAGAAACAATTTGCTTTTTGTCGTTATATTTTCGGTGATAAATATCGTTCTTTTGACTTGGAACAGCTTTACTTATTTTCTTTTCTCGGCATCAGTTCCTTATATGCTGGCTGACCTCGGAAAATTTCTTTGCGGAAAGTATCCTTTGACATATTACGATGGGATCGAAGTGGATGAATTTTTGCCCGAAGCGGTGTATTGGGTGATGCTTGCCATCGCTGCTGTTATCATCGTTATGTACCTTCTGGCATATCTCTTTTCGAAAAAGAACAGAGTCGGATGGCTTATTTTCGCCCTTATCTTCTTTGTGCTTGACACTGTGACGATGTTTTTGTATTTCGGAATAAGTGCGGATATGATAATGGATATCGTGTTCCACATCTGGGTGCTTGTCAGCCTCGGACTTGGTATTCACGCACACTTTAAGCTCAAAAAGCTTCCGTGTGATTCTGAATTCGAGACATATGAAGCTGTGCAGAACAGCCCTACAGAGCTTTAAAATTTATTTGACCGCTGACGGATTTCCGTCGGCGGTCAATGCTATTGACAAGGTATTGCTTTTTGTGATAAAATGACAGCGGTGTAAGGAGTGAGCGAAATGGAAAAACAAACGAAGAATATTATTACGAAAAAGATGATAGAGTCTAAGCTTGATTTTTTGACAAAGGCTGATATTCGTGCATCCATCCTTCTTTATTTTCTGACATTTGTTGTTAGTTTTCTTGGTTTCGGTATTATTTTTGGGGGTGCTTATGCGATGTGGGGGCACGCAGAGGGGATCGTCCTCGGTATTATCGGTGTTGTTGCTTTAATTTTGCTGATAGGCTATTTTATAAAAGACGTGTACGGTATAATTTCAAGCAGACGAAGCTTTAAAAGGGGAGAATTTGAGGTAAGCGTTGAGGCGCTGTCGTATAAAGCCGAGGAATCGGAGGGGCACGGCCGTTCTTTGCGATTGGTCAGATATTTCTACTTTCCGAGCTTTTCAAAGACTGCGGTTGGTAACACCGAATTTCAGCTTGCATCAAACGGCGATGAATTCTATATCGTTCATTACAAAGGAGAAGACCGGGCGGTGCTGCTTTATTCGCTGAAACGGTATGAATATAAGGAATAATAAGTAGAAAAATGTTGACATTTTAGACAAAGTGTGATAAAATGTGTCACGAATTAATTTTAGCGATAACTTATGCGGAGGTTTATGTAATGTACAATAATAATGGTAATGACAGCTCACTTTCGTTCTTGTATTCGTGGCCTGTAATTATAATAGCTCTGTTTTTCTTCTGGCCGATAGGCTTTGTTTTGCTTATCAAGCGTTTTTCAACTGATAAGACTGCGGTTATGAGCTCGTCGTCTGCTGTTTTGAAGGTGTTCGGCATTATTATGGTTGTGTTTGGTGCTGTAGGACTTGCGGCAAATATTGAAAACATTGATGCTATGACGTGTGTTATGGTGGCGTTCTTTGTCGGCGGCGGCGTTATGTTGCTGAGAAAGGCAAGTAAAATCAAAAGAGAAGGAAAAGAGATAAGAAAATACATTTCTATCATCGTCAACCATAATGTAAGAGAGATAGACAGTATAGCGAAAGCCATGGGCAAGACGTACGAAAAGACGAATGCTGATATTCAGAAGATGATCGACAAGGGCTTTTTGAAGAATGCTTATATAGATGAGCAGATAAAGCAGATCGTGCTTGCTTCTGACAACTATGCAAACAACGCAATAAATCAGGCACAGGCACAGGCGAGGGCAGATCTTCGCCCCCGTGTTGTTACGTGCAAGTGCTGCGGCGCTAAAAATACGATAGTTGGCGCCGTCGGACAGTGTGAATACTGCGATTCGCCCATACAGTAATACACAGCGTTAATGATTTTAATAAGGGATGAAGTTCTTACTTTGAGTTTCATCCCTTAATATCTTGTGTGATAAATATATTATTTTGCTTTACATATAATACAATGTAAGTATATCTTTATATAAATTATTTCATTGCTTTATTGCCGGAGGGGGTTATGAAGGAATTTTTCGGCTTTGGTGGATATCAAAGACAGCCTGAGGGCTTTTTATCGTGGCAGCATCTTACGTTCGTATCATCGCTTATGGTCGTAATGATCGTGTGTGCTGTTGTTTTGGGAATCAAAAATAAGAATAAAAGCTATGATGAGAAAAACCGTGTGCTTATATGGAGTGCCGTTTTGATCGATGCTTTTGAAATATTTAAGATAATTATGCTTTGCATAATATCGGAAAATGCTATGCGCTGGACGTATGAGCTTCCGCTGTTTTTGTGCAGTATTTTGCTTATCGCAATGCCGATTGCGGCTTTTTCAAAGGGACGGCTTCGTGAAGCATCGGTCGATTTCGTGCTCATTTTCGGTGTTTTGGGTGCAGTTTTGGGAACATACGGTGCGGGAAACAATTATTCGTGCTATCCTGTGTTGAGCTTTGATAACGTAATATCGGGCATAACACACACGCTTTCGGGCTTTGCATCTCTGTACATAGGTATTTCGGGTATGGCTTCGATGAAAAAGAAAAACATTCCGATAACCTTTGCTGTTTTGCTCGGCTTTGCCGGCTGTGCGGCTGTTGCCAATAAGATAATTGATTACAACTATATGTTTTTGAGGCGTGGCGACGGCACGCCGTACGAATTGCTTTATTCGCTTGTCGGCGGCAATGCGGTGCTTTACCCCATTTGCGTTATAGGGCTGTTCCTTATATACATACTTGCATTTTACGGTATTAACCATTTAATAAAAAGAGCGAAAAATAAAAATAAATAAGCAAAAATGAGTTCGAAGCGGGTCGTGTAGTTCGTGGTGAGCCGCAAACCTTACAGTGTACGCTTTGGCGAAAGAGGATAAAATGAGCGATTTTACGTATGAAAATGTAGATAAAGTAACACCGCTTGAAACATACGAGTGGGATAACGTGTGGATTCAGAGAACGGACGATAAAAAATCGCCCCGTGTGCTGTACATCGGAGATTCCATATCGTGTGCTTTGCGTGTGTTCGGTAACGGTGTGACAAAGGAAGAAATTTTGATTGACAGCTTCGGCACGTCGAAGGCGATCGATAATCCGTATTATTGGGATGCTTTGCGCTTGTTCAGCCTGCAGGAGGGACACCGTGACGTCGTTTTGTTCAATAACGGACTTCACGGATGGCATCTTGATGACGAAAATGATTATCCTGCTTATTACGAGCAAATGCTATGCAAGATCCTTGACGAATTCAAGGGCTCAAAGATTGTCATTGTGCTGACTACTGCCGTTGCAAAGGAAGAAAGACACAGACGTGTAAAGGTGAGAAACGGTGCTGTTAAAAAGATTGCGGAAAAATATAGCCTTGACGTTATCGACCTTTATACCGTATCTGAGGAAAACATGAACCTTTTGGGAGATGACGGCGTTCATTTCAACGCTGACGGCTACACGTGTCTTTCGGAGTATCTTGTTAAAGAAATCAAACGTATATTAAAATAATTTTCAAAGGAGATAAAAAAATGAAAATTCTTTTTGTGGGAAACAGCCATACGTATAACTACGAAGTACCTTACCGTGTTATGCAGGTTGCAAAAAAAGACGGTGTTGAGGTTGAAGCGTTTATGAACGCACACGGCGGCTGGACACTTTTTGGTCACTCAAAGGAGCCTGACGTGCCTTTCAATATTATGAACGGCAAATTTGACTACGTTGTTTTCCAGGAGCACGCACATCCGTTTGACCACGACGGCAATATGACGGCGGCTTGCGAGAAAATGGCGAAGATGTGCCACGACGTCGGCTCGGTACCTGTATACTTTATGGTATGGCCTCAGAAGTGGGAAAGAGAAAGACAGCCTATCTACACAGAGGGAACGAACCGTGTCGCAGAGCTTACGGGCGGTCTTGTAGCGCCTGTCGGCGTGAAGCTTTGGGAAGCGATCGACGCAAATCCCGACGTTGAGTATTTTTCTCCCGACGGCGGACACCTCTCAGCAGAGGGTGCAGACCTTGCCGCAGAGATAATCTGGAATACGATAAAGGGCAATAAATAATTGTATGAATTATGCGGGCGTGTAGTTCGCTGTACAGCGAACTACTTTGCTCGTTCGTATGAAATGAACAAAAAACATATTTCCGCTAGGAAATATGCGCCATACGCCCGCAAGGCAATTTGCTTCGCAAATTGTGGGGGGTGCGGGCATGGCGCCGTTGTCACATACCTATGAAATGAAGAAAAATGGGTTTGAAGCGGCGGGAGTAGTCTCGCTGTGGCTCGGTCACGTTCGGGTTCTGACATACCACCGGTATGTCATTCATTACCCTCACGCCGCTTCGCTACCCCCGCCCTACAACACAGTCCTTGAATAAAACGAGCGGAAATGGGACAAAACGAACGAATGTTTGTTTTAAGTTCGAGAAATTCCAAAATCTGTATTGACAAAATCGTGATTTTGTGGTATAATACGCACATCAGTTCGGAACAGGCAACTGCCCGACTGAAATGATATGCGATAATTATACCACTTTTTCTTTTGATTTCTCTAACTTCATAAGGAGGTTTACGATGTGCGAATACTGTTATTCGTCACCGCATCTCAGGGGCTGCCCTGCAGGTGGTGACGACGGTGAAAAATATGCGAACAAATGTTCGTATTGTGGCGGAAGTTTTCAAGACGGAGACGGAGTTGTTCTGGGAACGGAAGCTTATTGCGATGACTGTATTGACGATTTTGACCTTGATGATGTTTTACAGATATCAGGTCACAGCAATGCAAAGGAGCTTTTAAGAGAGCTTGTATAGGAAGGACTATGTTGAAGATTAACAACGGAAAAAGATTTTTACAGTCAATAGAAAAATATACCTGTGTCTGCAATTCCGACGACAGACTTCCCAATCTTGCGGGGTATCTCCGCTTTATGGGAATGACCGACGAGGAATACGCAAAGCTTTGCGAGAAGTTCCCGAAGCAGGCACAGCTTGCCATGTCGGTCTTTGAGGACGAGGCACTTAATTCGGGAACGAAAAAAATATCGGCATCCGTGCTCAATCTCTATCTGAAAAGCCGTTTCGGCTACGGCGGAGATGACAAGCACGATGACGACGGAATTTTAAGCGTTGTGTGCGAGCACAGCGACGGCGAATGAAAAAGCTTTACTTGAAGGGCACGCCGAACAAAAAGCAGGAGCTGTTTTTCTCATCAAAAGCCAAGTTCACCGCCTACGGCGGTGCAAGGGGCGGCGGCAAAAGCTGGGCGCTTCGGCGCAAGCTCGTGCTTTTGTGTCTTCGCTACGCAGGGATAAAATGTCTTATAATCAGACGAAGCTTTCCTGAGCTTCAGTATAACCACATACTGCCGCTTCGTGCGGAGCTTGGTGAGTGCGTGAAGTATTCAGAATCGGGGAAATGCTTTAAATTTCCCAACGGCTCTGTTTTGAAGCTCGGATATATGTCCGATGACGGTGACACACTTCAGTATCAGGGGCAGGAATACGACATAATCGCCCTTGACGAGGCAACACAGCTGACCGAATACCGATTTTCAGCTTTAAAAGCGTGTCTTCGAGGCACGAACGGTTATCCGAAAAGAATGTATCTTTCGTGTAACCCCGGCGGTGTCGGTCACGCCTGGGTGAAGCGTTTGTTCATCGACAGAATATACCACGACGGGGAAAACCCCGATGATTACGCCTTTATTCAGGCGACGGCTTATGACAATACCGTGCTGATGGAAAAGGACGGCGAATATATAAACACTCTGAAATCACTTCCGAAGGAGCTTCGTGCCGCCTGGCTTGACGGCAGGTGGGACCTTTTTGAAGGACAGTTCTTCTCTGAAATTTCAGAGGATATCCACGTCATTCCGCCGTTTGAGCTTCCGTACGGTGTGCGCCGTATCGGCGGACTTGACTACGGCTTCGATATGCTTGCGTTTGTCTGTCTTGCCATTGACGAGGACGGACGTGTTTACGTTGAGCGTGAGTACAGCGAGCCGAATTTGACCTTGTCATCTGCGGCACATAAAATAGCCGAGATGTGCCGAGGGCTTGATGTTGACTATATTTCCGCATCGCCCGATTTATGGAACAGACGGCAGGACAGCGGACTTTCGGGCTTTGAGATAATGGCAAACGTTCACGGTATGCCGCCGCTTATAAAGGCGGATAACAGGCGTGTTCCCGGTTGGCGTGCGCTTCGTGAATATCTCAAGGCTGACGGCGGTGAGCCGAAAATGAAATTTTTTAAGACGTGCTTTGACACGTTCCGATGTCTTTCATCTCTTACGTACGATAAGACGAAAGCAGAGGATGCCTCGGACACTCCGCACGAGATAACGCATCTGCCCGAGGCGCTTCGGTATGCGGTGATGTCGAGAATACAGCGTGCAGACACCGCCGAGGAAATGTACAATATGAGAAAAAGACGATATGAAAACAGAAATAATTTGGCAAATTACTGACTTTTAGGAGGTATATGGAAAATAAAACAAAGGCTTGGGAGCAATACGAGGCCGGTGTTGAATACAAAAGGCGCATAGGTCTTTACACAACTGTGCGTGAAAACGAGCGCTTTTACAGAGGCGAGCAATGGGAGGGCGTGAACGCAAACGGTCTGCCAACTCCCGTGTTCAACATCATTAAGCGTATTGTTTCGTATATGATAAGCACCGCCACCTCACAGCCGATAAGTGTGAGCTACAGCGACGATTCGCTGAGCGTTATCGGCAGTGAACGGCTGAAAAAGCAGATCTCCGACGGTATCGAGCTGCTCAACAAAAACGTGTCGTACAGGCTTGACAAGGACAAGATAGAGTCGCTTGTCAGGGGTGCTATGCTCGATGCGGCTGTGTCGGGCGACGGGGTGTTTTACACCTTCTGGGATTCCGACATAAAGACGGGGCAGATATATACGGGTGACATAAGAACGGTTTTGTGCGACAATACGGATTTATTTGTTGCCAACGTGAACAGCCGTGACATTCAAAGGCAGGATTACGTGATGCTCAAGGGGCGTGACACGGTCGAGCATCTGAAAAAGGAAGCCCTCGAAAACGGTGTTTCGCCCAAGGATGCTGAGAAGATAGTTCCCGACGATACGGAGGGCATAGGTGCAGGTGAGCTTTTCGACATTGAGAGCGAAAACGATGAATATGCTACGTTTCTGCTCAAATTCAGCCGTGATGAAAACGGATACGTCGTGTGGGAGAAAGCCACACAGTCCACCGTTATCAAAACGTGTCAAACGAAGATGAGAAGATACCCGATAGCGTACTTTTCGTGGGAGAACGCAAAGGGCTCATTTATCGGAAATTCACCCGTTACGGCTCTTATTCCCAATCAGAAATACATCAACAAGGCTTACGCCATGGTGATGAAGCATATGACGGACACCGCATTTTCAAAGGTCATTTATGACAAGACTCTCATTCCCGAATGGACGAATGAGGTCGGTGAGGCGGTCGGTGTCAAGGGCGGTGACGTCAGAGGTGCGGCTGTTGCCCTCGGTGCGGGTAACATGCAAAGCGGATTTCTTGACGTTATCAATCTGACGATGATGCACACGAAGGAGCTGATGGGGGCGACCGATGCCGCACTCGGTGAGGTCGATCCCGACAACACCTCGGCTATCCTTGCGCTTCAGGAATCGTCAAACGTTCCGCTTGAAAACATAAGACAGAATCTTTACGCTTGTATTGAGGACCTTGCCCTCAACTGGGCGGAGATGATGTTTGAATATTATCCCGAGGGCAGATTCCTGCCCTATGACGATAACGGAGAGAGCAAAAGCGGCAAGATGCCCGACTACGAGCTTTTTAAAAATTCCGTTATCCGTGCCCGTGTTGACGTGGGGGCGGGCACGAAATACTCGCAGATAGTTGCGGTTAATACGCTTGACAAGCTTTTGTCGGGCGGATTTATCGGAATTGAGGATTATCTTGAAAGACTGCCCGACGGCATAATTTCCGACAAGCGTGAGCTTATTGAAAAAGCCGTGCTTCGTCAGAAGAGTTCCGAGCAGACGGAAACGGAGGCAATCGATGGACAATGAGCGTTTTACCTCGGAAACGGAGGAGTTTTACGAAAATTTCCCCGACGTTGACCTCGACACGGTAAGCGATGACGTGTGGCAGAGCGTTAAAAACGGCGAGCGTCTTACAGACGCCTACCGCCGTGAAAGAAACGCCGAGGCGCAGGCGTTAGCCCGTAACGAAAAGAACCGAATGTCGTCGTCTGGTGCTGTCGGCAAGACGGTGCGCCAAAGAGGCGTTTACAACGAGCGTGACGTGCGTGCGATGAGCCCGAAGCAGGTACACGATGAATACGATAATATCATCAAAAGTATGAGTGGGAAAGGGTTCTTTAAGTGAGCGGGGATGGGGTTCACCCTCTCCGTCGGTAGTTGGTTTACCAACTACAACCACCATCCCCCAAAGGGGGAGGCATAACATCACATCGGATAAAATTGGCGGAAATGGGTTTGAAAATGAAATGCCTGTGGTATGAAATGTTATCCGTTGTGCGGATAACATTGTAAACAATCCTCCCACCAAGCTTACGCTTGGTCCCCCCTCCTTTACACAAGGAGGGCTTGGGTGAACGGGGATGGGATTAAAACACCTCATCCACCGCAAGCAAGGTGTATCAGGGCGATACACCGGTAGTTGACCTTGTCAACTACAAGTCCCGTCCTTTTCCCGCTGGGGAAGGCAGAACATTATAACCGTAGTATCTTGTTTCACATAAATTTTTACGGTGACGGCGCCATGCCCGCACCCCCCACGGCTCGCAGGCGTAACGGTAGTTCGCCCGAGCCGCCCTGCGGGCGAATGGCGCAGATTTCCTACGGAAATCTATTTGTAACATTTAAGAAGAAACAAGGCAGTAGAAAAATGAAAAAGGTAGAATATCACGCCGGGCTTGCGTTTTCGGGCGGTGTAGTTCGTGGTTCGCCACGAACTACATGAATCTACCCCTACAAATCACGTTGAATTTAAATAACATAAAAAGAAAGGAAAAATAAATATGGCTATTACACAGTTTATACCTACAGTGTGGAGTGAAACGCTCTACAGACAGCTTGACAAGGAATATATTGCAGTTAAGAACTGCTCAAGAGAATTTGAGGGCGATATCAAGAATATGGGTGACACGGTAAAGATCATCGGTCTTAACCCCATCAACGTATTCGACTACACCAAGAATACGGATATGTCAGCCCCCGGTGAGCTTTCGGACAACGTCCGTATGCTTACCGTCAACCGTGCAAAGGCGTTCAATTTCGTCATTGACGATATTGAAGCGGCGCAGACGTCTCCCGTTATTATGAAGGAGGCTATGCGTGTTGCCGCAAGCGCACTTTCAAACGAAGCGGACAAGTATATTTACTCCCTTTATGAAACAGTGCCCACGGAGAACGTCATCAAGTCAGACTCTCTTACATCTGACGGCGTGCTTGACCTTTTGCTGAATGCTCAGCAGAAGCTTCTTGAAAAGAACGTACCCGGCAATGAGGAGATCGTGCTTGAAGTACCGCCTTGTGTTGCGGCAAAGATCATCAAGGCGAAGATAATGAACGGCACGTCAAACGAGGAGGAGCTTGACAAGGGCTGTATCGGCAAGTTCCTCGGCTTCAGGATCTACGTTTCAAACAATATCGTGAACGCTCAGAATTACCACAAGTGCTTTGCAAGAACAAAGCGTGCCATCGCCTTTGCAGAGCAGATAAACGAGGTTGAGGCATACCGTCCCGAAAAGCGTTTTGCCGATGCTGTAAAGGGACTTCACCTTTACGGCGCAAAGGTCGTTTATCCCGACGAGATACTTGTGCTTGACATAAGCGTGGGTGACGAAGCGGGCGCATAATGAAATGCAGTGACGTTTTTGAGCTTGCGGCATCATATATCGGCGAGGATGCCGAGGCTGTTGATTTTGCAGAGCTTGCACGCCGTTTACCGCCGATGCTCGGCGCAGTTATATCCGAGCACATTCCGCTTGACAAGATACTGACAGACGGACAGACGCCGTACCCCGCAATGGGACAGATACGTGACGGGGAGGATGTTTTTCCGCTGTGTGACGAATGCGCCGTTTTATGCGCCTTGCGCCTCGGCATACTTCTTATTGCCGATGAAAACCCCGAGCTTGCTTCGTTTTTGTCGGGTGAATATACACGGGTGCGCTCCTCGGCACTTTCTTCTGTGAGTGCGCACAGAGAAAGCATAAAGGATATGTATCCCGGTATCGTTTAAGGAGGTGCTTATGGCATTTTTTAAAAAGAGTCACAAATTTCAGATGACAGTCAGTTCCTTTAACGGAACTGACTGTACAAAAAAGGTGACAAATGCAATATCATCCGCTGAATATATGCGTAATTTCAGAATTACGGAAAACGGCAAGCTTCAGAAAAGATACGGCTACAAGAGGCTTGCGGATATACAGGGAGAAGATATTTACGTGTCGGACGGTGTAATTTTTTACCGCAACGGTAAGACACTTAACGCATATAATATAGATAAGCAGACGATAGTATCATCGTATGAGCTGGGTGTGATGGGCAAGACCGTTTATTTTACATTCGGCGGTGCGGTGTACTGCGTTTGCGAGGACGAAATAGTTGTTTATGAATACGGCCGTTTTGAAGAAAGTGAGCCGTACGTGCCGACGATAGCAATTACCTGCTCACCTGACGGCGGCGGTACTTTGCACGAGTCGCTGAATCTGCTTTGCGATATGGCGAAGATGTCCTTTTCGCCCGACGGGGTTGCGGTGAAATATAAGCTTCCGTCAAGCTCGGTCGGTGTGGAATACGTGACGAAGGACGGCTTTGATATGCCTGTGGATAAATATTCATTCGATCTGTCATCCCACACGGTCACGTTTATAGAACCGCCCGAAGGCGGTGTTTCCGACAGCTTGCAGATAACATTTTTGATGTCGAGCAATTCGATAGACAAAAGAGTGCTTCACGGCCGCCGCTTTTGCATATATGGCGGTGAATTTGACAGCAGAGTTTTTGCCTACGGCGGTGACAACGTCATATTTTATTCGGATATAACGTCAAGGGGTGCTGATCCGCTTTATTTTCCTGCGGATAACTACATAAAGGTCGGTGACGGTACGTACGACGTTACGGCACTCGTGCGCCATTATTCAACGCTCGCCGTGTTCACATCGGGCGATGCGTGGTACATTTCGCCGTCAAGTGTTGACTACGACGGCTACAGAAAGCCGTCGTTCCCGATATATCCTCTCAACGGAAGCGTTGGCACGTCGTACGGCTGTGCGGCACTTGTTGATAACTCACCTCTGACGGTGAACGAGGACGGCGTGTATTTGTGGCGTGCGACAAACGTGCGTGACGAAAGAAACGCCGTGTGTATATCGGAGCGCATTGAACCGCTTTTGCACAGCTATTTCCTTGAAAATGCGGGGGTTTTTGACTATCAGAGCAAAAAGGAGCTGTGGATATACAATTTCGGCACGGTTATGATATATAACTACGGTCTTGACGTCTGGTATGCCTTTGACGGCATTAATGCCGACGTTATGTATGAGCACGGCGGTGAGGTGCTTTTTGCAAATGCCTCGGGTGTTTACATTTTTGACTCCGAGGTATATACCGATGACGGCAAAGCGTATAAGGCGATATGGCAAAGCGGCTTTGCCAATTTCGGACGGATAGACAAAAAAAGACTGTATATGCTCTACGCATCGCTTGTGCCGGAGCCGTGCAGTAATATAAAAATAACGCTCGTTCCGAACACGGGCGAGCGTGTGACCGTCGGAGAAAACGGAGAATTTTCAAATGAGGTTCTTGACTTTTCAGCCCTCGATTTTTCCGATTTTACGTTTGAATGTGAGGGCAGGCCTGCCCTTACAAGGCACAGAATTCGTCTGCGCCGATTTGACAGCGTGCGCCTTATAATTGAAAATTCATACCCTGACAGCCGTGCGACAGTAGAAAGGGTAGTGATAAGCTGATGACATTTGACGAGGTGGCCCTGATCTCGGAAAGACACGAGATGCAGATAAAGTCTTTACAGCATCAGATAAATGACATAAAAGAGGTCACAAAGGAAATCAAAACAATGAATGAAACACTTATCGTTCTGACAGAGGAGCTGAAGCATACGAACAACACTTTGAAATCATACGATGACAGGCTTGACACCCTGGAGGTAATGCCGAAAAACAGATGGAACACGCTTGTGAACGCCGTGCTGACGGCTATCGTATCGGGGCTTGTGGGCTATGCCGCAGCGCATTTCGTCGGAATGTGAAAGGGGGTAGCTGATTGCAGATAAATGATTTTCTCACCTGGCAGATGCTTGCGGGATTTTCCTGCATGGCAGCAGCGGTGGGAGTTCTTACACAGTTTTTCAAGGGGCTTTTTGATAAATTACCCGTCAGAGTGCCGACACGTGCGGTATCGTATATATTCGCTCTTTTGCTTCTTTTCGGCACGACGTACTTTACGGCAGATGCAGGGGCGTCGGAGTATTTCCTCTGCCCCGTCAACGCCGTATTCGTATCGTTTTCCTCAAACGGTGCGTTTGACTTCATAAAATCACTTTCTGACAAGGGGGACGGCGATGCTTAAAATAACGCTTGATCCGGGACACGGCGAAAACGCCAACAAGGGCGTGCTTCCCGATTATTACGAGGGAAAAAGGATGTTTCGATTAGCGGAATACTTAAAGGCAGAGCTTGAAAAATACGGCATTGATGCCGAGATGACGAAAAACAGAGTGAGTGACGATCCCACCCTGTCGTCAAGGGGAAATACGGCTGTGAAAAACGGCTCGGAGGTGTTTATATCACTTCATTCAAATGCGGCAGGAAGCGAAAAGGCGTGCGGTGTGTCGTCGTTTTACTCCGTAAAGCTTCCCGAAAGCCGTGAGCTTCTGACAAGGCTCGTCGATAAGGTGACGGCGGTTATGAACAAAAAGACGGGTGTCACATACAAAAGGGGCGTTATGACAAGAACGTACCAAAGCGGAGGCAGGGAGTACGACTACTACGGCGTCATCAGAAATTCTATAGGCGGCGATGTCAGATATTCGTTTATCATCGAGCACGGATTTCACACAAACGAAAGGGAATGTGCGTTTTTGCTCGACGATGAGAATTTAAAGGATATAGCACGTGCCGAAGCCGAGGTCATCGCTGAATATTTTTCTCTTGAAGCGGAGGAAAATACGGAAAACGACGAGTCGGTTTACACGGTGCAAAAGGGCGATACGCTGTCGAAGATCGCTTCACTTTACGGTCTTTCTGTGACATCGCTTGCCGAATATAACGCCATTGAAAACCCCAATCTTATTATTGTCGGTCAGAAGATACGGATACCGAAGGCGGATGAGCAAACGGTGCAGGTGGGTGACATTGTACGGCTGAAGGAGGGAACGGTAACGTATTTCCCCGGAGGCAATCCGTTTTCGCCGTGGGTTAAAAATTACGATTATGCTGTTATGAAGGATTCTGACTCGCTTGGTAAGCCCGTTTACCGAGGTGGAGACCTTTGTGTGCTTTTAGGCGAAAGAGTGAACAGAAAAACAGGAGAACGAGGCGGTGCGATCAAATCCTGGTGCAGTGTAAATTACATAGATAAGGTTAAATGAAAGGAATATAAATTTGGCAATATCAACGTTCAATGAAAATCTTGATATAATCGCTTCCTTGCCGACTTGCCCCACGTCGCCCGAATATACGGCGGATGAGGTCAAGGGTAAGTTTGACGAGGGAGCGAAAAAAATAAAGGAGTATATAAACGGTACGCTTATACCGCAGATACTCGATGAGCTTGCAAATACCGCCACGGGCGACGGCGCATATAAATATATTCCGTGCAAAAGACTGCTGAAGCAGTATAAAACGGCAGGGACATATATCTTTGATACGGAGGAATTTCCCTCCTTTACGGGTGTTTACGATGTCGTGCTTGTCGGCGGTGGCGGCGGAGGATATAATAGCGGCGAAAAGCAGGGCGGCGGCGGAGGTGCTGTCACGGAGCTTATCGGCGTTGACCTCGTCGGCAGATATACCGTGAACGTAGGCGCAGGCGGTGCGGTGTCAAACGGACTTTTTCCGAATGACGGCGAGAGCACCTATGTTACAAATGCGGGCGACGAAGTCGATTTTTATGAATATGCCGCAGGCGGACAGGGCGCTGACGGCGGAAAAACACGTGCAAGAGGCGGCGGTGTCGGCGCAACGGATGCCGTACCCAATGACGGTGCGGATGCCTACGGCGCAGGCGGTGACAGCATCGGCTACGGTACGGGCGCAAAGGGCGCAGGTATCGATGACAGCATCATTCATCCCAAGGGCTACGGCGGTGGCGGCTGGGGAGCTGTTTCGGGCGGATGCGGCACGGTGCTTATATACGGATACGTAAGACAGGAGGTATAAATTGTCATCTTATAACAGAGATACGAAATCTTACGAAAGCTATGAAATGCTTTCAAAATTGCTTAACAGCAATAAAAAGGAGAATATCGATACGGTTTACGATACTCTCAAAAAGCTCACGGAGCAGAATTATGAGGGAAGCCTTGCGGAAAATGAGGCTGAATACGCCAAGGCAAGGGATACCTTGTCGAGAAACAGAGCAAAGTCGGAAAAGTACCTCGATTATTTTGTAAACGAGGGCGGATATGCAAACAGCGGTGTAGGTACTGATGCAAGGCTGAAGCAGGAGCTTAATTACGAAAACAACGTGAGTGCGCTTAACTCCGAGCAGGTCGCTGCAAAGGAAAAGCTTGCAAGAGAAAAGCAGGCGGAGATACTCAGAATAGAAAGCGAGCGTGCATCGGCACAGGCGGAAGCTGACACGGAGCTTGCCGATATGGCTTTGAAGAACGAACAGCTCGAGCTTCAGAAAAAGCAGGTCGAGCAGGACAATTATTGGAAGAGCAAGCAGTATGAGCTTCAGAAAAACGCATATTCAGGTTCTTCCTCGTCTTCATCATCCTCGTCGGGCGGCGGTGCATCACACGGAGATTCGGCGTACAGCGCCGTTATGTACAACGAGATGATAAAGAAGCTTTCCGAGTGTAAAAATGCCGATCAAATGCAGGAATTGTACGATTCCATTGTCGGCGAGAACACAGCGGCGGCACAGGGGATTTACGGAAGCTTTTATTCAAAGCTTCTTTCCGAAATGCGTGAAACGCTTCTGGACAAGCGTGCCGAGGAGGATAACGATGACAAGGTGCGTGAGATATGCAGACTTATGACGAAGGTTGGGTATAACTCAAATAACGTGTTCATCAATCTCTACAGAGATTCTATGCTTACATCTCATCCGCAGTACACGACCGAGCAGGTCGAGGAAGCGTACAGACGAGTCATAAGACTCTGGGGCTGACGGCTGTCTGAAATTTTTATCGGACGAAAAGGATAGACAGCGGTTTGCAAAATTAAAAGACAGAGGGTTAAAGCGTGATGTTCTTATCGGAGAAATCACAAATCAGTTGGCTCATATGGCGCATATTTGCGATGCAGTAAACAAATAATTAGCCCCGACAGATTTTAAAGTCTGTCGGGGTCATTTTTTAGTTGTTTATCAATTTATCTACCCATTCTTGAGTTAAAACATATTCTATATCGTCGATTATGATTGAATATGCTTTGTCATCAAATGACATCACTTGCAAAGGAATAACTATGTTAACATCGTCCTGTATAACACCGCAGGCATATCCGTAGACATAACAGTTTTTCAACATCCCGTCGGGTTGCTTTACCAAATCATACAATCCAGCATCTTTTGCCTTTTGCCCGCTTTTAATTTCATTAAGAAAATCTTCGCATTCAGTTATTCCGTTTTTTGAGATTATCGTTTCATCACTATTAAAAAGCGAACCTTTTACAAAATCAAATCTAATACAATTATCAATAGTGACTTCTGTTTTCAGTAATTCGGACTTTACATACATAGCAGCAAACTCATTGTCGGGGAAATATCTTACCAACACATCTTGACTACCATTAACAGAATACATACCTGTTTTAACCTTATTGGTAAGATGAACAAAGGTCTTTTTTTCTCCCTTTACATGACCGATGAACTCCCATTCTCCAAAGCACCAAACTCTACCCTCGTTGCCGACAAAAGTGTATTCAGTGCCGTCGATTGTTACAATGTTTTTATCTTCAGTTTCCGTAAATTTAACTTTATTGGTACAAGCGGAAAAAGAAAAAATAACTACCAAACAAATAAAAATAACGAATATCTTTTTCATAAAATCCCCCCGTTTTTCTGTTTAATAAGCTTCTCTTTTTAATTTTGCATTTTTATTGTTTTATCGCAAGTTTCGCCTTTGTATTACAAAGGCATAGGGCAAAGCCCATACCCCTTGTAGGGCGAGGGTTTACTCCCGCCATCTTATTGACCTAAATTTTATGTTACGGCGGGAGCAAGCCCCCGCCCTACGATATCCCATTATATCACAAATCGGCAGAGAAAACAAGAGTGATATTCCGACTTCGTCGGAGTAATATTATTGCTACCGCAATAGTGATATTGAAGCCTTACGGCTTCAGTGGTATTTTATTCGCCTTCCAAAACTTGCGTAGCAAATATCACTCGGCATAAGCCGAATATCACTGCGAAGCAATATCACTCGCCAAAGGCGAATAAAACTGCCCAACTTTCTTATGGGAAGTTGGGCAATCCTCTGTCTTTTTTATAGCCGTACAAATTGCTTTTTGCAGTTTAGTGCCGAAAATCACAAAACAGATTTCTGAAAGAAATCTGCGCCTTGCCCCGAGGGGGGGACGGGGCAGGCGCAAGATGTGAAAACTAACAAGGCTATTTGCTTGATTTTCTTGGGGTGTCGGTTAACCCTGCAAGATAATCAATAGAAACATTATAATATTTTGCCAATACTATAAAATGGTGCATCGGCATTTCACGCTTTCCGCTTTCGTAAAGCTGGTATTGCTGTCGGGTAATATTTAAAACCGATGCAATATCCTCTTGTTTTTTATCCGAATCTTCCCTGATATCTTTCAATCTTTGATAAATGTACATATACTGTTTCCTATTCAAAATAAAGTTTTGTAAAAATATTATAGCATTGCATTCAAAAAAATGCTTGACGTGCATTCAAATGAATGCTATAATATTTTATATATTTGATTGAAAGGAATTTTAAAGGTAATTACTATGAAAAAAACACTTGAAAGATTATGGTACGAGTATATGTTCGAGGAAAGTGCCGCAATTGATACGGAGGAACAAAGGATGCTTATGAAACAGACTTCGGAATTAAGCAAGAAGGCATACGAACTACTAAATGATGAACAACAAGATGCCGTGGAAAATTATGTAGATTCGTTATGCGATCTGGAAGCACTTTTAGCAAAAAAAGCTTTTATTAAAGGGTGTGAATTTGCCGTTTCTTTTATTTTGGAAGCGGGGAATTTTAAAAAAACAGACATTGGATTATGACCGACGGAGTTGGGGGAGCTCCCGACAAAACAGATACCCCGACAGACATTTAAAATCTGTCGGGGCTTGTTTTTACTCGGTTAATAGATATTTATGATTTACATTTAATTGTATTTGTAAGTTATCGGGGAATAACTCAAACACTGTGTTATAGTCAAAATGTTAAAATAGTTTTGATGTTTTATGAAAGGGGAACGATGTTTACAATTCCCGTTTCGTAGTTTATTTTGACGGAATAGCCTGCGGCACGGATGAACGGGTTTGCCGATTCACGGTCAAGAACTATCTCGCCGTTTATGACCTTGCGTACATAATGCGATGAATCGGGGTTCTTGGGCAGACCGAAGTCGGGAGTTGAAATATCCAAAATAAGCGTGAGGTTATCCTTGCTTATTATCGCTCTTTCCTCGTTCCATGTGACACTTGCGCCTATCTCTTTCATAATGCTTGTTATGGCAAGCTCCGAGGTTTTTAATTTTTCGTTTACGTAAACGTAACAGATGTCAGTTACGTCTTTGTCATCGATGTATACCTTCACGTTGCCTTTTTCGATTATTTCCGCCGTATCGTGGTCATACGTGACACCGTCCACAACCTCATCTTCGGGCTCGCCTCTTGTGCCGGGGGCTTCTGCATATACCTTCGTGACCTCATCTGTGTCTTCGGAAGGAGTGACGGGGGTGTCGTCAGGTGTGCCGATATTATCTGACGGTGTGTTGTCGGGTGTGTCAGTGTTATCTGCAACCGTGCTTTCAAAAGCATCGGTTATTTTATCGGCTTTGGTGCTGTCGCTTGTGTTGTTTTCCGAGTCGGAGCAGGAAGCAAATGACAGCATTAAAATGCAGGATAATAAAAATGCGGTGATTTTTTTCATTTTGGATACCTCATGTTAGTTTGTTGAAATTTTATACTGCGGTATTTAATTGATTATATCCTTTATCACCTCGGAGGCGATTATAAGACCTGCCACCGATGGGGTGAACGAAATGCTTGCGGGGGTTCTTCCGCCCGATATGCTTTTCGGTTCTTCCTTTGAGTAAAGCACCTTCAGCGATTTTACGCCTCGTGCCTTAAGCTCACGCCGCATGACCCTTGCAAGGGGGCAGACGGACGTTTTGTATACGTCAGTTATTTCGAATTCGGTAGGGTTGAGCTTGTTTCCCGTGCCCATACTGCTTATTACGGGCACGCCGAGCGACTTTGCCTGACAGATTATAAGGAGCTTTGAGGAAACCGTATCAATAGCATCAACAATATAATCGTAATTTGAAAAATCTATCGAGGATGCGTTTTCCGCACCGTAAAAAATGGGTAGGGAAAGAACGTCGGCCGAGGGGTTTATGTCCATTATTCGTGCTTTTGCCGCCTCGACCTTTAACATTCCGATGGTTGAATGAAGCGCATAAAGCTGGCGGTTCAGATTGGAGAGGGCGACCGTATCGCCGTCAACGAGCGTGAGGTGTCCTACCCCTGCACGTGCAAGTGATTCGGCTGTATACGAGCCGACACCGCCGATGCCGAATATCAGCACTCTTGATTTTTTTATTTTTTCCAAAGCGTCGGTACCGATAAGCGCTTCTGTTCTTGAAAATTGTTCGTTCATATAGTAGATTCCTTGTGATGCTTTGATTGAAATTGGCGGAAATGGGGTTTGAAACGGGGTACCACTTCAAATTAAATTGACAAAAACGGTTTTTTAAATGAAATGTTTGCGAACAGAATAGGGCGTTGTATTCAACGCCCTATTCATATTATTTATGAGTTATGCCTTTTTCTTCTTGAGAATGATGAATACGACTGCTGCTACTGCAACTACTGCAACTGCAACGATTGCGATTATAAGACCTGTGTTTCCGCCTTCGCTGTCGCCTTCGCCTGTTGTTTCAGCGTCTGTTGATGCTGCTGTTTCATTGCTTGCGTTTGTGTCAGCGTTTGTGTCGGCGTCTGTGTCGGGAGCTGCTGTATCCTCTGCGGGAGCTTCCTGTGTATCCTCGGTGGGAGCGAATGTTGCAGCGGGATCAGTTTCAACTGTGATGCCCTCAACGTTGAACTTCTGAGCATCCTCGAGGTTGTTGAAGAAGCCTATTCCGTAAAGTGTCATTTCAGATGTAAGTGTGTCTGTAACTTCGTTTACGGGGTCAAAGCGGAGCTGGAGCAGACGGCCGTTCCATTCGCCTTCTGTGAAGCCTGCCGCTTCGTCATTCATAAAGTACTGGAAGTCGAGAACAACGATCTGTCCGCCTTCAACGTCGAAATATTCCGACATAACGGATACACCTGCATCGATTGTGGGCGATGCGCTTGTTGTGAAGAACATTTCACCCCAGTTTGTTTCGTTTGTCTTGAGGTAAAGAGCAAGATAACGGTAATTACCTGCTTCGATCGCATAAAGGCTGTTAACGTCAAGCCAGAGCTGAGGATCAGCACCTGTCAAAGCCATGTGGATGGAACCGTCATCGTTAAGGGTATATTCCATATCCTTCGTACCTGCGTTACCCATAGCGTTAAGGGGCTTGATGAGAGTTTCGTTGAATGTAAGAAGGAACTTCTCTGATGTAATTGTTTCAATGGGGGGGAGTGTAACCGGTGCGTTGGGGTCAGCAAGCTCATCACCGCCTGTTGCACGGTCAGCAACGAACACAAGACGGTTTGAACCGTAGATGTTCTTGTTACGTGTTGTCATAACGCCTGTACCCCACTCAATGTGGTTCTTGTAAAGGCCTGTGTCCTTGTCACCGTCATTTACGGAGATAGCAAAGCCGAGCTTTGTACCAACGTGGGGAAGTGTCTGAAGGATAACTTCCCACGGAATGAACAGCTCATACGTTGTTTCCTGCTTGGAAGCGTTGTGCTTTACAACGTATCTGCCGTTACCGCCCGTAAGGTCCTCGTGGTCAACAACGCCGTGCCAGCTGTATGCGTATGTAACGCCGTCATCGCCGAGAGCAAATGCAAATTCATTGTAAGAGGAGTGCCAGTTACCGTTTCTGTTTGACGTGGGGTTAAGTCCCTGGTCAACAGTACAGCCGTAAGCATCAAGACGAACCTGCAAGCAGTCGCCGTTCCAGATGCTGTTACGGTCTTCAACGACCTTTGCGTTGCAGTGCTGGTCATCGTATGCAACTACAGCAAGGTAGAAGCCCTGGAAGTTGTAACGTGTCCACATTGAAAATTCCATACGTGTGCCGTCAAGTTCAAGGTCAACAACGGGGTTGTTTGCATCAGCATTTGCAACTGTGGGAGAACCCCATTCAGTAGCGGATACAACACCGTCAATAGTAGGCTCAGCGTTCTTTGCGAACTGGAGCGCTTCAACTGTTGCGAACTTTTCTTCTGCAAATACCGTCAAGGACGACATTGTAAGAAGTGTTGCAACAACCAAAAAAATAGAAATTATTTTCTTCATATTTCCTCCTGAAGTAAAAATTTTTTATTTTCTATACTCATATTATAACAAATAAATCGAAAATGTCAAGCATATTCGTAAATTTAACATAGTACGAGTATTTTGGAAATTGAAAATTGAAAATCGAAAATGGAAAATTGCAGGGGCGGTAATGGGTTGAAGCGGGCGATTAATAATCGCCCCTACAACACCACGTTGAATAAAATGAACAAAAATGGGTTTGAAACGGGCGGAAATGGTTTTTCCCCATTTATCCGTAGGGGCGTACACATCCTATTTGTAAACTTTGTTTTGAGGGTATTGAAAAAATAAATATATATGATATAATAAAGTCGGATAATAATACAATAATAGATATGGATTTTTAAAATGGCAGATAAAAGAGCACTCGCTGAAAGAATTTCAAGCGAAGAAATAGAAAAACAGTATGAATATATGCGCCGTGTAAGAGATATAACGGCGAAAAAGGCTGCGGAAAGAGGCGCTCCGCTTTATGCGTGCGTCAAGACCTACGGCTGTCAGCAGAACGAAGCTGACAGCGAAAGACTTGCGGGAATGGCTGTCGAAATGGGCTACTCTCTTACAGACGACGACAAGTGCGCAGACCTTATTCTGATAAACACGTGCGCCGTGCGTGAGCATGCGGAGCTTAAAGCCCTTTCAATAACGGGGCAGTTCAAGCATCTTAAAGAAAAAAACAAGGAGCTTGTTATCGGCATCTGCGGCTGTATGGTATCACAGGAGCACAGATGCGACGACATCAAGCACAGATACCCTTATGTTGATTTTCTGTTCGGCACGTCGATGCTTTACAGACTCCCCGAAATACTTTGTAAGCGATTGTCGGGCGGAAGACGGGGATTTTACTCCGACTACGGCGCAGGAAATATCGCCGAGGGCTTGCCGGTATCACGCAAAGCACCGTACAAGGCTTGGGTGTCCGTTATGTACGGCTGTAACAATTTCTGCACGTACTGCATCGTGCCGTACGTAAGAGGCAGAGAAAGAAGCCGTCTTAAAGAGGATATTTTGAAAGAGGTTCGTGAGCTTGTACAAAACGGCTGTCACGAGATAACTCTGCTCGGTCAGAACGTAAACTCATACGGTCTTGACATAGAGGAATACAAGGAAAAATACGATTTTGCATCGCTTCTTTGCGATATAAATGATATAGAGGGTGATTTTCTCATCCGTTTTATGACCTCGCACCCGAAGGATGCAAGCAAAAGGCTTATCGACACATTGGCAACGCTTAAAAAGGCTGCTCCTCACTTTCATTTGCCGCTTCAGTCGGGAAGCGACAGAGTGCTGAAGCGTATGAACAGACGGTACACATCGGCTGATTATCTGAAGCTTCTTGCGTATATGCGTGAGAAGATGCCCGATATATGCGTTACAAGCGACATAATAACGGGATTTCCCGGTGAAACGGAGGAGGATTTTGAAGAAACTCTCCGTGTTATAAAAGAAGCAAATTACGATATGATATATTCATTCATCTATTCAAAGCGAAAGGGAACGCCTGCCGCAGAATACGATGACCAGATACCCGCAGATGTTACATCGGCACGCTTCCGCCGACTGCTTGACACGCAGAACGAAATTGCCAAAGAAAAAAACAGTCTTCTTGTCGGCAAAACATTCCGTGTGCTGTGCGACGGCGTAAGCAAGAGCGACGAAAATATGTACACGGGAAGAACTCCCGGCGCAAAGCTCGTGCATTTTCCGTCAGATACGGATGTAACAGGTGAATTTGTAAGCGTTAAGATAACATCAGCCGAGACGTTTGCTCTGTTCGGCGAAAAAGTATAAGGAGTTTTTTATGAAAAAATTTATTTGCGTACTTATTGCGTGCGCTGTGACAATATCATTTATTGCTTGCTCATCTGACAACACAAGCAATACAACAGACGGCACATCAAAGCCCGAGGGCACAAAGGTACAGCAGACGGTCGTTGTTACCGACGAGGAGGGCAACACGACGGTAATTGAAGTTACCGAGCCTATAGAGGACGGTGATGAAACGTCACCCTCACAAAACGAAACCGATACGGAAACAGAAGAAAATGACACGGCATCAGCAGATACCGAGGACAAGTCTGACGTAACGACATACCCGATTGAAAAAAATCCCATTGATGACCTTGATGGTATCGAGCTTGTAAATGCGGCATACAATAAGATGAACACGCTTTCAAGCTATGAATATACTACCAACACAAAAATGAGATATATGAACGAAAATGCGGAGTATACTGTCAAGACCGTTCTGAAGGACGGCGGTGACGACATACAGTATGCAAGCGAAATGTTCTACGACGGCGAGGCCTCTGAGGGTATATACCACAAGGACGGCTACACTTACCAGACGATAGACGGCGAGCTTTTCAAGGGCAAAATGACAAAAGCCGAGTTCAAGGAATACCTTTTTGAAATCGGAATGAGCGCAAACGAATACATCAGCGCATTCAAAAAGCTTGAAACCGAAAAGACCGAAAACGGCGCTGTTGTAACGCTTTCGGAGTTTGATGTCAACGCCGCTGACGCTTTCCCCGATGCCGAATCGTTCAGTATTGAAAAGGCAGAGGGAACTGTTGTGATAGACAAGGCAGGGCATATCGTAAGCGAGCATATCTACATCAGCTTTATGATAGGCAGAAATCCCATAGCCGAAATAGAAGTTGATACAGACGTCAAAAACGTAAACAGCGTTGAAAATGTAACGTTCCCGTCACTTGACGGCTACCTTGAAACGGAAAGCCTTGCAGGGCTTTACCGCCTTACTAAAGCATCCGAGGCATACGACATAAAGATGCTCCAGGGGATGAACTTCGAGCTTTCGCAGGATATTAAAGTAACAGGCCCCGAAAAGGCACATGATATCGTAGAGGCTGAATGTGAGTATTCGTATCAGGAGTCGCTTTTAAGCACCAAGATACTTATGGATATGCACGCTTCAGGCTCATATAACGGCGAAGCGCAGGAAATGAGCGTTGTCAGCGACGGTAAGAACGTGACGATGATATATAACGGTACTGAAAACAAGACGAAGTACGATGAGGACCTCGTCTGGACACTTCTTTCCGAAATGCTTGAATACACGCTCGGCTATGCAAGCTGTATCGTTGAATTTAAGGAAGAAAAGACCGAAGACGGTTATCTTTACACGTACACATCCGATGAGGATTACGGATATTACTTCGTCGAAAAGGCTGTATCCTGCCTTGAAGCTGAAATAGACCATGACGAAATATCCGCAGTTACCTTCAAAATCATCGAATGTACATCACAGCTCGATAAATACGGAGAGCTTGCGTTCTTTACAAACAAAGCCGAGTTCACGTTCAAAATGGAAAACGGCGCTGTGTATAATGTTGAATATAACGTAAGCGTAACGGTGAATTCTTAAATGGAAAGGCCCGTATTTGTTATGATAGCCCGCACAAACACGGCAATGGGCGGACTTATTAAGCAATTTGAAAAAGGATACTACAATCATGCGGCGATAACCTTTTCGGACGATCTTTCAAGGCTGTATTCGTTTTCAAGATATTACGTGAATACGCCGAACGTAGGAGGCTTTGTCGTTGAAAAGCCTGCAAGATATTTGTCAGAAGAGGAGCCTACGCCGATAAAGCTGTATATGCTTCCCGCCGATGACGGCGACTATGCAAAAATCCGCAAAAAGATCGACGGATTTGCAAAAAACAGAAAGAAATATCTTTACGACACCTTCGGCGCAATATCGGCACAAAAGGGCAAGCCGAAGAAAATAAAGGATGCGTACACGGACGTGACGTTTGTGGCGCATATTCTCGAAATGAAGAACGTGTACACCGTGGAGCAGCTTGAAAAAGCGCTTGAGCATTACAGAGTCTACACGGGAACGCTCCAGAAGTATCTGCGCGGCGAATACGAATGCGACGAGGTATACTACGAAAGGCAAAGCATCGGCCGTGTGCTTTACGGCACGGCAAGCCATTTTGCAAGGCTTGCAAAACGGTCTCTTTTCGATAAATAAACGGAGGACTGTATGTTTAAAACGAAAGAAATGTTTGATCTGTCGCACACAGCGGCATCGGAATTCCTTGCGGGATTTGAATATCCCTACGAAGCACTCCCTCATATAAAACAATACATTAAGGACCTGATATGCACACTTTCAGAGGATGAGTTTTATTCACCTGCCGACGGTGTGTGGATATCAAAGAAAGCAAAGGTAGCACCCACGGCGTGCATTGTCGGCCCGACTGTCATTTACGCAGGGGCGGAGATAAGACATTGTGCCTACATAAGAGGCTCTGTTATAGTCGGTAAGGACTGTGTAGTGGGTAACTCCACAGAGCTTAAAAACTGCATTTTGTTCGACAAAACAGCAGTTCCGCACTTCAACTATATCGGAGATTCGATTCTCGGATACTGCTCTCACCTCGGTGCGGGTGCGGTAAGCTCAAATGTCAAGAGCGACAAGACCAATGTTGTCATCAAGGACGGAGATGAACGCATCGAAACCGGACTTCGTAAGTTCGGTGCGATGGTCGGCGACTTTGTCGAGGTCGGCTGTAACAGCGTGCTGAATCCGGGTACTGTGATAGGACGCAACTCTACCGTCTACCCGGGAAGCCGTGTGCGTGGCGTTATTCCCGAAAATTCAATATACAAAAGCGGCAACAATGTCGTTATCAAGAAAATAAATTAATTTTGAAAGGATATAATTAAAATGGGACGTTTATTCGGAACAGACGGTGTAAGAGGTATTGCCAACACCGAACTCAGCTGTGAGCTTGCGCTCGACATAGGACGTGCGGCGGCATCGGTTCTGTCTAACGGTACAAGAAGAAGACCTGTATTTGTAGTAGGATGTGACACGAGAATGTCATCTGATATGCTCGGCTGTGCGGTAACGGCGGGACTTTGCTCATACGGAGCAGACGTTATCAACCTCGGCGTTGTGCCGACACCTGCGGTTGCATATCTCGTAGGAAAATATAAAGCAGATGCGGGAGTTATGATATCCGCATCGCACAACCCCGCAGAATTCAACGGAATAAAGCTCTTTTCGGGTGACGGCTACAAGCTTCCCGATATGATAGAGGAGCAGATAGAGTCGCTCGTGCTTGATAAAGACGACGACGAAAAGCTTTCTTTGCCCATAGGAGGCGCTGTAGGTAAGCTTTACACAGGCTATAACGCCGTTAAGGATTATACAGACCACATAAAGTCGTCCGTGCCGAACTCGCTTGACGGACTCAGAATCGCCGTTGACTGCGCAAACGGCTCGGCATCGGTAACTGCCGAAAAACTGTTCACATCGCTCGGTGCTGAATGTATCTTCCTTTCCAAGGATCCCGACGGTGAAAACATCAACCGTGACTGCGGCTCAACACACATCGAAGCGCTTGCAAAGTGCGTTGTTGAAAACGGACTCGATGCAGGTGTTGCATTCGACGGTGACGCTGACAGATGTCTTTGCGTTGACGAAAACGGTAAGCTCGTCGACGGTGATATGATAATGGCAATATGTGCCGTTGACCTCAAAAACAGAGGTAAGCTCAACAGAAATACAGTTGTCGGTACCGTTATGACGAACTTCGGCTTCGGCAAGTTCTGCGAGGAAAACGACCTGTCATTCGTTTCCACGAAGGTCGGTGACAGATTCGTGCTTGAAAAGATGCTTCTTGAAGAATATGACTTCGGCGGTGAGCAGTCCGGACACATCATCTTCCGTGACTTTGCAACGACGGGCGACGGTCAGCTGACAGCCGTTCAGCTTCTTGCGCATCTTAAGAGAAGCGGCGAAAAGCTTTCAAAGCTTGCAAGCGTAATGAAGAAGTACCCGCAGATAATGATAAATCTCAAGATAACGGCAGAGGGTAAGCTCCACTTCTACACGAACAGAGAAGTCAAGGAAGCTATTGAAAACGGAAAACACAAGCTCGGCAAAACGGGCAGAGTCGTTGTACGTCCCTCGGGTACAGAGCCCCTTATCCGTGTAATGGCAGAGGGCGAGGACGAGGTAACGATAGCAGAGGTTGCAAATATGATAGCCTCCGTTATCAGAGATCAGCTCGCATAACAAATCACTTTTAAATAATAAAAAAGTCGAAAGGGTAAGCAAATATGTGCGGAATTGTTGGATATACAGGTAAAAATGAAGCGCTCCCCGTTGTAACAGGCGGTTTGTTTGCGCTTGAATACAGAGGTTATGACTCCTCAGGCGTTGCCGTTTTGTGCGGCGGCAAGACAGAAATTGTTAAAAAAACGGGCAAGCTTGAAAATCTTATGGCTGCCCTTGAAAAAGCACAGCTTAAAGGCACGTGCGGTATCGGCCACACAAGATGGGCAACGCACGGCGAGGTAACAGAAACGAATGCGCACCCGCATACGGTCGGCAAGACGGTGCTGGTGCATAACGGAATTATTGAAAACTACGTGTCCGTCGGTAAAATGACGAATACCGATTTCAAAAGCACGACTGATACGGAGCGTGCGTGCGCTCTGTTCAACGAGCTTTATGAAAGATGCGGCGACGGACTTCAGACTATCACAAGCGCATGCCGTGAGTTTGTAGGCTCTTATGCGTTTTTGGTAATGTTCAAAGATGAACCGGATATTTTTTACGCAGTAAGAAACGGCTGTCCGCTTGTCGTTGGCACGGCTGACGGCGGCTTTGCCGCTTGCTCAGATGTTGCCGCTTGCGACTTCGGCGAATACTACAAGCTTTCGGACGGTGACGTTGCAAAGGTTACAAAGGATGGTATTTCGTTCTTTGACAAAGACGGAGCGCCTATTTCAAAAGAAGCGCTGACACCGAAAAAATCGTTTTCAGCTCCCGATAAATGCGGATTCCCCCATTATATGCTGAAAGAAATGGAGGAAATTCCGACGGTTCTCAAAAACACACTTGAAGCACACATAAAGGACGGTTTGCCTTACTTTGAGGGCGTTGAGGATGAAATATTTAAAAATATGAACCGCCTGCGCATCGTCGGATGCGGTACGGCATACCACGCAGGACTTGTGTGCGAGCATATTTCAAGACGTCTGACAGGCATCGAGGGCGATATATACATCGCCTCCGAATACAGATATTCGGGCCATAAGCTCAATAAAGACGATGCGGTGATATTTATCACGCAGTCGGGTGAAACTGCCGACACGCTTGCGTGCATACGTATGTGTCGTGCGCAGGGCGCGTATACGCTCGGTGTTGTAAACGTGCCGACGTCAACGGCGGTCGAGGAGTGCGACGGTGTTATCTTAACTCACGCAGGAAGCGAAATTGCCGTTGCAAGCACGAAGGCTTACGTAACACAGCTTGCGGCACTTTATCTTATAGTGCTTAAAATGAGCCTTGTCAAGGGTACGCTTACCGAAGACGAGGTAAGAGGGCTTTGTGGTGAGCTTTTGAACGGTGTATGCGCTGAGTCAAGGCTTTCAGACACAGACAAGATAACGATAAACAGAATTGCGGAAAAATATTCCGAATGCCGTGATATGTTCTATATCGGACGTGGGCTTGACAGCGTGCTTTGCAGCGAGGCATCCCTCAAGCTCAAGGAAATTTCGTACGTTCACAGCGAAGCGTACCCATCGGGTGAGCTGAAGCACGGTACTATCTCTCTTATTACAGAGGGTGTCGGTGTGTTTGCGATTTTGACAGACGAAAGGCTGTATCTGAAATCGATAGGAAACATCGAGGAAGCAGCGGCACGAGGCGGCTCGGTCATAGCACTTTGCAAGGAAGGCTTCTGTAAGGACAAAAATTATGACCTTATACCCTGCCGTATATCAAACGACTTGTTTGCGCCGTTTGCTGTTGCACCGAGATTTCAGTATTTTGCATACTGTATGACAATAATTAAAAATCTCGACCCCGATAAGCCGAGAAATCTTGCAAAATCCGTAACGGTTGAATAAAGGACAGAAATTATGAAGCTTATTTTGATAATAATACAAAATGATGACAGTACAGAGGCAGTATCAGCTCTTACAAAAGAGGGCTTCTTCATAACGAAGCTTGCAACGACGGGAGCGTTTCTCTCATCGGGAAACACAACGCTTCTGATAGGTACAAACGAAGACAGAATACCGAAAATAAAGGAAATACTTTCAAAAACGTGTGTCGGTACGGTGCAAGCCGAACCGTCTGTATCAGCGTTTGTACCGAATGCCTCCGATAATGAATCCGTCGGCGGTGCTACAATGTTCGTATTGAACGTTGAGTCATTTGAGAAAATATAAAATTGCGGGAGTTCACCTCGGTATTATTGTGTAAAATGTGATTTAGCAATGTAGGGCGGGGGCTTGCTCCCGCCGAAGAATGACCATCCTTCCGCAATATCGTTTTTTTAAAGAGCATATGGAGCGCTCTTTGCTACCTTGCTTTATCTAAAGGTTTACAAATGGATTTCTGCAGGAAGTCTGCGCCGTTTGTTGTAAACTTAAAATTGAGCCTTTACCGTTCGGTAAAGGCTCAATTTTGTTTTATTACAGCGAATAGATTTTTTCTGCATCAAGAAGCGAAACGCCCGCTTTTGTCAATAACTCCTCAGCACGCTCAGGGTCGGATGTGCTTATGATGACACAAGCGTATTTTTCGTCGCCCGGCGTCAGAAATGCGTACATATAGTCAACACTTATGCCTGCGTGTGCTAAAAACTGCATAGCCTCCGAAAAGCTTCCGGGGCGGTCTTCTATCTGTATTGCGATAACGTCGGTCAAGGCCGTCATAAGACCTGCTCTGTGGCATACGTCAGATGCTTCATCTGGCTTGTTTACGATAAGACGCAAAATGCCGAAATCTGTTGTGTCGGCAATAGACAGTGCACGGATGTCTATTCCTGCGCTTGCCAGAATGCGTGTTATCTCCGCAATTCTTCCCGACTTGTTCTCCATAAATATAGAAAGCTGTTTAACTCTCATATCAGCAACCTGCCTTTTCATAGCCGTCGGAGAAAGCCTTGATGTTTGTTTCCTTTGTTTTTTCGGGAACTGTGTCGCAGATGGTTTTCAGCCATACTTCTTTATCGATATGGAGGAATTTTGCCGCCATACCGAGAAGAACCATATTAACAGCCTTTGCAGAGCCTGCCGCTTCCGCTATTTCAAGTGCCTCTGCGCTTATTATTTTGATTCCCGTGTTTTCTATCTTTTCGAGTATATTTTCGGGATACTCAGCCTTGCCCATAATAACGGGCATAGGATCTATTTTCTGTGTGTTTGTGATGATGATGCCGTCGGGCTTGAGATATGATACCCAGCGAGCCGCTTCGAGCTGTTCGAAGGAAATAAGTATATCAGCCTCACCCTTTTCGATAACGGGAGAAAATACCTTTTCGCCGTATCTTACGTATGTAACAACGGAGCCGCCTCTCTGCGACATACCGTGTACCTCACTTACCTTTACATCGTAGTCAAGTCCTGTAAATACTGCGCCCATTATTTTGGAAGCAAGAAGCGTACCCTGACCGCCTACGCCGACAATAAGTATATTTTTAACCATAATATATACCGTTCCTTTCTTATTTCTCGATAGCACCGAACTTACAAGCGTATGTACATACACCGCAGCCGAGACACTGATTCTTGTCGATTATTGCACGCTTTTTGCCGTCTGCCGTAGCTCTTACTGAGATTGCGGGACATCCGCAGTTAAGGCAAGCCTTACAGCCGATACATTTGTCCTCGTTTATCTTGAGTGCGGGTGCGTGCTTGATGCCCTTGAGAAGTGCGCAAGGACGGCGGGAGATGATGAGCGACGGCTCAAGTGCGTTCATTTCCTCATCAACCACACGGCGGACCTCTTCAACGTCAAACGGGTCAACAACTGAAATGCGCTTTATACCGATAGAGCGTGCAAGCTCCTCAATATTAACCGCCGACGTAGGATCGCCCTTGATCGTAAAGCCGTTTGCGGGGTTGTTCTGGTGGCCCGTCATACCCGTGATGGAGTTGTCAAGCACAACAACAGTCGAAAAGCCCTTGTTGTATACTATATCGATAAGTCCCGTGATACCCGAATGGATAAACGTGGAGTCACCGATAACTGCAAGTGATTTCTTGCTTTCCTCACCTCTTACCTTGTTGTAGCCGTGAAGTGCCGATACCGATGCGCCCATACAGATACAAGCATCGACCGAGGAAAGGGGAGCAGCAGCGCCGAGTGTGTAACATCCGATGTCACCGCTTACGTACGGCTTGTACTTATTGATTGCGTAGTAGAAGCCTCTGTGCGGACAGCCTGCGCAAAGCACGGGGGGACGTGCGGGAATGTCCTCGGGGAACGTGATGCATTCAGCCTCGAAGCCGTCAACGGCTTTCTTGACCGTTGCCTGTGAAAACTCACCTAAAAGTGAGAAAATTTCCTTACCGATTACCTTAACACCGTTTTTAAGGCAATGTGTTTCGATAACGTCGTCAAGCTCCTCAACAACGTAAAGCGTGTCAACGTTCTTTGCAAAATCCTTGATTATCTCAACGGGAAGCGGATTTACCATACCGAGCTTGAGATAGCTTGCATCCTCTCCGAATGCTTCACGTGCATAGTTGTATGTAGTACCTGCGCATATAAATCCACGCTTTTTGCTGAAATATTCCGTTTTGTTTATTTCGCAGCTTTCAGCCCATTTTGCCATATCTGCCATACGCTGTTCAACGAATGCGTGGCGGGGACGTGCCATTGCGGGCATCATTACGTTCTTTGCGGCATCCTTTTTGTATTCTTTAAGCTCAAGCTCTTTTCTTTCGCCAAGCTCAACGAGTGAGCGTGAGTGTGAAATTCTCGTTGAAAGACGGAGCAAAACGGGTGTGTCGTATTTTTCGGAAAGCTCGTAAGCAAGAAGTGTAAAATCACGGCACTCAGCGGAGTCGGACGGTTCAAGCATAGGAACCTTTGCACCGATTGCGTGACGGCGTGAATCCTGCTCGTTCTGCGAGGAGTGCATACCGGGGTCATCCGCAACGGCGCAGACAAAACCGCCGTTAACACCGATATACGACATTGTGTAAAGGGGGTCAGCCGCCACGTTAAGACCGACGTGCTTCATTGCGCAAAAGCTGCGTCCGCCGCCGATAGATGCGCCCGATGCAACCTCAAAGGCAACCTTTTCGTTGGGCGCCCATTCGCTGTATATTTCGTCATATTTTGCAACAAATTCCGTGATTTCCGTGCTGGGTGTGCCGGGGTAAGAAGAAACGACCTTAACGCCTGCTTCGTATATACCTCGTGCTACAGCCTCATTTCCCAAAAGTAATTTTTTCATAATACAAAACCTTTCTGTTTTGGTGTTTATAATGTTGTATTTTGCTTATTTCATTTACGTCGGTGATACCTCCACCCCCGGGGATGGTGGCACGGCAACGTATGTCCCTGCGTTTAATGCGGACAGCCGAGGACGTCTGTCCCTACATTTTGTTTTATTATCATATTTGTTGTGTAAAATACAAAACAAATTGAACGTGCGATGTTGATTTTATTTTACGTTTCTCAAATCGATAACCCTCTTTGCCTTGCCGACGAATCTCTCGATGCTCTTCGGCTCAACAAGAGTTACCTTTATTTCAATTCCTAAAATTGATTTTATCTTGTCGTGTACCTTTCTCTGGAGAGCTTCAAGCTCACTGTACTTTGCAAGAAGTGTGCCGTCGATAAGCTCAACCTTAACTTCAAGGTTGTCAGCATAGCCCTCACGTCTTACAACGAGCTGATAGTGGGGAGAAATCTGCGATATGCCGATAAGTGCGCTTTCTATCTGCGTCGGGAAGACGTTTACGCCTCTGATTTTAAGCATATCGTCGCTTCGTCCGATTATCTTGTGCATACGTGCCGTCGTTCTTCCGCAAGCGCAGGGCTCGTAGTTGATGTTCGTTATATCCTTCGTTCTGTAACGGAGCATCGGAATACCCTTTTTGGTAAGGTTGGTCACAACGAGCTCACCCGTTGAGCCCTTGGGGAGTACCTCACCCGTCACAGGGTCGATTATCTCGCAAAGGAAGTGGTCCTCGGAGATGTGAAGTCCGTTTCTGAATACGCAGTCACCTGCCATACCGGGGCCGTTAAGCTCACTCATTCCGTAGTTGTCGGTTACAAAGAAGCCGTTACCCCATTTTTGCTCTATCTCATTACGCATTTCGGGTGTGCAGCCCTCGCTTCCCAAAAGTCCGAGCTTCAATTTATAGTTATCAAGCGAAAATTCACCTGCGTGCTCTGCCGCAGCTTCTGCGAGGTAGAGGCAGTAGGAGGGAGTTGCAACGAGCGTGTCCGTTCCGAAGTCACGCATAAATTTAAGCTGTTTTTCGGTGTTACCCGACGATGTGGGGGCAACTGTTGCGCCTATTCTTTCAAGACCGTAATGAAGACCGAGCGCACCCGTGAACATACCGTAGCCGAAGCAAATCTGAACGATGCTCTCGTCAGTTGCACCTGCCGCCATACAGATACGTGCGACCTGCTCTGACCAGTTATCAAGGTCTTCTCTCGTATAACCTACGACCGTGGGGTTACCCGTCGTACCCGATGATGCGTGAAGACGTACTATCTCCTTCATCGGTGCGCCGAACATACCGAAGGGGTATGTGTCACGCAGGTCCGTTTTGTTCGTGTAGGGAATGTACTTGATGTCGTCAAGCGTCTTTATCTTTTCTGCTGTAACGCCTGCCTTTTCGAGTCTTTCACGGTAGAAAGGCACGTTTTTGGCACAGTAATCCACCATATTGCGGAGTCTTTCAAGCTGGAGCGCTTCCATATCGGAGCGCTTCATACATTCCATATCTTTGTTGTATATATTGATCTTCATCGGTTTGTCCTTCTCAATCTTAAATTTATTTTGCCGTTTGATAAAATTCTGTGTTTGCTTCGTTTGTTTTTGTCACAGAGTTATATATTTTAGTGCCGATAAAGCACAGCGGGAACGAAATTATCATTGCAAGACAAGCAAAATGCGGGCCGAGTGCGGAAAGCTCACCAAGCGGAGTTGACACGGTGATTCCGAACAGCTTGCACACAAGCGGAGGGAACGCCGTTATAAAGCCGCCGAGCATACCCACCCACGCACCTGCACGGTTCAGCTTCTTCCAGAAAAGGCTGAGTATATAAGGTGCCATAAACGAGCCTGAAATGATACCCCACGAATAAGACATCATAACGAGTATCGGCGTGCCGGGGGTGATCGCAATTACAAATGAAAGAATGATAAACAAGACGGAAACTATCTTGCAGGCATTTCCGACCTTTTCGGATGATGCCTTTTTCATTGCAACGGGTGCTATAAAGTCCATTGTAAGCGTTGTCGATGCCGTGATCGTGATAGATGCAAGCGTTGAAACTGATGCGGAGATCAAAAGCACGAGGATAATTCCGAGAAGTATCGTCGGTACGTTTGCCGCTTCAAGCACGTTCGGAATGATGTTGTCATACACACCGTCGGCAAAGGCTTCGGGGAAAAGTCTTGAAAGCGAGCCGATGAAGTAGCCGCCGCCCGCAATTATAAGACAGAATAATGTTGAAATAACAGTTCCTCTTACGACCTCGGCACGGTCCTTGATGCCGTAGTATTTATGTATCATCTGCGGAAGTCCCCACGTGCCGAACGATGTCATAAGCACGGTTGCCCACAGACTTATGTGGTCTTTCGACGTTAACGAAAGCTCGCTCGTTTTATCGATTATGTTGTTTATGCCGTTGGTAAGACCGCCGACCTGCTCACATCTCATTATAACGACGATAAGTGCGATAACACCGCCGACCATTACGATGCCCTGCAAAAAGTCCGCCTTGAGCGTTGCCATATAACCGCCGAGCACGACGAGAACCGCCGCAACGCAGGCGATAAGTATACAGCAGAGCATTTCGTCGATGCCGAGAAGTATACTGCAAACGCTTGTCAGTCCCTTATAGACCGATGCGGAATAAGGAAGCAGGAATATGAACGTAACGAAAACGCAGAACTGCTTCATCACCTTGTCGCCGAAGCGTTTTTCGAAAAACTGAGGCATTGAGCGTATATCGTGATGTCTTGTTATATCTCTCGTTCTGTTTGCAAGCACCAGCCACGCAAACAAAGCGCCGAAAATTGCATTGCCTATACCGGGCAAAATGCCCCACAGACCGTAATTCCAGCCCGTCGTGCCTGCATATCCGATGAACATAACGGCTGAAAAATATGCCGTTCCGTATGAAAACGCCGAAAGCCACGCATTTGCGTTGCGCTTACCTACGGCAAAATCGCTTACGTTCTTTGCGCTTCTGCTTGAAAGAACGCTGACGATTATCATTATTGCGATATATACGGCGATAGTACCGTATATGATTACTTCTTTGTTATCCATTGGGTTCTCCATTCTGCCGTCCTACGGCTGACCTCGGTGCGCGGGGTTTATTTTTTTGCCTTCTTTTCGGGAAGTAACTTGATGTTTTTATATCCGAGCATATAGACCGCAAAGACCGCAAAGACGGAGATGAACGGTGTTATCGTGTATGCAAAGGGATTTGCGTTAAGCTCCATTCCGTTAATAACGACACTCTTGAAAACGCCGATGTAAACTGCCTGAATGAGGCGGAGTATTGCGTTTGATGTGTTGTACAGCCCCGGAATATCACCGAAATACGAAATAAGCGTAAGAGCTGACAGTATAAAGTTCGGAACGTTTGCGATAAGTGCGATGTATACGGGTTTGCCGAAGTTCGGTTTTTCACCCGATACGTCGTTTCTTATGCGGTCACGTCCGCCGACCTCCCACATAAAATCATATATGATAAGCAGATAAAGCAGTATGCCGAGAATGCCTGCACCGAGCAAAAGCGGTGGGGATGAAACCGTTGCGCCTGACGTGACAAATCCGAACACTGCCATAGCTATCTGTCCTAAAAACAGCTTGACCGAGTCGTAAAGCGAGGATTTAAAATAAGACATATTTTGACACCTTTAAAAATAATTATACTGTTATATTATATATCACGTGTGCGTATTATTATAGCCTTATATCTTTAATAAAATTTTAACATTTACCGAAGTAAAGCGGTAAACACCTTGATATTTCAGACTTAACTTAAAATTTCGGAATGATGTGTTAAGATGTAATGCTTGAAATCCGTATTGAATATTTCCGCAGGAAATATCTGCGCCTCCGCCAATCAGTTGACTCTGTCAACTGCGGGGGGTGGCAGGGCGCAGGGGATAAAAAACACTTAAAGGCTTTATAAGAGCTTGCGTATGAATAAAAACAAAATCCAAATTTTCTTCTTTTGATGTTTAAAACCGTGATTTTGATGAAAAAATATAGGCAGAACATATCAAAAGGAGTAATCAAAGGTGCTTATCAGAAGAGGAGATATTTTTTATGCGGATCTGTCACCCGTCGTCGGCTCGGAGCAGGGGGGACTTCGCCCCGTGCTTATCGTGCAGAACGACGTCGGCAACAAGTTTTCGCCGACAGTAATTGCCGCCGCCATAACAAGCCAGATATCAAAAACAAAGCTTCCGACACACATAGGAGTGTACGCCGACAGCTACGGACTTGCAAAGGATTCGGTCATACTGCTTGAGCAGATACGCACGCTTGACAAGCAGCGACTTAAAGAAAAGATGGGACATCTTGACGAAGACGTAATGGAAAAGGTAAACGAAGCCATTTCCGTCAGCTTCGGTCTTTCATCGGGCGGTGACGGTGCGGCAATATCATGATAAACGAAACGAATATCGATATAAAAAGACAGCGTTTCGATAAGGCTCTGCGGATAGATGCAAGCTTTGATGCGGTCAGACGTGATATTATAACGTGCGGTAAAAAATGCAGCTTTTATTTCATTGACGGACTTACGAAGGACGAGGTAATGCTCCGCATAATGGACCTTTTTATGAAGCTGAAGGAGCTTGACTTATCGAGCGTGTCAGACCTCAAAGCCTTTTACGATACGTACATTCCGTACGTTGAGGTAGAGGGCGCAAAGGACGGAAATGCTGTGGTTACAGGCGTGCTTTCGGGTATGACTGCGATGATAGTTGACGGCATTCCGGGTGCTGTGCTTATCGACTGCCGAACGTACCCCGTGCGTGGAATCGAGGAGCCCGAAAACGACAAGGTTTTAAGGGGCGCACGTGTCGGATTCGTCGAAACGCTTGTGTTCAACGCCGCACTTATCCGCCGACACATACGTGATGCAAGGCTTTCAATGAAGATAAAAACGGTGGGTACGTCGTCAAAAACAGATGTCGTTTTGTGCTATCTTGACGGAGTGGCTGACAAAAAGCTGTTATCAAGAATAGAACAGAAGATAGACAGCATAAAGGTTCCTTCGCTGTCGCTTGGAAGCGAGTCACTTGCCGAATGTCTTATAAAAACGGGGTGGTACAATCCATTTCCGAAGATAAGATACACAGAGCGCCCCGATGCCGCCGCCGCATCTATAATGGAGGGGAGCATTATCGTTTTGTGCGACAACTCTCCCTCTGCGATGATACTTCCGACGTGTATTTTTGACTTTTTGCAGGAAACAGACGACTACTATTTTCCGCCCCTTACGGGAACGTATCTGCGTTTTGTCAGATGCTTTGTGTTCTTTCTGACGATGTTTTTGTCGCCTCTTTGGTATCTGCTTATCACGCATCCCGAATATATCCCCGAATGGCTCGGATTCATAACGGTTGAATCGGAGTCGGCGCTGCCGATAATCGTTCAGCTTTTCTTGCTTGAATTCGCCGTTGACGGGCTGAAGCTTGCCGCACTCAACACCCCGTCTGTGCTTGCGGGAAGCTTTTCGATAATCGGCGGTCTTATCCTCGGTGACTTTGCCGTTAAGGTCGGGTGGTTCGTACCCGAAACGATACTTTATACAGCGTTTGTAAGCATTGCGAACTTTGCCCAGCCGAGTTATGAGCTTGGCTACGCATTCAAATTTATGCGCCTTATATTGCTTGCCTTAACGGCGCTTTTCGCCGCATCGGGCTTTATCTTCGGCGTACTTTTGTCGCTCGTTTTAATAGCCTCAAACAAGACCGTAGACGGTCAAAGGCATTATCTTTACCCCCTCTTTCCGTTTAACGCACGTGCGCTTTCACGTCTTATTTTAAGGCGGAAATTGAAGTAATTTTATCCGATGGCATTTTATTTGAGATATATCTGTAGGGCGGGGGCTTGCTCCCGCCGAAACAGACGGAATAGAGTACACCACGTTTGGAAAGATTGCAGAGAAGCAGTTACTCTTACTCGAAGATCGTTATCCCTGCCTTTCAGTTGACAGATACGTAATTATGCCAAATCACATTCATATTATTTTTGTTTTGGAGGGCGATGCGGCACGAGCAAGCCCCCGCCCTACGATCATGGATGCGATCTGTGCATATAAATCACTGACAACAAGAGAATGTAAAAAGGCCGGAAAGGTTGGAAAATTATTCCAAACATCTTTTTATGAGCATGTAATTCGCGGTCGCGAGGATTATGAGGAAATCGTAAAATACATTCACGAAAATCCAATGCGTTGGTACTATGATGAATTATACGCTGAAGAATAGGGGTATGGGCTTTGCCCGATGCAGATAGAATTTACGCATTACAAAACAAAACGGCAGAGAAAACATTTCTCTGCCGAAATTCGTTTGTATGGTATTCATTGAATACCATTATTTTTTTGTTATATGACGGGCGATTCGTGAATCGTCCCTACAAGAAGCGAAACATTCTTATAAAACAGCTTGGTAAGTTTTTTATTTTTTTGTCCTCTTGACTATAAATATCACAGCTGTAACTGCGGCGGTGATGACTGCCGCTGTTACAACGATTATAACAGGCAGAAGCGATGTGCCGTCAGGCTCATTCGGCTCGGTCGGCTCTGTTTTGGCATCGCCCTCTGTCGGTAAGTCGGGGCGTTGCGTTGCTTCCGTGCGGTTTTCGGTCTGATGCTCCGATTCATCTTGTGCTGTTGTTACAGCGGATGTTACCGATTCGGCAGGGCGTGACGTCGTAACTGGCGTTGTTTCCTTTGCCTCGTATACGGCTGTAAAGGTAACGCTTTCAGCGGGTGTGTCAAGATTTCCGTCTGAAAATATCCCCTCGGAAAGTGTCAGGGATACGTCACCGCTTTTTGAAATTATTTTGAATTTCATATCAAGAAGCGGAGTGTCGGGCTCCAATTCATTTTCTGAATAAAACATAAATCGGAATTCGCCGTCAGTTCCCGCAAATTCCACCGTCACACCGTCGGGTGTGCACGGTAAAACGGACATTATCACGACCTTTGACGTGTCGAAAACGACCGTTCCTTCACCGCCGAATATACCGCTTTTCTGCGTACCGGCAGAGGTGTCGGTGTCTGTTTGTGTGTCTGTGTTCTCTTCCGTATCGGTCACGGTATCGACGTTTGTGACGTCCTCGGAAACAGCATCAGAAATCACCGCCGGTATATCCTCGGCGGGTGCAGACACGCTTGCTGTACCGCTGTCGGTGTCTGTTATTTCATCGGTCGATACCGTTTCGCCCTCTGTCATTTCGGGCGACGTCGTTTCCTCGGTCCGTGTTTCCGTTATCATTGCGGAGATACGCACCGAGAACACAGGACTTGAAAGAATATCATCTCCTGTAACCGTAAACGACGGAGTGTATGCGCAGGTATTAACTGTAAGTGCGGCAATGACCGCCAATAAAACAAATAGCTTCTTCATTTTTATCCGTGGTATGTTACTATTGAATCTTTAAGCTTTGAAAAGGTGAAAAAATCGCTTACCGTCACAGCTCCGTCCTCGTTGATGTCGCAGAACGGCGAATAACGCTGTGAAGACTCTGCATCTTTTCTCAAAATAATGCTTTTTATTATGTTGATGTCGCTGTCAGTTATCTGTCCGTCGCCGTCTGCATCTCCGCTTACGCAAAGCGTGAGCGTTTGCAGTACGTATCCGTTTACATCAAGCGTGAGCGTACAGCCCGAGCCTACGATACTGCTGTCGGAAAGCACGGCACCGTCCTTGTCGGTGAACGTGAAAAACCGTCCGTCAAGCGCAAGAAGCGTTTTGATATATCCAACGCTTGAAGACAGCGGAATACGTGACATCATGCCGTTTTCCACGTGGAAAAATTCACTCGGTATCTGTGTCGGCGCACCCTCAAAAACGTAGTTGTATACGGCTTTTTCGCACTCATCTCTGTATTTTTCATCGGGTATACGGTTTATTGCGGCAACGTCGGTGGACACAAGCAGAAAATCACGTGTTATCTGCGTGTGTATGCCGTTTTCGTCAACGGGACCGTTGTGTAAAATATCGAGATGATAGGGTCTTCCGTTTATATAAACGAGATTCCACACGTGCTTCGTTGTGCCGACCGTGCCTGTGATAAACTTGTTTTCATATCCCATCTCGTCAAGAAACAGCGCCGTCAGTCCTGCATATTCCTCACATACGCCTTTTTTGCCCGTTATAAATGCATAAACGCTTGAACGGTTTACAAATTCCATATCGTATGAAAACTGACCGTTTAATAAAAATTCATTCAGCTTTATGAATTTTTCCCCCTCTGTAAGTCCTTCCCAGAGCGATACCGTCGGACGGACAAGGCTTGACAGCACCTCTGCCCTTTCCTCGTTGCTTTCGCCTGTTGCTATTATGAACCTTACAGTGTAGCTCTTATACGTATTGTTTTCTTTGTCGGCAGTACCCGAAACGCTTATGCTGTATGAGCGTGCGATGCATTTTACATAGGTCGAGGAAAGAATTGACTTTACCTCTGCAAACATAGTATCGGCAAGCATCTTTGCCTCTTCCGTAGTATAATTTGAAATGTCGGTTATTGAGAATGTCCGCATATAAACGTAACATTCCGTGGGGACACCCCCGACGTTTACAATGCCCTTTGTGAAGTTATTTTCTTTAAGAGAAAATATTTCCTTTACACTTGCGTTTTTATAAAATCCGTAAAGTCCGTCAACTGTTACGTTCTTTATGTGAACGGGCTTTTCGGAGATAAGCTGCTTGTAAGCGGGGGAATCCGAGGCGACGGCAGGATATGCCAGAATACACATCCAAAGCGCAAGACAAAAACAGATAAAACGTGTCTTCTTCATTTTAAAACCCCCTTGAAATTTATATATATAAGTGATTTGTATTATATCACATAAGAACTTCATAATATGACATTTTAATTTAAATAATCTAAAAAAATATTAGTATTAATTGTTACAACAATATGACGCTGTTGTACGTGTACATTTAATGTGCATAACGAAAATTGTTAGACATAAAAAACGATAAACTCCGATTTTTATGTTATTCCATACGGTTTATTTTCACATCCCCCGATTTTCCGAAAAAAACTTATAAAATTTCCCCTGTGTGTTTCGACAGTTTACTCAAGAGACGTGGAGTATTATATCTACAGACAAAGGAAGATGCAAAGAAAGGGAAATTTGAAATGAAAGAAGAAAAAAGAATGAAAAATCCGACAGCGGTGCTTGAAAAATATACGTCAAAGACAGAGGCGAAAGAGCTTCTTGAGGCAGTTTTTTACTGTGCCGTTTCATATTTGTTCGGATGTGCGGAGATGATGTTCGGTGTGTATCCCCTCGGCGTTGCGTTTATGTGTACGGTCAGACGCCACGTGCCGTTTGCCGTTATGGGTGCGGTCTTGTCGGCGTTTGCCTGTGGTGCGCCGATTTCCGTTTCTCTTACCGCCTGCGCTGTGTCGTCTGTGTTCCGCTATGCGCTTATGTTCGCCTTCAACGGCGGAAAAATAGACGTTTTAACGCTCAATGACAGCCTTTTGAGCCGTATCTGCGCTGTTTCCGGCGGGCTTTTGTCGTCCTCTGCATTGCGTATGGTGTCGGGCGGATTTACGTATTACAACTTGCTTTCGTGTGTCTTCAACGTGCTGTTCGGTGCGTTTATGGTCTACGCTTATTCGCTTGTCACAGACGAAAAAAACAGATATACACAGAAGTATGAGGCAGGTGTCGGGGCTGTATTTTTCTCCCTCGTTTCCTCGCTTGACACGCTTGAAATATTGGGTATGTCCTGCGGCATCACAGCGGCATTTGTCCTGCCGCTTTACGCTGCAAGAAAGGGCGGTGCGCTTCGTGGTGTGGTCATGGGCTTTTTGTGCGGTGCCGCCCTCGATATTTCGCTTTGTCCTATGTTCGGAGCTGTGGGATTTGTCGGCGGTGTGCTGTGTTCAATACCCGTGTCGTGGTGCGCTTCGGCAGCGGTCGTATCATCTCTTCTGTGCGGTTATTATATGGGTGGAGTCGATGCCTTGTTACAGTATTTTCCCGAGGCGATAGTGTCGCTTTTTGTGTACATACCGCTTGAAAAAATGCGTTTTTTGCCACCCTTGCGCCTTTTTCGGGGTGATGCTGTATACACAGATGATATTTCTCCTTCTGATATTGCAACGGAGCTTAAAAGTAAGTCGTACAAAGAGGGGCTTACATCGCTTTCGAAGGCGCTTTATGATATTTCCGAGGTGATGTGCGCACTGTCCGAAAATGAAAAGCGTCCGTCTGTGCACGAAATATGCGAGCTTTGCGAAAAGGAGTTTTCCTCGTTCTGTAAAAAATGCTCAATGAAAAAGCTGTGCTTTCCCGAGGGGATAAGAGGAAATAATATCATACGGAATACAGCGCAGGCAATATATGAAAAGCGTGCGCTCACAACCGACGATCTGCCCGAAAAAATAAAAACGAATTGCTATTTTTCGGATAAAATTACCGTTTCTCTTAATATAAAGCTTGCCGAATATACAGCGGAAAGGCTGAAAAATAACAAAACAGAGGTTATGGCAGAGGATTACCGTGCGCTCTCACAGCTCATAGGTCAGACCGTACAGACAGCCGAGGAGAAAAATGAAATAAATACAGAGCTTACGGAAAAGCTCCGCCGTACAATGCTTTATAAGGAGCTTTTTTCAAACAGCGTTGCGGTCTACGGACGACAAGAGCTTACCGTTATTGCCTGCGGAGCTGACACAGCCGGAATAAAACGGCTGTCAGAGGAGGTGAGAAAGAATTTCAGCAAGATACTCGGCGTGACGCTGTCACCGCCCGAGCTTACTCTGTGCGGTGATTACACCGCCGCCGTGTTCAGCCGTGCGCAGAAGCTGTCGGCTGAATGTGCAAGCGTGCAATGTATAAAAGACGGAGAATCGATAAACGGCGACAATATTTTTTCATTTACCCACAGCGGAAAGCTTCACGTGTGTATATGCGACGGTATGGGAAGCGGACGTCTTGCGGCGCTGACTTCAAAAACAGCGGGCATATTTTTGCAAAGAATGCTCCGTGCGGGGTGCAATACAGAGGGTGCGCTTAAAATGCTGAATCATTTTGTGCGGAGCAAGGCAGGGGAGTGCTTCACGACGGTTGACCTCATGACGGTCGACCTCGTAACGGGCGGCGCATCGTTTACAAAAAGCGGTGCGCCTGCCTCCTATGTCGTTCGTGACGGCAGGATATTCAGGCTCGCCTGCCACACACCGCCCGTCGGTATTATGGCAGAGCTGTGCGCTGAAAGAATAGATTTTGTATTTAAAAGCGGTGATTTAGCCGTTATGGTCAGCGACGGCATTTCAGATGCCGACGATCCGCTTGTGTGGCTTTATAATATGCTTACCTACGAAAGCGACGTTACAGCAGAGCAGCTTTGCGAAAAAATACTTCAGCACGCACAGACAGAGGGCGCAGGGGACGACGACGTGACCGTCTGCGCCGTGAGAATACAGAATTTATAGCTTCAATATATATAACGCAAAAAAATGCAAAAGGTTTCGACCATTTGCATTTTTTCTTGTTTATTAAAAAACATCTGCTGCGTATGTGGTTTGGGTGAGGCTTTTGCCGCCGGACGATCCCGCCCTTCCCCCACCGGGAAAGGCGTTTAGCCACCTCATACACCGCTTGCGGTGTGCGCCATATCGCCCAAGGCAGTTGACAGGCAATTTCGCCTGTCAACTGTGGGGGGTGGGCGATGGCGCTTTTTATCTATTCTCTATTATCTCTTATTTCTTATCTATTATCTCCAATCTTTTTGCAGTAGGATGATATCCTCCCCTACAAGCATTTTGACAGCAGTTGGACAGATTAAGCGTGAAAATAGGGATATGGGCTGTGCCTGAAGATTTTGCATTTTTTTATTGTACCAATCATAATAAATAATGGTTTGATTAAAAAATGTGTATTTTTTTACGACAAATATTGACAAAATCGATGAAAAGGTATATAATACGGCTATTATTTTTAATTTTGGAGGATATTATTATGATGTGCAACAAATGCGGTGCGCAGAATGCAGACGAAAACAAGATCTGCTCAAACTGCGGAAACGTTTTGGAAGCGGAAGTGATAGATGCTGCTCAGGAACAGACAGAAGCTCCCGCGGAAGAAATTGCAAATGAAACACCTGCGAAAGAACCTGCCGCAAAGGAGGAAGACAAGCTTGCTTGCCTTAAGAAATATCTTGGCAACAAGAAGATCGTAGCGGCTGTTCTGGCTGTTATCATCGTTCTCGGCATTATCATCTGCGCTTGCTGTTCAGGCAGTGATGAGCTTGTTAAGGGCGATTTTTCCGTTATTTACGATGAGGGTGCTGAAGAAAGCCACATTATCTATGCAGGCGAAGTCATTGTAAGAGGAGTTTCGGGTAAGATCTCTCTTAAAGAATGTGCAACCGGCGAGGCGGCTCTGTATCTTGATGAAGAAAAGACACTTTACGTAGTTACAGAGGACGGAAGCAAGAAGGTCGCTGATGAAGTTGACAGCATCAAGGGCTTCTCTGCTGACGGTGAAAAGGTCGCATATATGGATGCTGATTACGCATCGGTTATTCATAACATCAAAAACGGCGACAAAAAGGTATTCAGCGAGGATTCTACAAGCGGAATTGTGTTCTCACCCAACGGTGACCTGCTCGGATATACAGTAATTGATACAGAGTCAGGCGCTGAAGGCGAGGATGCTAAAACAGTTTACAAAAGCTACGTATACGAAGACGGCGAAAGCAAAAAGGTTTTCGACGGCGGCAGTATCATCGCAATTTCCGATAGCGGAAAATATATTTACTGCTCAAAGACAGAGGAAGATACGATGGGTGAAGCATCACTTTACGTAACTAACCTCAAGGGCGAAAAGAAGAAGATAGCATCAAACATTAATAATTTTGTGGTAAATGCTGACGGTACGCAGGTTATTTTCGAAAGTGAAGACAAGTGGTATGCTTCTGTTAAGGGCGATGAAAAGATAAGAATTGAAGGCGTTCCCTCGTCTGTTTCTTCATTTGCTCCCTTGAACGGCAACGAAAGCTTCAAGAACAACACGTTTATCGCTTACGCTGACGGCGAGCTTGCAATATACACGGTCAACGGTAAGTGGGCAGCTGAAAAGCTTGCAGGCGGTATCGATGATCTCAGTATAAGCGAAGACAGCGAAACAATATATTACCTCAAGAACGATAAGCTCTACATTCTCGGTGAGGATGAAGCTATTGAAGACGAGGTGAAGACGTTTGTTTCAACGTCAGACGGTGCTGCTGTTTACTTCATATCCGAGGATGATACCCTCTACTACAAGAAGGGCACGAAGGACAAAAAGCGTATTGCAGATGATATTGCAACGATAAGAAGGACATACGATGATTACGCTTTGTTCATAGACGAGGACGACGTACTTTACGCAAGCAATGGCGGCAGTGCGGCAAAGAAGCTTTGCGAGGATGTAAAGAGAGTATATACTTGCATTGATTATACGTATTATTACGGTGACGCTGATTCTTCGGCAGATACGGTAAACGTATATATAGCAAGCAAAAAGACAAAGTTTGAAAAGGTATTCACAGATATCAAGGCTTAAAATCAAAGCATAAAAATACGGCTCATTTGGGTATTGTTCCCGAATGAGCCGTTTTTCTTTTGTTTTGACGGTTTGAAGCCGATAGAATGAAAACAATTTTAAATATGCGTGATTACATTGAATTCAATGTGATAACAGCGCAAGCACAAAGCAGTTTGCAGTAGTTCGATATACGAACTACAAGCAAACTGCTGACCGTGGGGTGTAGGCGCGCATATTTCCTGACGGAAATATTTTTTAATTTTGCAGTTAATTCAATTTAACATAATTCGCAGAATGAAACGAATATGGTTATATTTTACCCTTGAATTTCTTTATCTGCTGGCACATTAAATCATAGTAGAACGTGCCGTATTCTACTGACGGCTCAAGGTCACGTGAACGCTCGGGATTCTTTTGCTCGCTTGACGTCCATTCGTTCCAAGTGGTGAAAATTATCATTTTTGCACCGAGATTATACGCACGCTGTACTTGCTTTTTCAGCGTTGTGCCGTTTGAACGAAGCTCGCTGCTCTCCTCACTTTCTCCTCTTGTCGCCGCAGAGCAGGTGACCGTTTCAACAACTCCGTCGAGCTGTGTGTAGGTTTGCGGTGAACGCTCCTCCCAGCTCCAGAATCTCTCCGAGCAGAGCTTTCTGTCGTAAAGTGACGGCTGTTGTCCGACGTATCCCGTCATCCAGCGGATCGTGAATCTGTCGTCAGTCCATTTTGGGTTTTCTCCGTACTGGTTCGGCGTCGCACCGTAGCAGATGAGAAGCGGCTTTCCCTCGTAATAATAGTACATATCGCCGTATTCTTCATTTTCAACGAATGAAGAATACACCTGGTCAGCCTTCTTCTGATGCTTTCCGTTGTCAACGTTCGACTGTCCTGCGTGGCCCGGACCTAAGAAAAGTGCTATCTTTGGTGCGTTGGGTACGGTTTTCCATATCTCGAACATTTTGTACGTCGAATGTTCTATCATTCTGAAGTCCTCTGCCGTTTCGAGGGTGACCTCGGAGATAGTCGTATTGTTTGACCAATCGACGAATACAAAATCAACGTCTGCGGCGGCAAGAAGCTCTGCGTGGTAACGCAAAACGTCCTCTTCCTGCGACTCATATTCGCCGATAATGGGCGTGCCCCAGGTGTTTTTCCACCACGTTTTGGTGTTTCTGTGCCACGTTGTGTATGAAATTCCGACTATTCTTTCTTCAAACGGTGCGCTTGCAAGCTTTCCTACACCCGTTTTACTGCATTCGACGTCATCATAATTGAATACGACCTCGTCGTACAGCTTGAAATTGTCTGCGGCGAGCGTTTTTTTATCACTCGGTATTTCCGAATTTGCAGGATATACCGTGCATATACCGCTTGCGCTGTCAAACGATGCCGTGTAACCGAGTATCTTCGCAAAGCTGTCAACGCACATATAAAGACCGCCGTCAATGCTCTTGACTGACGTAAACGGCTTTTCCTCTCCGTTTACGCTCATAAAAGGTCTGCCTGATGTAACGGCGAGGGATGCGTTGCCTCTTTCCGCCTTGACAACTTCACCGTCAAGAACGTACGTGAAGTCAAACATTTTAAAAAGCGTTACGGCATCTGCGTATATCTTTCCGTCAAGCATCTTCGTTTTTGCCGTGTGCATAAATGCCTGCTTATCCTTGAAGGAATATCCACGCTCCGTCATAAACGCATAAACCGTTTCATCGGGTGTGAATACTTCCTCCGACGTGTGCGAAAGGCTTATTGAGCCGATTATGGATTTGCAGCGGTCGGTTTCAACACGGAAATAGCCGTGAGTGCCTTCTTCAAATATTACGTTGTCAGTACCGCATTTTGCAAGCTCGCCACCGTTTGAGTCCTTCAGTGAAAGCCCCGATTCGGTAAGCTGTACCGTTGCTATGTGCGTTTCGTTTGCCGATACCTTTATTTCATTCGGTGTGCCGGAGAAGCTGACCTTTACACCGTCCTTGCAGTCAAACGGAAGAGAATTCGTCACCGTGCAGTCAAGACCGCCTTGAATATGCGCCTTTACCGTGTTTTTCGCAAACGAAAACCAAAGACCGCTTGACGTGTGGGTATGCTCCGCCAATCGGCACAGAATACCTGCTTTTACTGTTTCATCTCCGCGGCGGGAGTCGTTTGCGTAAAGATATGCCTCAGCGGTGTAGGGGAACGTGACTATCCTTTCGGAAAATCCGACGGCTCCTATCTCTCTGTCCGAGCCGACAAGCCCCTTTTTCTTATCTCTTGTAAAGCTTTCACCCGTCAGGCTGATATATTTGTTCGCCTTGCACGTACCGACGGTACATTCGGTGAAATCAAAGCTGTGTGTGAAGTTGTTTCGTGTCTGAAGCAGCAATTCCGTTATATCAAACGATATTTCCGCAGGATCTGCCGCACCTTCAGTTTCCGACAACGCACCCGTTTCCGTGCTGTTTTTCGTGCAAGATGCGGTGAAAAGCAGGGAAAGGAGCGTTGAAGATAAAATTATAAGAGTTAAAATTCTTTTCATTTATATTTTACCCTTGAATTTCTTTATTTGCTGACACATAAGGTCATAGTAGAATGTGCCGTGCGCCTTTGACGGCTCAAGATCCTTTGAGTTTTCCTCGGAGATCTGCTCGCCCTTCATCCACTCGTTCCACGAAACGAGCACGGCAATACGTGCGCCGAGGTTGTATGCTCTCTGAAACTGCTTTTTGAACGTTGCGCCGTTATTTCTCAATTCGGCGGGAATGTAGCCTCTTGAGCCCTCTCTGCCCTGGCTTCTCGTTGCGGCAACGATAGTTACAGCCTCGACCGTTCCCTGTGACACGGTGAAGGTCTGTGCGCCTCGCTCCTCCCAGCTCCAGAAGTGGTGGCTCTTGCGTGTTTCCTTGTCGTAAAGGTCGCCCTGCTGACCGACATATCCCGTTACCCAGCGGATGGTAAATCTGTCGTCCTTCCATTCGGGGTCTGCACCGTAGAACGTAGGTGTTGCGGCATAGCAAAGCAAAAGCGGCTTGCCCTCGTATTGGAAATACATATCGCATCTGTCGGGATTTGACACGTAATCTCTGTATATCTGCTCAACCTTTCTGTCGTGGTCGCCCGAATCAACGCTCTTTTGTCCGTCGTGGCCGGGGCCTGCGAAAAGCGCTATTTTGGGAGCGTTGGGTATCGTTTTCCATATATCAAACAGCATATCCGTTGTGACTTCTATTGTTCTGAAATCATTTCTTGTCTCGCTCATCGTTTCGGGAACGTAATACGTGTTGTTCGACCAGTCAACGAACACGAGGTCAACGTCGGCTGCCGCCAGCATCTCGCCGTGACGGCGGATTATCGCCTCATTGTCGGAGCGGTATTTGCCGTAAAGCGGCTCGCTCCAGGCACTTTTTTCCCAGTTGAGGTCAGAACGGAGCCAAGCGGAGTACGCAACCGCCACGAGTCTTTCGTCAAACGGTGTTTTGGGGTAAAGTCCTACACCGATGTTGTCACATTCAACGTCCGATGTGTCGGCTATTATTTTTTCAAGTATGTCATTGTTCATAGTTAAAAACCTCCGATAAAGTTTATTTGATTTTAACACACGCAATAAAAAAAGTCAAGTAGGGGGCGGCGCCCATGTAGTTCGAAGTAATTCGAACTACCGCAGTTTACAAAGTAAACTGCACGACCTGATTGTTGACGTCCTATAAATTCACAGGGTTTATTTTCATTTAATTCAACGGGTTACGTGCGCCTCCGCCTGCAACCCCCATGTAGTTTGCGACTCGTCGCAAACTACCGTAGTTGGCTCTGCCAACTACATGGCTCTGCCAACTACAAGGTGCACATATTTCCTGTGGAAATATATTTTCGTTTGTTTCATTCAGCGGACACTATCATTGCATTTTGTCCATTTTGTAAATTCAATAAGAATGACCGTAAGTGACAATATTTGCGCCTTTGCCGTGATATTATCGTATCATAGAAACGGAGGTAAAAATGGACGGGCTTGAAATAGAATACGAAAACGGTGTTATGAGGGCATCTGTCGGCGGTGAGGTCGACCATCATCTGTGCGCCTCTGTGCGTGAGGATATTGACAGCGCATTTTTTAAATATGCCCCGAAAAAGCTGATACTTGACCTGACGGGAATGAAATTTATGGACAGTTCGGGGCTTGGGCTGATAATGGGCAGATATTCACGCTGTCTTGCCGCAGAGTGCGAATTTATCATCTGCGGTGTTGACGAGAGGGCTATGCGCATACTGCGTATGTCGGGCATGGACAAGGTGCTTAAAATCAAATGATAACGGAGAAAAAAGTGAAAAAGGAAAAAATAAACGAGGTAAAAATAACCCTGCTTGCGGTCTCACGCAACGAGTCGCTTGCAAGGGCATACGTCAGCGCATTCGCCGCAGGACTTGACCCGACGCTTGACGAGCTTGCGGACATCCGCTGTGCCGTCAGCGAGGCGGTAACGAACTGCGTTGTGCACGCATACAAGGGCTGGGAAAACCCCGGGAAAATTTACATAAATGCACGGCTTTATTCCGACAGAACGGTGACGGTCGAGGTGTCTGATCGAGGATGCGGTATCGAAAATATCGAAATGGCTATGACACCGCTTTTTACAACAGACAAAGAGGGCGAGCGAAGCGGTATGGGCTTTTCTGTTATGAAAAGCTTTACTGACTGTGTCAGGGTCACGTCGAAGCCGTCGGGAGGAACACGTGTTTTTATGTCCAAAAAATTTTCATAAGGGGTTTTTATGTCGGGGACAAGGGACGGACAACCGTGTGATTTTTCAAAAAATTCGGAGCTGATAGCAAGGGCGCAAAAGGGCGACCGTGAGGCGATGGAGCGAGTAGTCGAGCTTAATATGGGGCTTGTGAAAAGCATCATTCCGCGCTTTTGCGACAGAGGGGTTGAATATGACGACCTCGTGCAGATAGGCTCGCTCGGTATGATAAAGGCTGTGAAAAGCTATTCTGAGGGCTTCGGGTGTGTTTTTTCAACGTACGCTGTACCGCTTATTATCGGCGAGATACGGCGGTATTTGCGTGATGACGGAATGATAAAGGTGTCAAGAGGCGTAAAGCGCCTCGGCGTTCACGCAATGAAGCAAAGGGAATTATATATAAAGGAAAAGGGCAGAGAACCGAAAATCGAGGAGCTTGCCGAAATTTGCGGAAGCTGTCCTGAGGAGCTTGTTTTTGCCCTTGAAGCGTGTTATCCGCATCATTCTCTGTCTGAGCCTGCGGGGGATGGCGACGGTGTGTGCCTTGAAAATATAATCCCCGATAAAAATGACGGAATAGAGAGCCTTTGCGACAGAATATCGCTTAAGGATGCCATAAAAAAGCTTTCCGACACCGAAAGACAGATAATCCACCTTCGCTATTACTGCGATTTATCACAGCAAAAAACGGCTGAGGTGCTGGGGCTGTCGCAGGTAAAGGTGTCAAGATGCGAAAAAAAGATATTTGAAAAGCTGAAAGGGGAGCTTTTAGTCTAAAATTTACAAAATGTTTAATTAAATTTGTTAAATCCTATTGACAAAAAGCCGCTTTGCATATATAATATGCTTTGCGGTTTTTGTGTTCGCGTATATTTACGTGTATGCACAATCGATTTCTTTGGCGGGGTTCATTATATGAGGCTTGACATAACACGCATACTTTCGGGTGAGGTCGATAAGCTCGACTTCGACGTATCTTTTCCTGCATCCGACGACGATGGATTTTCGTATTTCGGAGATTGGGGAATAGAGTTTAAGGACGAAATAAAAGCGGTTAGCCACATTAAGAACAACGGCGGTTACATCTCAATGAAATGCGATGTGTCAGCGGTTTATAAGACCTTGTGCGCAAGGTGTCTTAAAGAAATCGAAAATTCCTTTTCACATAGCTTTGAAAAGGGTGTTGCCGTTGAGCTTACAGACGAAGAAAACGATGATTTTATCATAGCTGTCGGCGGTATTGTGGATATATCGGCGGCTGTGTGCGATGAATTTCTCCTGTCGTTTCCTCTGAAGGAGCTTTGCTGTGCCGATTGCAAAGGGCTTTGCCCAAAATGCGGCAAAAATCTCAATGAAAGCGAATGTGGCTGTGAATCCGAGGGAGATCCGAGGATGTCAGCTTTGAAGGCCCTGCTTTCGGACTATGAGTAATAGCTTATTTGTATTATATTAAGGAGGTGTAGGTAACATGGCAGTACCTAAGAAAAAAGTCAGCAAGGCAAGACGTGATAAAAGACGTTCCAACGTATGGCGTCTCGACCTGCCGGGTATGACAAAATGCCCCAAATGCGGTGCATTTATCAAATCGCACAGAGTTTGCATGACATGCGGCACTTACGGTGGTAAGGAAATAGTCAAAACAGAAGCGTAAGGCGTATTTTTATACGGTGAGGAGGGGTTGTGTTTACAATCCCTTTACTGTTATGTAAGGAGGGGTGTATACGGTAACGGTCTATTCAGTCAATGAAGGCTCTTATGCGCAAAAGGCGGGAATTTTGCCGGGGGATATTATCATATCCGTTTGCGGTGAAGAAGTAAACGACGTCCTTGACTACCGCTTTTACATAACGGGCGAGAAAATAACCCTGCTTATACACAGGGGCGAGGACCTTTTTGACGTTGTCATTGAAAAAGACGAATATGACGATATAGGTCTTGAATTTTCCACGTATCTTATGGACGAAAAGAGAACGTGCAGAAATAAATGTATGTTCTGTTTTATTGACCAGATGCCGAAGGGCTGCCGTGAAACGCTCTATTTTAAAGACGATGACAGCCGTCTTTCGTTTTTGCAGGGAAATTATATCACCTGCACCAACCTTACGGACCGTGACATCGACCGCATCGTGAAGATGCATATGTCGCCTGTAAATATATCCGTTCACACGACGAATCCCGAATTGCGTGTGAAAATGATGAAAAACAAAAACGCAGGCAAGATACTTGACATTATGCGCCGTTTTAAAGACGGCGGCATCACGATGAACGGTCAGATAGTGCTTTGTAAAAATACAAACGATAAAGATGAGCTTGAGCGTTCAATGCGTGAGCTTGAACAGCTTTACCCGGCACTTTCAAGCGTGTCTGTCGTTCCCTGCGGTCTTACCGACCACAGGCAGGGTCTTCCTCAAATCGAGTCGTTTACGAAGGAAGATGCTTTGTACGTTATAAAGCAGATAGACGAAATGGGCGAAAAATGCCTTAAAAAGCACGGCTCTTCTATCTTTTTCGCATCTGACGAGTTTTATATAACCGCAGGTCTTCCGCTTCCTTGTGAGGAGCATTACGAGGGCTACCCGCAGCTTGAAAACGGCGTGGGAATGATAACCTCGCTTATGACCGAATTTGAGTATGAGCTTGAATATATAAGCGAATACGACCTTGAAAAAACCAGGCGTGTGTCCGTTGCCACAGGCAAGGCGGCATACCCGTATATAAAAAAATGCTGTGATGAGATAATGGCGAAGGTGCCGAATACACACGTCACGGTATACTGTATAGAAAATAACTTTTTTGGAAAAAAGATAACCGTTGCGGGACTTCTGACGGGAGCTGACATAACCTCACAGCTTCAGAATAAGCCCCTCGGCGATGTACTTCTGATTCCGTCTGTATCACTTCGTCACGAGGGCGATATGTTCCTCGACAGTATGACGCTCGATGAGGCGGAAAAAATACTGAACATAAGCATCTGCCCCGTTATTTCAGACGGTGCTGAGCTTATTAAAGGTATACTTTATTAGAAAGGAAGAATAATATGTCAAAACCGATAGTGGCGATAGTAGGACGTCCTAACGTCGGCAAAAGCACTCTGTTCAACAAACTGACGGGACAGAGAATTGCGATAGTTGAGGATACTCCCGGTGTCACACGTGACAGAATATATTACGAAGCCGAATGGTGCGGAAGAAAAATGCTTCTGGTCGATACGGGCGGTATTGAGCCGAAGACAGACAGCCCCATTCTGAAGCACATGCGCCGTCAGGCACAGATAGCGATAGAAACGGCAGACGTCATCGTATTTATGACAGACGTGCGTGCAGGTCTTACGGCAGATGACAGAGATATTGCATCGATGCTTCTGAAGTCGAGAAAGCCCGTTGTGCTTTGCGTAAATAAAATTGACTCGGTCGGTGCGCTTCCCTACGAATATTACGAATTTTATGAGCTTGGAATGGGCGACCCCATTGCGCTTTCATCTGTTCACGGAACGGGTACGGGCGACCTTATGGAGGAGGTCGTCAACCTGCTTCCCCCCGAGGCTGATTTTGAAGAGGACGACGACCGTATAAGAGTTGCCGTTATAGGTAAGCCGAATGCGGGAAAAAGCTCTATTATCAATAAAATTCTCGGTCAGGAAAGACTTATCGTGTCTGATATGGCAGGTACTACACGTGATGCCATTGACACAGAGGTGGATAATGAGCACGGCAAATTCACATTCATCGATACGGCAGGTATAAGACGCTCTGCAAAGGTGTCTGACAACATCGAAAAGTATAGCGTATTGCGTGCAAAAATGGCTGTTGAGCGTGCCGACGTCTGTCTTATAATGATAGATGCAAACGAGGGAATTACCGAGCAGGACGAAAAAATTGCAGGTATTGCCCATAACGCAGGCAAGGCGTCCATCGTTGTCGTAAACAAATGGGATTCCATTGAAAAGGATAACTCCACGGTAAAGGAATTTACCGAAAAGATAAACACGGCGCTTTCATATATGACGTATGCGCCGATACTGTTCGTGTCCGCAAAGACGGGACAAAGACTTGAAAAGCTGTTTGAGCTTATAAAGTACGTCAATGACCAGAGCACGATACGTGTTTCGACAGGTATGCTCAACGACGTTCTCAACGATGCGACGAACAGAGTACAGCCTCCGTCAGACAAGGGCAGACGTCTGAAAATTTACTATATGACACAGCCCTCGGTAAAGCCCCCGACGTTCGTTATTTTCTGCAACAATGCGGAGCTTTTCCATTATTCATATCAGCGTTATATCGAAAACTGTTTAAGAAGCGTTTTCGGATTTAAAGGAACACCGGTCAAGCTCATAATCCGTGAAAGAGGTGACGATAATGAGTAACGGGCTGTTCGGCTCGGGCTCAGGCTCGCTTGTGCTGGCACTCGGTCTTATACTTTGTGCGGCGGCGGGATATTTTCTCGGCTCGGTCAACTCCGCTATTATCGTTTCCAAGCTGAAATTCGGTCAGGATATAAGAAAATTCGGCAGCGGAAATGCGGGAATGACGAATATGCTCCGTACCTACGGCAAGGGTGCGGCAGGTCTTACACTCCTCGGTGACGTTTTGAAAACGGTCATCGGCTGTCTTATCGGATTGTTTCTGCTCGGCGAAAGCGGCGGCTACGTTGCGGGATTTTTCTGCATTATAGGCCACGTTTTCCCGATATATTACGGCTTCAAGGGCGGTAAGGGCGTGCTTGCGCTTGCTACGATGGTGTGCGTTCTGAATTGGCAGACGTTTCTGGTTCTCTTCACGCTGTTCGTGCTTATCGTAAGCTGTACGAAATATATTTCTCTCGGCTCGGTTATGTGCGCATTGCTTTACCCCATCGTGCTGAGCAAGTTTGCAGAGCCGAATATATTTGCCACGGTCGTTTCAATGATCGTTGCCATTCTCGTCACCGTTATGCACCGTTCAAACATCAAAAGACTGCTTGATGGCGAAGAAAACAAGCTCAAGCTCGGTAAAGAGCCTGTAAAAACGTGGAAGCTCGTTGTGCTCAACGCTGTTATCGTATGTATTACGCTTGGCGCAATACTGCTTGACATCACGTCGTCAAGCGGTATGACGGAAAGAAAAAATCCCGCAGTTTCATACGGAGATTATTATATTTCGGAGCTTCAGCTCCGCTATATGTACGTAAAGACGGCGGATGATTTTCTGTCTGATCCCGCCAATGCCGAAACTGACATCGTCAAAAATTATGACAAAACAAAAAAGCTCGATGAGCAAAGCATAAACGGACAGACGTATGCCGAATATTTTATGGATATTGCGGCAGATGAAGCCTCACGCCTTATGATACTGTTTGCCGAAGCGAAAAAAGCAGGTGTTGAGGTTTCACCGACCGACGACAGATGCCTTGCGGAATTTTCCGAAATGAGCAAGAATTTCATTCAGGGAGATTCATACGGCAGATACATAAACCGTGTATACGGCAAGGGCGTCGGCGAAAGCGATATAAGAAATATCATAATATCACAGTTTACCGTAGAGGATTATATAAAATCTGTCGGTGAAAAAACGGCTGACGATGCCGTGAAAAATAATCTTTCATCTGTACAAATAGATAAAGAGGATACGGAAAAAATAATCAACGGTGATTATAAATAAATTTAAAGGAGAAAAGATATGAGCGACATTTGCAACGAAATCAAGGAAAAAAGCGGAGAGATCATCGATAAGATCGACGAAAAGCTCGGCGACAAGATCGACGACAAGACAAAGGAACAGATCAAGGATACAATAGAAGACCTCGCAACAGAGGAAAACCTCGAAAAGGCAAAGGACGGCCTTTCAGGACTTTTCAGCAAGTTCAAGAAATAATTTAAAAGAGCTGCTAAATTAATACGCACTGCAAAAGAATCAACTTTTGCAGTGCGTATTTTTTGTTTGTCAAAGGGGTTTTGCTGCCCAATAATCCCGCCGCAGCGACAGGCTCCCCTGTGTAAGGGGAGCTGTCAGCACGAGTTGTTTACAACTCGATGCGACTGAGGGGTTGTTTGAGAGTGCTTTTACAATTTCTCTGCCTTTTGTTGCGCAAAATGCATCTCTCGTAGTTGCCATACATAAAAGAGGCAAAATTTGTGATACACAAAGTTTTTTTGATAAAAAGTATTGACAAAGTAATACATTTATGATATATTGTAATTGTAATGTATTCAAAGGAGATTATGTATGCAACAATCAATAGTATCGATTCGTATGGATGAAAATCTAAAACAAAAATTCGATTATGTGTGTAATGAATTGGGGCTTTCAATATCAGCTGCGGTTACAGTTTTTGCAAAACAAGTATGCCGAGAGGGAAAAATACCCTTTGAAATCACTTTAGGTGAAAAATACGAGGAGAAAATTTATATGAACAAGTCTGTTGGTTATCGTGTAGTGTTATACACAATGGAAGATTTTTTTGAGCAAATCGAAAAGGATTTTGAAAAATTAGAGGACGCTTTGGAATTTATCAATGCGGAATGCGATAGGTTATTCGAAGAATACGGAACAAAAATTTGCTTCGATATAGGTATTTTGAACTTCGACAGTCACTTACATGCCATATCATTTAACGATGACGGATTATCATATATTCGTGACAGTATCCGTACTCCTATAGAATACGATGACGAAATGAATGAAGAATATGATATGTACCTATTCAATATTATAAGCGGGTACATCAAAGCAATCATAAGATGAAATAATAAAATAGCCTCCCTTGTGTAAAGGGAGGTGGCTCGCACAGCGAGACGGAGGGATTGTTTGATGCAGAGAAAGCATAACAAGGATATAGTTCCTATAGCGAAATTATTGCGAAAAAATATGACTAAAGAAGAAAAACATCTTTGGTATGATTTTTTGCGCACTTATCCCATCCGATTTTCTCGTCAAAAGGTTTTAGGAAAATATATCGCAGATTTTTACTGCGCCGAGGCACAACTCGTGATTGAACTTGACGGTTCCGGACATTATACCGAGGGAGGAAAGCAATACGATGGAGAAAGAACTGCTTTTCTTGAAAAATACGGATTGACAGTTATAAGAATACCGAATACGGAAATACATAAAAATTTTCGAGGTGTTTGCAAATATATCGATCATCTCGTAGAACAATCCCTCAGTCGCATCGAGTTGTAAACAACTCGCTCCGCCAGCTCCCTTTACACAAGGGAGCCTGCACGGAAGTGTTTTTAAAACCACAATTATTCAACAGAAAAAAACATCACCGAAACGGTGTGCAAATTCAGCGGAGAAATTATAGTCAGTTGTTTAATAATTGCCCGCTGAAAACAAACAAGATACCCGACAAACTTTGATGTCTGTCGGGTATCTTGTTTTTGATAGATTACTATACTTTATTCCAAACGATGTTTTCTTTGTATTATAAAAAAGGCACAAGCCCACTTATTCTTCTGCGTATAGTTCGTCGTAGTGCCAACGTATAGGGTTTTCATAAATGTATTTCACGATCTCCTCATAGTCCTCTCGTCCTCGGATAATATGATCGTAAAAACCACGTTGCCAAATATTTTCTCCGTATTCTTTATTACAGAATCTTTTAAACGATGAAACAAAATGTGACACGAATGAGGTTTGCTTTGTAGGGGTCGACGTCCTCGGCGACCCGTCCTTATGAACGAATAACAAAAAATGAATATGGTTCGGCATAATAACGTATTGATCTACGGTTATATTTTCATAAAATTCGTTCATTTGTTTTATGTGTTTATCCGCAACGATTCCGTGTGATAATAATTCCACGTTTTTCGGGTCGCCGAGGACGTCGACCCCTACAATGCGAGATAAAATCTGCCGTCTGCCTTCCGTACACAGCGTTATGAAATATCCTGCTGTTGTATTGTAATCAAAATTCTTTAACCTTGTAGGTTTTCTTTTCGGTAATTTGTTTTCGCTGACCATTTGCATCACCCACACCATTATAAAACAAATCAGCAGAGGAAACAATACCTCTGCTGAAATTTGTTTTTACCTTATTTTACTATCTTCAAGAATACGAGGATAGAAAGTATAACTCCGATGAGCACGTAAAGCTCAACGATAGAGCCGAGAACTCCTGCGAAAATGCCTACTACGGGGATTTTTGCAAGAACACCGATAAGAACACCTGCGATAGCACCGACCACAACGTATATAACGATTCTGATGATGAGACCTGTAACGTCCTTAACTCCGAAGGCGCCGGGGAATATTTTCTTAAGTATATCCATGACAATACCCTTTCTTTGATTTGATATTATCATTATACTCAATACTTTCCTCAAAGTCAATATAAAATTATAATTATTTTGAGGGAAAATGCAATATTTCACCGAGAATACTTGATAAAAACGGCAGGAAAAGCATCCCGACAAAGCCGAACAGCTTGTATCCGAGGTACATTGAGAACATTGAAAAAAGCGGATGCAGTCCTGCCTTTTTGCCAAGCACCGCAGGCTCTGAAAATTGACGCACACCGCTGATGACGATAAAAAGCACGCAAAGCCCAGCGGCACGAAAGACGTTGCCGACGGAAAATTCGTAAAGCGCCCACGGCAGAAGCACCGTGCCGACACCCAATATCGGCAGAATATCGACAAGCGCCGTCAGCGATGCGGCAAGCAGGGCATAGTTTACACCGAGAATGAGAAATCCGACAAAAAGCTCCGCAAAGGTTATCATCATAATGATGAAATACCCCTTTAAAAATCCGCAGAGCGCAGACACACTCGTTCGCTTTATAAAGCCAAGCCTTGAAAACATACCGCCCGACAGTCTTTCACGGCAAAAGGTGCGTATTTTATCGTAATCGGACAGAAAATAAACAGCCGAAAACACGAATGCGGCAAAAAAGAAAATGAGATTCGGCAGAAATTCCGCAATTCCTCCTACAAGCGACGGTATTTTTTCTTCAAAAAAATGCCCCGCTGTTTTCAAAATGTCAACCCCTGCGCTTTCGGCGGCGGAAACAAGCGCTGATATAACGGGGATGTTTTTTAAGGATGCGAGCGTGTCGCCCTGCATATTTGAGGAAAGCTTCGTTACGAGCTCCCGCCCCTCGTTATACAAGCGTGCGGCAAGCAGATAAAGAATAAAAAACACAAAAGCACCGCACACGCTGACGAGAATGGCTGAAAGTATCTTTCTCGAAATGTTCGTGCGGAAGCGTATCAAGCGCATCGCAGGGCGGAGCAGAAGCGACAGCAGAAAGCCGAGGACGAACGGCAAAAGAACCGAAAACAGATATTTAAAGAAAATATAAGTTACGGCAATTATTACACCGCCGTATAAAATCAAGGTCAGAAGTCTTGCGGGGTCTTCTTTTGGTAAATGCATGATCACCTTTAAAAATTTAATTATTATTCATCATTAAAAATTCCCCTCGGTGTATAATAAAGCAAATACCGAAAAGGGGAAAGCGTATGCTTTTGGGAAAATACGAAAAAATACAAAATGCCATACCGTCTGATGCTGACGGAATATTGCTCACTTCGGAAATATCGCAGTATTACGCCACAGGCTTTGAGCTTCAGGACGGTTACGTGCTGATAACGAAAGACAAAACGTATCTTTTGTGCGATTTTCGATATACGGAAGCGGCAAAAGAACATTGTGAAGATAAAATATCCGTTGATGAGTCATCACGCCTCGGCGAGGTACTCGTCTGCGAAAATATAAAAACGCTTATGTTTGAAGAGGATCTTCTGACCGTTGCAGAGCTTGAAAGGCTGACGGGTAAATATAGCTTCGTCAAATTCATCAAATCACAAGGGCTTTTGAAAAAGCTCCGTGTGTTCAAGGAAGATGATGAGATAGAATGTATCGTCAGCGCACGGCGTATCGCCGAAAGATCGTTTTCCGCCCTTTTGCCGACCATCAAAGAGGGAATGACGGAAACGGAGCTTGCTGTCGAGCTTGAATTTCTGATGCGCAGAAACGGTGCTGACGGCAATGCTTTTGAAACGATATTTATAAGCGGAGCATCGACCTCAAAGCCGCACGGCGTACCTCAACACGTGCCGATAGAAAAGGGCTTTGTGACCGTTGACTTCGGCGCTTTGTACAAGGGCTACAGATCCGATATGACGAGAACCTTTGCCTTCGGATGTGCAAGTGAGGAAATGCGTGACGTTTATAACACCGTTTTAAAAGCGCAAATGTCAGCGCTTGAATATCTTGAGCTTGGCGGGCGTGACTGCTTTGAAGCCGACAAGCAAGCACGAGATATAATAGATGAAAAATACAAGGGAACATTCGGCCACAGCCTCGGCCACGGTGTCGGTCTTCAGATACACGAAAGCCCCCGACTTTCCCCTGCTTGCAAGGGTGAGAAGCTTTCAAAGGGGCACGTTGTGACCGTTGAGCCGGGAATATACATTCCGGGGTGTATGGGCGTAAGAATTGAGGATATGGTAGTAGTATATGAAGACGGAATACGAAATATAACCGAATGTCCCAAGGAACTGATTGAAATTTGTTAATATTTTGAGTATTTTTTTAAAATATTGCTGTAGCATCTTGAAAACTTCCCTTATGTGATATATAATAATCGAGTATAAATATAATAATTATTTTGGAGGTACATATACTATGTTGATGGCAGGCGATTTCAGAAACGGCAAGACCTTTGAACTTGACGGTAACGTTATGCAGGTAATTGAATTCCAGCACGTTAAGCCCGGAAAAGGTGCCGCTTTCGTTCGTACAAAAATGAAAAACGTAATTACAGGTGCGGTAATTGAAAGATCTTTCTCACCCACAGATAAATTTGAGGAAGCTATCGTTGAAAGAAAGGATATGCAGTATTCCTACAACGATGGCGATATCTACTACTTTATGGATCTTGAAACGTATGATATGCTTCCCCTGAACTCCGACAAGCTCAGCGATAACTTCAAGTTTGTTAAGGAAGAAATGATCTGTAAGATCGTATCCTACAAGGGTAACGTATTCAGCGTTGAACCCCCCATGTTTGTTGAACTCGTTGTTACACAGACAGACCCCGGCTTCAAGGGTGACACAGCTCAGGGTACAACAAAGCCCGCTACACTTGAAACAGGTGTTTCCATCAAGGTTCCGCTCTTTATCAACGAAGGCGACGTTCTCCGTATCGATACAAGAACGGGCGAATATCTTGAAAGAGCAAAATAATAATTCTGAAAGGGTATCAAAATGACCTTAAACGAAAAAACAGCTTATCTTAAAGGCTTGGCAGACGGTCTCAAGCTTGACGAAAATGACGATTATGCACTCGTTTTAAAGAAGATCATCGAGGTGCTTGACGATGTTGCAATGACAGTCAGCGACCTTGAAGAAAAGACAGACGAGCTTGATGCGTATATTGAAGAAATAGACGAGGATCTCGGCGCTGTTGAAGAAGAGATCTACGGCGGCGAATGTGACTGCGGCTGTTGCGATGACGAATGTGATTGCGATTGCGACTGCGACGACGATGACGATGATGACGAATATGACGAGTTTGACGACGACGATTTCGATGACGATTTCGACGATGATGACGATGTTGTATTTGAAGTTAACTGCCCCTGCTGTGAGGAAACGATCTGTCTTCCCTCAACAATAGATCTTGCACACGTTATCTGCCCCGCTTGCGGTGAAGAATTTTCTTGCATTTACGATGAATGTGAAGATGATGAATGCGGCTGTTGCTGCCACTGCGACGACGAGGAAGACGAAGAAGAAGACGAAGACTAAATCTTAATACAAACCAAAATCGGCAGAGTTTTTAATGTGCCCCCTGTCAAGTAGACAGACTAAAAAACAAAAGAATTTACAAATTGAATAGGTTCTTTTATCTCCCCCTGCTGCGCAGCAGGGGGAGATTTTCGTCACGCGGCGGTGGCGAAATAATACTCGCAAGGC
>JAFXFN010000025.1 GCA_017520505.1 Clostridia bacterium
TCTTCTCGCATAGTTTCCAACCTTTGTTCTTTCCAAGGCATTTTCTCGTCTCCTTCTGACTTTTCATGCCTTTATTTTACATCAAAGTTGTAAACTATGTGTCTTCACATTTTGTAAACTATGTTACCACACTATACACATCGGTCGTCCGTTTCAAAATCTTTTTCGTTTATTTTATACGGGTTATACGGGAGATTCGTGAATCTCCCCTACACATCAAATTGAAACTCATTTGTGTTTATTTAAATTATGTGGTTGTAGGGGACGGCGCCCTCGACGTCCCACCTTGAACCCACTTACGTTTATTTCATACACACATTCTGTTTTTATCATATTTTAAAACACCTCATCCGTCACCTTCGGTGCCACCTTCCCCCGCTGGGGAAGGCGTTTAATCGGCACATAGTCTGTCTGTGTTTCATTTGTGAAAACAAATGCAAAATGGCGCAAAAAACGACATACGGTTACAGAAATTGTTAATTTTATGTAAAACTCATACATTAACGAAGGCTGGTAACATTTGCGTATTGACATATCCTTTATTATATGGTACAATATACTGCGTATAAAAGTAATTTTCTCTATGGGAAAATTAAAGCAACTTCTTTGTGAAAATAACACTTCGAACGCAATAAAATTATTTAAGAAAGGGAAGAAACGATGTTTACAACATTGAACTCCAAACTCAAACGTATGCTCTCTGTCATCTTGGCATTGTCAATGGTGCTCTCGCCCATAATGGCACTTGCTGAGGAAGTCGGAGGAGCTGTCGCAACGGCAACTGATGATCCGCTTGCTGTTGTTTACGCTGCTTCAGATTTTCAGCCGCGTAAACAGTCGGGTACAGATTCTTCAGGTAATCCGACATACGGTGATTTTAGTATCTATCACGGTATGCAGCAAATGACGAGCATTATTACGCAAATAAAGAAGAAGTATAATAGCAGTAATAACAACGCAGTCACAGGTGCATTAATTGGCGGTGATGTCTCGAATTACTCAAAGTATAATAACAACTGGAACGGTTATGCTTATAACAACGATCCCGCTATGACCGAAGACGGTGCTTACGCCATCGAAAAGGTGTTATATGATGGATTCCAACTTTCAAGAGAAGAGATCGTAATGATACAGGGTAACCATGACTTCTATGTTGCCCCGTTTGATAACACAGGTGCTCATGATACGGAGCAGTACGGTGTCTATGCTATTAATGAGAAAGATTTTATGTATAGACAGAATCTTTCGGCTAACGGTGAAGATACTATAAAGAAGACAGCTGCCGACCTTGAAGATTATCTTCAGGCAAAGGTCGCACAGCATTATAACAAGCCTATCTTTATTCTCGGCCACGTTCCGCTTCATCACAATATCAGAACGGAAGATAATATCCACTCAAGATATATTTTCAATGTTGTAAATGAAGCAGCAGGACAAGGTCTTACAATTTTCTTCCTTTTTGGTCACAACCACGGAAGCGGTTATGACGCTCATCTTGGTGAAGGCGCTATCTATTTGCCTATAGGGGATACTATTTGTATTCCTACAGGTACATCAAGCACAGTTTCGGTAAATTCGACAACAACGACCACTACATACGGTTTTACACAGGAAAAATTGAATTTTGTGTATATGAACTACGGCTATGTAGGTTATATCAATCCTGGAAAGACATCTGTAGATACAACTCTTACAAGCACGGTGTTTGCAATTTATAAAGACCGTGTTGTAGTTGAAAGATATGATGGTGATGATGGTGATGATGGTTTTCATAATCTTAAAACACCGGGTAAGCTTATCGCTGATAATGGCTCTTTGTATTTCTCAAAACAGAATCTTGTTGTAAACACCAGAAAAGTTACTACAAATACAGTAAGACTTGACAATAAATTCAATGTTTCTCTTGATATAAGTGGGCTTTATCCGACTAAAACCGTACAGTCCCCCATGCTTACGAGCGCTACGTTCCCGACAAAGATAGATTCTGAGGCTGGCGTATATACAACGGATGGTAATGCTGTAAAAAATGTAAAAACTACAAATAAGTCCGTGACTATTAAAGATGCCGAAGGCTTCAAGGTTGGTACAACAGGCACGTTGAAGCTTGACTGTATAACAGAACAATTTGTGGTAAAAGATGTTGAATGCAGCGATCCCTCTGTTGCTACGCTTACAGTAAACAATGACGGTACTATAACCGTCGAGGGTGAAAAGGCAGGAAAAACAACCATAACCGTTGTTGCAAAGCACGCAGGCGGTACATACGCAGATGTTGCATTGTCTTATGACCTTGTCGTGTTCCCCACAACAACACAGCCGATATACTTCACAAAGTATGAATTGGTCAATGCGGGACATAGACCGTATACTGGTTCGGCAAGCGACTACTATTCTTCTTATTATGGCTTGGATCATGATAATAAAGCTAATGATACAAAGAAACTTGTTACGGGAAAGACTTACGTTATAGTGAGTGAGTATAAAAATCCGAACAATTGGGCTTACGCCTTGCTCGGAACAGCTGACGGTAATGCCGGATCACGAACTGTTACTGTTTACGGCAACCCTAATACTGCCAGCGGAAGACTTCTTGCCGCAGGCGGATCCAGAGTTCAAACTTGGGTTGGCGGTTCATTTGTTGATTCGTGCGATCCGTATATGGAGTGGTCGTATGCATCAACTACTCCTACTTCGGACGGCGGTTGGTTCAGAAACAACGCCACGGGTGAAATACTCAGGGCGCAGGAGAACGGTGTTGTAACAACGGAGCCTGCATATAGTGATGCTGCTTTTACGCGCCTTCATATGGGTGGTTATGGCGTGGACTTCAGAGATGCTGCAGGAAAAGCATCGGCTGATACTAAGGTTCGTAGATATATGAGGTTTTCGGGATCCACGTTCTCTGCTGAAACGAATACAGCGGATAATAATCAGCGTTATTCCAGTAAAACTTTTATATATGAAAAGATTCAGGACACTGCAGCTCCTACGGGTGAAAAAGCGTGGGTTGATGGCCTTGTAAACAATAACATATCTGCATTTACAGGTGATGTTACCGCTACTACAAGTGCGAAGATATATGTTTCCGACGGTATAAACGTAAAAGAGGTTCCCGTAACGCTCAATATGCTTCACTCGGAAACCGGTGGTGTTACTCTTCACAAGAATACAGCGGCAGGAACAATTTCCGGTGGTACATTCAAGATCGTATACGACGGTGCTACACTTGCAAGCGGTCTTACGCTTACGCTTGTTGATAAGCCTACGCTTACCTGTGAGGATGCAACGATAAAGATAGGTGAAACGTACACAGGCGCAAGCATTGAAGGAATTGAAGATGCAACGTTTAAGTATGAATCCTCCAACTATATGGTTGCAAGTGCGGATGCAACAGGTGCGTTTGTCGGTACAAATGTCGGCGGCACACGTGTAACGGTGACGTACGAAATGGACGTTAACGGCACAAAGCTCCCTGTAAGTGAGGATGCATATGTAACGGTACTTCCCAAGGATACATGTTCGAAAAATGTTCGTCCTTTCGGCACAAAATCTGCATTTGTTCTTCATACAAAAACTTATTTACACGAAGATAATGGTACGTTTTTTGCCTCTTCTGATCATTTTATGATTGTAAGTGAAAATAAAGAAGGCATGGCATATGCGCTTTCCATCTCGGATGAAAAGGTTAACGGTGTAGGTGCCGTTGAAGTAGCTGTTGAATCCCACAATGGCGAGTTGTTTATTGATACCGATCCATTGTATGAAACGACATTTGCACTTACAAAAAACGGTGCTGCAGATACACCAAACAGTTATTTTGGATTACGAACCAGTAATGTTAATAATGTAGACCCATATAACACATATATTCATGCTGTACGGTCATGGAATAATACTGCATACCAGAATCAGGATTTAACATTTGATTCTTCTCTTGTATCAACTTATGATTCACAGTATTTTAGTGTTGAGTATCGCAACTCAATCCTTCCTGCCGGAACACATACGGTAGTGGCAGATACTACTTCCACAAGCTGGGGTTACAATAACAACAAGGGTGGATTTATTACAGGTTATAATCGCAACAGACATTTTCTGATATATGATGATGCAAGAAATCAGTTTTCTGCAAAATATCTTGGTACAGGCGATGATAATGCTGTTAAGTGGCAGAATAGCTCGGTCAACCCGTATTTAAAAGACAGAGTTTACGTTTATACTCAGCAGACTGTTGAAATGCCCGGTGTTATCATCTGGCTCAGCGACGGTAAGGGCGCTGTTGATTACAATGCGGCAGGCAGTGCACGAACAGGCACAATGATAAACGTTACAACCCATTCACCTGACGGCGTTGTAACAAAGTCATATCCTATGACAGTTGATATGCTTTCCGATAACACAGACAAGGACTTTACAACTGCTGTTACATCGGAAACAACGTATGAAGATCTGACTGTTAAGTACACTTACAACGGAAAGGAATACACAGTTTGTACTAAGTATGATCTCACCGTTAAAGAACCCGTAAACATCGATTATCCCGACTATCCCGACCAGGGCTCCGTAAATACAACAAAGACACTCGACTCTTCAAAATATAACCATAAAGAAACAGGTATTTCCCATATCGACCTTACGGTAAGCGGTGTTCCGCTTTCTAACGGTAGTGATATTGTAATCGTTCTTGACTTATCAACGTCAATGGACTCTGCTGTGCATAAGTGCGGTTCAACGAGCAGCCAGTTTGATTCCAGTGTTTGTTCCAAGAAAGGTTGTAAGATGCGACTCCAGCTTTTGATGGAAACACTTACCGAATTCTTGAACACATTGCGCACACCAAACGAAAATGGTATTGTTCCTGATATTGACATATCCATTGCATCCTTTAACGGACAAACGCTTATGGATAAAACACATTTGCTCTCTCCGTTGATTCCTTCAAAGAGTGGATCTGTTATTTATGCGCATTATAACTTGCAGGATGTATCAAAGATACACATTCCTTTCGTAGGAGTAACTGATTCTGCTGTTACAACATTTTTGAATGGTATTGCTAAGGATATCAATACACTGAAAGGTAAATATCCGGCAACTGACCCCGAAGCAACAGTTATAACTGAGGCTCTTTCTACATTGGCTTTGAGTGAGGGTACAAACTACGACCGTGCTATGGAGCTTGCATACGATCTTTTGTATGAAAAGCAGGCTCAGAATATTCAGCGTGGCGAAAACAGAAAACAGACAGTACTCTTTATGTCTGACGGTGCATCATATCAGTATAACTACTTCGGCACCTATAGAACGAATGCCGGTGCTACAGGCGGTTCTACAGCCAACGGCGGATACCAGTACAAGGATAAGAACGGTAACTCCAAGTGGTCATATTATATTACCGGTAAGCTTGATGAAGTCGCATCCGGTACATTCGGTAACAAAAATACAGCTTGGCATGACAATTTCAGAACTGATCTTACTTCTGTAACTGTTCAGCCGGTCGGAGAATCTTCTAAAACGTATACGATATCCAATAAGAAAGATCCGCAGGGCATTGTTGCTGATCATCTGTGGAGTCTCTTTAACAAGTATTATAACCGAAACGGTAAGCAGTGGACAGCTGAGGCAATCAAGGGTGATCCCACAAAGCTCTACAAAATAATCGACCCCGACAGTGCTGCTGCGGATCATATTGAGAACGTTTACGGTCTCGGTGCAACGATATATTCTGTTGCGTTTGCTTTGTCACCCGAGGGTGGTATGTCAATAGATATGTTGAATGATATAGTAAAGGGCATTTCCTCAGGTGACGGTAAATTCTTTGCTTCAAGTGATGAACAAGGTCTTATCGATGCGTTCAGTAACATTGTAAACGATGTTAAGACATCGGGTGACGCCGTTTACGAAGACCAGCTGGGTGATGATTTCAGACTCAAAATGGACCGCTACTATACGGTAAATGAAGAAACGTTTTTGCTTGATAATCCCACGTCGATAACGCTCACCTCTTATCCCTTGTATAAGTATTGGGAAGTTGGTACGGTAATCGACGGTGTTAAGGTCACCGAAAATATGGTAGGTAAGCGTAAGACAGCAAACGGTACACCCGTTGAGACTATTACGTTCAGCGATGATGGAAAGCAAGCTTTCAGCTCGCTTATCAATAATAGTACAACCAATATTTTAGGCTCTGACGGTATCATCAGAGGTATGAATGTTTGGTACAATACAAGTACTGAAGCAGTTACGCTTACTGATGATGATAAGTCAAAGCTTCCCAATACGTACGCTGATTGTACAACAATAGCCCCCGAAACATTCTTCTGGCTTCTCGGCGATATTCCGGACGACGAATACGTACTCGGCTATGATGTATATCTCGACGGTGCAATGGAAGGCCAGGCTTTAGGTGGAATGCATTTGACAAACAATTATGCAACTCTCACGTATACAAACTATCTTGGCAAAGAATGTCACCTTGATCCCGCATCCCCCCGTGTTGCATGGGATGAAGCATATGTTGGTGTCGGCTTCTATTTCGTAAATGACGACGGTCAGCCGCTTGTTAACAGAAAAACAGGTCAGACGGGTTCATTTGAAGCGGCGCAGAAGCTTCCCGATATCATGTACTATAATTTCAAACTTAATGATGGAGAGCTTATAGATAGAAAAATTATTGCTTCACAACAGCTTCCCGGCGGTTACGTGCTTTATGATGAAGCTGCAGAGTATCAAGTCTTTGCGGCATCTTCAAGCAATTTGCCGCAGCACTGGAAAATTACAAAAGGCGATGTTCCTGTTGCAACAACATATGTAACACAGATCGGTTCTGCGGCAACTTCTTCAAATAAGCTTGAAGAAAACGGCAAAGAATATACGTATATGAATACTATCGTATACTTTGCTATCTTCGGAGATGTTGACGCCGTAGACGATACGGTAGTTGTTGACTACGCACTTGATGCATACATCAATGTAATGGAAAACGACATTCTCTTTATGGGTGAAGCAAATCTTGTATCCGTATCTCCTAACCCTGCTCCTACAGGTCTCCATGATACCGAAGAAGATCGCAAGACGCTTCATCAAAATTTCCAAAAGAGCAATGGCGATCCTAAAAAGGGAGTTAATACGAAATACGGCGCAGCGAATATTACGCAGCCTAATGCTACTAACGGTAATCAGAATATTCCTTTAGACAGTATAAAATATTATGTCAGAGGCAAAGATTATGATACAAACGGTCAAGTTAGAAGCATGGAATTTGACGGCAAGGACGTATTCTCATATGCTGCTGAGTATACAGGTGATTCTGCTGTACAAGGTTACTATTATGCAAATGTAACTGTAATCCCTGCAACGACCGTTTACTACGAAGAATCATTTGCTAAATTCGAAGTTTACGATCTTAAGGCAGGGGAATATCTTGAAGATCCTTATACCGACCCTGATTCCTCCGATGGCACATATAACTCTTGGAAGAATGCAGGAAGTTTGTTAAGTACGAGTCAGGCGCAAGATCGCCCAGGTAAACTTACGTCAAATGACGTGAATAACATTTATGGTTATGATAATGCTTATTCAACTTCTTACACGTATTCCTACGGCAGAAGTAAGTATTTCAAGACAAAAGCTGATTCTAGTATGCCAGCACCCAACGGTAAGAAGGTAGGCAGATATGAAGGAGAGATATCGTTTACATTCTATGGTACAGGTTTTGACATAATTTCGGCTTCGAGTGTAGGTTCAGGTCCTGTTTTAGTGAAAGTGTATGATATCAGTAATGGTGCTCTTACAATTGGTGGCAACGGATTACCTATCGAAAAACCTGTTGTAACAAAATTTGTAGATACATATTACGGCTATATTTATAATGCTGAAACAGGAGAATGGGAAGTAAATACAGATTCTAGTACTGTCAAGGATGCTCTTTATCAGATTCCTGTTATAAAAGTCAAGGATATGACATACGGAAAATATCAGGTATATTTGACGACATCTTATTCTGAGGGTGAATTTTCACACAGAAGTAGTTACAGTTTCTTCTTTGACGGCGTGCGTATTTATGATCCTGCAAATAATGGCGCAAATGATAAGGTTATAGAGGATGCTTATATCAAGGACAACGAAGGTTGGCCAGTATATCAAGAATTAAGAAATATTCTCATTGGTGCAAATAGTTTTGGTGACTTGACAGCCGGCAATGTTACTACGGGTACAATATTTATTGATGGTAAGCCTAATTACAGCGGCGAAACAGAAAACGATGAATTTAACATTGTTGATTATAGCAATTACGGACCTAATAACGAAGTTTATCTTATGAAGGGTCAGGCGATTGCATTTGATCTTAACAAAGAAAATATTGCAGCGGTTCATATTGCGATGAAGGCAGTAGGTAAATTTCTTGATTCAGATTCAAGTGATGCTTCTGTTGTTGGCGTTTCTGTGAAAATGTATAATGCAGTTAAAGGTGCCAACGGATCAGTTGAAATCAAAAATGAGATTAAGATTGACAATATCAAATCATCAACCGATTTGTATTATGACATTTCAAAGCTTAATGGCGGTACGATTGTCATTGTAAATGAAAGTACCGCTTGGGATGATCCAACAAGACCCGCAATACTTTCTATCACTAACTTGAAGTTTACGTATGCAAGCAAAGCAGACAGTGATGCGGCGAAAGCTGAAGGTGTTGTTAAGGTAACACAGAAAACGGGCACTGTAGCAGTTGCCGCAATGAAGAAAATGGCAATGCCGTGGCTTGATATTGAAATTGAAACACCGAACGTATTCGCTCCCGAGCAGTTTGATGTTTCTGTTTCCAAAACAACAGTAAGACAGGGCGGAACGGTTACGGTAACCGTAAACACAAGCTCAGATGTAGATCACATCACAGTTAACGGTGTTGAAGTTACGAAGTATACAAAGTCCTGGTTTACCGCTGAACGTCAGTGGAAATACACGGTACGTGCTGATGAAGCGGGTGACATGCCGATTACTGTTGTGGCATACAATGCCGACGGCGAAGCAAGTGATGAGCTTACAAATACCGTAAGTGTTACAGAACGTGTAAGTCTTGTTTCAAGTGCAAACGGCAGTACACTTGACAGAATGTATGCCGGCTGGGTCGAAACACTTTCCGCAAAGGCTAATTAACGGAGGTACTTAATATGAAAAAATTATATAGTAAACCCGGAATAGTCTATGAGGACTTTTCGATCTGCACTCACATTGCAAAAACTTGCGATGTTGAGCTTGGTACATTAAATCAAGGTGAGTGTGGTGGATATGTTTGGGGACGTGACTATATTTTTATGGACGGTCAGCAAGGATGCTATACCCCGGTCATAGACGATGGTTCTCACGATGGCATCTGTTACCACGTTCCGATAGACGGCACAAGACTTTTCAATTCATAACTCAATAAAACTACCCGGCACGGTTTTACCGTGCCGGGTTTGTTTTTTAATTGAGGTGTTATAAACGAGATGTGTAGGGGTTGGCGCCTCGACAAACCGTATGAAACAAACAAAAACGGGAATGAAACGGGACGCCGAGGACGTCGTCCTTTACAATCTATTACATAAAACAAATAAAAATGGGTTTGAAATGGGACGACGAGGACATCGTCCCCTACGATCTATTACATAAAATAAACAAAACGGGTGAAAAAATGTGTGGTCGAGGTACAGACACATTAAATTAAATGCTGTCGTGTATGATGCAATAAATCCAAAAAATGGGTTGATTTTTTTCTTTTAATATGCTAATATATACTAAAGAACTTAATGTGTGAAATTTTCTGTATTCAAGGAGAATAAAATGAAAGATTTTGTTGATCTTTATCAGGATACTTGGGCGGCGACGGATGATCTCGGCAGAGCCTTACCGCTTGAAGTGAATGTTGAAAAAAAGGATAAAAAGGTCGGTATATTTTATTTTATGTGGCATCAAGGAACTGACCGTGGATTTATGGATCACTCCCTTGCGTATGCTATGGGCGGAATAGAAGAGTTTGAACAGGTTATGTCATCGGGAAGCCGTGGCTTTGGACATTATTGGGCAGAGCCGTATTTCGGATATTACCGTTCTGATGATGAATGGGTAATTCGCAAGCACGCATACCAGCTTGCAGATGCGGGAATTGATTTCATTTTCTTTGATGTTACAAACGGCCTTATTTACAGACCTATTTGCGAAACGATATTGAAAGTATGGAACGAGATTCGCAAGGAAGGCTACAAGACACCTCAAATTATGTTTAATGCAGGTGACACGCCTGAGCTTGCAAAAAGCTCATTTGAGGCCCTTTGGAGCGCATTTTACAAAGACGGTCACTACAAAAAGCTTTGGTTCAGATGGAATGAAAAGCCTATCTTTTTAGCGCCGAGAGCATTTTTTGAGTCACTTCCGGAATACCAGCGTGACTTTTTCACGTTCCGTACATCCTGGGCGAAAACTGATGCCGAATGGTACACCGAAACGGACGGAAAGGGCGCTTGGCCGTGGGCGGATATGCATCCGCAAAAGCCGGGCAAATCAGAAATGGGTGAGGTTGAGCAGGCTATTGTTATGTGCGGCTTCTGGGCAAACGGATTCGGAACAAGCACAGGCAGAAGCTACTGTAACGGCAAACAGCCCCCGAATGAAACAGACCGCGACTACGGATTTTCACTCGTTGACAAAACTTCTCCTTTGGGACTTGCTTTTCAGGAGCAGTTTGACCACGCCATAAACAACATTGATCCCCCTTGCATTATGATAACAGGCTGGAACGAATGGTGGGCAGGCAGATGGGATAACTTCTTACCCGGCGGTAAAAACCCCGCTCAGGGTCAGATAATTGCTAACACATACATAGTTGAGGAATCCGACCCGTTCAGATGCAACTACTTTGTAGACAACCTTAACGGTGAATTTTCGCGTGATATAGAGGCTGTTAACGGTCTTTATAAAGATAATTATTACTATCAGATGGTTGCAAATATCAGAAGATACAAGGGAACAAGAGAAATTCCGAGAGCGACGGGACAAAAGACCATAGATATTCACAGCCGTTGTCTTTGTCAGTGGGATGACGTAGGGCCTGAATACCTTGACTATAAAGGCGATGTTACAAAGCGTGACGCTATGTCTTATGTCGGCGGATTCCATTATACAAATGACACAGGTCGTAACGACTTTGTCACAATGAAGGTATCATCTGACGACGAATATCTTTATTTCTTCGCTGAATGTGCAAAGAATATTACCGAACCCAGCGGAACAAACTGGATGAATCTCTTTATAAATTCAGACAGAGATCACAAAACAGGCTGGTATGGTTATAACTACATCATAAACAGATACCAAAACGGAAATCTTGCTTCTGTCGAGATGTTCAAGGACGGAAAGTGGTTTATGAAAAAAGTCGGCGATGCTGAATTTACCGTAAGAGGTAACATCATTCAGATAAAGGTCGCAAAAGCTCTTGTTAAAGCCGATAAAGAATTCGAATTCAAATGGGCAGACAATTCCGTTGCTGACGGTGACATAATGCACTTTATGGATAAGGGTGATGCCGCACCGAACGAGCGTTTCAATTACATTTATATAAAAGAATGACAATTTAAAATTAAGGCTGATTCGAGTGATTTTGAATCAGCCTTAATTTTTAATCGGATTTTTCAGAAAAAATACTGTTCAAATGAGAAAATTTATGATATAATCAACTTAATGTAAATTACAGAAAGAGGTTTTACCTATGAAACAAATATTACAGCTTTTAGAAGAAAACGCAAGACTGACAACGGAACAAATGGCAGTGATGTGCAATCTTGATGAAGAAGAACTAAAAAATAAAATAAAACAGCTTGAGGATGACGGTGTTATTCTTGGCTATAAAGCACTTATCGACTGGGATAAAACAGACCGTGAATATGTGAGCGCTGTTATCGAACTGAAGGTAGCGCCACAGCGTGACCGTGGATTTGACAGAATTGCTGAAAAGATATATAACTATCCCGAAGTGCAGAGCGTTCACTTGATGTCGGGCGGTTATGACCTTATGCTTATAATTGAAGGCAAAACAATGAGAGAGGTTGCATATTTCGTTGCATACAAGCTTGCTCCCATTGAAGACGTTGTATCGACTGCAACACATTTTGTTCTCAAAAAATATAAAGACAAGGGCGTAATATATAAAATGCCCGAGAAAGATGAAAGAGAGTGTGTTTTGTGATGGATTATTCAAAGATTCTGTCTGCAAAATCACAAAGCCTGAAGCCGTCGGGAATACGTAAGTTTTTTGATATGCTTGGCGGAATGGACGATGTTGTGGCGCTTACCGTAGGTCAGCCTGACTTTGTCACTCCTTGGCATATCAGAGAAGCGGGAATTGAAAGCCTTGAAATGGGTAAGACGTATTATACCTCAAACAGCGGACTTCTTGAAATGCGTACGGAAATATCGAATTATCTTAAAAGAAGATTTGACCTTTCCTATGATCCCGAACGTGAGATAGTTGTTACTGTCGGCGGAAGCGAAGCAATTGATATGACGATGCGTGCGCTTATTGATCCGGGAGACGAGGTGATAATACCCACACCGTGCTTTGTTTGTTATGAGCCGCTTTGCCGTATGGCTGATGGTATTCCTGTAAGCGTTGTTACAGAAGAAAAGGACAATTTCAAGCTGACGCCTGAAAAGCTAAATGCGGCAATAACACCGAAAACAAAGCTTCTTATAATGCCTTTTCCGAATAATCCGACGGGCGCTGTTATGACGTATGATGATCTTGAAAAGATCGCAGAGGTGCTGAGAGATACCGATATCATGGTGCTTTCAGATGAAATATATGCCGAGATGACATACGGCGGAAAGAAGCACGTTTCTATCGCATCGCTTCCCGGAATGCGTGAAAGAACGATCGTTGTAAACGGTTTTTCAAAGGCATACGCTATGACAGGCTGGAGAATGGGATATACGGCTGCACCTGCACCTGTGACAGAGCAGATATTGAAGCTTCATCAGTTCGGCATTATGTGCGCTCCCACAACGAGCCAGTTTGCGGCAATAGAAGCGCTTAAAAACGGTGATGACGATATTTTCAAAATGACAGGTGAATATGATTACGGACGCCGTTTTCTTGTGAACGGCTTGCGTAAAATAGGAATACCGTGCTTTGAACCCGAAGGCGCATTTTACGTTTTTCCGAATATAGGTGTATTTGGAATGTCATCTGAGGAGTTTTGCGAAAGACTTTTGTATGAAGCACGTGTTGCCATTGTTCCCGGTACTGCATTCGGTGAATGCGGCGAGGGCTTTGCAAGAATATCGTACGCATATTCGCTGAAGCATATAGCAGCAGCGCTTGAAAGAATAGGAAACTTTGTAAATACACTTAAAAAATAAGTATTTAAAAACTGAAATGGAGATTTTTTCGAAATGATCAGCATAATAGTTCCTGTATATAATACCGCAGATGAACTGAAAAATTCCGTTAAAAGTATTCTCAAACAAACACATAGTGATTTGGAGATAATACTTGTTAATGACGGTTCTACAGATAATTCCGGAGAAATTTGCGAGGAGCTTGCAAGGCTTGACAATCGAGTGCGTGTTGTGCATAAGGAAAACGGAGGCGTTGCTTCAGCGAGAAACAGAGGACTTGACGAGGCAAAAGGTGACTATATCGGCTGGGTAGATTCAGATGATATTGTTTCGCCGAATATGTACAAGGCTTTGTATGATACGGCACTCAAATATGATGCTGATATCGTTCAATGCTCGCACACGAGATTTCTTGATAAGTTGCAGATCGAATATCCTGATGAGCTTCCGTCACTCAAGATATTAAATAACATTGAGTCTTTAAAGCGTATATATACAACTCATTATACCAATTCTTGTGCCTTGTGGAGTAAAATATACCGTCGCTGTCTTTTTGACGGATTGCGCTTTACAGAAGGTGCTGCGTATGAAGACGATGAGATTGTACCGCAGTTATTGCAAAAGGCGGAAAAGCTTGTATTTTTTGAATCTCCTTTGTATTGTTATATAAAGCGTGAAAACAGTATAATAACAGCACCGAAACAGAAAAACACGATGGCACTTACAAGTCATCTCGAAAAAAGAATGCTACGATTCAAGGACCTTGATGAAGAGCTGTATAATATGTGCTTGCGCCATTTTTATCAATATCTTAAAAATACTTTGTGTAATGAATTTTATTTACACACACCCGTTCAAGAGCAGGCGGCAGGATTTTTGAAAAAGCATTATTCAACGTTTTTTAAAATTTCCAATAAATATGATAAGATAACGCTCACTCTTTTGAAATGCGGAATGACGGATTTTGTGGCGAAGCACGGCTTTGAGCCTATACAAAAGCTGTTATCTAAACTGAAAAAAGGCGGATAATATGAAACAATTTAATGTAACGGGAATGAGTTGTGCTGCTTGCTCTGCCCGTGTTGAAAAGGCTGTCGGAAAAATAGACGGTGTGACGTCATGCTCCGTCAGCCTTTTGACGAATTCTATGACAGTTGAAGGGGATGTGCCCTCTGACGATATTATAAAAGCAGTTATAAAAGCCGGATACGGTGCATACGAAAAAAGCGCAGAAAACAAAAAAAACGGTGATGAAACGAGTGCTTTAAAGCATAGACTTTTCACATCCTTCGGTTTTCTTATCATTCTTATGTATTTTTCTATGGGACATACTATGCTGTCCTTGCCGTTACCTCCTTTTTTTGTTGAAACACCCGTTTATATAGCTGTGATGCAGATGGTCCTTGCACTCGTTATAATTACGCTTAACCGTAAATTTTACGTAAACGGTATAAAGGGGATTATAAACAAAGCGCCGAATATGGATACACTTGTATCGCTCGGATCATTTGCGGCATTTGTTTACAGTATGGCATCACTTTTAAATATGGTGCAGTTTACGCTTGACGGAAATGTAAACTCCGCAAAAGAGATCTTGCACGATCTTTATTTTGAATCATCTGCGATGATTCTTGTTCTGATAACAGTCGGAAAGCTTTTGGAATCAATATCCAAAGGAAAAACAACAGATGCGCTGAAAGGGCTTATTGATCTTTCTCCCAAAACCGCAACTGTAATATATGAAGATGAAGAAAAAACAGTATCTGTATCGGAAATACAAAAGGACGATGTATTTATTGTAAAAGCAGGGGAATCTATACCTGCCGACGGTGTTGTAATATACGGTATATGTACTGTTGACGAATCATCCCTGACGGGAGAAAGTATACCTGTAGACAAAAAAATCGGTTCAAATGTTTGTGCCGGCACAATAAATTGTTCCGGGTATATAAAATGCAAAGCGGTAGGCGTTGGCGAAAATACGATTTTATCGCAGATAATAAAAACAGTAAGCAATGCCGCCGCAACGAAAGCGCCTATTGCAAAGATTGCGGACAAGGTATCGGGTGTCTTTGTTCCGATAGTTATTTTTATAGCTGTATTAACAACAGCAATTTGGCTTTTACTTGATAAAAGTGTCGGATTTGCTTTAGCACGAGGTATATCGGTGCTTGTTGTAAGTTGTCCGTGCGCCCTCGGTCTTGCAACTCCGGTTGCCATTATGGTTGGCGGCGGAGTAGGTGCTAAAAACGGAATACTTTTCAAAAACGCAGCATCACTTGAACAAGCGGGAAAAACCGACATAGTTGTGTTTGACAAAACGGGAACTGTGACATCGGGTGTGCCCGTGGTAACAGATGTTATTCCGTCGGGCGGTATTTCTGAAAAAGAGCTTATGAAGCTCGCAATGTCGCTTGAAATTAAAAGCGAGCATCCGTTAGCTCGTGCCATTGTTTCAAAGGGAGAAGCTGACGGTATAATCCCATATGAAACTGAAAATTTTGAAGCATTTTTCGGTAACGGTGTAAAATGCAATGTAAACGGAAATGTTTTTTACGGCGGTAATTTGGATTTTATTTCAAAAAAAATACAAGTAAGCGATGAAATTAAGAAAACATTAGAAAAACTTGCAAAGTCAGGTAAGACACCTATAATTTTTGTGCTCGGTGATATGTTTGCGGGAATCATAGCACTTGCGGATGTTATAAAAGAAGACAGCGGGGCGGCTGTAAAAGAGCTTGAAAATATGGGAATAGATGTCGTTATGCTTACGGGGGACAATGAAACAACAGCACGTGTGATTGCTGAAAAAGCGGGAATTTCAAATGTTGTTGCAGGGGTATTGCCTACAGAAAAAGAAAGAGAAATTATAAAGCTGAAACAAAAAGGGCGTGTGATGATGGTCGGTGACGGAATCAATGACGCACCTGCGCTTATGCGTGCCGATCTCGGTGTGGCAATAGGCACAGGAACCGATATAGCAATAGACTCCGCAGACGTTGTCCTTATGAAAAGCAAGCTTTCCGATGTGCCTGCTCTCATACGGCTCAGCAAAAAAACGCTCAAAACGATACATCAGAATCTTTTCTGGGCATTCATTTATAATGTTATTGGTATACCGCTTGCCGCAGGAGCATTTATTTATTTACTTGGCTGGGAAATGAATCCGATGTTTGGTGCGGCGGCAATGAGTGTGTCGAGCTTCATTGTTGTTACAAACGCATTGAGAATAAACCTTTTCAAGATATACGATCCGTCAAAGGACAAAAAGAAAAAAAGCCAAGCTGAGGAAAGCTCCGACAGCTTGACTAAGGTATTAAAGGTAAAAGGTATGATGTGCGGACATTGCGAGGCGAGAGTTAAGGATGCTTTGCTGAAGCTTGATGAAGTTAAAAGTGCTGAAGCCGACTATAAAAGCGGCGCGGTTTATATAACTCTTAATTCGGCGTGTGATGACGAAAAGCTCAAAGAAGCTATAATAAATGCGGGATATAAAGTAAAATAATTAAGCGAAGGTCTTTTGTAAAAATTCAAGAAATTTGAATTTTATCTCATATTCGGGCTCTTCTGAATTGGTCAGTATGTTTACTTCATTCGGGGTAAGACCGACCGAGGCAAGCTCGTCGCTGTTGTCTGCTATAGCTGAGCTTACACACAAGGGCGGGAATAGAACACACCACCAGTTTTTGCCCTCACCCTCTCCTATCTTTACACGTACGGAATAGTAAGCACCCGCAGGCAAGCTTACGTTTTCGTACACTCTTGTCGGATACTGTTCTTCACCAAGCTCAACTACTACATCGTAATCGTATCCCAAGCTGTTTATACAATTTTTGGCTGTGTTAAGTATTTCATCCTTGCTTTCTTCAAGTGACTTTTTGGCATCTTCTACCGTGGTACAGTTTTTCATACTGTCTTCCATTTGATCAAGTATGCTGTCACGCACTTTCAGCTTCAGTGCTTGATCTTCTTCGCTGTCTGAATTAGCAAGCACGTGAAGACGGGCGACACTTTCGTATAAGCCTATCTCACCGTTTACGGGAAGTGAAGATGAAAAAATGCCGATGATGAGCGCAAGACAAGTAAATCCTACTAAAAATTTCATAAAAAATACTCCTTTTGTCAGATTTCAAAAGGAGTATTTCCGTTATTTTTGGTATTTATTCAATCATTTTGAATACAATTTTTTCATTTCTGCGGCTTTTCCGCAGGAGTATGCGCCCTCGGGACATTTTCCTCTGACACAAGCAGGGCCTGCATTTTTAAATAAAAGCGGTGCAGCCTCTTTACAAAGCATAAGCATCTGACGTGCAACCTCTCTTATTTCCCACTGCGCTCTGTCACAGCAACGGAGCGTGAAGAAATTATAAAGGCTTCTTGTGTTCATCGTCACGATCATTCTCGTGTCGCAGGCATTGGGAAGAACAAAGCGTGCATCCTCATTTGCTTTTTTCTCAGATGCTTTTTTTGCTTCCTTTTCTGACATACCGCTCTGTACCATTTTTTCATAGTGAGCCTTAGCGAGAATATTTCTTAAATTTTCATATCTTTTTGAGTCTTCCTCCATTGCCGCTGTGAATTCAGCCATTGCCTCGGGAATTGCGGCAATCTCGGGAGGGGTGATATATTCAAATGAAGATTTATCAACGTATCTTTGACTCTGAACGGAGAAAGATGCAATTCTGTGACGTGTTATCTGAGCAAGAAGCGCACGTGAAACGCCTTCAATGCCGAAAGTAAATGAGGCGTGTTCTATGGGGCTCTGATGACCTAGTGAAAAAAGAAGCTCTAAAAAATTCTCTGTTTTTTCAGGTGTAAGATTATCTAAAAGCGTATCAATGTCCGTCTTTGCATAGCAAAGCTTTGCGGCTGCCGCTACCACCTTGTCGGCATCGGGGGTGTATGTTAAAAGTTCAACCTTTGGCATATCTGTCTTCTTTCATTTTTTTGGTTATAATATCATATTATGTTTTTGTATTCAAGTGCGGAAATGTAAATAATAAGTTTTGTTGAAAATAAAGCAAAAAAATGCAAAATAGTATTGACAAATCAAATTTTTTGTGATATTATATCACCAAGTTAGCCACGGCTAACTCTAATTCTTGCTTTGGAGAATCCACATGAAAACATTGAAAGATGTAAAGGTAGGTGCAACTGTTCGTGTTACGAAGGTACATGGGCAGGGAGCGATAAGACGCAGAATAATGGATATGGGCATAACGAAGGGTGTTGAAATAACCGTAAGAAAGGTAGCACCTCTTGGAGATCCCGTTGAATTTACTGTCAGAGGATATGAAATTTCACTTCGAAAAGCTGATGCCGAGATGATCGAGGTTGAATAACAGGGGGATTCCCCTCGTTTTTTAAGACGTGCGGTTAGCAATAGACAACTGCATATATTACTGCATTTACATAGTGCCGTATGAACGGCAAAAGGAGATATTATGTCAATTAAAATTGCCTTGGCGGGCAACCCCAACTCCGGAAAGACAACTTTGTTCAACGCCTTGACGGGATCAAATCAATTTGTAGGTAACTGGCCCGGGGTAACTGTTGAAAAAACAGAGGGAAAGCTGAAAAAGAGAAACGACGTTATAATCACGGACCTGCCTGGTATATATTCTCTCTCGCCTTATACGCTGGAAGAGGTTGTTGCGAGAAATTATCTTCTCAATGAGCGTCCCGATGCAATACTTAATATCGTTGACGGAACGAATATTGAAAGAAATCTTTATCTTTCAACACAGCTTATTGAGCTTGGGATCCCCGTTGTAATTGCGATAAATATGATGGACGTCGTACGCAAAAACGGCGACGAAATAAATATCGAGCTTCTTTCAAAGCAGCTTGACTGCAAAATAGTTGAAATATCGGCGCTGAAGGGTGACGGAATAGAAGAAGCGGCAGAAGCGGCAATAGAGGCATCAAGCGCTAAAAGAAAACCGCCTAAGCATATGTTTTCGGGCCCTGTTGAGCATGCGCTGGCGCATATTGAGGAGGCTGTGCTTCACGATGATCCGTCAGAGCGTCAGAGGTGGTATGCCGTTAAAATATTTGAGCGTGATGAAAAGGCAATTGCTGACCTTAACATTTCCCCTGACATCCTTAAACATATAGAGGAGGATATCGTTGCGGCTGAAAAAGAGCTTGATGACGATGCGGAAAGCATTATTATCAACGACAGATATACGTATATTGAAACGCTTCTGAAAAAATCCTATAAAAAGAAAGATAAATATAAGCTTTCAACCTCTGATAAAATAGACAAGGTGCTCACGAACAGATTTGCGGCACTTCCCATTTTTGCCGTTGTCATTTTCCTTGTGTATTATATCTCCGTAACAACGGTAGGTACGTTTGTTACAGATTGGACGAATGATGCGCTTTTCGGTGAAAGCTGGAGCTTTTTCGGAAAAACAGTTCCGGGTATTCCCGTGCTTGCTGACAATTTTCTTTCGTCTGTGGGCTGTGCAGAATGGCTCAAAGGGCTTGTTATTGACGGCATTATCGGCGGTGTCGGCGCAGTTCTCGGCTTTGTTCCGCAGATGTTTGTGCTGTTTTTATTCCTTGCGTTTCTTGAAGCGTGCGGATATATGTCACGTATTGCGTTCGTGCTCGACCGTATATTCAGAAAATTCGGACTTTCGGGAAAATCTTTCATTCCGATGCTCGTCGGAACGGGATGCAGTGTTCCGGGTATTATGGCAAGCAGAACGATAGAAAACCAGCGTGACAGACGAATGACGGTCATAACGACTTCATTTATTCCGTGCGGCGCAAAGCTTCCCGTTATTGCGCTTATTTCCGCATCTCTTTTCGATAATGCGTGGTGGGTTGCACCAAGTGCATATTTTGCGGGAATCGTATCCGTTATTTTGTCGGGAATCATTTTGAAAAAAACGAAGCTTTTTGCAGGCGATGTGTCACCGTTTGTAATGGAGCTGCCTGCTTATCATATGCCGACACTTAAAAATCTTTTGCACTCTATGTGGGAAAGAGGCTGGTCATTTATCAAAAAGGCAGGAACGATCATTCTGCTTTCCTCCATTATCATTTGGGCAGGAAGTGCTTTCGGTACGGTTGACGGATCATTCGTATTTGATCCTGATATGGAGCTTGCCGACAGTATTTTGGGCAAGATAGGAAATAGCATAAAATGGATATTTGCACCGCTTGGATTCGGTGATGCCGCATTTGCACTGGCAACTCTTATGGGACTTGTCGCAAAGGAAGAGATAGCAAGCGTGCTCGGCATACTTAATATCGGTGAAATGACAAGGCTTGCAGGATATTCATTCCTTATGTTCAACCTTTTGTGCGCACCGTGCTTTGCCGCAATGGGAGCGATAAAGAGAGAAATGAACAGCGGAAAGTGGACAGCGTTTGCAATTTCATATCAATGTATTTTTGCCTACTGCGTTTCGCTTATGATATACCAATTCGGCTCGGCACTCACGGGCGGTATTAATGCTGTCGGATTTGTGTTTGCTCTTCTTGTGCTTTGGTTTATGCTGTTTATGCTTTTCAGACCAAAAAAGCAACTTAAATAATATGATAGAATTTATAGTATCAAATCTTTCAACAATAGCCATCAGCGCCGTCGTGCTTTTGCTTGTCGTGCTTGCCATAATTTCAATGGCAAAGGATAAGAAGAAAGGAAAATGCCTCGGAGGCTGTGCAGGCTGTAACGGCGAATGCCATAAGTGCAGTAAATAAAAAACGGTTCACTTATTTTAAACGTATTTAAGGCTTACCTGGGCGTTCTCTCGGGTAAGCCTTTTGCTCTTATATAGCGGTTTATAACTTGACAATGACAATATAATATGATATTATTTACTTTACAAACTATATTATCACTACGGAGAAAATATGAAAAAAATAAATATTCTGTCGCTCGTCATCATGCTTGTGATGATATTTTCCTCGTGCGCGGCAAACGGAGATATAACTTCACACGAAACGGACATAATAAATGGGGAAGAATACACACTTCCGCTTGAGGATGGATATAATCAGCTCACGTTATACTGGACGTATGGCGGTACGTACGAAAATTGCGACGTATGGATGTGGTGGGACGGCAAAGACGGAAAGGGGTACACCTTTCACGAATGTGACTACGGTGCAAAGGTCGTTGTAAACGTTCCGGGAAGCATAGAACAAGTCGGATTTATTGTAAGACGTGAATGCTCTGAGCCCGGCGGAAGCACTTGGGGTAGCGCCGTAAAGGATTACGAGCAGGACAGATTTGCCGTGATTGACAGCAAAGAAACGGTGATATATCTGAAATCGGGCACAGCGGATCAGTTTATCAGCAAGGACGGAGGCAAAACCTTGGAAAAAATTAAAAAATTCTCACTTGCGGGAATGGTTGACGAATCAAAAATAAAATACACTCTTACACCTGCGGTTAAAATCTCGGATATTTCCGAGGTGAAGCTTTATAACGGTGATGATGAAGTTAAAATAAAAAGTATTTCAACTCTTGGTAAGGAATCTGCGTCGGGTTATATAGAAACCGAAGAAAGCCTTGATATCTGCGGTAAATACCGTTTGCAGATAGACGGATACGGAAGTAAAGCCGTTATTCCCACGGAGATATTCGACAGTGAATACTTTGCATCGAATTATCATTATGACAAAGGCGACCTCGGGGCTGTCGTAAACGGCGACACTACCGTGTTCAAACTCTGGGCGCCTACAGCATCAAAGGTAACGCTTAACCTTTTTGAAAAAGGCGACGGTGGAGAAGCGTATAAAACCGTTGAAATGACAAAGGGCGATAAAGGCGTGTGGTCAAGTACAGAAAACTGTTCTCACGGCACTTACTATACGTATACCGTAACGACGGCTGTCGGCACACAGGAGGCGGTTGACCCGTATGCGGTATCTGCAGGTGTCAACGGAAAACGTGCAATGGTCACGGATCTTTCAAAAACAAACCCCGACGGCTGGGATAGATCAACGTATAATTCACCCATTTCGGATTATTCAGATGCCGTTATATGGGAAATACACGTGCGTGATTTTTCAAATAAAATAGAATCATCGCAGTACAAGGGTAAATATCTCGCTTTTACCGAAACGGGACTTGTAAATGAACACAGAAAATCCGTTGGTGTTGATTATCTCAAGACACTTGGCGTAACACACGTGCATCTTCTTCCTGTTTACGATTATGCATCGGTAGATGAAAAAAATCCCGAAAAACAGTTCAACTGGGGATATGATCCCGAAAACTATAACGTGCCCGAAGGCAGTTATTCAACGGATCCGTATAACGGTGAGGTAAGAATAAAGGAATTCAAGGAAATGGTAATGGCACTTCATAATGCAGGTATCGGTGTCATTATGGACGTCGTTTATAACCACACGTACGACTCAAACAGCTCTTTTAATAAAATAGTTCCTTATTATTACTACAGGTATACCTCAAACGGTGAAAACACCTCTGCAAGCGGATGCGGAAACGATACGGCATCGGAAAGATATATGTACGGAAAATTTATGGTGGAATCGACTTCGTATTGGATGAAGGAATACAAGCTTGACGGATTCCGCTTTGACCTTATGGGGCTTCACGATCTTAAAACAATGCAGAATATCGAAAGCGCCGTGCATACCATAAACCCGAAAGCTGTAATATACGGCGAGGGCTGGACGATGGGTGCAACCGTCGACGGCTCGGCACAGGCAAATCAAAATGAGATAAGTAATATCGTACCTACGGGCGATGCTGTCGGCGGTATTGCGGTATTCAACGATGCAATGCGTGACGGACTTAAGGGAAGTGTCTTTGAAAAAACGTCGCAGGGCTATATAAACGGCGGTGCAGACGGTGCAAATCTTTCAAAAGTCATCTTCGGAATTAAAGGCGGTGCGGGTGCCGGCGCAGGCTGGAGCGTAAAAAATTCAATGGTCATAAACTATATGAGCGCACACGACAACAACACGCTTTGGGACAAGCTTTTGCTTTCTTCTGCCGACAGCACGGACGAAGACAGATGTAAAATGAACAAGCTCGGTGCTTCTCTCATTATGATATCAAAGGGTACACCGTTCTGGCAAGCGGGAGAGGAAATGCTCCGAACGAAGAACGGCGACGAAAACAGCTATAGATCCGACGATTCGGTAAATAACATAGACTGGTCATCTCTGAAGGACGGAAGCTTACAGTATGAAACGATGCTATATTATAAAGGGCTTATTCAGATGAGAAACAGATATGACATCTTTTCAGATAGTGATACGGAAATATCGTATGAACAGCTTGGTTCGGGAATGACGGTCATCAGCTTTGATGACGGTCACGGCGGATATGCAAAGGCGGTCATAAATCCCCACAAAACAGCACTTCCGTATACGCTCGACGGTGATTGGAATCTTGTTGCCAACGGCACTGACGCGGGCAAATACGTTATTTTGCGTGAAAGCGGTTCTGTAACTGTTGATAAGATAAGTATAAGAATTTACGTTAACGATGTATTATTAGATGGATAAGGAGCAAAAAATGAAAAAAATTTCTTTGATTCTTGCACTTTTGATGATATTGTCATCATTTGTTGCTTGTACGGATAACGGCGGTGCAGGTACCGAAAGCGAGACCACGGCGGAAGATGAAACGATCTTGATCGAACCTATAAACGACAACTACAGAACGTTTTATCAGATATTCGTCGGCTCGTTTTCGGACTCCGACGGGGACGGTGTCGGAGATATAAGAGGCATCATCAACCGTTTTGATTATCTCAATGACGGAAATATGGGCTCGTCAAAAAGCCTTGGCGTTGAGGGAATATGGCTTTCGCCGATATTCAAATCCCCCTCGTATCATAAATACGATGCGATGAATTATTACGAAATAGATTGGCGATTCGGTAAAGAGGCTGACTTAAAGGAGCTTATTGCGCTTTGTAACGAGCGTAACGTAAAGCTCATACTTGATATTGCAATAAACCACACGTCGTCTTTCCACGATTGGTTTGCTTATTTCAAGGAAGCCAGAATAAAGGGAGATACGGAAAGCGAATATTACGATTTTTATTCCTGCGTAAAGACCGACGAAAAGCAGAGCGGTATTACATATCAGGAAATAGACGGAACAGACTTCTGGTATGAATGTAATTTTTCAGGTGATATGCCCGAGCTTAATTATGACAATGAAAAGGTAAGGGAAGAAGCACTCAATATAGCAAAATATTATCTCGGGCTTGGTGTTCACGGCTTCCGTTTCGATGCCGTTAAGTATATTTATCTCAACGATACGAAAAAGTCGGTTGACTTCTGGCAGTGGTATATGAGCGAGCTTCGCAAGCTTTCACCCGATATATACTGCGTCGGTGAATGTTGGTCGGGCGAAGCGGAAATACTTGAATACTACGGAGCGATGAACTGCTTCAATTTTGCAATGGCGCAGGCGGAAGGAGCTGTAGCCAAGGCGGCGAAGGGATTTTCACTTTCGACGTATACAGGATACGTTGAGGATTTTCAAAAAGCGGTGCTTGATAAAAATCAGGACGGTATGGTAATTCCGTTTTTGTCAAATCACGATATGGACAGAATTGCAGGCACATTTATCGGTGAGAAAAATATGAAGATGGCGGCAAACCTTTATCTTTTGTCCCCCGGATCACCCGTGATATATTACGGTGAGGAAATAGGACTCAGAGGCTCAAGAGGAAGTGCAAATACAGATGCAAACAGACGTCTTGCAATGATGTGGGGCGACGGCGATACGGTGAAAAATCCCACGGGGGCAACGTATCCCAAAAAGAATCAGATAAAAACAACGGTCAAGGATCAGAAATCTGATGAAAACAGTATGCTGAATTACTATTCAAATCTTCTGCTTATCCGCCGTAAATATCCCGAAATTGCAAGAGGGGTATACAAGTCAATATCCTGCGACGATAATTTAGGCGGCTTTGCTATTGAATATAAGGGCGAAAGCACCGTAATTATCCACAATACCGCATCAGAAGAAATGACGGCAGAGGTCGGAAAATATATAGACCTTCCGGATTTGGAGCTTTGCGACGTTATCGGTACATCATCGGTAAGCTTTGAAAACGGTGTGCTTACGATAGGAGCACAAACGAGCGTGATACTGAAGAAAATACCTGCATGATATAACTATAAAGCCTAAAAAATTTCTTTTTCGATGAATTTGAAAATGCCGTTTTGTACAGAATAATAAAACCTAAAAAAAGTTTTTGTTAAAAATGACCTAAAAGAACAAAAAAAACATTATTTCTATTGACAATAAAAGAAAATAATGGTATAATACACAATACGCTACAGCGTTATAAAAATTTTTAAAGGAGGATTTATTCATATGAAAATGAGTAAGATCTTATCACTCGTTTTGGCAGTTGTTATGGTCGCTGCTTGCTTTGCATCCTGTGGTGAAAAGAAAAGTGAGTTCAGCGGCACTTACGACATTACAATGTGGGTTTCCGAAAAAGAAGGTGTAACAGACCTTTTCAAGAAGCAGATAGATGCTTTTGAAGCAGCTAACCCCGGTATCGTAATCAATGCACAGATCGAAGGCGTAACGGAAGCTGAATCCGGCTCCAAGGTTATCGCTGACGTTGCTACTGCCCCCGATATTTATTGCTTTGCGCAGGACCAGCTCGCTCGTCTTGTTCAGGCTGCTGCTTTGGCAAAACCCGGCAAGGGCGCTGCTGAAACGGTTGCAGCGAACAACGATGCAGGCTCCGTTGCTGCAGCTTCTGTTGCAGGTACACTTTACGCTTATCCTTTGACAAGCGACAACGGTTACTATATGTACTACGACAAGAGCATCATCACAGAGGAAGAAGCTGAAAGCCTTGAAAAGCTTATAGCTGCTTGCGAAGCAAACAACGTTAAGCTTCGTTACAACCTCGAAGACTCCTGGTACACAGCATCCTTCTTCTTTGCAACAGGCTGTCACTCCAACTGGACAACTAACGAAAAGGGCGAATTCGTTTCCGTTGACGATACGTTCTCTTCTGACAAGGGCCTTATCGCTATGAAGGGTATGCAGAAGCTCGCTAAGTCTACTGCACACGACAACGATGCAAATGTATTTACGGATGCAGGCGTAGTTGTCACAGGTACATGGAACGCAGAAGCTGCTGTTGCTCACTTCGGTGAAAACCTTGCAGCTACTGACCTTCCTTCCTTTGAAGTAGACGGTACTTCCTACCACCTCGGTTCCTACACAGGTTACAAGCTTATGGGTGTTAAGCCCCAGGAAGATGCTAAGCGTGCAGCAGTTCTTTCACTTCTCGCACAGTTCCTTACAAATAAGGACTGCCAGCTTGAAAGATTCAACGCTTACCAGTGGGGTCCTTCCAACAAGGACGCTCAGGCTTCTGAAGCAGTTCAGGCAAACGTTTCCCTTGCAGCTCTTGCTAAGCAGAGTGCAAACGGTATTCCCCAGGGTCAGATCGCAGGTGTGTTCTGGGATACGGTAAAGAACCTCGGCGCAGCTGCAAAGTCCGCTGAAAGTGTTGACGATCTCCAGAACGCTCTTAACGCATACGCTGATGCAGTTAAGAAGTTCATTGAGCTCACACCTGAGCAGAGAGTATCATTTACTGTAATCGGTGCTGTTAACGGTACAACTTGGAATACAGACTTCGAAATGAAGGAAGATCCCAAGGGAACTTGGACATCCAAGGAAGCTCTTGCAATCGACGCAGGCGGTGAATTCAAGGTTCGTCTTGGTATGGACTGGAAGACTGCATACGGCGACAATGCTGCAAATGCGGATAAGAGCATTCCGCTTTCCGACAAGCCTAACTTCAAGGTAGAAACTGCTGGCAACTACTTTATCAAGCTTGTTATCAACGAAGATACAACAGCTGAGATCACATTGGTTCCCGCTGAATAATTATAACAGTATTTTCTAAATCTTTGGCAAGGGCTCAGCCCTTGCCAAAGCCAAAAAGGCATTGTTAGCCGGTGTAAAAGAACAAACAGTGTCTTTGCGCCTGCTAACAATGCCTTTTTATTTCTATAAGGAGTAGTAGAAAATCGCTATATTCTGAATATGAAAAGATTAAACGATTTAGATTATTTAAAACTTAATAAAGCTTCTGCTTTTTTGTATAAGCTGAAGTTATTTTTCTGCTCTGTTCCGTCATATTTCAAGAAGCTCGGACTAGCAATACTTACTTTGTTCAAGAATTGCGGTCTGGCTGTCAAGGATGAATTTGTCGATATAATTACCACGTTCACAAAGGGTAACTGGGCTGTAAAGCTTTCGTTCCTCATTTTCGGCTTCGGTAATTTCTATTATGGGCAGATATTAAGAGGAATTTTGTTCCTCGTTTTCGAGGCTGTCTTCTTTGCTTATATGTTTGTACCCAGCGGCGGTCTTTACTGGCTTTCAAAGGTAAATTGGTTCCAAAAGGGAGCAACTGTCGGTACTGTTCAGGGTAAATTCGAATACGATATGATATACGATACGGATATATGGGTGCCGGGTGATGACTCTGTCAAGGTGCTTTTGTACGGTCTTTTAACCGTTATTTTCATCGTCGCATTCGTTTGCACGTGGCGTATGCAGGTAAGACAGTGCCGTATTTGTATGAATATCACCGCAAAGGGCAAAAAGGTAAAAAGCGGCAAGGATGATTTGAGATCCGTTCTTGACGACCAGTTCCACAAAACACTTCTTGCTATCCCGCTCGGCGGTATCTTTGCATTCACCGTGTTGCCTATAATTTATATGGTGCTTATCGCCTTTACAAGCTATGATGCGGCTCACGACGGATTTTCAAATCTCTTCTCGTGGATGGGATTTGACCATTTCAACGAGCTGCTCGATTTCGGCGAAGGCGGTCTCGGCGTTGCGTTCGGCGAAATACTTTCGTGGACGCTTATGTGGGCATTCTTTGCTACATTCACAAACTACTTCCTCGGTATGTTTGTCGCTATTATGATAAACAAAAAGGGAATTAAGATCAAGAAGTTCTGGCGTACGATACTCGTTATGACTATTGCCATTCCGCAGTTCGTTTCGCTTCTTTACGTTGCTAAGCTGTTCGGTTCATCAGGTCTTATCGGTAAGGCGCTGATTGATTGGAATTGGCTTCCCGACAGTATGCTGGCGGCAAATCAGCTGTCGCTGTGGCAGAATCCGATAGCATCAAAAATATTGCTTATTGTTTTGAATATCTGGGTAGGTATCCCCTATATTATGCTTATGGCAACGGGTATTCTTATGAACATTCCGCAGGATCTTTACGAGTCCTCACGTATCGACGGTGCAAGCGTATGGCAGCAGTATTCAAAGATTACGCTTCCTTATATGATGTTCGTTATGGGCCCGTATCTTTTGACAAGCTTCGTAGGCAACCTTAACAACTTCAACGTAATTTATCTGCTTACGCAGAATAACCAGCTTATTAATACTGAGCTTGGTACTCCTGGCGGCGTTTCGGTAACTTATACCGACCTTCTTATCACGTGGCTGTATAAGATGACACTTAACAGCACTGACAGTAAATACTATATGGCATCTATCATCGGTATATTGGTATTCGTTGTCGTTGCGGTGCTGTCACTTGTGGTTTACAATGTAATTCCGTCAACAAGAAATGAGGAGGATTACAAGTAATGAATAATAAAGAAAATAAAACTATTCAAAAAAGAGGACTCGGCGCAAAGGCAAGCAGAAGACTCGGAAATACGGTAGTTTACGTCCTGCTCATTCTTATGACTGTGATATGGATGTTCCCGTTCTTCGGTATAGTTCTTGAATCCTTCAGAGTGGAAACTACAGGTCAGGTAAGCTATATGTGGCCCAAGCAGTTCGGACTTGATAATTACACAAGACTTTTCAAGGAAACAGACTTTCTTATATGGTTCAGAAATACGGGTATTATGGGTGTTGCAACTGCAGTTTTCCAGACGTTCTTCATTCTTTCGATGAGTTACGTTTTATCCCGACTCAGATTCAAGGGCAGAAAAGCACTTATGAATCTGATGCTCATTTTGGGAATGTTCCCGGGATTTCTCACGATGATCCTTATTTACAAGGTCTTTGCGGATCTTGGCCTTACAATGAATATGGCACCCGTAGGCCTTATTATCGTCTACTGCGCAAGCAGCGGTATGGGATATTACGTTTCAAAGGGCTTCTTTGATACTATACCGAAAAGCTTGGACGAAGCGGCAAGAGTGGACGGTGCTACACGTTTTCAGGTCTTTTACAAGGTTATTATGCCTTTGTCAAAGCCGATAGTTATTTACACAATTCTTATGGGCTTTATGGCTCCTTGGGGCGACTTTATGCTCGCAAGCTACCTGATCCACGAAAACAGCGCAGGTATGAGCGTTGCGGTCGGTATGTTTGAATGGCTTTCAAAGACGAATGTAAATACACACTATACCATGTTCTGCGCCGCAGGCGTTATAGTCGCTATCCCCGTTACACTTGTCTTCCTTATGCTTCAGAAGTATTATGTAGAAGGCGTTACGGGTGGAGCTGTAAAAGGATAAAAGGAGAATAATATGGCTACGGTTAAATTAACTAATGTTAAAAAAATATACGGCAAAGATACTGTTGCCGTTGATAATTTCAATCTTGATATTGCGGATAAGGAGTTTATCGTTTTCGTAGGTCCTTCGGGATGCGGTAAATCCACAACTCTCCGTATGATAGCAGGTCTTGAGGATATTTCGGGCGGTACTGTTGAAATTGACGGTGTCGTTGTCAATGACCTTCAGCCCCGTGACCGTGATATTGCAATGGTATTCCAGAACTATGCGCTTTATCCCCACCTCACGGTTTTCGAAAATATGGCATTCAGCCTGAGACTTAAAAAGGTTCCGCAGGATGTTGTATACGAAAAGGTAACGGCTGCTGCTGAAATACTCGGAATTACAGAGTATCTCACAAGAAAGCCCCGTGCGCTTTCGGGCGGTCAGCGTCAGCGTGTTGCAATAGGACGTGCGATGGTGCGTGACAGTAAGGTGTTCCTTATGGACGAGCCTTTGTCAAACCTCGATGCAAAGCTTCGTAATCAGATGAGAGCTGAGATCATCCTTCTCCGTCAGAAGATCGATACTACATTTATTTACGTTACACACGACCAGACAGAGGCTATGACTCTCGGCGACCGTATCGTAATTATGAAGGACGGCTTCATTCAGCAGGTCGGCACACCCACAGAGGTGTTCGATATGCCCGATAATCTCTTTGTTGCTGAATTCATCGGCGCACCCAAGATGAATACGTTCAAGACAGATCTTATTTGCGAAAACGGCAGATACTACGTAACTCCCTACGGCGCAAAGATAGAAGTAAGCGGAGCAAAGGCTGAAATGCTCAAGGCAAAGAACATCGGTTCAAGAGAGATAATTCTCGGTGTACGTCCCGAGCACTTCGTTATGGCTGACAAGAATTCAAACGAGGCTATTGCTTGCACGATAAGAGTTAATGAAATGATGGGAAGCGAGCTTCATCTTCACGTTGAAGAGGCAAACGGCGACAGACTCATCGTGCGTATTCCCACGATCACTCTTTCGGATGAACAGCGTAAGTCACTCGTTTTCGGCGCTACGATCTATGTAACGTTTGAAAGCAAGGTCATGCACTTCTTTGATCCCGAAACAGAGAAGAATCTTCTCGTTTGATTAATATAAAGGTGTCCGACTTGTTCCGGAAGGTATTTCCGGAATAAGCCGGACTCTTTTATGGAATACAAGTTCACAAAAAGTTTAAAAAAATCACCGCTTAAAATGAATATAAGTATTGACAAATCGGAACACTTGTGATAATATATGTAAAGCAATTTACTTTACACACGTTGGTGGAAAATGAAAGATTTAAATATAAGCCTTTTGTTGGATTTTTACGGTGACTTGCTTACCCCGTCCTCACGTGAATATATGACGCTTTATTATAATGAGGATCTTTCTCTTGCTGAAATTGCAGAGGATGCAGGGATAACAAGGCAGGGCGTCCGTGACAGTATCAAACGCTCGGAAGAAGCGCTTTTGAATTATGAGGAAAAGTTAGGTCTTGCGCTTCGTTTTTCAAAAATGCAGAGTGACGTTGAGGAAATACAGAAAATGCTTCACGATTTGAAAGGGAAAATTCCCGAGCATAGTGAAGAAATGGAAAAAATAATACAAAAAGCAAAGATAATTCTTTCTCATCAGGAGTAAACGGAGAATATATATGGCGATGTTTTCTTCGCTGTCCGACAAGCTCGGACGTGCGTTTTCAAAATTTAAGAATAAAGGCAAGCTTACAGAGGCCGATATCAAAGAGGGAATGCGTGAAATAAAGCTCGCACTTCTTGAAGCGGACGTTAACTTCAAGGTCGTTAAGGACTTTGTAAAGATCGTAAGTGAGCGTGCTGTAGGTCAGGACGTTCTTGAAAGTCTTGTTCCGTCACAGCAGATAATCAAGATAGTTAATGAAGAGCTTGTTGCGCTTATGGGCGGACAGGAGGAAAGAGTAAGATTTTCTTCACGTCCTCCGACAGTCATAATGATGGTCGGTCTGCAGGGTGCAGGTAAAACAACACACTGCGGAAAGCTTGCAAACCACTTCAAAACAAAATTCGAAAAAAGACCCTTGCTCGTTGCGTGTGACGTTTACCGTCCCGCGGCTGTAAAACAGCTCCAGGTCGTAGGCTCGCAGGTGGGTGTTCCCGTGTTTGCGATGGAGGATTGTAAAGATCCCGTTGAAATCGCAAAGGCAGGTATTGCACACGCTAAAAAATACGGACACGATATGGTGTTCATCGATACGGCAGGACGTCTTCATATAGATGAAGCGCTTATGAAAGAGCTTCAGGATATCAAAGAGATAACCGAACCCTCGGAGATACTTCTTACCATCGATGCGATGCTCGGTCAGGATGCGGTAAACGTTTCAAAGACGTTCAACGATATGCTTGATATTTCGGGCGTTATACTCACAAAGCTCGACGGTGATACACGAGGCGGTGCGGCACTTTCCGTAAGATACGTAACGGGTAAGCCCATTAAGTTTATCGGTATGGGAGAAAAGCTCGATGCACTTGAACCGTTCCATCCCGACAGAATGGCATCACGTATCCTCGGTATGGGCGATATGCTGACACTTATAGAAAAGGCACAGCAGTCGTTTGACGAAAAGAAAGCGGAAGAGCTTGAAAAGAAAATGCGTGATTCTACGTTTACGCTCGTTGACTTCCTCGACCAGATGGATCAGGTGCGTAATATGGGATCTATTAAGGATATCCTCGGTATGATGCCGGGTGTCAATTCTGCGGCGCTTGCAGATGCGCAGATAGACGATAAGCAGATAGACAGGGTAGAGGCGATAATACTTTCAATGACTCCGCAGGAGCGTATGAAGCCTCAGATAATCAACGCATCAAGAAAAAAGAGAATTGCCGACGGTTGCGGTATGAAGGTCGAGGACGTCAACCGCTTGCTCAAGCAGTTTGAGCAGTCGCAGAAAATGATGAAGCAGCTTACAAAAGGCGGAAAACGCTTTGGCTTCGGCAGACGCAAAAAACACTAATCAAGTATAATATTCCAAATGGAAATTATATAAATAATTTATTATAAAAGACGAAAGGTCAGGTTAATTAAAATGGCAGTAAAAATCAGACTCAGAAGAATAGGCGCTAAGAAAGCTCCTTACTATCGTGTAATCGTTGCAGATTCCAGATCACCCCGTAACGGCAGATTCATCGAAGAGATCGGCACATATGATCCGCTTTGCGAGCCCGCAAAGATCGAAATCGATGCAGAAGCTGCAAAGAAGTGGATCAAAAACGGTGCACAGCCCACAGAAACTGTTAAGAGCCTTCTTAAGAGATCCGGCATCACCGAATAATTCGTAACATTTCGTTTTAGCCCGTAATTTCAGTGGGCATTATTTTGGGAAGGAAATCATAATGATATCACAAAAGCAAGTTTTGACGGATATCGCCAAAGCCCTTGTTGAATTTCCCGATGAAGTAGTTGTTACTGAAACGGTTACGGAAGATTCGGTTCTTCTCGTTCTTTCTGTTGCTCAAAGCGATATGGGTAAGGTTATCGGAAAGCAGGGAAAGATCGCAAAGGCAATTCGCGCTATCATGAAATCATCAGGAAACGCTGACAAAAAGCGTGTAATGGTGGAAATACAGTGAGAATAAAATAAGGTTGTGAAATAAATCACAGCCTTATTTTTTTGCTGTTAAAAAAATCAAAAAAATTGAAAAAAGGTATTGACAAATCGATATTCTTCGTGTATAATAAAACTGTACCAAAAAGGTATAGATTTAAAGGGAGGCTATATGAGGATAACGCAGGAAGCAGATTATGCACTAAGGATCGTCAGTCTTTTGGCTCAGAAGGGACTGCTCGGAGCACCTGAAATGTCAGAGAACGTTAAAGTTCCTCAGGGCTTTGCAATGAAGATACTTCGCAAGCTTACAAGTGAGGGAATCATTCGTTCAAAGCGTGGTGTAAACGGCGGATATGCACTTTCAAGATCGTCTGAAGAATTGACGGTGGCGGACATAATCGAAGCAGTTGACGGAGAAATCGCAATTTCAAAATGCCTTTTATCCACACACGATTGCCTGAATAATCCCGATAAAAGCAGATGCAGATACCATAACGTTTTTGCAAGCGTGAATGAAATAATTAAAGAAAGACTTTCACGGCTTACAATAAAGACGATGGTCGATGCGAATATCCCTATGGAAGAGTTAATAAAAATAATTAATAATTGATTTTTTGGAGGAAAAAATTATGAAACAGTACAGATGCAAAGTATGCGGTGAGATCATTATGTCCGACGGTATTCCCGAACAGTGCCCCAGATGCAAGGTAAAGGGTGACGACCGTTTTGAAGAAGTTGTTGAAAACAAGCTTACATGGGCTGCAGAGCACATTGTAGGTATCGCAAAGGACGTTCCCGAAGACATCAAGGACGGACTCCGTGCTAACTTTATGGGCGAATGCTCCGAGGTTGGTATGTACCTTGCAATGGCACGTGTTGCCGCAAGAGAAGGCTACCCCGAAATCGCTTTGTATTGGGAAAAGGCAGCTTACGAAGAAGCAGAGCACGCTGCAAAGTTTGCTGAGCTTCTCGGTGAAGAGCTTACAGATTCCACAAAGAAGAATCTTGAAATGCGTGTAGCAGCTGAAAACGGTGCAACACTCGGTAAGTTTGAGCTTGCAAAGAAAGCAAAAGAGCTCAATCTCGATGCTATCCACGACACAGTTCACGAAATGGCAAGAGACGAAGCTCGCCACGGCAAAGCTTTCGCAGGTCTTCTTGAAAGATACTTCGGCAAATAATCAACACAAAAGAGGTATTCCACATTTAAAGTGGAATACCTCAATTTTTATAAGGTAAATATTTAAGTATCTACGCCTCCCACCGTACCCCCACAGGGGAGGCGTATCACCGCTTTTCGGTGATCAAAAAAAAGAGGCAAGGATAGATCTTGCCTCATATTTTTTGCAAAGCGGTTTACTTGTTAATGAATTTTACCGCTGTACCGTATACGATAACTTCTGCGGCTCCTTGCATAACAGCGGAGGATGCATAACGTACATTTACAATTGCATCTGCACCCAAGGCTTCTGCCTCGGCAACCATTCTCTTGGTAGCCAGAGCTCTTGCTTCGTTCATCATTTCATTGTAGGCCTTCAGCTCTCCGCCTACCAATGTTTTAAAGCTTTGAGTAATATCCTTTCCGATGTGTTTGGATTGGATCGTGCTGCCCTTGACGAGCAACAATGTTTCAAGTTCTTTTCCGCTGATGTAATCAGTATTTACTAATATCATCTTCTTCACCCTTTCTTATTTCTCTGATTCTTTCTATGCATACATTGACCATTACTGCCGACAGCAGAAAAGGAATTATTCCCAATATATATTTCCAGATGCCGTCGAACATTGAGATTAAAAAGCCAAAGTAAACAATACAATATAATATTATGATTACGGACACAACGATCGGTGCGATCATTTTCTTTTTCTTTGATTTCACGTATATCACCTCGCCGAATTCCTGTTCTGTGAACTTATCTTACATTTACAGTATATCATAAGTATGATGATTTTTCAATATGAATCACTAAAATTATTATGTTACCTATCGCAATACAGAAAGGCGGTTGCTTCCACCAACTATCACGCAACTTTCGGCAGCAGAGGTGTAAATCGGCGTTTATAGTGCGTTATTTTATAAATTATTCCAAAATTAAGTCACCGAGTGATTCTTTTTTCGTTACCGCCTCGCCAAGACGGTTCGCCCACTTCTCTGTGAAAAGAGCGCAGTAGGGAATTTGTTTTTCCTTGCGTTTTTTACTTCCGAAAAATCCCCATAGCATTGACGGTATTCCGATAACGATAAAATACAGAGGACCTAAAATAAGCGATTGTACGGTGTGACCGTATTCGTGTACCAAAAGACGTTCTGAAAGTTCATTGGCAGATATCTGACCTTTGTATTTTTCGGCGAAAAACGGTTCTTTTGTAATAAATACAAACATTCCGAGTGACACACTGCTTGTGTCATTCCATACGGTAACGAGTGCTCCGTGATACCAAAAATGTTTGTTTTTATAATGCATCAAAAAAACAATAAAGCCTGATAATGTTTGTATTGCTCCGTATGTGCATTGCCAGAGTGTATATAATATTTTCATATATCACCTTTATATCTACTGAAATGGTTAGTCTTCGACCATTGTATTATAGCTGAATATTTTTTTCAATACCAAAATTGTTAATCTTTACTTTGCCTTGCCTTCATCCTGCACCAATTTACGTAACCGTAAATGTCATTGATGAGAAATGCAAAAAAACAAACGACAACGGAAATGTATCTTGTGTCATACAAGCTTGCCATTATCCACAGAACTATAAGTACAATATCGTTTGAAGCGTAGGCGAGTGCAAACCACGGACTTCTTCTGAATGTCAGATATACGGCAATAAAGCTTGTTGTAACGGAAATTGTGCTCGGTACTATATTTGCGGTGTTGAAATATTCCAAAATGAAACCGAAAAGCACGGTTACAATGGTAGTAATAACACACATAAACAATACTTCTGTTTTGCTTACACTATTCACCTTGACTTCGGATTTCTTACCGTTATATGGATTTTTTAACCAGGAAACAAGCGCAAATACTGACATCGGCAACGTCATTCCGAGATACGTTATCATCTCACCGTAATAACTGAACGTGTATGATATAATTCCGTATAAAATACTGAAAACTACCATCAGCAATTGTCCGAAAGGGTTACCCTTTGCGTTAAATATAAGCGACGTCACACCTATCAGCGATGCGATGAGCGTCATAAAATTTTCTTTGTCAAAAAGACAAAATGATAAAATTATCAGTAAAACAGACGAAGACCATAAAATTATCTCCGATTTCGAAAAATAGTTTTTCAATTTATATCTCCTTAAAATAAGCATCCGCATACACATCTTCAAAGACCTAACGATGTGTAAACGGATGCTTTTTGCATCTTTCTACCCGGTGGCAGTTAAATGTTAAACTGATTTAATTTAAATGCTTACTTTTGCTGGTTTTGTTTTTTTGCTTTTTTAATTATCTCGCCGATTATCCAACTTACAACGCTAACTAAAAGCAAAATAAGACAAAATATTACGAGAATTCCATAAGCAAGAGAGTCCCACCCCTCTGTACGTTCACCGAGAATATAAAATACTGTCGCAAAAGCTGTGATAACCGCAGACGGTATAAGCTTGATGAATTTGTTTTTAAATTTGAAGCAGGGTAAAAGCTGTACAAATATCACCAATGCGGAAAAAACAGTAATAATTGCTATCAATCTGAACTCATCTGAAAAAGAACTCATAAAATACACCTCGAAAATTTTAATCAATTAATTATACCGTAAACGCTTCACTTTGTCAATCCAAAATAAATGTTTTATAAGTATTGAAAAAAAGGATATTTCCATGAATACGCTGAGCAGATTGCGTGATGCCGATGTTAAGGTGTTCAGAACTGACATAAACGGCGATGTGTACTGCCACAGCGATGGTAATGTCGTTACCTTTTCGGTAGAACGTAATGCAAACATCGATCCGTTTGAAAATTTATAATAAACTGATAATACCCCTGGATTAAAGATCCACAGGGGTATTTCCATTCGCTTTATTCGCAGTATGCTCCGTATCTTATGCGTACAAAAAACGGATCATTTTCTATTGTTTTGATAATGAAAGTATCGTGATAACATTGTATAACGATATTTTTATCAAACTTTTTTGTGATTTCAGTGAAACTGTTTTTTTCATATCTGAGAATTTCATTGAAATAATAGTAATATCTGTGTTTGCCGTCGTCAAGACTTATTCCGTAATAAGGGGAAAACGATGAGTAAGGCGAACTGTACGGAAATCTGATAAATCGTACCTTTGGACTGCACAGCTTCAACGTGTAAGTTTTGTTAAGCGTGCCGTTTTCTTCTATACTTGAAAATTGCTTCAGAAGACCGTCGGTGACCGTGATCCACTTTATTGACAGCGAGATCAATATTAAAGGAAAAGGCAAAAATAAGAATGCACTTGCAGATGCAAATCCCGCCGCAAAGAAAAGTATGAAAAAGAACAAACCGCAGATCAATAAAACGATATTCATTTTCATTTCCTTGGAAATGATTTTTTTCTGATTTTTTAATTTGTCGTAACACATAAAGTCCTCCAAATTAACTGTTAATTATATGATAACCGTTAAAGTATAAACAAATGTGCCGATAATAAACAGAAGCAAAACGGCATAAAAACACCAAAATGCGTAAGATGCACGTTTTACTGCGGTGTTTTGCGATATTTTTATGTTTATTAACGATGAGAAAAATCCGAATGCTGAAATTATAAATCCGAAAAACATAAAACTGCCGTATACAGCGAAATTTCCGATTAAAGCTCCTATAATAGCCCCGCCGGGGATACTTTCTGAAAGTGTATCGACGTCTATGTTTTTAAGCTCTTGTGCAGATGAAACGGTACTGATTAAAAGTGCGGCTGTCAGTATGAAGCATATCACAGTCAAAGAAAAGAGAATTACGGACAAAGTTTTTTTCTTCATAATATTCCTTTCTTGTAATCATCAAAGCTCGTATTTTACCCGATCAAGCATTTTCCTTTTTATATTCAAACGGTAAAACTATTTTTTCTGTATTATCATTTATTGCATTGACTGTTACGGTAAGCGTAAAATCATACTCATAGTACATATTTTCGCTTATCCAGCGTTCTGTTTTGGCTTTTATCTTGATACCCATAAGATAACCGTTAAGACTGAGAACAACGCTTCCTTTTGCTTCGTTCGCTTTCATTTTTGATTCTGCGGTCATAAGCTTTGCAAGCTTGTCCTTGGAAACGGTGAATTCATAGGTTTTGAAATTTTCTCCGTCAACGTAATCATATTCACCCATAACGTCGGGAGTTAAGTCATATATAAGGGTTTCGCTTTCCAAGGTCAAGGGAGCGTTGGGGTGCGAAAGCGTGCCGTCGGGCTTATAGTATGCGTTATCTATGTAATATTCATCGGGATAATCTCCGTTAAGACGCTTTACATAACCAACAGTTCCGTTTTCATCTGTATTTTTGATGATGTTACTTTTGATATTTGTAGTGTGATTTCCGTCAATTATATCGTATTTTATGTCGATGGAAATGTCGTAATTTCCGCCTTTATAAAGGTCGTCAAGTGCCGCTTGCAGTTTTTCCTCGGGTGTCATTTCAAGCCTGCTTTTTGTTTTTTCGGAGCATCCTGAAAAAGAAGCCGTGAGCATTACTGCCAAAATGATACAAACAAATGATTTTATAAGTTTCATATATTTTACCTTTCATTAAATATCTCGGCATTAGTCTACAATATCGGATGATTTATTTCAATGTGAAAAATGTAAACTTTACTTTTTTAATAATATGTAAGTTAATATTTTATTTACAAACATTTGCGCTTGTAAAAAAGAAAATAAGACTTTTTTTGCGTATATTAGGAGAAAAAGAGGAGGAAAAGCATGAGATTCGACAGTAGTTTTATCGAAGAACTGAAAGCACGCTGTGATATAGTCGATGTTGTTGGCAGCTATGTCGGATTAAAACGTGCAGGTTCAAATTATGTCGGGCTTTGCCCGTTTCATAATGAAAAATCCCCGTCTTTTACGGTTTTTACCAAGAGTGATTCCTGCTATTGCTTCGGTTGCGGAGCAGGCGGAGACGTTATAACATTTATAATGAATGTTGAAAATCTTGATTATGTTTCGGCAATTGAGCTGCTTGCAAAGCGTGCGGGCTTAACGATGCCTGTTGACAATTCATCTGCGGCTGCCGTAAACAAAAGAAAACGCATACTTGAAATGAACAAGGCTGCGGCAAGATTTTTTAATTCCGAATTTGCAAGCGGAAAATATAAAAACGCTACGGCTTATGCTGAAAAAAGAGGGCTTTCGGGTTCACTCGGTAAAAGGTTCGGCATCGGATTTTGCCCAGATAGCTTCGGTGCGCTTGCAATGCACTTGCGCTCCTTGGGATATACGTCAGCTGAAATGAAGGAAGGCTTTTTGTGCGGTGAGGGTAAGTCGGGAAAGCTGTTTGACTATTACAGAAACCGTCTGATATTTCCCATAATCGACCCTGCGGGAAACGTCGTTGCATTCGGCGGCAGAGCACTTGGCGATGAAAAGCCGAAATATCTCAACACAAACGATACACCCGCCTTTAAAAAAGGACGGAATATATTTGCGCTTAACTTTGCAAAAAACTCAAAAGAGGATTACTTTATACTTTGCGAGGGTTATACAGACGTAATTGCTCTTCACGGTGCAGGCTTTACATCAGCCGTTGCAGGACTCGGCACAGCCTTTACACAAGAACAAGCGTCACTTTTGAAAAAATACAAGGATAAGGTCGTCATTTGTTATGACGGCGATGAAGCGGGAAGAAAGGCGACAAACCGTGCCATTCCAATACTTACGGCGGCATCTCTTGAGGTGCGTGCGCTGTCCTTGCCTGCGGGTATTGACCCCGATGAATTTTTGCAGAAGTACGGCAAGGAACGCTTCCGTCATCTCATTGATGAATCAAAAAGTGAATTTCAGTTCAAATGCGATGCTATTCTTGCAAAATACAATATCGCAATACCCGAAGAAAAAATAAAAGCATCAAGCGAGGTGTGTGCTTTGCTTGCGGCTATGACGTCGGACGTTGAGCGTGATGTGTATACAGCAAAGGCGGCAAAGCTTTTCGATGTATCAGAGGAAAGCTTAAAGACCGATGTTAAAAAGAAGCGTTATTCGCTTATAAGACAGGAAAAGAAAAAGTTTAACGAGGGTGTGCGCAGAAGCGCAATGGGACTCGGCGACAGAGTAAACCCCGACACGGTCAAGAATGTGCGTGCGGCAAGGGCAGAGGAAGCCATTCTGGGTATTGCGCAGATAAATCCCGAATATATGGAAAAAGCCGAAAAAGAGGGAATACTGACAGCTGACACGTTTTTCACAGCTTTCGGAAAAAAGGTTTATACAGCTATACGTGATATTTTTGAAAAGGAACGTAAATTCGACCCTGCGTTTCTTGCAGGTGATTTTACTCCCGAGGAAATAGGGCGTATAACGAAAATCCGTATCGACAGACAGCAGCTTTCAAACAATACATACGATGTATTTGCACAGAGCGCCTCAGCTCTTGCAAAAGAAAAGGAAGCATCGGAAATGCCTGTTGAAACACTCAGCGACATCGAAGCGCTGATACAATCAAAGAGAAATAAATAATTACGCTTTTTAGCGGAAAGGAAATCCTGTATGGAACAAACAAAGAAAAATATTATGAAATCGTTGATGGAGAAGGGAAAGCAGAAGGGCTCTCTTACCAATAACGAGATCATGGAAGCATTTGAAGAGGTGGATATCGATCTTGACCAGATCGAAAAATTTTACGATACTCTTCAGAGCATGGGTATCGAGGTCGTCGGATATCTTGACAGCGAGCAGGAATTTGACGAGATCGAAAGCGAGGTCGAAAAATACGAAAGCGCTGAGGATATGGAAAAGATGCTGGCGCAGGAAGGTCTTCCCATTGATGACCCCGTTCGTATGTACCTCAAGGAAATCGGTCAGTTCCCGCTTCTTGACAGCGAAAGAGAGCTGTATCTTGCTCAGCGTATGGCTGACGGCGACGATAAAGCGAAAAAGGAGCTTGTTACAGCTAACCTCCGTCTTGTTGTAAGTATTGCAAAAAGATATGTAAGTAAGGGTATGTTCTTCCTTGACCTCATTCAGGAGGGTAACCTCGGTCTTATGAAAGCGGTTGAAAAGTTTGACTATACAAAGGGCTATAAGTTCTCAACTTATGCAACTTGGTGGATAAGACAGGCTATAACGAGAGCTATTGCGGATCAGGCAAGAACTATCCGTATTCCCGTTCATATGGTTGAAACGATTCACAAGGTCACAAAAACAACACGTCAGCTTTTGCAGGAGCTCGGACGTGAGCCCAGTGCTGATGAAATCGCCGCTGAGCTCGGTATGAGCGTTGAAAAGGTACGTGATATTATGAAGATAGCACAGGACCCCGTTTCTCTTGAAACACCTATCGGTGAGGAGGAGGACAGCCATCTTGGTGATTTTATCCCCGATGATGATTCTCCTGCACCCGCAGATGCGGCATTCTATACGCTTTTGCGTGAACAGCTCAATGAGGTTCTCAACACTCTGACACCCCGTGAGGCTCAGGTTCTCCGCCTCCGCTTCGGACTTGAGGACGGAAGAACGAGAACGCTTGAAGAGGTCGGTAAGGTCTTCAATATCACACGTGAGCGTATCAGACAGATAGAAGCAAAAGCGCTTCGCAAGTTAAGACACCCCAGCAGATCAAAGCGTTTGAAGGATTATCTCGACTAAAAAGATATATTTACAAGTCCTGTTTATATTTTATTTAAAAAAAAGCACTTGACGGAAATATATTTTTGGTGTAGTATATATCTGTATATGTTTATAACAGGGGTTTTGCACCCACTCAATTATTTTTGTGTGAAGCATGTGCTTCACAACAATAGAAAGGCATGGTCACAAAACATATGAAAAAGAGATTATTCGCACTCTTTCTTGCTGTTGCAACAATGTTGCCCCTGATCTTCGCAAGCTGCGGTACTGCAACAAACAGCGGCGAAGTTATCACCGAGGATGAGGTTGCGGCAAGAAAGCCCAAAACAGTTGTACTTACGCTTATGACCGGTGACGAAACAACCGACGAAGCGATCAAAGCCGTTCAGGATGAAATTAACTCCATAACGACACAGCGCTTCAAAACACAGGTCATTCTCCGTTACTTCAAGGAAAGCGAATATGAAGAAAAGATAGATCAGATCGTTGCTGATATTGCGGAAGAAAGAACACTTCAGGCTGAGCTTGACAGTAAAGCCGATGCTTCCGAAAAGGAATCAAAGCGTCATTCCGCTATTGATAAGCTCATTGCCGCTGACAAGGATGACGGCGCAAGAAAGAGCAAGTGGTACAAAGAGGAAGTTCAGGAAGAGGAATCAGAAACTGAATTCTATGAAACTGAATTCAACATTCTCGGCGCTTCCGTTGAAAAGTACCCCACAGCAAGCGCAACACAGATGGACGTATTCCTTATCTGCGGAGCTGAAAACCTTACAAAGTACGTAAGCGATGAAGCGTATGCAACAGACGGCGAATCGTTCTTGCTTCAGCTTGATGAAATGCTCGCAAGCAGCGCAAGTGAGCTCAATCATTATCTTAACCCCAACACTCTTGCAGGCGGTAAGGTAGGTAACGGCACTTACGCTATACCCACAAACAGACAGCTCGCTTCCGAATATACATATCTCGTTCTCGATAAAGCGCTTGTTGCAAAGTACGGCATCGACGAATCCAAGATAACAGGTCTTACAGACAAAGAAACAATAAAGTATCTTAACGCTGTAAGCGCAGGCGAAACAGATGTTTCTCCTATTCTCAACTCACTCGCAGGTCTTTATGATAAGGTTGACGAAGATGCATTCATCAAGCCCATAAGCCTTGCTGACGCACCCGGTATTGTAGGTATTTTCTCAGGTGAAACGACAATATTCGGTACATACGTTTCAAATGCTTCCTCAACAGGTATGAAGTCTGTTCCGAAGAACATTCTTAACCAGTGGCAGTATACAGAATTCTATACGTATATGAAGCAGTTTGAGCGTAACGGTTATTTCTGCGAAGAACCCACAAAGGATACAAAGTATGCGCTTGCTGTTGTAGAAGGCGATGAAGCATATCCCTCCACGATGGATTCAAGCAAATATATCGTAAAGGTTCTTGAAAAGCCCATTGCTTCAACAGAAACTGTCGGTGAGTATATGCTCGGTATCAGTAAGTATGCTGAAAATGCTGACAGATGTATGGAGCTTATCACATTTCTTAACACAAATTCTGAGTTCAGAAACCTTCTTCAGTACGGTATTAAGGGTGTAAACTATAAGATCGAGGAAGACACAGGTAAGCTTGTTCGTCTTAACCACGATTATATGATGAATATTTACACAACAGGTAACACATTCATCGCATATCCCGAAGAAGATATGTCACTTGATATCTGGGAAAAGGCAAAGGAAACAAACAAGTCAACACTCGTTTCTCCTTACCTCGGCTTTGTATTTGAAAATGAAAACAACGCAGAGCTTATCAAGGCTGCAAAACAGCTTTCCGACGAGATGTTCAAGAAAGTAAATGATTATAATCCCGAAGCGGCACGTCTTGCAAAGATTGAAGAATGCGGCAACGTGATCACTTCTGCTGAGGCAACACTTCAGACACTCCGTGCGGATTATGTAAAGCTTGTTGCGGCTTATGAGCCCTTCAGAGTTATAATCGATCCTATCCAGAAGCAGTATGACGGTATCAAGGCTCGCCTTGATGCGGCAAACGTAGCAAACAAACCTTTCAAGGATGAAGTTACAAAACTTCAGGCAGAGGTTGATAAGTATACAGCTACTGTTGAAAAGCAGACTGCTGATATAGCAACCACACAGGCTAAGATCGATGAGATCAACGCATCTGAAACACCCGACCTCGAAATGCTCGACTTCTACCAGAAGAACATCAAGATAATGCAGGATACTCTTGCTGATGCACAGAAGAAGCTTGATGCCGCACAGCCTAAGCTTGATGCTGCAAAGACAGCTATGGAGCCTACACAGGCGGCTGTAGATGCTATTATGGCTGAAATCGCTCCTGTTGAAGAAAAGCTTGCACAGGAAAAAGAAAAAGCAACTGCTGAAAAGACTGCACTTGATGAAAATGTTGCTCAGACAACAGCTAATGAAGAGCTTATTGCGGCAAATCAGAAGCTTATCGATTCACTTCAGTACACAACATCTGAAGAATACGACCAGATCGTTTTCGATCTTTATGAATCATTCTTCTCACAGCTTAACGCAGAGATCAGAAAGAATGAAACATATTCAGCATTTATGAATCCCGAAGCAGAAAACGGTGTTGTATATATTTACAATGACTGGTACGATGCAATGTACAGCTGATAAATAAGAATCATTAACGCAGACATTATGTCTGCGTTAATTTTTTTATAAATAATTTCGTTTTGTGTTGAATTTTGTATTTATATATGGTATTATAAATTATGTGTACCAATATGTAATGGTATCAAAATTAACTTTCGAAAGGTAATACACGATGATTAAAAGGACAGTTGCTCTGTTGCTTGTATTTTGCACATTGTTTTCGGTATGTTCCATTACTGTAACAGGTGCTGATATATATACTTATACCGAAGGCGGTGACGGTGTCACTATAACCTCGTGGGATAAAAATGACGCATATACCGTTACAGTCCCCGAAGAAATTGACGGAGAACCTGTCGTCGCTATCGGTGCGGATGCGTTCAAAGATTGTAAATCGATATATGAGATAATCATACCCGATACAGTAACCTCCATTGATGCATCGGCGTTTATCGGCTGTGTTTCTCTTAAATCGATAACGGTTTCGAATAATAACCCCGCATACAAAACACAAAACGGAAATCTTTACACAAAAAATCTGACAACGCTTGTTAAGTTCTGCGATGTATCGGCTGAAAGCTTTACGGTGTTGAATGATGTAAATGTAATAGGCGACTATGCTTTTTACGGAATGGATAAGCTTAAAAGCGTATCACGCTCGACTTCCATAAGTAAAGTCGGAAAATATGCATTTTACGGTTGTTCATCGCTTGAAACTTTTATATTCAGTAATGTAAAAGAGGCGGGTGAATATTCATTTTACGGCTCAGCTTTAAAAAGTGCCGATGTAAACCTTGCAAATATACCCGAAGGAATTTTTTACGGCTGTGACAATATGGAAAGCGTAGTTCTTTCAAAAAACACAGCAAGAATAGAAAAGCTTGCATTTGCAGGATGTTATTCACTTGACAGCGTGTTGATACCAAACGGTACTGATATTGCAGATGAGGCATTTTTCGGAATCGGTGCTGTGCTTTACGGATCTGAAAATGTAAAAGCGTATGCTGAGAAAAACGGAAACAAATACGCCGAGGCAAGCTATAATGGAAATGTTTCGGTGTCAAAAATAGAATTCGAGCAATCGAAGATAGATATTAAGGTTGACGATGTCATTTCTCCGAAAATTACCGTTGAGCCTGCAGATGCAGAGGTAAAGGATGTAATTTTGACATCTTCAAATGAAGATGTTGTAAAAATTGAAAACGGCAAGATCAAGGCTGTTGCAAACGGAAGTGCTGTAGTTTTTGCAAAAAGCGTAAGCGGTGCAAAAATAACGAGCCTTAATGTTAATGTGTCAGACAGGTCTGCGCCGTTACAGTCATCACATCCTTATGAAAACGGACTGAATAAGAAATACAGCTACACCGTTGAGGGAAACCCCGAAAAAATAGCCGTAACATTTTCAGCTGATACTTATGTTGAAGACGGTGAGGATTTTATCATCGTTATGGACAAGGACAACAAAAATGTCGGAACATATACCGCAGGTCAGCTTGCAGGTAAAACGCTTGTCGTTAACGGTGACACGGTGAATATTACGCTTATTTCCGATGAAGATGTTAATTATTTCGGATTTTGTATCGTAAAGGCGGAATCATATAAAAATTATTCATTTGTAACTGATATAAAGCTGAATAAAGAAGATGTGTCGCTCAAGTATGGACAAACGTACAAGCTTGAATACACCTGCACACCTTCAGATACGCTTTTTGATATAAGATTTGTATCAGGGGACAGCAGTATCGTGTCTGTTGACAGCGATGGTACGTTATATGCGATAAATGCAGGAACGGCATTTGTTATCGTATATGATACATATTCGGGCAAAACGGCACAGTGCCGTGTTACGGTCGAAAAAAATGTATATAACGGTATGCTTTATACTGTAAATGACGGTAAGATCACGATAACACACTACGAGGGTGAGGACGAAACGGCGGATATACCGTCAGACATTGACGGTCTTCCCGTTACAGAAATAGATAAGGGTGCATTTATGTATTCGCCCACACTGAAAAAGATTACAATACCTGCTTCTGTAACGTCTATACATTCAAGCTCATTTGCGGGTTGTGTTGCTCTTACAGAGATAAGTGTGTCGTCTGACAATGAAAAATTCACATCGAAAAACGGTGCTTTGTACAGCCGTGACGGCAAACAGCTTATCTGCTGTCCTGCCGGCAAAGCAGGGGAATTTAAAATTCCCGACGGAGTTATTGCAATTTCCGAGGATGCGTTCAATATGTGCATCGGAATAACAAAGATAACGTTTCCGAAGAGTATTGAGCTTATTCCTGCGTCGGCATTTTTAAGCTGTGAAAGCCTTACAGCCTTTGAAATAAGCGCATCAAGCAATTATTCCGTAAAAGACGGCGTGCTTTATACAAGTGATATGGGTGCGCTTGTGCGCTATCCCACAGCTAAAGACGGCGCTTATGTTATGCCCGACAGCGTTCAGCTTGTTAAAAACGGAGCATTTGACGGATGCGTTGCCGTTTCTGAAATTACATTATCAAAAAATCTTAAAAATATAGAAAACGGAGCACTTTCGGGTGTGATTTCGCTCGAAAAGATCCTGTGCCACGAAGAAAACCCGTTTTTCTCATCGCACGGCGGTGTGCTCTGCAATAAAAATAAAACTGCTATAGTTTCGTGTCCTACGGGATACAGCGGAGAATATAATATCCCCGCAGGTGTTAAAGAAATCAGTGAATATGCGTTTAAAAACTGCGCATCGCTTTATGAGGTGTATATACCCACCTCGGTTACATCTGTAGGCTCGTATGCATTTTACGGTGCTGACGGAATAGGAACGCTGACACTTCCTCCGAAAGTCAATACGGTCGGTGATTTTGCGTTTGACAAATGCTCAAATATCAAAGTATTTGCACCCGACTGTATAACATCATTCGGTGCAACCGACGGCGGTGTGACCGTGCTTTGTCCCGACGGCGGCACAACAAAGGAAATTGCATTATCAAAAGGATATAAAACCGAAGATATTACTTATTCGTCAACAGACAGCGGAATGGCTCTTTACTTCGGAGCTGTTCCCGACGGAGCACAGTTCACAGCCGAAAAGGCAAAAGAAGGAAAAACAGCCCTCATTAGCAGCATTTTAACCGAAGAGGGAATAAATGTTTTCACGCTTTCATTTAACGGATATATTACCGACACAGAATATACAGCAACTGTCTTCTGCAATCCTTGGGTAGAAAATGTATATAAGCTCGAAGACGGGGAGCTTAAGGAAGTGTCATTCGGAATAAACGAAAACGGTGTCACACTTTCCACCTGCGGCGGTGTCTACGTGTTTGCTTATTTCGACACGGCGCTTGATGAATCTGAAATCGCAATCAAAGCATTGCCGAACAAAACCGAATATGAATACGGAGAGCAGTTCATAAAAGACGGACTTTCGGTTTATTTCAAGAACCACGCAGGTATCGTTTCCGTGCTTGAAGACAGCGCATACACAGTCGGCGATGTTTTGCTCAATATTGGCGGTGTACATAATGTAAAGGTAACATACGGGGACTTGAGCACAGAATTTACTGTTACAGTCAAAACTCCTATACTTACAGCCGATGTACGCATAGAGGGCACAGGTGAATTCGGAAGCGATATAACGCTGTTTGTTGAAAATGTAAACTGCGATTATATTCCTTACGAAATAACGTGGTACAGAAACGGTGAGCTTATAGAAGGCGAAAA
>JAFXFN010000026.1 GCA_017520505.1 Clostridia bacterium
CCTTAAACCGCTCGGACATCCCTCCACAACAGTCAACGGTATAAATATACCACAAAACACTTGTTTTGTCAATAGTAAAACTGAAAATATTTTATTTTTGTTACTTTATATTTTCTTTCAAAGCACTTTATTTTCCGACATAAATCCTCATTCCTATTTTAAATGATACATCTCTGTGCGATATCATATCAAAGATATATCACCCGTTCCTCGGGTGAACGGATATCACTACAAAAAAAAAACTCTTTTGTCTACTTGACAAAAGAGTTTTTTGCATGGTGCGAGAAACGGGACTTGAACCCGTACGGTGAAATCCACACGCCCCTCAAACGTGCGCGTCTGCCAGTTCCGCCACTCTCGCATATTTTGTTGTTGTCGTGCGTTTCACACAACATCATATATTATACACATTTTTTTCGATTTGTCAATACCTTTTTGCAAAAAAAATATTTTTTTTGCAAAATATTGCGGACGCTTGATTTCAAGCGTCCGCAAGTGTTGATTATTTGTAGTTCTGGAATATAAAGTTAAGTCTTCCGTGAGGTGCAGAGTCACCGGATGTATACATTTCTTCCATCGTATCGATGACATCGTCGCTGTCTGCCCACTTGAATGAGAACTTGATCTTTGTATAATCTGTGATTCCCAAGGATTTCAAGGGAACACGGATCATCATTTCATTGCCTTCTATCTTATAGTCAAGCTCTTCAACCGTTTCAAATGCAAACGCATCGTCAGACGTAGACTTTGCAAGTGTAGTCTTTGTATCAGATGAAGCCTTGTGGTTGATTATGTAATCATAACCGTACCAGCCTGTTGTGGCATTATCAGCATTGATAAAGAGCTGCATCCACGTGGAATCTGTATTGTAAGCCGTTATTGCCTCTGCTGTTGAAACGTAGAAATAAGCATATTTAGTGTCATAAACGACCTTCGAAGCTACAATATCGTTTCTTCCCGATGTATCTTTAAGCATCTTCTGACCGAATGACTTATTATCTCTGTCAACCGTGTCGCCCTTAAAGTCGCTGTATGTTACGAGAATATCTCCCCACTGATCAAACGATCCGTTTATATCGATCAGCTTTCTTGTATCCTGAACAAGCGTGGGAGCAGTTCCCTTGTATGCCCTGATATTGTCGATAAGCTGCATATAATAGTTATCGAAATAACCGCCTCTCATCATTTCAGCATCACGTGAGAATTCAATGTCACACGTATCGATAAATACGACTCTGTTATTAGTACCGCCGGGCTGACGCTGTGCAACCCATTCGTTCCAGCTTGTAACAAGGACGTAAGGAACGTCTACTTCAAGCGCACGGTCCCACTGTTCCTGGAAGTTATATCCGTAGAGGTATGCGCCCTCTGTTTTGTCATTTCTGCCGTTGTGATAGCTTCTGCCCCAGTTCTTGTTACTTCCGTAAACAGCCGAGTCAGAGAAGCATACTGTACCTGAGTGCTGTGCGATAGAAACGCTGATAGCCTCGTCAACGCCGTTATACTTAAACACACGCTGAGGACGTTCAAAGTCCATCCAAGGCCATCCGCCCGAAGGAACAGCGCCTTCATTGGGCCACTGAGGAACACGGTATGTAAAGAATTTCTTTATATGGGGCTGTGATGCGGGAATCTGATTTTCGTAAGCGATGATAAGGGGCTTACCGTCAACCATAAACCACGTATCCTTGCAGAAGTTTCTGGAATAGATCCATCCGTAAAGAGTGCCTACAACATCAGCGGAATTCGTGTGTGTATAGAACACTACCTGAGGAGCATCCCATCCCTGCTCGTTCATTTCGTGAAGCACTTCCATAAGTGCCTTTGCGTTATCTTTGTAGGGATAGCCGTTTGTTACGTCGATATAAAGGAAGTCAACGTTTGCGTTTGCAAGCTCCTCTGCGTGCTTACGCATAACCCACTTGTCGGAGCTGTAATAGTAACCGTAAAGGGGTTCTGCAAAGAAATGCATCGCACCCTGCGGTCCCCAACCCTTATATGTGGAACGTCTTGCGGCAGCGCCGCCTTCTTCAAGTATCTTGGAAATATCAAATATACCGCTGTCGCCGTGCTCACCCATCCAGAGGAAGTAGAAAAGACCTACGTATTTACCCTCGGATATGTAATTCTTTGATGTTTCAGCCGTTTTAAGCTCACGGTCAACGTCGTCAACAGCAACGAGAGGACCGCAGTTATAGTTGTTCTTATTGGGATATGCAACACCGTCAACGATTATGTTGTCACCGTCAACCGTATATGCGGGTGTTCCTGCAAAATTATCGTTTTCTGTGGGATACGGAGCTTCAGCCTCTGTCTGCGCCCCCGTAACGGCGGAGCTGTCGGAGGTGCCGTCTGTGTCGCCACCCGAGCAGGAAGCAAGAACAGATGAAACGAGCATCGCAAGCAGCAAAGCGCCGGCTATAATCTTTTTCTTCATAAATAAAATTCCTTTCATATAGTAACGATTGGTATATCGACAAAGCAGCCGAACAATATATGCCGGCTGCTTTAATATGTCAACTTTTTTCCGCCGTTATCAGTGGATTATGCAAGCTTCTGTGTCTTTATCAAAGATGTGCATTCTGGAAACATCGAAAGCAACCTTGATATTGTCACCTGCTCTTGCCTGTGAACGTGAGGAAACACGTGCGATGAGGTTCTGCTCACCCGTCTTGATGTAGAGGTAAATTTCAGCGCCCATAAGCTCTGTAACTTCTACGTATGTATCGATCGTTGATTCAGCGTACTGTGAAAGGTACATAGGCTCGTCGTGGATACATTCAGGTCTGATGCCGACAATAACTTCCTTGCCGATGTATTCCTGAAGTTCGGGAGCGTTTGCCTTTTCTGAGGGAAGCTTCATCTTGTTGCCCTGGAATTCAACGTAAACGTCGCTGCCTTCCTTTGTAAGGTTAGCTTCGATGAAGTTCATCTGAGGTGTGCCGATAAAGCCTGCAACGAATACTCTGTTGGGCTTATCGTAGAGGTTTTGAGGTGTATCAACCTGCTGGATCTTACCGTCCTTCATAACAACGATACGTGTAGCCATTGTCATAGCTTCTACCTGGTCGTGAGTAACGTATACGAACGTTGTTTCGAGCTTCTTGTGGAGCTTTGTAAGCTCTGAACGCATGGCAGCACGGAGCTTAGCGTCGAGGTTTGAAAGCGGTTCATCGAGAAGGAAGACCTTAGGATTACGAACGATAGCACGACCGAGCGCAACACGCTGCTTCTGACCGCCGGAGAGAGCCTTCGGACGTCTGTCAAGCAAGTGTTCGATGTCGAGGATACGTGCAGCTTCTTCAACTCTGCGCTTGATCTCAGCCTTGGGAGTCTTGCGGAGCTTAAGACCGAATGCCATATTTTCAAATACTGTCATATGAGGATACAAAGCGTAGTTCTGGAACACCATCGCAATGTCTCTGTCCTTAGGAGCAACGTCGTTTACAAGCTTGTCGCCGATGAAAAGCTCACCGTCTGTGATTTCTTCAAGACCTGCGATCATACGGAGTGTTGTGGACTTACCGCAACCGGAAGGACCTACGAAAATAATAAATTCTTTATCCTTAACTTCAAGACAGAAGTCGGAAACGGCTTCAACACCGCCGGGATATCTTTTGTAAATGTGCTTAAGTGATAAGCTTGCCATTATAAAAATCTCCTTTTATTATTACTTCAGATTTTCAGCACCCTCAAAAGGGTACAATTCACCTTTTTATTTATGGAATCAATTATATCAAACAAATATGAACTTTTAAAGAAGTTAGTTTTCCAAAAAATAAAACTTTAATTTGTGCAATATGCACAATGGTTTTTCATAATCAGTTTTCAGAAGTTATATGTTCGATGTATTTTTTTAATATATTAAAAATCAAACGTTCTTGGGCTTCTTCATAGTAAGAGATATTCTCTTTTTCTGAACATTGACCTCAAGAACCCAGACTGTCACCTGATCACCTACCGATACAGCCTCGGAGGGGTGCTTTATATATTTATTCGAAAGCTGTGATATATGAACGAGTCCGTCCTGATGCACGCCGATGTCAACGAATGCACCGAAGTCGATAACGTTACGTACAACACCCGTAAGCTCCATTCCCGGTTTCAGGTCTGCCATATCGAGAATGTCCTCACGGAGAATGGGTGCGGGAAAATCATCTCTTACGTCACGGCCCGGCTTTTGCAGTTCTTTTACAATATCGTCAAGCGTCGGCGCACCGACTCCAAGCTCCTCGCAAAGCTTTGCTTTATTCTCTCTTTTTATCTTTTCGCCGAGAAGAACGAGGTTGCCCTCTTTCACGTCATCATCTGTATAGCCGAACTTTTTAAGCAGCTGCTTTGCCGCCTTGTACGATTCGGGGTGAACGCCTGTGTTGTCAAGAATCTCATCACCGCCCGACACACGCAGAAATCCTGCGCACTGCTCATAAGCCTTTGCGCCGATACGCGGCACTTTCAAAAGCTCTGCACGGCTTTCAAATTCACCGTTTTCCTCACGATACTTTACAATATTTTTAGCAGATGCGGAATTAATACCTGCAATATATGCAAGCAGCGAATGTGATGCCGTATTGAGGTCAATACCTACCGAGTTTACACAGTCCTCAACGACACCGTTTAAAGCCTCGTCAAGTCTTGCGGGCTTCATATCGTGCTGATACTGACCGACACCGATGGACTTGGGATCTATCTTTACAAGCTCGGCAAGCGGATCTTGAAGACGTCTTGCAATAGAAACTGCGCTTCTTTGCGTAACGTCAAAGTCGGGGAATTCCTCTGCGGCAAGCTTTGAAGCAGAGTAAACGGATGCTCCCGCCTCGCTGACCATTATATACTTACAGCCGCAGTCCATTTCTTTAAGAACACCCGAAATGAATATTTCAGACTCTTTTGATGCCGTTCCGTTACCGATTGCAACTACATCGACACCGTAACGCTTGATAAGCTTCTTTACGACCGTCTTTGCTTCTTCTATACGGTATTCCTGCTTCATCGTGGGATAAATTACCGCCGTATCAAGCACTTTTCCCGTTTTATCGACAACGGCAAGCTTACAGCCGGTACGGTAGCCGGGGTCAAGTCCGAGCGTTGTTTTTCCTTTGAGGGGCGGTGACATCAAAAGGTTTTTGAGGTTTTCGGAGAAAAGCTTGATAGCTCCCTCGCTTGCAACGTCAAAAAGGTCTGTTCTTATTTCCCTTTCGATAGACGGTGCGATAAGTCTTTCATATCCGTCTGTTGCGGCGGCGGTTACGTATTCGCACGCTTCGCTGTTTTTATTCGTGATAATTTTTGAAAGAATGAGATTTATGACAGTTTCCTTTGCGATATCAATGCTGACCTTCAAAAATTCATCCTTTTCGCCTCTGTTGATAGCAAGGACACGGTGAGAGGGTATCTTGTTGATACGCTCGGAATACTCATAGTACATTTCATAAACACTTTCCTCATCCTTAGCCTTTGCCGTTACGATAAGTCCCGTGTCATACGTAAGCTTTCTTATTTCCTTGCGGAGATTTGCATCGTCGGAAACATCCTCGGCGATAATATCAAGCGCACCCGCAAGTGCTTCTTCCGCCGTATTTACTTCTTTTTCCTCATTTATAAATGCTTCTGCAAGCTTTATAATCGGCTCGTCATATTTTTCCCTCTGTTCAAAAATCAGCTGTGCCAAAGGCTCAAGTCCCTTTTCTCTTGCAACAGACGCCCTTGTTTTGCGCTTAGGCTTGTACGGACGGTAGATGTCCTCGACCTCCGTAAGTATCTGCGCCTTATCGAGCGCTTCTATAATTTCATCCGTCAGCTTACCCTGCTCTTCAATAGAGGAACGAACCTCCTCTTTTCTCTTTTCAAGATTACGGAGGTAATTAAGTCTGTCAAAAAGGTTTCTCAAAACCGTATCGTCAAGCGCCCCCGTTACCTCTTTTCTGTAACGTGCGATAAAAGGTATCGTGTTGCCCGCATCTATAAGCTCAACCGTGTTAACAACCTGCGTTTCTTTAAGATTGAACTCCTTCGCTATCGTCTTTAAAATATCCATATATACTCCTTGTTATTTATTTCCCGTAAAAATTTTGATTTCTTCATCCGTCAAATACCGCCACGCACCCTCTTCGAGCTTTTCGTCAAGCAGTATATCCCCGAATGACAGTCTTTTAAGTGCGGTTATTTTATTTCCCACCGCACCGAACATTCTTTTTATCTGGTGGTATTTACCCTCGTGTAAAATTATTTCGCCGTGCTTTTCGCCGAGCATTTCAAGCTCACACGGAAGCGTTGTGTATCCGTCGGCAAGAGTTATGCCTGCCCTCATTTTTTCAGCATCTGACGGCAAAAGCGCATCGGCACATTCATATCTGTACTTTTTGCAAACGTGGCTTTTCGGGGCAAGTGCACGGTGAGAGGAAGGGCCGTCATTCGTTATTATCATAAGCCCCGTCGTGTCCTTGTCAAGTCTTCCCGACGGAAAGACGTCGCATTTCACGATGTTTTCAGGTAACAGCTCAAGCACGGTATGCTCTCCCGGCTCGTCCGAGGAGCTGACGTATCCCTGCGGCTTGTTCAGCATTATATAAATGTATTTCATATATGTGACAACGGCGCCGTCAAGTGTTACCGTATCGGTATTTTCATTTATATGTACGGCAGAATCCGTTACGACCTTGCCGCCGACACTTATTCTGCCCCTTTTTGCTGCCTGGGCACACTCTTTTCTTGACATCGTTCCCGTATGGGTAAAAAATTTATCAAGCCTCATTACAAATTCACTGCGGTATAAAATGCGTAGCCGAGCAAGCCAAAAAGCGCAAGCCCTACCGCAAATCCGACCGCAAACCTCATAATTATACTTTTCATTTCATCACCCCTTTGAAATTGTGCACCGTTTTGTGTTCGGTATTCAAAAAAGGTGAGAACGATTTATTTTATCATACGGTGATTTTTTTGTCAATGCGTATTTTGTCCGATATTAAAAAAATCTTAATATTTCGCCCTCTTTGATTTTAATAAACAGAGTGGTATAATAGAATCACCAAATGAAAGAGAGAAGAAAATGTACAACATACTTATATGCGATGACGAGCGTGACATTGTAAACGCTCTCAAAATATACCTATGCAACCCTGAATACAGAATTTTTGAAGCGTTCAACGGACAAGATGCCGTCGAAATGATAAAAAACGAAGATATACATCTGATACTGCTTGATATAATGATGCCCGTGCTTGACGGAATATCGGCAATGACTGAAATAAGAAAAACAAGTAACGTGCCGATAATACTGCTGACAGCAAAAAGCGAGGACTGCGACAAGATACTCGGTCTTAATCTCGGTGCTGACGATTATATAACAAAACCGTTCAATCCCATTGAGGTGATAGCAAGGGTGAATTCACAGCTCCGCCGATATATGCGTCTCGGCGGAAGCAGTTTGAGCCGAAACGTACTGACCTCCGGAGGACTTGAGCTTGACGACGAGCAAAAGGAAGTCACCGTTGACGGTGAAAAAATAAACCTGACACCGATAGAATACGAAATTCTGAAGCTGCTTTTGCAAAACAAGGGCAAGGTATTTTCACCGAAGGAAATATACAGACGTGTGTGGAAGGATGATCCGACGGGATGCGACAACACCGTTGCCGTACACATCCGCCACCTGCGTGAAAAGACAGAGATAAACCCTGCCGAGCCTCGTTATATCAAGGTAGTATGGGGACAGGGGTACAAATTTGAAAAGGAGAAAAAAGAATGAAACAGCTTACATCATCACCGTTTTTAAAGGTTACGGCTTTTATCCTCACCGTGCTTTTTATACTTATGAGCTGTGTCGGTGTCATCGTCATTTACTGCTCGATAACAACGGAAGTATATACGACGTCGGAAAACAAATACAAAGAGGATATCTTTAAAGATATGACCTTTATGGATATAAAAAATACAGTCTATAGATATTATGAAACCGACGAGGATATTTCCTCATTAATTCCGTCGGAAAACATTTCATATTTTGAAATAAAGGATTTTCAAACCTCGGAAATACTGTCGTCTTACGGAGAAGTGTCTGAAAATTCGACAGTCTACAAAAACAATTTTATCTTAAAGGAGCAATACTCACCCGAAAACCACAATTACAATCGAGGCATCATTTTATATTCGGTGGGTAAATTTCCAACTGAAATAAAAGACGGAGAAACATTTATTTCCGCATCTGTTACACTTTCTTCTCCGCTTGAAGCACAGGACAAATATTCATTCACCGAAAATCTGATAAGAACGCTTTACAGCACAAGATACACGGTATTCCCTCTTACCCTGCTATGTATAATATGCGCTGTCGTCGGCTTTGTTTTTCTTATGTATGCATCGGGAAGACAAAAGGACACAGAACAGATACGTCCGAGCTTCGGTGTAAAAATACCGCTTGATCTGTTTTTATCATCAGTAGTTGCTTTGTTCATTTTCGCCTTAATCATTATGGATGAGATCGGTATATTGTCAGAACCGCAAGACATTGTAATAATTGTCATATACATCACAGCGGGAATATCATCAGCGCTCGGACTTTCGATGAGCGTTGCGGCAAGAATTAAAACAAACACGCTTTTTAAAAACACCGTTATTTATATGATATTCCGCCTTTTGTACCGCATTTTCAAAAAAGTAATAGGATTTTTAAGCGTTATTTTCCGTAATGTGCACATACTTGCAAAGGTGTTCAGTATTGCAGCGGTATTTTTTATTGCTGATTTCATATTCTCGGCGCTTATGATTGAACATCCTTTTATGCTCGTCGTTTGGGTACTCTTCAAGCTTTTTGAGCTTGGTGTCATTCTTTTGTGCGTGCTTATGTGGAACCGTCTTTTAAAGGGCGCATCGGCGCTTGCAAAGGGTGAGGTATCGCATAAAATCGATACCTCAGGACTCATTCTTGATTTTAAATCCCACGGCGAAGCGTTGAACAGCATAGCAGGCGGAATGAAAACAGCCGTTGAAGAACGGCTGAAAAGCGAGAGAATAAAAACGGAGCTTATAACGAACGTATCGCACGATATAAAAACGCCTCTTACCTCGATAATAAATTATTCCGACCTTATTTCAAAGGAGCCTACGGAAAACGGAAAAATAACGGAATATTCATCTGTTTTGTTAAGACAGTCGGAGAAGCTGAAACGGCTTATAGAGGATCTTATCGAGGCTTCCAAGGCATCAACGGGAAACCTTGAAGTGAAGCTTGAGGAAATGCAGATAGACGTTTTCGTAAATCAAGCCGTTGCAGAGTACCGTGACAGGCTTGAAAAAAATATGCTGAATGCGGTCGTATCCATTCCCGAGCATCCCATAATGATAATGGCTGACGGCAGACGGCTGTGGCGGATATTCGACAATCTGATGAACAACATCTGCAAATATTCTTTAAGCGGTACAAGAGTGTATATTTCCCTTGAAGACACGGAAAATGAGGCAAAAATAACATTCAAAAACACCTCCCGTGACGAGCTGAATATTTCAGCCGATGAGCTTTTTGAGCGTTTTTCAAGAGGTGACAGCTCACGTAACACCGACGGAAACGGACTCGGCTTGTCCATCGCCCAAAGTCTTACGGAGCTTCAGGGCGGTAAAATAGCCATAACGACAGACGGCGACCTTTTCAAGGTAACACTGACATTTCCGAAGATATGACCTAATTACCGTAATTTTTTATTCCGAAAACAAAATACAGAATATGAAGCACAAGGACGGCGGTTATAATTATTTTGACCGTCATACTCTCCGTGAGAAAAAAGCCTGCCGTACAGCAGAATCCCACAGACAGTATAACACGCACCTTTGTGCTTCTTTTCATTCCCTTGCCGTCTTGAAAGCTTTTGAAATTTCTTTCGTACAGCTTTGACGATGTGAATTTTTCATAAAGAGTGTCCGAGCCTTTTGCAAAGCACACCCCCGTCAGAAGAAAAAACGGAAACGTCGGCAAAAAAGGAACGAAACAGCCGACCGTGCCGAGGGCAAGAGCAAGGCACCCTATGATCATATAGACTTTTTTCACGTTATTCCCCCCGATGTCATTATATGCAAGAGCACATATACGGTGTCAGATACTTGACAAAAATGTGCGTAGGCTGTATAATGTTTTCAAATGAAACAATGAGAGGTATCTGAAATTGAAAAATAAAATTTTGATTTTACTTATCGCATCATCGCTTTTGTTGACAGCCTGCTTTGGAACTTCAACCGAAACAGACACAGACGGCATAACAGGCACAGAAACAAGCGCACCTGTAACAGATGCACAAACGGAGGATAAAATGGAGCTTACATATTACGTAAGATCACCCTATAATACCGAGGACACACAAAAGGGTGAATACACAACGCTTGAAGAAGCAAAAAGCACAGCGGACGACAATGCACAGTTAGGCTACGTCGTATTTGATTCAGAGGGAAATCTCGCATATAATCCCTGCCCTACTTTCGCAGCGGCAAAGATACTTTACCACGCAAAAATAAACGCCGACATTATGCGTGACGACAAGTATAAGTACGGAGATGCAAGCGTGAACCCTGCCCTTGACAAGACGGAAAAGATCGTATCCTGCGACAGATTCGTGGGCTGGACGCTTTACGATGCGGGATTTTACACGAAAAGACAGCCTAGCACAAAGGGCTTTACACTTTACACAACTAACCCCATCGAAAACCTTTTGAAAAATCTTAAATTTGAAAAAATAACGGATGAATCAGAGGTCAAGGCAGGAGATATAATCTTCGTAGGAAACAGCCGGAACATTCCCGTTCCCGAATATCTGAAGGATTATCCGAAGCACGTCTTTATTTGTGCAGGCCCTGCGCAAAGAGGCGACTTTTACAGATACGATGCAGGCTCTGACAAAAGACTTCAGTCAACACAGCCGTCTAAAGAACCGCTGTCAAGTTCGGGTGCAGAGTTCAGATTTGCATACAGACCGATCGATTGATAAATCCGCTTATCTAACCTATAAAAAACAGTTATGTGTAAAAATACGCATAACTGTTTTGTGCATTATGCACAATTATAGAGAAAAAATTTCTACGTGTTCGGCATTTTAAATAAATGTAAAAAGTCTTGAATAACAATAAATATTATAGTATAATAGGTATATGCAAAATAAGATAATAATTTATTGTCAGAAAGGCAGGAATATATCTATGAACAACAATATTCGTAATGTATGTTTGATAGGTCACTCATCACATGGCAAAACATCCGTTGCTGAGGCTATGCTTTATTTCACCAAGGCAACAAACCGCTTGGGAAAGGTCAGCGAGGGAAATACCGTGCTCGATTATGATGCCGAAGAAAAGAAAAGAGGCTTTTCCGTTTCCCTGTCTGTTGCTCCCGTTGAATGGAAAGGAAAGAAGATCAATATAATTGACACTCCCGGATATCTCGACTTTTGCGGAGAGGTTTCGCAGGGACTCCGTGTTGCGGGAAGCGCAATCATCGTCGTTGACGGTAAGGCAGGCGTTGAAGTAGGAACTGAGCTTGCTTGGGAAAAGGTTGTTGAAAACAAGGTTCCCAGAGCGTTCTTTATCAATAAATTTGACGATGACGAATGCCGTTTCGCTCGTGCCTTCAAGGAAATAAGAGATGCATTCGGCGTTTCTGTTTGTCCCGTTCTGATACCGCTTATCGACGGCGAAAAGGTTACGGGCTTCATCGATCTTATAGATATGTGCGTAACGGTATTCGACAAGGAGGGTAAGCATACAGAGTCGGCAATTCCCCCTGCTTACGCCCCCATTGCTCACTCATACCGCAATATGCTTTATGAATCCATCGCCGAAACGAGCGAGGAGCTTATGGACAAATACTGCGCAGGTGAGCACATTACACGTGAAGAAGCAATTCAGGCTATCCACATCGGTTTCGTAGGACGCACCATTGCCCCCGTTATATGCGGTGCGGCGACAAAGATGTGGGGTATCGATAACTTGATGGACAACATCATCGAATACTTCCCCTCTCCCTTTGCAAGAGAAAAGGAGAAGGTCATCAACAAGAACGGCGAGGTCGCAAGCTGTGAAATATCCCCTGATAATCCCACAGCGGCATTCGTCTTCAAGACGGTTGCAGACCCGTTCGTAGGTAAGATGTCGTATTTCAAGGTAATGAGCGGTGTGCTCAACCGTGACGACGTGCTTACAAACCCCGAAACGGGAGTTTCCGAAAAGTTTGCCCACATTTACACAATAAAGGGTAAAGACCTCAAAGAAGTGGATTCACTTTATACAGGCGACATCGGCGTTACGACGAAGCTTGCGGGTGTAAACACTAACGATACGTTCTCTGCAAATCCGAATGCCGATCCCTACAGAAAGATAAAATACGAAGAGCCTTATCTCCGTGTTGCACTTTCTCCCAAGGTAAAGGGCGAGGAGGACAAGATCTCGCAGGGCATCACAAGACTTCTTGAAGAAGACCTCACTCTTGGTTTTGTAAACGATGCGGAAACAAAGCAGCTCGTGCTTTCGGGTATCGGTGATATACACATTGACGTAACTATAGCAAAGCTTGCATCACGTTACGGCATATCGGTAGATCTTTCCGAGCCTCGCATAGCTTACAGAGAAGCTATAAAGAAGAGCGTTGACTGCGAAGGTAAGCACAAGAAGCAGTCGGGCGGTCACGGTCAGTACGGACACGTCAAGATAAGATTTGCCCCCGGTGATGGCGAAGGCCTTGAATTCACAGAATCCTGTGTCGGCGGTTCGGTTCCCAAGAACTTCCACCCCGCAGTTATCAAGGGACTTGAAGAAGCGATGCAGAAAGGTGTCCTTGCAGGATTCCCGATGGTATCGCTGAAGGCAGACCTTTACGACGGCTCGTATCACGATGTTGACTCCTCTGAAATGTCCTTCAAGCTTGCCGCAAGCATAGCTTACAAGGAAGGTATGAAGAAAGCCAGCCCGATAATCCTTGAGCCTGTCGGTGCTTTGAACGTAACTGTCCCCGATGCGCTTGTCGGTGACGTTCTCAGCACTATTATGAAGCGCCGAGGCAGAGTTCTCGGTATGACACACACAGGAAAGAAGGGCTACCAGATGGTAGAAGCCGAGGTTCCTATGGGTGAGCTTGCCGATTACACGACAGCGCTCCGTGCAATGTCGCAGGGCAGAGGAAGCTACACGCTTTCATTCCTCCGTTACGAGGAAACACCTGCAAATATCGCAGAAAAGATAATTGCTGAAGAAGCAAAAAAGAGAAGCGAGGATTAATCTCCGTTTCACTCCGTAAAATTCAAAACAAATCGGCTGGAGCCGAAAACGCTCCGGCCGAAAATATGAAAAACAGACCGTGTAGGCAATCCCGACACGGTAGGAGAATTAAAATGAAGAAGAAAAAGAACATTATTTTCAAAACAGTTTCAACACTTTTACTCTTGTCCTTCATCCTTGCTTCGGTTTGTGCGGCGTTGAGCTCCTCTGTAAATGAGTTTGCCGAAAAAACTGCCGAAGCAATAACTGTTAAAGCACCGACTCCCGTCAGCGGAAGCACGATCACGATCAAAAACAATATGGTCGTGAACATTGACGCAGGTACGAAGGCTTACTACATAACAGACTCATTCACAGAGGCTTGTTACATAAAGGATAACGGCGGTAAGGCATTGTCCAAAAACAGCGTCGTTTCTACAGGCTTTAAGCTCGTTGACATCGCTACGTATACGGAATATCCGCTGGTCGTAAAGGGTGATCTTACGTGCGACGGCAAGATAAACGGTGCTGACGTCGTCAGAGCAAAGAAATATTTGCTCAACAAGCCCGACGATCTTTGCTCATACGAAGCGCTCGACTTCAACCGTGACGGCAAGTACACAAATGATGATCTGAGCCTTATCGTGTCCGCTGTTATGGCAGATCCTGTCATAATGCCCGACACGGAAATAACAGACGTTCCGCTTGATGACAGAGAGCCTCTCAACATCGGTACAGATTTCTATGCAACGATAGACATTATGTACACAGACAAAGCAATTACACCTCAGTACAGCGGTGCACACAGTGTTGTAGCATACAAGAAGAATATGTCAGGCGAACAGACGTGGCACTTCACACGCAACACAGACGGCTCGTACACAATCAAGAACTTTGCATACAATATGGTTCTCGACCTCAGCGCTGCTTCCGTTCCCGGTACAGACGTCAAGATATTCACAGAAAGCGGCTCGCCCGGACAGAAGTGGTACATCGTTGATGCAGGTGACGGAGTACATTCCATACTTTACGCATCGGATTCAAACGGTGTCGTTATGTCAGCCGCATCACCCAGCGTTTCAAATAATACAAACATAGCCCTTGCTGAATTTGACGATGCCATAACACAGAAGTTCCTCATATCAAAGGTATCTATCAACGCATCTGCAAGCCATTTCGACAAGGTTGCAAAATCCGACCTCGGTGACGTGTTCTACTCCACTATCAGCGCAGGCGGTAAGCGCATAAGCAACCGTTATTCCGAGCTTTATCTCTACAACGTAAAGAATCAGCCGGGCGAAATGTGGAAGTTTGAACGTCAGGCAGACGGCTCATACCTTATATCAAACATGGCAAAGCACGGTATGTCGCTTGACATTGCGGGTGCTAAAGCCGAAAACCTTACAAAGGTACAGCTTTACAACTCCAACAAAACAGCTGCTCAGCTGTGGAATCTCTACATCAAAGATGGTAAGGTAGTATTCTCTTCAGCACTTTCAAAGCAGCACGTTCTCGATATTTACAGCGGTACGTTCAACCACGGTCAGGCTGTTGACATCTATACGTTCAACAACTCCGAGGCACAGAAGTTCACGCTCGAAAATATGACGAGCAATTACAGCCCCGTTCTTCCCAAGGACAAGCATTACGATATTCTCTTTATTGGTAACAGCTTTACCTGGTATCACCAGATGTCGATTTACAGATTCTACAATATTGCCAAAGCCGGCGGATACGACGTAAACGTTACATTGATTGAGCACGGCGGTGCAAGACTCGTTGACTACGTTTCGGGTTCATACAAAGACGAAGCGGCGAATGCGATCAACAGCGGTATATACGAATACGTAGTTCTTCAGGAACAGAGTACGACTCCGCTTACCGCTCCGTCAACGTTCCACAGCGCCGCAAAGCATCTTACAAATATGGTAAGACAAAAGGGCGGTGAAGTCGTACTGTATCAGACGTGGGGCTTCCATCCCAGCCACGGTACGACACAGTCTTACGGCAGTGTCGGCAATATGGAAATGGCACTCCGTAACTCATACGACGCTATCGGTTACGATGTCGGTGCTATAATGGCAAACGTAGGTAAGGCATTTACCTCAGTTTACAACGCACACGGCCTCAACATCAACCTGTGGCTCGCTGCTGACCTTTATCACCCCTCTGAGATTGGATCAACACTTGCGGCATACACAATATTCGCATCTATCTTCAGAGCCGATCCGAGAGTTGGTATCGACCACACGTTCGGAAGCAATGCAAACCACGTCGCAATAATCAAGGATGCTGCATATAACGTAACATTCAAATAATTCTTCCATCTCCTCGGGTTTTCACCCGAGGAGATACTTTTATTCAATTATTATTAAAAAGAAATATATATCTTAATATTTTTATGGTATACTTTGAAAAAACAAATATATAAACGAGGTATCACAATATGAAAACATGTGTCAGCACATACAGCTTCGGTCCTTACATAAAAAGTGCGGATTTCGGCATTTTCGGCGCTATTGATTTTGCGGCAGAAAACGGCTTTGACGGAATTGAGATAGTTGACGGTATGCACGAAAACTGCTCCGATCTTGAGCTTGCAAAAAAAGTAAATGAATACTGTAAAGAAAAAGGCATCGAGGTTGCATCATTCTGCACAGGCGCTGATTTTCTTTTCGGTTCGGAAGGGGATCTTGATGCAGAGGTTGAACGTGTGTGCAGAATAGTTGATCTTGCGCACGCTTACGGTGCTAAATGCTTCCGTCACGACGTTGCATACGGTCACGGCGACAAGCGTGAATACAAGTTTTACGAAAACGCAATTCCGAGACTTGCCGAGGGCTGCCGCAGAGTGTCTGAATACGCTGAAAAGCTCGGCATCATTACAACTACCGAAAACCACGGCTATTATTCGCAGGACTGCCAGCGTGTTGCCGCACTTATCAGCGCTGTTGATTACGACAATTTCGGCGCACTCGTTGACATCGGTAACTTTATGTGCGCAGACGAAACACCCTACAAGTCAGTTGCCATTGTTGCACCTTACGCAAAAATGGTACACGCAAAGGATTTTTATTTCAAATCCTGCCTTGACGTAAATCCCGGTGAGGGCTGGTTCAGATCCCGCGGAAACAATTATTTAAGAGGCGCTATCATCGGCCACGGCGATGCAGGAGCATTCCAGAGCCTTTCGATACTGAAGAAAAACGGCTATGACGGCTATATATCAATCGAATTTGAGGGCCACGAGGATAGACTCATAGGAATCAAAATGGGCCACGCCAACGTTAAGAGATTCTGGGAAATGGCATAATTATGGAAGGCGAAAAGAAGCGTAACATTAAAAAAATAATTATATACTGCATTATTGCCGTATGTCTTCTGACGGTTATCATTTCTGTTTTAAGACAATGCTTTGACCCCTCAAACGTACAAAAAGATCCTACTGTGCAGTCATACGATCCATTTCTTTACAAAAGCGACGTCGGATATTATACTCCCAAAGATGGTGAAAATATATTCGACGACAAAGAGTATATGGATAAAAACAGGTATCTTGCCGTTGAATATCAAGGCACTACGATGACGTATACCGAAAATGAAATAGATACTGCACCTATGTCCGTTCAAATGCTTTTTGACTACTTTCAGGCGGCTATAAACGGCGACGGAGCAGCATTGAACACATTCTTCACAGATTATTATTTCAACAATTTCGGCACGCCTATAGCAAAATATGAGGACAGCTTTTATCAGCAGAAAATATACAATATAAAAGTATCACTTATATCCGGCCCTACAGCCATAACAAATAAGTCCGGGGTAATAACAAGGGAAATATTTGAGGTTTCCTATTATATTATGGACAACAACGGAGCATTCCGCCCCGACCTTCCCGACCCGTCGGAGGGTACTATCCCCGTATTTTTCGAGATACTGACGGAAGACGGTATCTCAAAAATAAACCAGATATTCGTTTACGCTGAATAAAATAAAAAATTCAAGGCAACAATCACCGTAAAATATACGGAGGTCGTTGCCTTGACTCTTTTTGATGTTATGCCGTCAATTTGGCTTTTTTCAGCATTTTGTTTTTTTATTTTTTATCTCGTCTGCGAGGCGGAGCTTTCGCTGTGCGCTGTCAGCGCCTCGCTCTTTTCATTTGCTTTTTCACTTTTAGCATTACCTATATACATTCAATGCTTTTCATTTATAGGAATATGCTTTTCCGTGCTTATTGTCTGCTGTATCAAAAGCAAAGCGAATCACAAGGAAAAACACACCTTCTGTGCTGTAAGCAGAATAAATTCAAACGGCGGCTTTGCAAAACATAACGGCAAAATAATCGAGGTCTACAGCCGTGACAAATACATCGCTTATCCTGTTGGCGAGGTGTTCAGCGGTAAAAAATCAAATGACGGATTTGTTCTTTGGACGAAAAACTCCTGATTACTCGAAGCTTACTTCACGTCCAAGCTCTGCAGAGTCATATATGCCCTGCATAATACGTGCTGTAATTTCTGCCTTGTCGATGTGCGATCTTATATGCTCACCGCTTCTTATACAATCGATAAAGTGATTTATCTCCTGATTGAACATATTTGCAGTATTGTCAAATTCGGGCTTTTCGGTTGTAAGCTTGCCGTTTGTTACCGTGAACAGCTCAAAATCAGCGCCGTACTTCAAACGGATACCGCCCTTTGTACCTATAAAGTCAATATACGTTTCGGGAACAAAGATGTTCTGCGCCCACGCACCGTTGAATGTCATCGTAGGGCCTTCTGTGCGGATAAATCCCGTGACAAATTCCTCAACGTCGTATGTGCCGTTGTAATCAGGGGGACCTGCCCACATACTTTCAAACACGTAATCACGCATATTTGTCGCAAGCTTGCTGTATGTTTGAGCCGATACCGTTTTCGGTTCGGGATCATTCATACAGTACATAACAAGGTCAAGATAATGAACACCCCAGTCGATAAGAACACCGCCGCCTGCAACGGCCTTTGTGGTGAACATACCGCCAAGACCGGGTATACAACGGGGCTGACGGAAGGAAATGTATATGTGGTATACATCGCCTAAGGTGCCCTCTTTTATTATTTCCTTTATTTTGTTAACAGCATTGTTGAAACGGTTTACAACGCCTATGTTGAGTATCTTACCCGTTTCCTCCGCTGTTTTCTGCATCAGATGAACCTCGTCAATAGTTCTTGCCGCAGGCTTTTCGCAAAGCACGTTCTTCCCTGCTCTTAAAAAATCGCAGGAGATTATCGGGTGCATATCGTTAGGTGTGCAGACAGAAACCGCATCAAGCTCGGGATCGTTTAATATTTCCTTATAATCGTATACAGCCGTACCGCCGTGAGCTTTTACCTGCTCATCAGCACGTTCGGGTATGATATCGCAGAAATATTTGATATTTACATCAGGGTTTGCAAGATAGCTCGGTATATGCGCACTCTTTGCAATAGCACCGCAACCGATAACCGCAACATTTATTTTACTCATAATACTGTATCCTTTCATAGAACTAACCGTATTTTACACCCAAACACTTGTTTTTTCAAGCCTTTCGGCAAAAATATTGTATTTTTTCAAAATATTTTATTTTTTTTCGAAAAAGGTATTGACAAATCGAATAAGTTGTGGTATTATATCGGTGTTGTCAACGAAACAACGAAAAAAATTGAAAAGCGTGCTGGTGTGGCTCAATGGCAGAGCAGCTGATTTGTAATCAGCAGGTTGTTGGTTCGACTCCGATCACCAGCTCCATTTTTTTGGGGGAATTCCCGAGCGGCCAAAGGGGGCAGACTGTAAATCTGTTGTGCATTCACTTCGGTGGTCCGAATCCACCTTCCCCCACCAACAAAAAACGCACTTTTGTCTACCGACAAAGGTGCGTTTTTTGAATGATGTTTGCCAAAGTTCGCTTTGCGAACTTTACGGCAAAATGATGACGGCTTTGCCTAATGATGTTCGCTTCGCGAATGATGTGTGGCTTCGCCACATTTTATGGCAAACATCACATCATTGCGACCGAAGGGAGCAACATCATATTTGCGAAGCAAATGCATCATATCGCCGCAGGCGATGCATCATTTGACAAACAACCGATTTTATGGTATAATAGCGGTGATAGGAGGTGTAGCTATGAAAGAAAACAAACTCATTGAGCTTTCAATGGAATTTTCCGTTGATATTATAAATCTCGTTAAATTTCTAAAATCAAATCACGAAACTATCATCGCTAACCAAATCGGCAGAAGCGGCACCTCAATTGGCGCAAACATTCATGAAGCGCAGTATGCACAAGGAACAAAAGACTTTATCTCCAAATTTGAAATTGCTCTCAAAGAAGCAAGTGAAACGGGATATTGGCTTGAATTGCTTTATAGAACCAAGTATATTGATGAGCAGACTTTCAAAGCGTTATCCTCTAAGTGTACTTCTTTAAGAGTTATGTTAATCGCATCTTGTAAAACCGCAAAGGAGAACGCAAAATGAAAAGAATATTATTGCCTTTGCTTGTAATTATCCTTTTGTTGAGCGTAACCGCTTGTAGCGGTTATAATGAAGTTATGCGAGAACATCTTGGCAATGAAGATAATTACCATGTTATCGACGCAACTTTTTGTTCTTATAAAGAAGCCGACGACCGCATTTATTTGTATGTGGCCGTTGAAGACAAATCAGCTTTTGATTCTTCCGAAGTGAATAGTGAAGAAATCAGACTGGAACTAGTGGGAGATAACTGCAAAGTTCTCAGCGAAGCATTTGCCCAAGAAGAAATACGCGAGGGCGATATAATTACTGTAAAATGCTCAACATGGATCTATATGGATTCGACTTTCTATTATGTTGCGGAACTGAAAACGCAAAGCCAAACGCTTTTATCATTTGATGACGGATTGAAAAACATCATAGAGTATGTTAAAGATAATAAATCTTTATTTTAATTCGTCCTTATAAAAAGTATTATGCACCTTTTTTTGCGTTTTTACCTACCCTTACGCACCGTTTGCGCGTTTCTTTGCAGAAAAAAGCACTTGCAGGCAAGTGAAATAGCTACGCTGTGAAATATTTGCTTCGCAAATGTGAAGGGGCGAATTTCATTTCACATTACGACCGAATGGCGCAATATTTCACAATTCACGAAGTGAATTATTTCACCGTGCGAAGCACGATTTAATTAAAAAGACAATAATAATGAAATAAATAACGAAAGGAGCAAACTTTTGAGTAACATAAGAAAACGAATATTGGATGGTTCTTTTTTATATCTTCAACCATGGTTTTATAATAACAAATTGTCATTTAGATGCGAACTCGGAATTGGTGAAGGTAAGGAATACATGGATAACGCCTTTCACAGAGCAATAAGCATAGCTAACATCTTGTTTGCCAACAAAACCATTGATGCAACGTTTTACCACCTGTATTTTGATAACGATGGACGCACATACGATGCGAATGCTCTTATACTAAAAATTGATAAAATAGTTGAATTAGATAGATATTCACTTATTGAGTTAGAAGCGATCGATGATGATATAGCTGCTGTAAAAAGATACATTTCATATAACATCGATTTCGATACTTTAGAAAGTATATTAAAAAGCCAAATAGAATGTCAGCTCAATCCACCGGTAAACTTTGTTTCGTTTGATAACGAGTTTGTTTTTTCCGTTTACGATGATAGAGGGTGCGATATCGTATTTTTCAATAACGATAAATTTAAGGAATTTTACTCGAGATTAGAACCATATTTTTTAGAGTATGATCGAGAGAAGATGAAAGAAACATTCGAATCAATATAAGATTATAAATTTTATTTACTAAACTAAAATACTAAATTAAAATGGGTGCAAACCCTTATAGGAAAATGCACCCATAATTCTAAATTTTGCACCCACCTCAAAATGGTATTAAAATTTTAGATTACTCACAGAAAAAAGCACTTGCGGGCAAGTGAAATAGCTCTGCTGTGAAATATTTGCTTCGCAAATGTGAAGGGGCGAATTTCATTTCACATTGCGACCGAATGGCGCAATATTTCACAATTCACGAAGTGAATTATTTCACCGTGCAAAGCACGATTTCATTAAAAAGACAATACTATGCATTAATTTATCTCTAAAAATGTAAATAATGAAATAAATAACGAAAGGCGGTAAAATTATGGGTGTACCGATTCCGCACTATTTAAAGGATATAGCTGTTCTTGAAAAGCAAAAGGACACTTGGGTTCACTTTTCCGTCAAATGCTCTTGCGGAAGTGACCGTTTTCTCGTCTACGAAAACTACCTTAACAAAGAAGAAAAGGCGCTTGAAAAGCCTTATTACGATAAACTGGCGGAAATTTATTGCAGTAATTCCCCGAGGATAACAACAAAAGACGAAAATGGAAAAATACATTATTGGAAAGCGCTTGAAGATTCAAAAGAAGAAATCATAATCCCCGAAAAGCCGTATTTTTCGGGAATCACGGTCATCAAGGCAAAATGCGCCGATTGCGGAAAAGAACATTTGATTTTCGACAGCAGGATTCACGGCTACGACGGGATAACAAGTGAGGAAACAAAAGAAGCTATGGACTATGAGCCGCACTTCAGATCAAAGTGCAAAGGCTTCGTTTCTTTGTCATTGAAAATCGAGAACAGCGAATCGTTTGAAGAATTCAGTGAGGACTTTGATCTCGGCTTTAACGAGGAACAATATTCAAACGCATTCAGCTGGATCATAATTTACAAAACAGACGAAAAAGGAAAGAAAACAAAAATTTTTGATTACGAAACAACGTAAATCTTTGTATTTGTCGCTGTCGGCATAGATAAAAGGAACACTTTACAGTGTTCCTTTGTTGTTTAAATCATTTCAGATGCTGTGCGCTCTATTTCGAGCATTTTTTTGTATTCTTCCATATATTTATCGAAACCGTCTATGTCGCTTTGATCTGCCTTTACGGTTACGCTTTCGGCATTTTTGAATACACGGTTGTCAAGATACTCCTCGAGCGTTTCGCCGTCGTTTTTGTCGCAAGCATAAGCGGCAAGAAGTGCCATTCCGTAAGGTCCGCCCTCCCCTGCTGTTTTCATACAGGTAATAGGTGCGCCCGAGCACACGCACGACATATACGTTTGACCTACCTTCGGCGTTTTGAAAAGTCCTCCGTGGCCCGTCATAGAATCTATTTTTACATTTTCCTTTTCAAGAATATCCATTCCGAGCTTCAAGGTCGCCATTGTGGAATAAAGAATCGATCTGAAAAAGTTTGCAAGCGTAAATTTACTGTCAGGACGGCGCACGACTAAAGGACGTCCGTTTTCAATATGCGTTATGACCTCGCCCGCAAGATAATTGCAAACAAGCACACCGCCGCAGTCAGCATCACCCTGCAGTGACTTTTCGTAAAACTTCGTATATATATTGCCGTCTGATGCATCAGCGCCGAGAAGCATTGCCGATTCTTTAAGAACAGACACCCACGCATTTGAATCCGTTGTACAGTTATTGCCGTGAACCATTGCGACGTTCTTTCCGCTTGGTGTTGTGATAATATCTATTTCCTCATACACGTTTTCAAGCGGTTTTTCCATAACCACCATTGCAAAAATGGACGTACCTGCCGAAACATTTCCCGTTCTCGGTGCTACCGCATTAGTTGCGATCATTCCCGTTCCGCCGTCACCCTCGGGAGGGGCAAACGGAATTCCCTCGGGCAAAAGTCCGTCTATCATCTCGCTGCCCTCTTTTGTAAGACAGCCTGCATTATCACCTGCAACGAGAATCTTCGGTAAAACCTCCGTAAGCTTCCACGGTATCTTTTTTTCCTCTGCAAGCTTATTGAACTTTTCGACCATTTTTTCATCATAGCAAAGCTTTTCCGTATCCACAGGGAACATACCCGATGCTTCGCCTATGCCGACAGCATTGACACCCGTCAGCATATAGTGAACGTACCCTGCAAGGCTTGTTATGTGCGCTACCCTTGAAACGTGCTCCTCACCGTTCAAAACAGCCTGATACAAGTGAGCTATCGACCATCTTTGCGGAATATTGAAATTAAACAGCTCTGTAAGCTCATAAGCCGCCGGTGCTGTTATCGTGTTCTGCCACGTTCTGAAAGGCACTAAAAGATTCCAATCTTCATCAAAGACGAGGTATCCGTGCATCATACCCGAAAGTCCCATATAGCAAACGTCTTCCCTGCCCTGGATCTGCGACAGCGCAGTTTTAAGTCCGTCCCAGACCTTTGAAACATCATAAGTCCAGATGCCGTTTTTAAAAGAGCTTGCCCACGTGTAATCTCCGCTTGACACGGGTTTATATTCAGAATCGAGAGCAACAGCTTTTATTCTTGTTGATCCGAATTCAATTCCGAGAAATTTTTTATTATTCATATATTTCACCGCCTTGATTTTATTCTACCATACAACTCCCAAAATGTCAAATCCCCGACAGATTTTTGTCTGTCGGGGATATTATATCCGCTTTATAACACAAAATCAGCAGGAAAACAATATTCCTGCTGATTTTATATTTTTAATTATTCGCATTTACCTGCACGTACAGCCTCGAAATCTTCTTCGATTTCTTTTGAGGGTGCTTTTGTCAGGAGTGAAACAACAACGATGCAAACAGATGAGAAAATGAATGCGGGAAGAAGCTCATAAATTGCGAACACGCCGCCTATCTTACTGAGAACGAGCTTCCAGAAGAATACCATAAATGCACCGCTTACCATACCTGCGATAGCACCGGGCTTGTTGACACGCTTCCAGAAAAGGGAGAATATCATAATCGGTCCGAATGTTGCGCCGAATCCTGCCCAAGCAAAGGATACTATTTCAAATATAACGCTGTTTTCGTCAAGCGCTACAACGATACCTATAGCTGTAAGAACGAGAAGTGTGATTCTTGAAACTGTCATAACCTGCTTGTCGCTTGCGTTTTTCTTGAACACGCCCTGGAAAACGTTCTTTGAAAAAGCAGAAGCCGCAATAAGCAGATACGAGTCTGATGAGCTGATAGTAGCCGCCAGAATTCCCGCCATTACAAAGCCTGCAAGTATCGGGGGCAAGAATGACTGTGACATCGTGATAAATATGCTTTCGGCAGATGACTTTGTCAAAAGCGCATCGGGAAAAAGCTGACGTCCTACAATACCGATAAATACCGCAACGGCAAGGGATATAACTACCCAAACCATAGCAATTCTGCGTGAACGCTTGAGCTCTTCTTCCTTACGTATAGCCATAAAGCGCAAAAGCACTTGAGGCATACCGAAATAACCAAGTCCCCACGCCATCATTGAGAAAATAGTCAAAATACCGTAATCTGCTGCAGCACCGAATACAGGCTTGCCTGCTTCAAGAAGCTGTTTTCCTGTTTCATCAACAGCGGGTGTTGCAAGACCGAAGAATTCCAAGAATCCGGGAATTTGCTGTGCGTTATCGATTATTGAGCCGATACCGCCTGCCTTGACTACACCTATTATAACGATAACAGTAAGTGCTGTTATCATAACGATAGCCTGCATAAAGTCGGAAATACTTTCAGCCAAAAATCCGCCGAGCAACGTATACACAAGAACGAACACCGCACCTACGATAAGCATTGCCTGATAAGATGTACCGAACAATGTTGAGAAAAGCTTTCCGCACGTTACAAAGCAGCTTGCCGCATATACCGTGAAGAAAATAAGTATAAACAAAGCCGAAAGAAGCATTATATGCTTGTTCTTTTCTCTGAAACGGTTTGAAAAGAAGTCGGGAAGTGTAATTGAGTTATTAGCCCTTACACTGTAGCGTCTTAAACGCTTTGAAACGATAAGCCAGTTGAAATACGTACCTACCGCAAGACCTATGGCTGTCCACGCCGCATCGGCAAGACCGCACCAATAAGCAACGCCGGGAAGTCCCATAAGAAGCCATCCGCTCATATCCGATGCCTCAGCGCTCATCGCCGTTACCCAAGGACCGAGTGAACGACCGCCGAGAAAATATTCTTCAGAGCTTTTATTGGCACGCTTCGCATAGAAGACACCGATCATAATGACTGCCGCCATATATATGACCATTGCAATCAAAATCTGAATTGTATCATTCATATTTTTTCCTCCATATTGAAATTAAATATAGTACATTATATCATAAATATATAATAAATGTCAATATCTTTTAATATAATCATAAATTAAGATATGACCTGCATATTAAATGAAATAGTGCGGAATTGCTTAGCAATTCTTCGCACGATGAAATCCTCACTTTATTCGGATGAAATCTTTAGCCTGCGGCGATATGATGCATTTGCTTCGCAAATATGATGTTGCTCCCTTCGGTCGCAATGATGCGATGTTTGCCACAATGTGCCGTCAGGCACACATCATTAGGTGTCACCGTCATCATTGGGCGAAGCCCTGCATCATTTGCGAAGGCAAACATCATTCAAAAAACGCACCTTTGTCGGTAGACAAAAGTGCGTTTTTTGTTGCCTTAAACGTGATAAAAGGTCAAAAATCGAGGTAAAAACGAAGAAAAGGTCAACTTTTAGATGATTTTTTGTGCCAATTTTCTTGCTCGACGTGCGATTTTTTCATAAGTTTTTGTTAACAACTCCGGACGTGCAATCCAATTTCCGTTTTCATCATAATAACCGGTCGTAACATAAATTCTCTCTTGCTCTGTATTGTTTCGAGAAAAGCTTGCTTCTATGAGAGACAAGGAAAACGGACCGAATAAATCATCCTTCAGGTAGTACTTGCCGTAACAATTGATACCGTGGGTTATTTTATTAGAAGGATAAAGCTCTGGAATATAAAAGTAATAGCTATTATATTGGGGAATGACAATAGAAAGGTCGGAGCTTGGCAAGGAAGGCTTTTCCGTATGATCCTTATATAAAATTAAACACCCCAATTCCAAGGCGTACTGTGATAATTTTTTAAAGCTTTCAAAATCCATAACATAATTTAGTTGTTTTCCCATATCACACCTCTTTTTTCTTAATTATATCACATTTTCGCTAATAAATCAAGGCGCAAGCCTTGCATATTATAAATGATGCATCACCTTGCGGCGATATGATGTTTTTCGCTCCGCTCAAAATGATGTTGCTCCCGTTGGTCGCAATGATGCGATGTTTGCCATAAAATGTGGCGAAGCCACGCATCATTCGCAAAGCGAACATCATTGGCGAAGCCAACATCATTTGCCATAAAGTTCGCTTTGCGAACTTTTGCAAACATCATTCAAAAAACGCACCTTTGTCGGTAGACAAAAGTGCGTTTTTTGTTGGCGGAGAAGCAGAGATTCGAACTCTGGAACCGTTTTACCGGTTACACGATTTCCAGTCGTGCGCCCTCGACCAACTAGGCGACTTCTCCATATCGGTTGAATACTTGTGTATTATATCACAACAAATTGAAAAAATCAAGAGTTTTTTCAAAAAAATATAATTTTTTTGATATTCAACCGTTTTCAGTCTTATATTACTATATTTACATCGAAATTCTTACCGCAACGAGGGCATTTTACCGTGTGTTTTCCCTTTTTTCTCGGCAAGCGCAAGAAGATTTTACAATGCGGACATTTGCGATAACGGTGAGTTTTAATATATTTAATACGGTTGAAGGTTCTTTTAAAGAATCCCTTTACGGGCTTTGAAAGCCTTAGGTACACCGCATTTTCCCTTTGACGTGCGTAGATGTTTTTTGACAAAAATCTGAAAATGATAAGTGCAAGCAGAGCAAAGCTTAAAAACAAAAGCACGAGGGAAATTACACGTATCACACTTGATGATGAAAACGCAAGAAATGTCCTTATTATAAAAATTGCAAAATAAGCACAGAACATAAAGAACGAAAGCTTATCGTATCCGTATCTTCCGTACATAAAGCGTATGAGCTTATCTCTCCATCTCATTTTATTCTCCAAAATCAATATACCGAAATAATATTTATCTTACCGAAGCATTGGCGTAATTTCACACATCCGACAATCTTATAAAGCTGTTTGCTGCCACGATATAGTGGTCAAGCAAGGTTATATCCACAAGCGACAGTGCACGGCTTATGCTTTTTGTAACCTCGATATCCTCCGCTGACGGGAATGCGATCCCTCTCGGATGTTATGCGCAATAACAACAGATGATGCCTTTCCCCGAAGCGCAATTTCCGTTACACGCCTGACGTTGACGTTAGCGGAATTTACCGAGCCTTCTTGCAAAACCCTCGATTCTATAAGTCCGCCCCTGTTGTCAAGGAGCAAAAGCATAACCTTTTCGTTTTCCTCACCTGCATACTTTTCGATAAGGAATTTGCCTATTGCTTCCTTACTGTCAAAGGATTCAACCGAACGTCTTGCAACATCATCTTCATAATACTTGACCGTTGAATGTATAAGCTTTAAAAATATCGCCGCATTGTCACCGACACCGTCAACGCTTGCAAGCTCATCAAGAGGTGCTTCAAGCACCTCTGAAAACGAGCCGAATCTGTCTATAAGTCTGTGTGCAATACCGTTTGTGTCTATTCTCGGCAATCCATAGAAAAGCAGAAATTCAAGCGCATTATGCGCCTCAAAGCTTTCAAGGTCCTCTGTGAGAAATCTTCTTTTTACCCTTTCTCTGTGTCCTTCCGCCACTTGTTATCTTCCTTTCTTATTATTTACCGTTTTTTTCAAGCAAGGCTTTTTTGATATCCCACAGCTTTTGTGACAGATCGACATAGTAGTTGTGGGGATTTTCAAAGCGTGTTACCTCTTCCCAAAGCGTTTCAAGCTGTTCTGCGCAATATTTTCTTATCTCATTTATATCGGGAGATGTATAAACGCAATTTCCGTTTTCAAATATACGCACCTGAAGCTCTTTTGCGATATAGTCCGTCAAGGTCTTGCGCTTCCACGTATAATCGGGATCAAACAGCTCATACGGCTTTGTAAAGTCAGGCTCTTCATCGTGCACGCACAAAAGGTCTGCCGCCGCCTTTCCGCTTTCTTTTTCATAGAGTCTGTACAGCTTCTTGAAGTGCGGATACGTTATTTTTTCGGGATTTTCGCTTATTTTTATTCTCGGTATGATATTACCGTTTTCATCTTCAACAGCCGCAAGCTTGTAGACACCGCCAAACACGGGCTCACTTTTTGATGTTATTAGTCTTTCACCGACACCGAATATATCTATTTTGGCATCCTGGTTTATCAGATCTCTTATAATATACTCATCAAGAGAATTTGAAGCAACTATTTTACAATGGCTGTAGCCTGCATCATCGAGCATTTTTCTTGCTTTTCTTGACAGATATGCAATATCTCCGCTGTCAAGTCGTATCGCAAGAGATACCTCTTTATTGTCCTTGCCGTAGACACTATCAAATGCTCTTATGGCGTTCGGCACACCGCTTTTCAAAACGTTATACGTATCAACGAGAAGCGTTGCGCTTTTACTGTACGTCTTGCAATACGTTTCAAAGGCTTCGTATTCCGTGTCAAACATCTGAACCCAGGAATGAGCCATAGTTCCGCTTGACGGTACACCGTATTTTTCGTCTGCAAGCACACACGCCGTTCCGTTACAGCCTGCAATATACGATGCTCTCGCACCGAATACAGCACCGTCAGCACCCTGCGCTCTGCGTGAGCCGAATTCCGACACCGCCCTGCCTCCTGCGGCACGCACGATGCGGCTTGCCTTCGTGGCAATAAGCGACTGATGGTTAAGTGTAAGAAGCACAAAGGTTTCAATAAGCTGTGCCTCTATTGCATTTCCTCTGACAGTCATTATCGGCTCTCTCGGGAATACCGGTGTTCCCTCGGGAAGCGCCCAGATGTCGCCATGAAAGCGGAATGTACGCAGGTAATCCAAAAAGCCGTTTGAAAATATGTTTTTGCTTTTCAGAAATTCGATGTCATCATCGTCGAAATGAAGATTTTTTACGTATTCTATTACCTGCTCAAGTCCTGCGGCAATAGCAAAGCCACCGCCGTCGGGAACACGTCTGAAAAACACATCGAAATAAACGGTCTTGTCCTTCATACCGTTTTCAAAATAGCCGTTGCTCATTGTCAATTCATAAAAATCACACAGCAACGTATAATTAACTTTATCCATATTTTCCTCTGTACTGTTTATTTTTAAAAAAGCTCTCGGCACCGTGCTGTTTAAGCGCAAAGCCGATCACACGCAAACTTCGGTAAAACCGTCCTTGATGAGAGCAGTTTTTTTGCCGTTGCAAATAAGAACACCGCCGTCTTTATCCGTATACACCCTGCATATCTTGCCGTCAAACTCAACCTTAACGCACCCGCCGTTAAGCGGTACGGTGCCTGAAATTTTTTCAAGTCCGCCAAGACACGGCTTTACCTCAAACGTTTCAGCACCGACAGATGTTGATGAAACTCCGAGAAAATACCTGCCGAACAGGTAAACGGGACCTGCGCCCCATGCGTGGCAAAGCGATTTTCCGTATTTCATACCGTACATTGAATAGTGCTGTTCACCCTCCTCCTCTGGAATGTACTGCTCCCAGATAGATGTTGCGCCAAGATTTACCATTCCGCCCCAATATGAGCGTATAAGACTTGTTGCATATTCAATGTTGCCTGTTTTACAGATCGCATCCGTTTCAAAAAATTTGAAATACGGTGTCGTTATCTGCGTTATTTCATCGTTTTCGATGACATTTTTTATTATTTTTTCTTTCTGTTCATCAGATGCAATGTCGTAAAGAAGAGCAAAAATATTTGCGTGCCTCGTTACATGGCATCTTCCGGATGTGAAGCTGTCGATATACGCTCCCTTTTCTTCGCACCAGAAATATCTGTTTATTTTCTCAAAAAGGTCATCCGCACGTTCTTTGTACTGCACCCCGCAGACTCCGACAGCCTCGGAAAGCTCAGCCATGCAGATCATCGCACGGTATAGAAGCATCTGCTCAGCGCACGGTGCGCCGTCCTTATCAATATCTGACCAGTCTATAAATATCCAGTCGCCCTCACGCTGTACGACAAAGCCGTTTTCGTCAAGGCGTGATATAATAAAATCGCAAAGCGTCTTCATTCTCGGATATATAAATTTTATAAAATCGGTGTCAGCAGACGAGAAATAATACTCGTACGTTCCGATTATCAGGTAAAGAGAATAGTCATTTATCGTATTTATATGCGTATTTATAGGGTCTTTTCCTCTGAGTGCCGTTATGGTACGGCGCACTGAGGGATAATCGAGAAACAAATACTCATTTATTTTAAAGCTTTGATAAGCATCGCCCGACCACACCCAACGGTCACGCTTTATGCCGTCGAGAAAAAATTCCCTTGCGTTGAGGTGAAACGTATATGCGGAAATATCCCATATTTTATTTATCAACTCATCCTCACATTTGAATGCGCCTTTATATTCAAAAGGAATATACTCATATTCGGCATAAACATTCATCGCCTTTTCCGTATTTATAAACACATACCGAAATGCACGTGAAGACAAAACCGTGTCTTTTCTTGCTTTTTCCCAAAGATACGTATTTTTGTCAGCCGATAAGGCTTCCTCCCTGCTCTCTCCGAAATAGACCGTGTATTCATCCGCTTTACACTTTGATATTACAAGACGGGAAAACATTTCACGTCCGAAATCATAAAGAACTCCGCCGTTTATGCTTTCAACACTTATCGGGTCTATCCTCGAATACTCAAATTTAAATACCTCGGGATCATCGGATACGCTGTCATAAGCAGGCTCATCGCCTGCGTTTACACGCTCCCCGGTGTTGTGTCCGCATATCCAGGTACTGTCGGAAATGAGTGTGTCGCTTTCACAGTATATCGACGGCAGCCCCTGCGGCTTTGTCACAAGCACGTGAACGTTATGCTCACCCTTACAAAATGAGATCTTCTCACCTATAATATAACGCACGCCGTCAAGCTGTACGAACCCTTTTGCATTTGATATTATCTTAAATGCTCCGTCTTCATCCGCTGTGAAATGCTTATCAAAAGATACTGTCGGATACGGAGTATAAAGCTCCCACATAGGCGGTACGCAAAAGCCGAATTCATCACGTCTTGAATGAAGCATAAGGCTGTGATATATTTCAAAATCGCCTCTGTACCATATCCACCTTGATTTTTTCATCGCGTTCTCCGTTTGTTTTATTGATATACTGTTTTGCAGTCCTTTTTGAATGTTACTTCCTTCATAACGGTGTAATATTCACCGCTTTGTTCAAAATCTATATTAAGATATTTATCAAGCGCACGTATGATATAATCGGGGTTTATATAGTTGTCAACGCTCGATTCAAGGTCAGCGGATATATTCACACATTCGCCGTCAAATACGACCGTGCTTGATCTTATACCCGGTAAAATATCAATATCGGTAAGACCGCTTTTTGTTTTCTTTGTTCGCTTTGTGATTATCATCGGGTTTTCAAGCATAGACTTTATTTCATTTGCTTTTTCCTCTGACATAGAGTTAAAGTAAAGCTTGAACGTATATCTCGACCAGCACAGATCCTCAAGCTTTGTCTTCGGCTTGTACACACGCTTTATTTGTATATCGTCGGGAAGATTTTTGTTAAGGCTTTCCTTTATTTTTTCATGATCAACGGGCGGAAGCACACGTATGTCAAGAAACTCGCACATACTTTCAGCACCGAGTGAAAGCGGAAGCGAAAACACGAGCTTCGGATGGGGATTAAAGCCGTTTGTAAACCAGATCGCCACCTTTGCCCTGACGAATGCCGTGCGGAGAGTTCTGTTCAGATCAAGGTGTGAAATGAATTTCGCCCTGCCCGTTTTGGAAAATTCAAGTCTTACTTTTTCGTATTCGTTGACGGACACCATGTGCATTCACCTCCGAGCTTATTTGCGCCGCATCCTGCGCACGACTTCATACAGTTTTCAGTAACCGTATCGTTATATGCCTTGTGACGTTCACGCAGGAAAAATTCCTTTGATACTCCGCAGTCTATTATATCCCACGGTAATACCTCATCCTCGCCGAACTCACGGTTAGCGTAAAATGACGGATCAATGCCGCATTCATCAAACACGGACAGCCATTTGTCATAGTCAAAGCATTCGTCCCACGCATCGAACTTAAATCCGTATTCTGCCGCCTTTGCAAGAGCCTTTGACAAGCGTCTGTCACCTCTTGCAAACACCGCTTCTATTCTGCTGACGTTTGCATCGTGATAATTATATTTTATGCTTCTGTCCGTTATGGCTGATGCAAGAAGCTGCTGCTTTTCAACAAGCTCCTCCATCGTTGATTGTCTGTCCCATTGGAACGGTGTAAACGGCTTCGGTATGAAGCACGCAACGCTTATAGTAACGGTCGGACGTCCCTTCGGTCTGTTTTCCGTCTGATAATATTCATCGACAACAGCCCTTGCAAGCTTTTCGATGCCTAAAATATCCTCTTCTGTTTCCGTGGGAAGTCCGCACATAAAGTACAGCTTTACTTGATTTCTTCCGCCCTCAAATGCGGCACGGCACGCTTCGAATATATCCTTTTCACAGATGTTTTTGTTTATCGCATCACGCAGTCTTTGCATGCCTGCTTCGGGCGCAAACGTAAGGCCCGATGCACGGACTGACGACACCCTTTTCATAAGCTCACGTGAAAAGCTGTCTGCTCTCATTGACGGGAGCGAAAGACCGACCATTTTATCGTCCGTCCACTCCAAGAGCTTGTCTGTCAGCTCTCTTATATGGGGATAGTCGGAAATTGAAAGTGAGCAAAGCGAAATTTCATCATATCCCGTGTTTTCATAAAGCGTTTTGGCATCACGGTTCAGAACCTCGGGTGACTTTGCACGTGCAGGGCGGTATATCATACCCGCCTGACAGAATCGGCAGCCTCTGGGACAGCCTCGGTACACCTCAAGCACTATTCTGTCGTGTACCGTTTCGATGTACGGCATTACAAACTGCTCGGGGAAATACGTTTTATCAAAGTCTTTTATTATTCTTTTACGTATCTTCGTTGGTATATCGTCATATTTGGGAGTATACTCCTTGACCGTACCGTCATCATTATACGAAACGTCATATAAAGACGGAACGTAAAAGCCCTCTATTTTTGCCGCTTCGTGCAAAAACTTCTCCTTTGTATAACCGCCCGATTCCTTCATTTTGATGTAAAGCTCGCAAAACTCAACAAGAGCTTCTTCGCCCTCGCCTATTGAAAAGACGTCAAAGAAGTCGGCAACAGGCTCGGCATTGTAAGCGCAAGGCCCTCCGCCTATGACAATGGGATATTCTTCTCCTCTGTCCTTCGCATAAAGAGGAATATCTGAAAGCTCGAGCATATTCAGAACTGTTGAATAACAAAGCTCATACTGAAGCGTAAAGCCGAGAATATCGAATTTGCGCACAGGGTCCATACTCTCGTGTGCGTAAAGCGGTATATTATGCTTTTTCATCTGCTGTTGCATATCTATCCACGGGGCATATACACGCTCGCACCAGATATTTTCATTTTTGTTAAGCGCACCGTACAAAATACGAACACCGAGATTTGACATTCCTATTTCGTATGTATCGGGAAACGCAAAGGCAAACCTGCACTTGATTTTTTCTTTGTCTTTTATTATCTGACCGTATTCACCGCCCGTATATCTGCCGGGCTTCAAAACCTTTCTCAAAATACCGTCAATATTATATTTTTCGTTCAAAGCACTACTTCTCCGATTATATTTATTATAAATAACATTATACATAAAATTACTTTAAATGTCAATATTTCAGCCGTTTTAAAGCGTAAAAACTGAAAATCCTGTCCGGAGTAAGTCTTTTAAATCACAACTATTGATCATGTGCAATTAATTTGTCGTTTTTCTAAAAAAACGCACCTCCCTCTAAATAAGGGAGGCGATGTTTTTTATATACGGTGATTATGTGAAGCTTATACGCTTTCGGCAGTCTTTTCGGGAAGCTTGAATGATGCAAACTGGAACGTTCTTACAACCGCATAAATGAGGATAGCCACCTGAAGACCGCTGTATATGGAAAACTCGTCAAACGGAAGCACAAGCATAACCGTAAGTATAAGATTAGGTATGCAATACGTTGCCACAACGACTATCGTTACAAGTGAAAGTGCAAGGTGCAGATGATGTTTCGGCTTTGTTATTCTGTACTTTGCTTCAGATGTAAGATACAGCATAATAAATATTACCGAAAGCTGTGCGTAAAGCTTTTCTGAATTGTTTATTACAACAGAATTATCGAAGTAAAGATATATAAGATATGAAATGCTCCAAAGCACGGGGAAGAATGACAGCACCTGAACAGCCGTATCATCATTACCCTTCGTGGATTCTGCCTTCAGGAAAAATACCGCTGACGGAAGTGAAAGAATTATCGTCAGCAAGAACGATATTACCTCTATCTTCTCGCCTCTGCTCCACGCCATGTCAAGTCCGTTGTTTGCAAAAAAATCGAAATTAATGTAAACAACAAGGAAAACAGATGAAATGAAGAAAAATCCGCAAAGAGATGAAGCAAAAAGCGATGATACCGTGCTTTGCGGTATGACTGCACTTTTCTTCGGGGGCTGAACGAAGAAATAAACCGAGAACAATGCAATACAGCAAACGATAAGCAAAACATTGTAAAGCATCGGCATATTCGTCGTTGTCATGTAATTTTCAAGATTAGGATCGTAAAAATAATTCATAAGGAATATCCTTGCCACAGAAAGCGCCGCCGCAATGGCCAGAGCGCTCAAGACAAAGGAACCGTAGACTTTTTTAAAAAGGCTCATATTATACCCCAATTTCAATATTATTATGTGTAATGATAAGCATAATTATATATAACAAATATTAACAAAGCACCTTTCAAAGCGTAAACATTTCCGCACTATACGCCAAATGATTTGAGAATATGCGGTATAAAGCCTGCCGTATCTGACGAAGTCATACCGACAGAGGTATACGCATCCTGCGCCATCATTCCGCACAGTCCGTTTATATAAGCGCCTGAGGCAGTTGATAAAAGCAGCTCCTCGTCGGGGGCGAAGCCCATAATGCCTGTCAGTATCCCCGACAGCACATCTCCGCTTCCCGCAGTTGCCATTCCGGGGGCGCCCGTGTCAGTTATATACACGGTATCTCCGTCTGTTATAAGTGTTGACGTACCCTTCAAAAGCAGTATAACACCGTATTTTTCCGCATATTCCTTCGCATATTTTACAGGCTCGTTCAGTATCTCCTCACAGCTTTTTCCCGAAAGCCTCGAAAACTCCTTAACGTGCGGTGTCAATATGACGCTTGCATTCGTTTCAAGAAGATATCTGCTGTCCATATCGGCAAGATTATTTAAGCCGTCAGCATCGATTATCAGCCTGCCACGGTAATTTTCAAGTATATACGCAAGCATTTTTTTCTGCTCTTTACCTATTTTCATTCCCATACCGAATGACACGCACACGGTGCCCGTTATTGCATTTTTGACAGATGCTTCATCGAAAACAAGTCCGTTTTCATCACATTTCAAGGGACACAGCGTGCTTTCAAGTAGATACGGCATCACCGAATGAGCAATATTTTCGGGTACTGCAAGACGGCACACGCCGCACCCCGAACGTAAGGCACACATTGAAATATTAGCAAGCTTTGCCGCACCGCTGTACTCAACGCTTCCGCCGATGACAGTCACGTATCCGTAGACACCCTTGTGGCTGTAGTTTTTTCTGGCGTTAAAAAGGTGCATAACGTCAGACTTTTCTATTAAAAACGTGTCGTTTTCAACAACCTTTATACCGACGTCACATCTTATTTTTGATTTCATAACGTCCTTTGCTCTCGACAGAAAATGACCGTACTTGTATTCACCGAGAGCAACGGTAATGTCTGACAAAACGCATACATCACCCATTCCGCTGTTACTGCCAAGTCCGCTGTTTATGTCGGCTGAAATAACGTATGCGCCCGAATCGTTTATCATCTTTATTGCTTTTTCGGCATTATCACGCAGTTTTCCCGAAAATCCCGTGCCGAGTATGCAGTCAACTACCGTTTTATACTTTGTAATATCGACATTTTCAAGTGATATGACTGGTATTTCAGCACTCTTACATTCCGACAAAAAATATTCTCCCTCATCCGAAAGATGCTCTGACACAAGACACACATCGGCAATAATACCGTCTTTATGCAGTAAAAGCGACAAAGCAAGACCGTCAGCGCCGTTGTTGCCCCCACCGCACATAACGCATACAGGAGGTGTGTACTTTGCCGAGGCAAGCAAAGCCTCAGCAGCTTTTTTTATAAGCTGTCTTTCGGGGGTAATATTTTCCACCGTATACGCATCGCTTTTTCGCATTTGCTCACGTGACAAAACAGTTATCATAAATCCCTCTTAAATACAATAGTGAACAGCCGTGACCGTTCACTATTGAATATATTATTTTGCGTTATACTGATATTTGAATCTTCCCGTAGGTGCTACGTCGCCGCTTACGTAGAAGTCCATAATATCGCCCTCGTTCTGAACGTTATCACACCACTTGAAGTTTACGGTAAATTCGTTTGACGTTATACCAAGAAGCGTCTTGGGGATCTTCACCATTATTACGTTTCCGTTTACCTTATATTCAACGTCGCCGACAACCTCTGTTTCAAAGCCGTTACCAGTGAATTTTTCAAGCACGGCAACGCTTTCGGATTTAGGTGTCTGCTTGTTGAGAATATAGTCAAATGTTTCCCAATTCGCATCTCCCGTATTCACGTCAAGATACAAATGCATCCATTTTTCATCCGTGTAAGGTGTGATATTCTCAACACAGCGAGCCATAAAGTACACGTTTTCGTTATCACGTGCAACCTTGAAATCGTAAAGGTCATTTCTTCCCGACTGATCCTTATACTGAATCGGAAGCATCGTTTCGGGATCCTTGTAGCCTCTTGAATTTCTGTTTCCTGTGTTGCCTGCGTAGCTTATGTAGCGAGGGCCGACCTCCGCCCACTGACCGTATCCGCCATTTATGTCGATCTTAACGGGCTTTGAAGCGTCTTCAACCTTGTCAGCGCCCTTGAACTTACGGATATAATCAACCATCTGATAGTAGTAATGATCCTTCAAAACGCCCTTTGTAGGCTCAATATCACGGCTGAACTCATCATTATACTGGTCTGCAAAGGCATTGTTTATGCCCGACCAATTATCCTGTCTTATGGCAACCCATTCGTTGTAGCACGAAACGAGAACGAACTGCGGTGACTTCTCAATGGCATATTCGAACTGCTCTGCAAAGTTTGCACCGTACAGCACCGCATTTTCACGTGTGTCGTAGCCCTTTGAGGTATACGTTCTGCCCGTTACGTTGTCACCGTTCATAGCCGTCAGCTGCTTTGCAACGTAGTCGTGGTTCTGAGCAACACCGACCGTCATCTGTTCAATGGGGTCTTTTCTGTTTTTTCTTATTTTTCTGTATGTAGCCTGAGGATACATCGAGAGCCATCCCCACTGCTCATCAACCTTCTGATCTTCAAGATAGTCGGGCTGTCCTCGTCTGAACGTGAAATATTCAAGTATTTTTGCTTCCTCGGCATTATTTTTGTTGAATGCATCCGGCGAAGCGATTATAAGAGGCTTGCCCTCCCACATAAACCAGTTGTCGGCATACTGTTCTCTGCTGTAAAGCTTATTATAAAGCTCCTTTGCCTGAGTGACCGTTGAATCAGCTTCAAAGAAAGGCAAATGGAAAATTATCTGCGGAACGTCAACACCGTCTGCTCTTGCATCATTGAATACCTTGAGCATCTGATTTATAGTATCAGCCCAAGTATAAGTGCCGTTCGTGTTATCGCACACGAGGGCATCAACGCCTGCGGCGGCAAGCATTTCCGCCTGACGTCTTATTACCCATTCGTCCTTCTGGTTATAATAGCCGTAAATAGGCTCATTCCAGAAATGGTATCCGTCGTCGCCCCAGCGCTCGTCGTAAAAATCATTTTTATCAATGTCGGGATATTTGTCAAGTATCTGCTGATTATTGTAAGCAACGTACTGATTTGCAAACGTACCGTGCCACGGTGAGAAAAATACAGCGACAAACTTATCGTCTTTAAGGTCGCCGACCTCGCTGTTCACAGCGGCTGTTCTGTCAAGTCCGTCAGTTACCACCCACGAGCTTGTCGAAGCGTAGCTTTCTTTAAGTGCGGTATAATCTCCCGATTCGTACAACTTGACAGTAGAATCGTCAAGTGCGGGATCGTATTCGCCCACTCCCTCTACAACCGTTGTATCGGAAGGATCTCCGCTTGTATCCGTCGTCTGTGAGCCACCCGTGCAGGAAGCAAACGCCGACAGCAAAAGCGATGCTGTAAGCATAGCTGTTATTATCTTCTTTTTCATAAACAATTCCCCTTAAAAGATATGTTCTTTTAGTATTTATACCATAAACAAGTATGTCGTGTCAACAAAAAAACTTACAATTTACCATTTGTTTTCTTTTGTACGCTTAATATACAGAAAAAATACCGTCAAAAGCAGTAAGATACTTATAAGCTGTGAGGTAGAAAACACCCATATTTTTCCCCTCACCTCGTCACCTCTCAAAAATTCGGTAAAGAATCTGCCTGCGGCGTATATTCCGAGATAAATATACAAAAGCTTACCCGAAAACAGATTTTTTTCAAACATAATGAAAAGCATTAAAAACAGTACAAGCAATAAAAATGCGCTTAAAAGCTGAATGGGAAAGCGTTTTACGCCATCAAGTATAAAACCGTGCCGGGAGGAAACACCGTAACAGCACCCCGAAAAGAAACAGCCTACTCTGCCGAAGGAGTGAAAAAGCGGAATGGCGAGCGCTGCAGCATCTGTATACGGTGCGGTATCAACACCTTTTATCTTCAAAACAGCAAGACCTGCAAGCAGTGTTCCGAAAAGACCGCCGTAAAAAACACCGCCTCCAAATATAACGTCGGGTGATGCAATTCCCCAAAGGTCATACCTTGTAAGTGCGTAAAGCAGCTTCATGCCGACAGCACCGAAAAACAGTCCTATCAACTGCACCTCACGGGCACAGCTTACAAGTCCTCCCCTCTTTTTGACGGCATACACGAAAACAAAATACTGAACTGCAAGACCTGCAAATGCAAATATATCGTACACAGCAAATTTTAAACCAAATATATCAATATACGGATGCATACGCCACCTCACAGTTTTTTAATATCGTACCACACAGCCGTTATCATTTCAAGCAAAAATTGAAAACAATAACGGAATATTAAAAAATCGCTCCGCATAGACTTTACAAAACGAACTGAAAGGCTGTAAATATGGAACACGATATAAAAGAAAGGTGCGTTATTTTAGGTCAGTATATTGCCGAAACGGGGGAAACTGTGCGTGCGTGTGCTTCGAAATTCGGAGTTTCGAAGTCAACGGTACATAAGGACGTTACGGAACGACTGAAGAACGTGCACCCAACGCTTCACGGACAAGTGTGCGAGGTGCTGAACATAAACAAAGCCGAGCGTCACATAAGGGGCGGAATTGCCACAAAAAACAAATATCTGCATAATAAAGAAAAGGATGGGACAAAATAACACCGTAATTTTTCAAGGAGAATTTACGGTGAGTGTAATAAAAATAAAAAATCCCCCTTGCGTTTTGGGAGTCGGAAATGCAGTCGGAAAAGAAGAATTTGACGGGCCTTTAGGCGGTTATTTTTCATTTCACAGCGATGACAACCGTTTCGGTATGAAAACGTGGGAAAAAAGCGAAGCGGAAATGGTTAAAATATCATATAACAATGCACTTTCCGATGCAGGTATAGTATCGGGCGACGTCGGTGCGATATTCGCAGGCGACCTTATGAATCAATGCACGGCATCGGCTTACGGTCTTTCCGACACAAATACTCCGTACTTCGGGCTTTACGGCGCTTGCTCCACGATGGCAGAGGCAATAATGCTCGGTGCGCTTACGGTCAGCGGCGGAAATTTCAAGGCTGTGGCATCGTGTGCGGCATCGCACAACTGCACGGCGGAAAGACAGTTCCGTTTTCCCGTTGAATACGGCGGTCAGCGCACACCAACCTCGCAAAGAACCGTAACTGCGGCTGCTTGTATGATACTGTCACAGGGCGAATCGTGTATGTATGTTCGCACTGTATCCCCCGGCAGAATATTTGATGCGGGAATAAACGATATAAACAATATGGGTGCGGCAATGGCGCCTGCGGCATACGATACTCTGTTTAATTTTTTCACTTCTACGGGATGTGCACCGAAGGACTTTGACCTGATAGCAACGGGCGACCTCGGTTTTGAGGGTGCAGAAATACTGAAAGACCTGATGAAAGAAAAAAATTACGACATTTCTGCGGTGTATAATGACTGCGGACTGATGATATATGACAGAGAACATCAGGACGTTCACGCAGGCGGAAGCGGTTGCGGTTGCGGTGCGGCAGTTCTTTGCTCATATATAGCCGACAAATTCAGAAACGGCGAATTTAATAATGTACTGTTTATAGGCACAGGCGCACTTATGAGCCCTCTGACCGTTTTTCAAGGCGAAACTATCCCCGCCATAGCGCATCTCGTGCATTTTTCATCGAAAAAATAAAGGAAATAAAAATGGATATTTTACTTCATTATCTGCGTGTTTTCATAACGGGCGGTATGTTCTGCGTTATAGCGCAGATATTGATCGACAAAACACGCATAACACCCGCAAGAATACTCGTTTGCTACGTTGTAGGCGGAGTTATTCTGCACGCTGTCGGTGTGTACGAAAAAATAATATCATTCGGCTCAATGGGGGCAAAAGTACCTCTTACAGGCTTCGGATATTGCCTTGCCGAAGGGGTTAAACAGGCTGTTGACGAAAAAGGGCTTTTCGGTGCAATAACCGGAGGTCTTACGGGAGCTGCGGCAGGAATCACAGCCGCAATACTGTTTTCATACCTCTTTTCCCTTTTCTTTACAAGCCGTGATACGTGATAAGTCAAAAAAAGATATGAGCTACAAAAGCTCATATCTTTTTATTTTCAGCACATAAAAAATCCTATAACGGGACCTGCAAATATAGCAAGATATATAAGTGTTATCCACGGCTGATAGTCTATGTAAAAGCCCTTGAATGACAAGCTCCACGGATGTTTGATAATAACCCAGCCGAATACATCAAAAACGATGCAGATGCCTGCCCATATCGCTCCCGTTATCAAAGCTTCCGTAAGTGTTGGCGTCGCCAAGCCGTTCATATAAAGATAACCGAATACCGAAAACAGTATTATATTATATAAAGGGTGCCACGGCTTTGTTTTTTCGTACCCCTCGCCCATACTTTCGCTGTCCATCGGCTTCATGCGAAGTACATATATGTTAAAAACCGTGTGAAGTATCCCTATAGCAGTAACTATGGCATAAGATACCCAAAAATAAAGCATTGACATTCCAAAATTTTGCATAATAAGTCCCTTTTATATAAAATCTTCAGCTTATAGCTTAAGATAGAATACCTTTCGTTTTTTAATGTCGTAAAAAAAATAAGCTCACCGATAAATTGGAATTTGATGTTCTATATCATCTTTTTTATTTTGGCAACAAGTGTCGGTGCAACCAGTGTTGTAAATACAACAAGTATCCATAGGTTTCCCGATAGGAAGTTGTATGAATTGAGTAAGTCAACCAATCCTCCATCTTCACTCAAATACATCGACAAATCAAATAAATTGGTTAGTATAAACCATATCAAACCAAACACAAGATAATCGCCTTTATTACAATTTTTAATTTTGGGGATCAAGATAAATGCAACCAACAAAATGCAGATGCTTAGAATGATACCACTTAATGGAAGAGCGATATCGCCTAATTTATTCAATACATTCTCTCTCAATCCACCATTCAAAATAGCCAACGGAATAATAAGCATCCAGATTAAAATTGCCTGTGCGTATTTCCTCATATTACACCTCGCCAAATTCTTATCGGTTAGATTATACCACAAGATATTACCAAAATCAAGGCTTGTGCCTTGTATATCATACACAGCTTGTGCGGCATAAATCATCACGAAGTGATATATAGAATCAAGCAGATCGGAACACGCCAAGGTGCTCGATAGACTATGTATCAAAATCAACAAAGGAGCTCCATTTGGAACTCCTTTGTTGATGGTGACCCGTAGGGGAATCGAACCCCTGTTACTGCCGTGAAAGGGCGGTGTCTTAGCCTCTTGACCAACGGGCCATTATTTAATTCGTTCTGCACAGCGGCAACTTTACCGCTGCCGCTGTAACAAGAACTGGTAGCGGAAGTTGGATTTGAACCCACGACCTTTCGGGTATGAACCGAGCGCTCTAGCCAACTGAGCTATTCCGCCACAGCGCACATCACTGTCAGCGCTTGATTAATATACCACAGTTTTCCCGATTTGTCAATACCTTTTCCGAAAAAAAATTATTTTTTTCTGCAAATATTCAAAAATGTATTTTTCCGCCTTGATAACGGCTTGTTTTCGGTGGCAGAAATAGTTATTAAATAAAAGTAAAATATTTATAATAAGCTATTGTAAAAAATAAAATGATATGATACAATAGTGAGGTAAAGCGGTATCACCGCAAATTCAATAATATGGGAGGACTTACAATGTCATCTTTAAAAAAATTCATTGCCGAATTTATCGGTACATTCGTTCTTGTCTTCTTCGCCTGCGGCACAGCGGCTGTGCTTGGGTGTAAGACAAATTCGCCCGATGTTGCATATTTAGCAACTGCCCTCGCTTTCGGTCTTGTTATCGTTGCAATGGCTTACTCCATCGGCAACATTTCAGGCTGTCACATAAACCCCGCAGTTTCGGTTGCAATGCTCATAAGCGGCAAAATGACACTATCTGATTTTGCAGGTTACGTCATTTCACAGTTTGCAGGTGCTATAGCAGGTGCGGCGGCTCTTATGGGTGTCATAGGCAAGGATATGGGACTTGGTCAGAACGGTCTTTACAACAACGACATCGTAGCATCCCTCGTTGTCGAAATCATTCTTACGTTCGTTTTCGTTATCGCAATACTCGGTGTTACATCTAAAATCGAAAACGGTGCTGTCGCAGGTATCGTTATCGGTCTTACACTTACCCTTGTACACATTTTCGGTATTTATTTCACAGGAACATCCGTAAATCCCGCAAGAAGCTTCGGTCCTGCCCTCTTTATTGGCGGTGATGCGCTTGCAAACGTCTGGGTGTTCATCGTAGCTCCCCTTGTAGGCGGTGCACTTGCGGCCGTTGTATACAAATTTCTTTCTTCAAATAACAAATAATCAAAGGATACAAAATGAAACTTAAATTAAAACGCATAATTGCCTGCCTTTGCGCTTTGGCGTGCATAATTCCCGCAAGCCAATCTCTTATGATAGCAACAGGCACAGAAAACCTTTTGACTCCTTTGAACGGCTCAAGCATTTACGTTGAGCAAACGTCTTCGGGAAAATACATCTACGGAATTGATCCGTTTTCAACCGTTAAGAGTCTTGTAAATCTTTTTGAAGGCAACTGTCTTGCAAGCTCAACGGGAGAATACGTTGCAAGCGGCGATACCATCACCCTTTACGTCAACGGCAAGGCGGTCGACACCGCAACAGCAATTATCAAGGGTGATGTTCAATGCGACGGCGGTGTAAACGGAAAAGACCTTATACGTCTTGAAAAACATCTTAAAGGCGACACACTCCCTGCTGCTGCCAAGCTTGCCGCCGACGTAAACAAGGACGGCAAGGTAAACGCAAGCGACAAAAGTGCGCTTACAGCCATAATCGCAAGAAAGGTGACAGGCATCTCCATTGTCGGCTCACCCGTCAGAACATCATATACAGAGGGTGAATCATTCTCCTCGTTCGGTATGTTCGCAAGCGTAACATATTCCGACGGCACAACGTATTCGGTGGCTGACGGATTTACATACGCATACCCCTCCGGCACTTGCTTCAAGGCGGGTGACACCTACATCGATGTTATTTACTCAGATAAAAAGGTAAGAGTCAACGTAACGGTTTCCTCTGCTGATATATCCGCAAATCACGGTGATGCAGATACAAGTTCACAAAACAACATAGTTTCATATACTATGCCCGCACTTCCCGCAAATGCAGGCGAAACAGTCGACCTTTCTCTGTACGATGTACAGCTTACACAGGGTACGACAACGGATAGATCAAAAATAACCTGGTCATCCTCTGACCTTACAATAACAAACAAAAAGGTCACACCAAGCAAAGCGGGCGTTTACAAGCTCACGGCAAAATCCGGAACGGTATCAAAGACGATATATCTCGTCGTAAAGAACGCATCAGACACCGAATACGTGCTTTACTCAAATGATTTTTCGTCATCAGCAAAGCTGAATGAGCTTGACATTATCGAAACAACTAACGGCACTGCAACAGTTTCGAACGGAAAGCTCGTTTTGTCGGCTCTCGGAGCAAACAGCAACTTCGTGCGTATTCTTTTGCCGGAATTTATCGGCGAATTCGGTGACTATAAGATAACAACAAATGCCACGATAACAGCGGCAAGCAACGATTCACGCTGGATGTCGATAATGCACCGTGTACAAGCTTCCGACTATCCGTATTATCAGATGTGCGTAAGATCAAATGCGGCGGCATCAAACGGTGTTGAATTTGCTTACAGAGCGGTAGCGGGCTATGATTGGGGCTACTTCGGAAAGACCGCATATTCCTCCGCACTTTCGACGTCAACGTATTACAAGTTCACAGTAGACGTTCACGGAAGCACAGCTAACGGATATATCAACGACACACCGATGCTTCAGACATCACTCCTCAACGACCACCTTACGGGCCGTGTCGGCTTGCAGGTTTGCGGTGCTACGGCATCGTACGAGGACATCAAGATCACTCTCGTTTTCCGTGATTACAAGCCTTTGGGTACAGCAACGTATTCCTGCCCTGCAATTCCTGCAAACGTTGGCGGAACGATACACCTTTCGAAATACGCCGTTGAATTTGCAAATGACGTTGCGACATCTCCCGAAAATATCACGTGGTCATCCTCAGAGATCACAATAAGCTCAAGCAAGACCGTTTCCCCGACAGCAACAGGTGTGTATAAGCTCACCGCAAAATCGGGAACGAAGTCAAAGACGGTATATCTCGTCGTCAAAAAGCCTACAGACAGCGAGTATACGCTTTATTACAACGATTTCTCATCAACAAGTCTGAGTGCATTCAACATAATCCAGACAACAAACGGAACGGCATCCGTTTCAAACGGTAAGCTTGTGCTTGCCGCACCGTCATCAGGTTCTGCATTCGTGCGTATACTTTTGCCATCATTCATAGGCGATTTCGGTGAGTATACATTCACAACGAACGCAACGATGACGCAAAAGGCTGACAACGCACGCTGGATGGCTCTTATGTACCGTGTACAGAACAATGACTGTCCCTATCAGCAGTTATGTGTACGTGCTGATGCGGCAACGACAAACAACAACGGTGTCGAGCTTTCATACAAGACCACAGGAGACTGGCTGTATCACGCAAAGACATCGTATACAGAAGCGCTCAGTGCATCAAAATCCTACAAGTTCACCATCGATGTTTTCGGAAACAGCGCCGACGGTTATATCAACGGCACAAAGGTCATCAGCACGATGGGACTTGATCCTGCATATCCGACAGGACGAGTTGGACTGCAGAACTGCGGCTCAACAACATCATATGACGATGTCAAGGTAACGATAAACTTTGACAAGATAAATCAGAGTGCGGGCATATCAGCCGTAGCGGATGTTGAAGACATAAACACAAACATCAGCACCGAAGCTTCGGTGATAACAGAGATAAACTCCTCAGGCGACCTTGCATACCTCAGCACATCAAAGCCTACGGTTGCAATTCTCAACATCACAGCGGAGCTTGACGTTGTAAATTCCAACGGTGATTATATCACGGATGTATCAAACGCACTTAAATTCTTTGGCGGCAAAACGATTCCCGCATTCAGAATAGACTCTCTCACCGAAGCAAACATAATAGGAGCTTACCTGAAACAGCGCAATCTGCGTGACTCGTTTGTTGTATCAACAAGCAGAACAATGCTCAGAACAGCTCAAGCGGCTTGCACTTACACAAAATGTGTATTTGACGCAAAGAATTACCTTGAAAACGATCTCAGCACGCTCAGAGAATACGCAAACCAAGCACACAGCCGTATCATTCTGCTTCCCGCATCGTATGCAAACCAAAGGAACACAGCTTATCTGTCGGCTCTTGCAAGTACGGTATGGTACCATGCAGAGGAACACACGAGAGTTGAGCTTTACAAGCTTGTAACCTCCGGTGCACACGGAATCGTAACAACGAATGTTGATATGCTCAAAGACATCATGGAAGACAAGACGATGTTCCCGGGCACCACGCACATCCGTCCTGTAAACATCATCGGTCACAGAGGTGTTCCCTCCCTTGCTCCCGAAAACACGGTTGCCGGCTCGCTTTTGGCAGCTTCAAAGGGTGCAAACATCATTGAAAATGACGTTTACCTCACAACTGACGGTGTCGTAGTAGTTATGCACGACCCAACAATTGACCGTACAACAAACGGTTCAGGTAATGTTGAATCGATGACATACGCACAGCTCAATAGGTACTATGTTGATTATTATTCCGGACATTCAGAGCCCATACCTACACTTGAAGATTACTTCAAGGCATTTAAAGGCACGGGTGTAAATCTGTTTATCGAAATAAAATCACAAAATGCCGCAATAATACCGGCAATAAAGACCCTCATTGATAAGTATGACATAATGGATCAGTGCTGTTTCATCACATTCCACATGGGACAGATAGACAACGCAGTATCCGGAATACCTTCAATATCCAACGGCTTCCTCTGTCCGGCGCAGTCGTTTACATCTGTACACGATTATACGTCAAGATTCAATTGTACATATAATCCTCAGCAAACTTCTGCACTTACATCAAGCTTCCTTGCCGATTGTTCTTACAGAGGAATCACAATATGGCCTTGGACACTCGACAATACATCTGTATTCCACGAATATTTCCAGATGGGTATAAACGGTATCACAACGAACCAGGCTCAATATGTAACAAATTATACAAAGTTCCTTTTCACCGACAAGAACGAATACACCATGAAAACAGGTACAGCGCTTGATATTGCCCTCAAGACAGAAACGTATGCAGGCAATGTATCACGTGCAAGCGGTGCTGAAATGTTCGTAATCGGCGGAAACGAAAATATAGCATATGACGGCAGATTTATTCACGGATACAGCGAAGGCACATCGACTGTTTTATTCAGATACAAGTACACAATAACGGGCGGTGGTGTAATTTACGTATTCTCCGATCCCGTGACAATTAACGTTAAATAACCCAAAATAAAAATAATATCGGTACGGAAATCCGTACCGATATTATTTTTATACATCATATTTTGCAAGTATTTCAGCAGGGGTTTTGTGCAAAAGCATTATAACGGGCAGTGTTCCGCACACAAGGCACAGTACGGCAAGTATGGCAAAATTGGCAAGTGCAAGCCACCACGGATAGAAGAACACATCAGTTATCAGCGTTGACACGCCCATACAAGCCCATATAAACGCACTTGCAAGCAGATAGCCGACAAACACGGTGAAAAGCGCAAGAATTGTAGATTCTATCAAGAATCTGAACGTAATATTCTTTCTTGATACGCCTATTGCACGGTATATACCTATCTCCTTGACACGGCTCATAAGTGCCGAACGCATAATAAAGTACATACAAACACACAGTATTGCAAGTATAACGCCCATTGAAACAAGCCCTGCGGTTATAGTCTTGGAGCTTTCTTTCATAAGCTCATTTTCCATATCCGACGGTGTTATAACGGGCTTATAATATGTACCCGGTGTTGAAACATCCGAGAAATTATCCTTTATCCATTTTTCCGTAAGCTCCGTATTGTTCGAATGAATTGCGGTATAAGCGCTTATGTTGCCACCGCCGACCGATGTCATTATGCTTATCGAGCCGTCTTCCTCATATACATATTCTTCCTTATAATAATCACCCGAAAGCGACGGATGCGTTTCGCCAACACGCTTTGAAAGCATTATATAATCGTTGTCGCTTACAAGGAAGCAATCACCTATATATGAGAATTTTACATTTGAAAAAAATTCATCTGAATACATTCTTTCATACTTCATCATTTCCTGCTTCAGGTCGGGCAACGAGTCATAACTATTTTCCAATTCCTCTTTCGTGGGATATCTGCCGTTTTCCTTTTTGAAGCAATATGCCTTATAGTAATTATCATCACCCAAATAGAAGTATTTTCCCTCATCAATTCCCTTTTCAAGGTACATCCAAAGGTACATATTGTCACCTGCGCTTGCGTAAAGCGACTCGGCAAAGCTGTCAAATTCGCTGTAATAGTAATCAAACCATTCAAAATATGCAGCTTCTTTATTTTCACCCGGAACGTTCTCTATATATTCTGAAATTTTCGTTTTCTTTATGGAGTTTTCTGTAAGATATTCATCATACGAATAGATAAGTCTCGAGGTCTTCACAAGCTTGAAGTCACAGCCGTTTATTTTAAACGTCTCGCCGTCATTCGGGAATTTCGTATCGGTCTGATTTCCAACCTTGAACAGCTGTGCTTCTCCGTCATTCACACTTATACCGTACTGTGAAGCAGGCTGAACGTTTGGCGTAAATCTCGACATAACATCCTTAGCCATTGCAAGTGGTGAAAGGTATATGGCTGTTTCGCTTGAATCCACGATACCGACGACACGTGCGCTGTATCCGCCTATTACGACAGAGTTTGAGATAAATCCAAGAATATCATCGTAATTTGAAATGTATCCGACTCCGCTTTGCTCAATAAGCTTATCGGCAACAGCCGTAGTTATCACCATTTCGTCATCTGCAAGGTCTTTTGTCTTACCGCATACCGCACCATAGTTTTTTGCCGCAGAAATATCGAGGAAAGCGGCATTGGTGCGTATCGACGAGCCCATAGGCGAAAACGTTTCAAAAAAGTCTGTTCTGAAGTGTATGTTGCTGTCGCCCGCTGCACTCTGGAGCTTTATGAAATCAGCACCGTTTTCGTAAGCCTCATTGTATATTTTTTCGGATACCTCGTTATTATCTGTATACACATAGAAGACATTATGGTTGTATAGGCTTTGAATTTCCATAATATCATCAAAAACAGTGCCGAACACCGCACTCATAATAACAAGTACGATAGCAAAGAACGCCATACACGCCTTCAAAAGCTTTTTGCCCTTTTTATTCTTTCTGAAGTTTGCAACGTAACCGCTTATTACAGACGATTTGAGCGAAAACAGCTTGCCGAAGCTGCTGCCCTCTATCGGCGGAAGCGATGACATATCAACATTACGGCTTACTTCGTTTTGTTTTCTATCCTGCTCGTACACACCTTCCTTGAAGCGTATCTCGCTTGTGGAATCAAGCACGTGAACGTCGGCGGAGTCAACGCTCAAATATATCTTTCCGCCGTAATTTACTATTCTCAGCTTTACGGGTGTTTGTGCAGGCTCGCCGTAATATTCAACGCTCGCACCGTCTGCCGTGTATTCCTTTTTCTCAAGCTCGCCGAGATAAATTGCGTTTTTATCTCTTGCGGAAAAGCCGTCGGCGTTTTCGTTTTCCTTAATATTGACTATCTTACCGTCGGAAAGCTCTATAACCTTGTCGCAGTAATAGTCAACGAGATTCGCCTCGTGAGTGACAAGCAGTACGAGATGATCCCTTGAAATGGCTTTAAGAAGGTCCATTATCATAACCGTATTTGCCTCGTCAAGGTTTCCCGTAGGCTCATCGGCAAGGATTATTCTGGGATTTTTAACTATCGCACGTGCTATGGCAATTCTCTGCTGTTGACCGCCCGAAAGCGTATCGGGGGTACGGAGCTTGTATTTCTCCATTCCGACGTTTTTAAGGGCTGAAAAGACTCTTTTTTCAATTTCGTCCTTATCCCTCATTCCGCAAATGCGCAAGGCATCGGCGACGTTGTCAAAGCATGATTCGTCTTTGTTGAGGTTGTAATTCTGGAATATATACCCCATATACTTGTTTCGAAGCATATCCGGGGATTTTTTTATGTCCGTACCGTAGATGCTGACAATACCGTCGGCAAAGCTGTCAAGACCGCCGATGACGTTCAAAAGCGTCGTCTTTCCGCATCCGCTTTTACCGAATATTGCCACCATACCTTTTTCGGGAAGCTGTACTGTGACGTCGTTCAGAACGTGATTTTCGTTTTGCTTTCCCTTATTGAAAAACTTATGAAGATTTGATATTTTTATCACTGTACGTTTCCTCCCTTCAAGGATTTTTTAACGCTCTCACCGAACATATTTTTAATTTGCTTTTTCGTCACACGTGCAGTTAAGATCAGCATGCCTATGAAAATAAGCGCATACTGCCAAGCGTAAAGATATGAAAAATACTCGTTGTATTTAGGGCTTGTGAATATAAGCACGGCACCCAGGGCAGTCACTATATATGCGGGAATAAGCGAAATGAGCATTCTCACGTACATACCTATCTTGATGACACGAACGGAAATACCCATTGAACGCATTATCGCCATATCGTTTTTAAATGCCGCAAGCATTCTCTGTGTGCAAAGGTTGACGAAAAATGCAAGGAAGATGATGCCCGCCAGCCACAGGGGAATGAGCACGACTGCCGCCAGCACGCTTTCAATGGCACTCAGCGGATCGGGTGTGTACGTTGTATCTGACGTTACAGACACGTATTCGCCCTCGTTAAGAAGCTTTGCCGCCGCCTGCGCCTTTTCTTCGTTTTCAAAGAAAAGTGAAAACTGACGGTACGTTTCATCAAGTGCTTCGATTGCTGATTTTGCAAGTAATTCAGCGGATATATACACGATAGAATCAAAATAATGCTCGTTCAGCTTTACGTCTACAGGTTCGTTTACAAAATATTCCTTGCCGAATTGCTTGTTGAAAGAATATTGCTTATTTGAATTGTAGTTATAATTGTATATCGGGAACGTGGAAAAAATACAAAGCTCTGCCTCGTCTGCATTTTTCATATATTCATCGGGAATATATATTTTATCACCCTGAAGCTCATAAGTAGGAATTATGCCCGATATATGCATTTCCGATACACTGCCGTCTTTTTTTGTCAGCTTGAGCGTTATATCGGGGTAACGGGCAGTTATAAAGCTTATCGCCGTGGCAACATCAAAGCCGTCTTTTGTAAAAAGACATTCGGGGGTGATATTATTGTCATAATAATATTTAACACCGACGACCTCAAGCACCAAATCTGAAAATATAACCGTCGTTTCTTCAAGGCTCTTTTCACCGAATATGGGCTTGAATGATATGGGAAGATTCAAAAATACCTCGTTGTTTTTTTCGGGGTATCTGCCGATAATATCATCACCGTACGTTTTTCCGTACGTGAAGTCCACACCGAAATATTTATAATCGTTCAGGTGCGGTACTCTCATATTGTCATAGCTGTCATAATCAAGCAGCATATCGCATCTTAAATATGACTCTGCGCCGTATTTTTCAGCGAGTTTTTTAATGTCCTCCTCGCTTGTAGCGGTGCCGTCACGTCTTGCCGCAACAAGTCTGCCGTCAATATGCTCGAACATATAATTTTTTTCAAACAATGCGCCTACATCTCCACAGGCGGCTGTAAGAATAAACACACCGAGCGTTCCAATAATAAGCATTATACACAAAAACGATGTCAGCTTGGGCTTTGATGTAAATATACTCTTACCGAGAATAAATCCGTTTTTGATGGATTTTTTCGTCTTGTTTTCTTTGTTCGTCTGTGTGCTTTCCGCCGTTTTTGAAACAGCTTCCGCCGTCTTCAGACGGTGGTCAAATTCAACAGCGCCGTCAAAGATACGTATATGACGTGTGGCACATTTTTCCACCTGTTCAAAATTGTGAGTAACGACAATTAAAAGCTTATCCCTCGACACCTCGTGCAAAAGCTTTATTATCTCGGCTGACGTCACGGAATCAAGATTTCCCGTCGGCTCATCTGCAAGAATTATCGGGCTGTCCTTGGCAAGCGCACGTGCAATTACGGTTCTCTGCTTCTGACCTCCCGAAAGTCTGCTTCCCTTTTGCTTCATATGGGATTCAAGTCCGACACGCTTTATAAGCTCAACAGCACGGCGGCGGCGTTCCTTTTTATCCTCGATGTGCATAAGCGCAAGCTCTACGTTTTGCAAAACGGTAAAGCTTTCGATTATGTTGTAATCCTGAAAAATAAACGATATGTATTTTTCACGGTATTCCTCCCAATCGGGTTGCATAAAATGCGACGTCGGCTCACCCTCGACGAACATTTCACCCTCTTCATACGTATCCATACCGCTTATGACGTTCAAAAGCGTTGATTTACCCGAACCCGATTTACCTGTAACTGCAACAAATTCGCCTCTTTCAAATGAAAGGCTTACACCTCTTATACCGACAGATACGTTTCCTTCCGAAACGTATATCTTGCCGATATCCTGTAATCTAAGCAGTTCCATTATTTGCCTCCTTTATGTATTGTTCATTATATATGACGTATTTTATAGCATTTGGTTGCGTTTTTCTTGATTATAACATACATAAAATTAAAATTCAATACAACATGTCATTAAGTTTTCTTAATAAAAAAGCAAAGCAACCGATCGGTTACTTTGCTTTTTATTATGTCATATATCAAAACTCATCAAAAGAAGAAAGTAAAGCTATAAGCTTTTGTTTCTGATTTTCGTTAAGTCTTCTCAATGTCCTCATAAGCTCATCAGTAGTTTCGTCATAATCAAAGAACTGCGAGATCGTTATACCTAACGCATTGCATATGTAAGAAAGGTACTCTACCGTGGGTTGCTTGTTACCGTGTTCTATGTCACGAAGATAACTTTGCGATACACCGGCAAGGTTAGCTAACTTATTAACAGTAATATTCTTTTTCTGTCTGAAATAAGTTATACGTTCCCCGACTTTCATACTGGCACACCCCCATTCGGAATATTATATAGAAACTTGCACTATAATGCAAGTTGCTTTGGCATTTTTCAGACAATCTTCTTTCGTCAAGTTAATTATATCACATAAAAATAAATTTCATTACATCTATCAAGATAATTATTATATTAAATTGAGTTTTTTCGACATAATATTTCGGGAAATCACGAAGATTACAACCGTTATAACTATATCGATCAAAACAGATGCCGTTGATGCGTACAGAAATGCTGTCATATCAAAATTGAAATTTGCTTCGGGAACGAGAAGCGCATCGCCTGCAATAAACAGCGACTCAACAACTGATAAAAGCGTATTCATCACAAGCGTGTAAATGTAATATGCCACGAATGTCAAGAGTATGCGGTATCTGTTCGCAAGCTGACCTACAGTAAACGAAAACACGATAGATACAGGCGTTGCAACAAGCACAACGAGGCTGTTAACGACCATCACCGAGATAAGAACAGCAAGCTTTGAAGCATCAAGACCGAGCATATTGCGTGCCCAGAATCCTACGAAATCGACCGCAAGTTCAAGGACACCTGCCATTTCACCTCCGACGCCCTGCACATACGCAACGGTTACAAAAGGAAGTGCGGTGCTCAATAAAAGCACAAGAATACCGGCTATCTGCCAGAATACGTACAAAAGCACCTTGCTCCATATTATCTGCGCACTCGTCACAGGGAGAGTAAACGTAAGATAACCCTCATCCGTATACAAATTTTTATATGTTCTTACAGCAACGACCAGAAAGCCCGAAAGAGTTACCGCAAGCAAAGAAAACATATACGGCAAAAACGATACGACCGAGAAAATGGAAATATATTCAAGCTTCTGCGACAAAAGCAGAGTTCCCGAAAAGAAAACGGAAAGTGCTAATGCAATAATATATATGAACGTCATTGTACGGTATGAAAATTTCATATCGTATTTAAAAAGCTTCATTAACATCTGAACACCTCCCTGAAAAGTTGATCTATCGTCTTTCCGTGCTGTGCTTTAAGCTTCTCAACGGGGGATGCAAGTATTATCTTGCCGTACGAAAGGAATATTGCATCATCAAGCACGTTTTCAACGTCTGCTATAAGATGCGTTGAAATGACGACTGTGGAATTCTCCGCATAATTTTTCAAAATAGTATTCAAAATAAATTCTCTTGCAGCAGGGTCAACGCCTGCTATCGGCTCGTCAAGCAAATAGACCTTTGCGTGTCTGCTCATAACCAAAGCAAGCTGTAATTTTTCTTTTCCGCCCTTTGACATAGTTTTGATTTTTCTTTTTGGATCTATGTCAAGCTGTTTCATCAATTCCCTCGCCTTGACAATATCGAAGTCCTCATAGAAATCCGAGAAAAAGCCGAGAGTTTTTTCAGCAGTCAGGGTTTCGTCAAGATATGTCCTTTCCGGCAAATACGATATCAGTTTTTTACTCTGCACGCCTATTTGCTCACCGCAGACCTTTATATTTCCGCCCGAGGGGATAATAAGTCCCGCTGTAAGCTTGATAAGTGTCGTTTTTCCGCTTCCGTTAGGGCCGAGAAGACCTACGATCCTGCCTTCGCCTATATCAAGATTGATTCCCGTAAGCGCAGGAAACATTCCGTAATTTTTACTTATATCTCTGTATTGGATATACGCCAATTGTATCTCCCCTTTCGTTTGATACATTAATGATACCGCAGTAAATTATCTTTGTCAAGCGAAAAATATATTTTTGCTTGCGTTTTTCTATGTATCTTTTAAAAAATTCCACCCGAAAAAGATTTCTCTTCTTCGGGTGGAATTTATACAGTGAATTATTTAAAGCTTAATTGCTTCTGACGATCGGATTAACCGATATAGTCCATAGCAGCGCTTACGTCGTCTGCTGTTACAAGACCGTCACCGTTAACGTCTGCAGCGATTTCGAACAGGAGAGTTACAGTATTATCCAAGAACTTCTTAATTCTTATGAGGTCCTTACCGTTTGCAATACCGTCACCGTCGATATCTGCTGTAACGATGATAACAACTTCATCGTCGATAACATCGCCGTTGTAGTATCTTGCTCTGCTGCCTGTGCCTACACGTCCGTCTGTAATAACAGTACCGTTTACGTCTAAGATCGTGCATTCTTCGTTAAACATTGCCTTCATTTCTGCAACTGTAGTGCCTGCTTCAATGTTCTTAACGATGGGAGTTGAACTTGATCTGTCAAGAATAGCACCGAGACCGTCCTTGATTGTAAGTCTTACAGGGGGTGTCTTAACAGTAACTTCAGATACACCAAGCAAAATGTCGTATCCGTTCTTTGCAATAGCACCGAACTTAACTACGTGCTTACCAATAGTCCAGCCTGCTGTGGAAATTGTTGTGTCGTAGTAGTTGAGGTCTGAGCACGCTTCTCTGTATTCAGCGTATGCGGGAACAACATCGTACAAGTCAGTTCTTACGCCGAGATGTGTCATACCGTTCTTTGCACCGTCATCAACTGTGTAATAGAAGGAAGCGATACCCGAGGGATGGAGTGCCCAACCTGCAGACAGGAAGCTGTCGCCCTGGAATATCTCGAACTTTCTGGGGTTCGGGAAGTCAAGGCTGGAATGTGCACGTTCAGGCTCTGTAAGTGTTATATTGATCTTCTGGTCAACTGTATAATCTTCATCAACGAAGAGATAAAGTACGTATTCACCGGGGGTGAGCTCGCCTCTGCCGTTATTGATTATGTCACTGCCGTTGGGAATGCTTGTAGTAACATCATTTTTACCCATTTCACACCAATACATTGATGAAACGGATCCGGGAACCTCACCCGCTTTGAAAAGACCTACCCACGCAAGGTCGTTAGCGCCCTTTGCGGAGAATGTGACACCTTCGTCAGATGCAAATGATGTCTTTGAAACCGAAAGGTATGTTGAACCGGGCTGGGGATACAAGAAGACGTTGTATGTCGCAACATTGTAAGTTGTACCCTTCTTTGTGTTACCTCTGATCTGGATAGTATTAGCACCAACGTTAAGACCGCCTGAGCTTACCCTGTAGCTGAATGCGTTAACGTCGTTGTTCTTGTATGTTGAATATGCATTTGCAACGTCCTGACGGAGTGATGCAGCATCAGCGGGAAGATCTCCCCAAGATGTGTTGTTGATATTCCACTGGAACTTGGAGATACCGTCGGAGTGAACACTCCAGCCCTGGAATGAAATGTCCTCACCCTTTGTAGCTGTGATCGTGTGGGAAACTGCAGCGTTTGTCTTGGATGTGGATTCTGTACCGGAAATATCGATGTTGTTTACATAGCTGGAAGCTGTTGTGTTGTTACCCGTTGTGTAAGCAGGCTTACAGATGTAAACGATGTATGTATTGGAAATGGAGTATGACTTAGCTGCAACAGCACCGCCGTTTGTTGAAACTGTAGCGGAGCTTGTGTTACCCTCTACTGTGTAAACCGTACCGTTTGAATAACCTGTAACGATACCGATGTGGTTTGTGGGGTTAGAGTTACGGCCTGACTTAAAGTAGATGATGTCACCTGCAATAGGTGTGTAACCGCCGTTTGCAACTGTTGAACGCTTATAAGCCTGACCTCTTGACTGGAACCAGGAAAGACCGGAGGGTGTATATGCGTGGTATGTAATGATAGAGGACGAAACGCCTGCAACGTTAGCACACCACGAAACGAACATAGCGCACCACATATCGTTCATACCGTACCAACGGCCGTACTCTGTGTAGTTGCTGCTGCCGCGAACTTCACCTGAATACTGACCGTAGTTACCTTCCTGGTAACCTACCTGAGATTTAGCGATCGCAACGATGTCGGCACGCTGAACACCTGAAAGCTGGATAGCTGTTAGCTGTCTGTAATATTTACCGCTTGCGTATGAGCTTGAACCGCTATACGAAAGGGCGTCCGCTTCAATTGCAGGCATAGCCGCAAATATAAACGTAAATGCCAAAATCAATGCAACAGCGCTTAAAAGTTTAGAAGAAACTGTTTTCATTATTTTCTGCCTTTCTTTTGCCGTAACGGCAAATTATGAATTAAATGTCGTATGAGATGAATATACATCTCTCACCATAGTTATTGTATCATATTATCCGTCAAATTGTCAAGGAAAAACGGCGGATAATGATTAACAATAATTTTTAAACCTTTTTGTGCAATATGCACAATTTAACTGTCGTGAGTTTATTTAACATACCACTAAAACGCCAAAGCAACGCTTTACACTACCATTTTGTCAAAATGCACTTGACAAGTGTTAAGCACAGAATTGTTATCGGTATTGAGTTATTCTTTTTTAAAAAGCGTATTTAAAATATTTTTACAATATAATTGCTTGTTACAGTTGAAAAATCACATCTGAAATGGTATCATACATAAAACACAATGAGGTTACGTATATGAAGTTTGAAAAATTTGTTTCTTACGGCAGAAATTTAATAACCACTCCGGGCTTTGCGGATTTGCACGTGCATTTCAGAGAGCCCGGATTTTCTTATAAAGAGACCATAAAAACAGGAAGCCTTGCGGCGGCATCAGCGGGATACACCCACGTTTGCACGATGCCGAACCTATCTCCTGCGCCCGACAATGCAGAAAATATAGGAAAACAGCTCGACATCATAAAAAAAGATGCCGTGATCGGTGTTATTCCGTATAGCTGTATCACAGAAAAAAGACTTGGGAAAAAAATTGTTGATTTTGACGAAATGGTTAAATACACCCGTCTTTTCTCAGATGACGGATCGGGTGTACAAAACGACATCGTCACACTTGAAGCAATGGAAAAATGCGCATCCGTCGGCGGAATATTCGCCGCACACTGCGAGGTCAATTCCCTTTTGAACGGCGGTTATATACACGACGGCGAATATGCAAGGAAAAACGGACACCTCGGCATTTGCTCGGCAAGTGAATATGAAATGATAGAGCGTGACATATCCCTCGTCAGAAAAACGGGCTGCCGTTATCACGTCTGCCACATTTCAGCCTCGGAAAGCGTTGAGCTTATAAGACGTGCGAAGGCTGAAGGTCTTCCCGTAACGTGCGAAACGGGGCCTCATTATCTGACACTTTGCGACTCCGATTTAAAAGACGAGGGCAGATACAAGATGAATCCGCCTTTGCGTTCCGAAAGTGATAAAAACGCTCTTATCGAGGGTATTATCGACGGCACGATAGACGTCATCGCAACCGACCACGCACCGCACTCCGCTGATGAAAAGTCAAAGGGGCTTAAAGGAAGCGCTATGGGCATCACGGGACTTGAAACAGCCTTTCCCGTGCTCTACACGTTTCTTGTCAAAAAAGACATTATCACTCTTGAAAAGCTTATTGAGCTTATGTCGGTCAATCCCAAAAAGATACTCGGTATTCCGCTTGATGAGGAAAATTACTCCGTCATCGACCTTGATGCCGAATACACGGTAGATTCATCAAAATTCATATCTATGGGCAAGGCAACACCGTTTGACGGAATGAAAGTATACGGTAAAAACATACTCACCGTATACAACGGCAAAACGGTGTGGGAAGAAAAAATTTCCGATAATACTTGAATAAAGCAGGTTTTTGTTATATAATTTCATAAATACATTAATTTCCGAGGTTTACAATGATATTCACGGTCAAAACGAATGAAAAGATCGCAAAAGACGTGTACCGTATGACTCTCGTCGGTGACACGTCAAAGATAATATCCCCCGGCGGATTTGTTGAGCTGGAGCTGCCCGGTCTTTACCTCCGCCGTCCGATATCCGTGTGCGACGTTACAGCCGACACGCTGACACTCATTTACAAGGTCGTCGGTGTCGGAACGGATGCTATGTGCAAATACGAAAACGGTGTGGAGCTTGACGTTCTCACAGGGCTCGGCAACGGCTTCAATGTCGACGCCGATACGAAAAATCCGCTTCTCGTAGGCGGCGGTGTTGGTGTTCCGCCTCTTTATATGCTTTGCAAAAGGCTTATTGAAAATGGTGCGTCACCGTCTGTCATTCTCGGCTTCAACACGAAGGACGACGTTTTTTACAAGGAAGAATTTGAAGCCCTCGGCGTAAAGGTCACGGTAACGACCGCCGACGGAAGCTTTGGCACAAAAGGATTTGTAACGGATGCACTTGATGCTCACACATACGATTATACATACGCCTGCGGTCCGCTTCCGATGCTTAAAGCACTTTACGAGCGTTCGGGCGTTGACGGCGAGTATTCATTTGAGGCAAGAATGGGCTGCGGCTTCGGTGCTTGTATGGGCTGTTCGATTCCGACAAAAAACGGAATGAAGCGTGTGTGCAAGGAAGGCCCCGTGTTTAAAAAGGAGGAGATAGTATGGCAGATTTAAGCGTTAAATTATGCGGTCTTACTCTCGATAACCCCGTAATTCCCGCAAGCGGCTGCTTCGGATACGGCAAGGAATTTTCAGAATATTACGATATAAATATACTCGGCTCATTTTCGTTCAAGGGCACGACGAGATACCCGAAGGACGGAAACGAACAGCCGAGAATTGCGGAGTGTTATTCGGGTATGCTCAACTCCGTGGGACTTCAAAATCCCGGTATACACCGTGTTATTGAGCACGAGCTTCCCGAAATGAAAAAGTATTTTAACAAAAAAGTCATCGCAAACATAAGCGGTGATAAAATTGAAGACTACGTATACGTTGCTTCTCTTATCGACAAGGAGGAGCAGGTCGGTATCATCGAGGTCAATATCTCCTGCCCCAACATTCACGGAGGCGGCATGGCTTTCGGAACAGATCCTGCTGTGGCGGCAGAGGTGACCGCCCGTGTCAAGGAAGTAACGACGAAGCCGATAGTCATAAAGCTGACGCCGAATGTTACCGACATTGTAACTATTGCAAAAGCGTGCGAAAAAGCAGGCGCTGACGGTCTTTCGCTTATCAACACCGTTCAGGGAATGAGAATAAACATCAAAACGGGCAAGCCCGTTCTGGGACGTAAAATGGGAGGTATGTCAGGCCCTGCCGTGTTTCCCCTTGCGCTTCGCATGGTCTATCAGGTGGCAAATGCCGTGTCGATTCCCGTAATCGGTATGGGCGGTGTGTCAAGTGCCTCCGACGTTGTCGAAATGATGATGGCAGGTGCCACTGCCGTTCAGGTAGGTGCGGCAAACCTTGTAAATCCTTACGCTTGCAAGGAAATTATTGAAGAGCTTGACGGGCTTATCACAAAGCTCGGTTATGAAAAAATAAGTGATATTATAGGAGTGTGTAAGTAATGGGACGTGATGTAATTATTGCCTGCGATTTTCCGAGTAAAGAAAAGACTGTTGATTTCATATCGCATTTTAAAGGCTATTCGCCGTACTTCAAAATCGGTATGGAGCTGTTTTATGCGGAAGGTCCGCAGATAGTTTATGAAATTAAAAACCGTGGCTACAAGGTTTTCCTTGACCTTAAGCTTCACGATATTCCGAACACGGTCAAAAAGGCTATGGCTTCCCTTTCAAAGCTTGACGTTGATATATGCAATCTGCACGCCGCAGGCGGAAGCGAAATGATGAAGTATGCCCTTGAAGGTCTTACACGTGCTGACGGAAGCCGTCCGCTTCTCATTGCGGTAACACAGCTCACTTCAACGAGTGAGGAGCGTATGAGAAATGAGCTTCTTATCGAAAAACCGCTTAAAGAGGTAGTTATGAGCTACGCAAAGACAGCCTCGGATTCAGGTCTTGACGGCGTCGTTTGCTCTCCCCTCGAAGTTCCGGAGGTAAAAGCAGCTTGCGGAAAGTCATTTTTGACGGTAACACCCGGCATCCGTTTTGCTGACGGTGAGGTGGGCGACCAGGTAAGAATCACCACACCCGCAAAAGCAAATGAGCTTGGAAGCGATTACATCGTCGTCGGCAGACCCATAACAGCCGCTGATGATCCGCTTGCAAAATATATTGAATGTATAGAGCAATTCGTTAAATAAGAGAGGTATTTAAAATGAAAGAACTTATAGCAAAGGATCTTCTTTCTATCAAAGCAGTTTTTCTCCGCCCCGAGGAGCCGTTTACGTGGGCAAGCGGAATCAAAAGCCCCATTTACTGTGACAACAGACTCACGCTTACAGCGCCTGAAGTGCGCAACGACGTCGAAAACGGTCTTGTTGAAGTAATAAAGCGTGAATATCCCGAATGCGAGGCGCTTTTCGGCACAAGCACGGCAGGCATTGCGCACGCCGCTATCTGCGGACACATTATGGGACTTCCTATGGGTTACGTTCGTTCGGGCGCAAAGGATCACGGACGCGGAAACCAGATCGAGGGCAGACTTGAAAAGGGTCAGAAGGTGGTCGTTGTTGAGGATCTTATCTCAACAGGCGGAAGCGTAATTGAGGTTGTAAACGTGCTTCGTGAAGCAGGTGCAGAGGTTCTTGGTATTGCAAGCATCTTCACATACGGTATGAAGAAAGGTCTTGACCGTCTTGCAGAAGCAGACGTTAAAAACGTATCGCTTACAGACTTTGACGCTGTTGTTGACACAGCCGCAAAGGAAGGCTACATCAAGGCAGAGGACCGTGAAAGACTTATAAAATTCAGAAACAATCCCTCTGACGAATCCTGGATCAACGGCTGATAATGGACATTTTACGGCTTGTTTTAAGCAAAACACGTTCGTGCGTACAAAATGAAGAAATGATAAAGCCCCACGACAAAATTGCCGTGGGGTTATCAGGCGGTAAGGATTCCGTTTCACTTCTTTACACGCTCAAAAAGCTGTCGGGGTTTTACCCGATTCCGTTTGAGGTATGCGCCGTGAGCGTTGACAACGGTTTTGCTAACGGAAGTTTTGCAAAAATGGAGGATTTTTGCAAGGAGCTCGGCATTGAATACAAGACGGTCGAAACGGATATATTTTCGATAATCAAAAATGCAGACGATCCGTGTGCTGTTTGCGCCAAAATGAGAAGAAGAATTTTATGCGACACAGCAACAGAGCTTGGCTGTCAGTCGATAGCACTTGCGCATACAGAAGACGATGCGGCGCAAACAGCGCTTATGAACATACTTTTCTGCGGAATTGCGGAAACGTTTCTGCCTGTCACGGAATATGAAAATATCCGCATTATAAGACCGTTCTTCAATCTGCCCGAAAGATATACCGAACAGCTCACCAAAACACTTTCCCTGCCTGTTTGCAAAAGTCTTTGTCCGTTTGACAAAAAAACGCACCGACAGACGGTGAAAGAAATGATTGAGCGTTCAGACAGAATAAACAGAGGCACAAACCATCGCATTTTGCACGCAATTCAGAATAAAAACAATGAATAAAAAACGCTCCCGAGGAAAAACTATCATCGGGAGTGATTTTTATTAGACTCAGTACAAATCCGCCCGACAATGCGGGCAAATATGAAATTTCCCAAAAATTCTGCGACAATTTGGGATTCAGCGTTATCGTGCAAAAAAATCGGGAAAACGGAGAGGAAAAGTGCCTTTCCTCATCTCTTTGCGGAAACAAAGAGTGCGATCAGTCGCCATAGCCGTCGGGATTCATCTTCTGCCATCTTGCAACGTCTTCACACATACGGTCAACACCGTATTCGGCACTCCAGCCTAAAAGCTCCTTCGCAAGTGAGGGATCGGCATAACATTCTGCCGCATCGCCCGGACGTCTTTCCGTTACCTTGAACGGCACGGTGATACCCGATGCCTTTTCGTATGCACGCACAAGCTCAAAAACGGAATAGCCGTTGCCCGTGCCGAGGTTTATCGCCTTGGCACCTTTATTTTTGCGCATATAATCAAGTGCACAAACGTGGCCCTTTGCAAGGTCAACAACGTGAATGTAATCACGCACACCGCTTCCGTCACGCGTGGGGTAATCATTTCCGTAAACGCTGAGAATGGGAAGCTTGCCTGCGGCAACCTTACAGATATACGGCATAAGGTTATTCGGAATTCCCTTGGGATCTTCGCCTATAAGTCCGCTTTCATGAGCGCCGATGGGGTTAAAATATCTCAAAAGCACAACTGAAAAATCAGCATCGGACACACACAAGTCACGCAAGATCTCCTCAATAAACAGCTTTGTTCTGCCGTAAGGGTTTATTGCGCTTATCGGAAAATCCTCTTTTATCGGCACCGTTTCGGGTATGCCGTATACAGTTGCAGATGATGAAAATACAATTCTCTTGCATCCGTACTTCTTCATCATTTTTATAATATTGAACGTTGAGCCGAGGTTGTTTTCATAGTACATAAGAGGCTCGGCAACGCTCTCGCCTACCGCCTTATAGCCTGCAAAATGAATGACCTCGTCTATCTTATATTCCTTAAAAAGCTTTTCGGTTTCAGCCTCATCGCAAAGGTCAACCTTTTTAAAAGGAATGTCCTTGCCCGTTATTTTCTTAAGTCTGTTCAGAACCTCAGGCTTACTGTTGGAAAAATTATCGGCAACGACAATTTCCTCTCCTGCATTCAAAAGCTCAATACAAGTATGAGAGCCGATAAAGCCTGTTCCGCCCGTTACAAGAACTGCCATAAATCAAACCACCGTTTCTTCAAAAATATTCGGAGTTGATAAAATTATCAACCCCGATCTTTATTAACCCCAAAGATTTTCGGGATATGTACCGTTTTCGGTCATTTTGCGGATAGACTCGACAACGCCCTCTCTATCCTCTTTATACGTAACACCGTACCACTTTGAAGGAGTTGTAACAACATCAACCGTACAGTCGCCCCTCTTCATCATCGCCTGAACAACGAAAGGCAGGAAAATCTCCTTTTTCTCTGTGTTTATGTTTTCTTTAAGGAATTCAACAAAAGCACTTTTAAGCTCAGCAAAGAAATCGGGTGTGAACGCCCAGCAGTTCATCGACACGGGTGTGTCATTTGCAAGTGAAATCCACTTATTTGTTTCCTCGTCAAGATATTCTATGCCGTTTTCGCTCTTCTGTATCTTGCTTCTTTCAACGACGTCTGTAAGCTTGCCGTTTTCGACCTCGCAAACACCTCTTGATACAGTGCCGTTTTCGGTAACAGTATTTTCAACTCTGTAGCCGACCATACAGTAGTTACCCGCTTTTGCGCCTTTAAGGTGCTTTGCAAGAAGCTCAAACGATTCACGACCGTAGAAGTCATCTGCATTTATGACTGCAAATCCGCCCTCTGACACGCTCTCTGCGCACAGCACGGCGTGGCCTGTTCCCCACGGCTTTACACGTGTATCGGGGCAGGAAAATCCTTCGGGCAAATCGTTAAGTCCCTGAAAAGCATACTCAACCTTGATACCCTTTATTCTTGAGCCCACCGTCTGTCTGAATATTTCCTCGTTTTCCTTTTTGATAACGAATACGACCTTATCAAATCCTGCCTTTGCGGCATCGTAAACGGAATAGTCAACGATAAATTCACCGCAAGGACCTATCGGATCTATCTGCTTCAAACCACCGTAGCGTGAACCCATGCCTGCGGCCATAACGATTAGTGTCATTTTAATATTTTCCTTTTATTTTTATCAGCCCTGAACGCTGTAGTTAGGTGCTTCCTTTGTAATGCTTATATCGTGAGGATGCGATTCACGCAAGCCGGCGCCGGTAATTCTTACGAACTGACCGTTTTCACGAAGCTCTGCAACCGTGTGCGCACCGCAGTAACCCATACCTGAACGAAGACCGCCGACAAGCTGATATACAGTATCGGAAAGCGGTCCCTTGAAAGGAACACGTCCTTCAACACCCTCGGGAACGAGCTTCTTGTTGCCTTCCTGGAAATATCTGTCCTTTGAACCCTTTTCCATTGCGGCAAGCGAGCCCATACCTCTGTATACCTTGAAGCGTCTGCCCTGGAATATTTCGCAGTCACCGGGGCTTTCTTCACAGCCTGCGAACAGCGAACCGATCATAACGACCTCAGCCCCTGCGGCAATAGACTTGACACAGTCACCGCTGTACTTGATACCGCCGTCGGCGATTACGGGAATACCGTATTTATCAGCTTCACAAGCAACGTCATATATAGCAGTTACCTGCGGAACACCGATACCTGCGATAATTCTCGTTGTACAGATAGAGCCGGGGCCTATACCGACCTTAACTGCATCAGCGCCTGCGGCGATAAGATCGTGTGCGGCAGCCGCCGTTGCGATATTACCTGCGATAAGCTGTGCTTCGGGGAATGCATTCTTGATCTTTTCAACGCATCTCATAATACCCTGTGAATGGCCGTGTGCCGAGTCGAGCACAAGCACGTCAGCACCTGCTGTAAGAAGCTTTTCTGCACGGTCGAGCACGTCAGCTGTAACACCGATAGCCGCACCTACGAGCAGTCTTCCTGCGGAATCCTTTGCGGAGTGGGGGTATTTGAGAGCCTTTTCAATATCCTTGATAGTGATGAGACCCGCAAGCTTGCCGTCGTCATCGATAAGGGGAAGCTTTTCTATCTTATGATGCTTCAGTATCTCCTGCGCCTGGTCAAGCGTTGTGCCCTTGGGAGCGACAACGAGGTTATCCTTCGTCATAACGTCCTTTATAAGTCCGTTGTGATCGTCAAGGAAACGCATATCACGGTTTGTTATAATACCGATAAGACGCTTGTTTTCATCGCATATCGGAACACCCGAAATGCGGTATTTTTTCATAAGTGCATCTGCTTCGTAAACGTAGTTATCTGCACCGAGATAGAAAGGATCTGTAATTACGCCGTTTTCGGAACGCTTAACACGCTGTACCTCATCCGCCTGAATATCAATGGGCATATTCTTGTGGATGATACCGATACCGCCCTCACGAGCCATTGCAATGGCAAGTCCCGATTCTGTAACCGTGTCCATCGCCGCACTCATAAGCGGAATGTTCAGAGAGATCTTCTTTGTAAGACGTGTTGAAAGATTGATGTCTGCAGGAAGAATATCGCTTTTTGCAGGTATCAGCAGCACATCGTCAAAGGTAAGGCCTTCTTTTACGAATTTTTCTTTTACATTACAGTTAAACATTTTGCACCCCTTCATCTCGCACTATTCAATTTTTTACGGCTTTTTTCGCCGTTTATTTAACTAAATATTATATATGAGCAAGCGTGTATTGTCAACACAACTTAAACCGAATTTACAAATTATTAATTTCAAACGTCGATTTCTTTTTCCTTTATGTAGCTTTCTATCTCGCTGTGTGTCGGAATAGAATCGACATCGCCCGTGCGTGATTCCGATAAGGCATAGGCAACGTTGCCGTATATAACGCTTTTTCTGAAATTCCTTGTTTTCATATAGTAAGCCGTTATAGCCGCACCCATTATTTCAAATGCACCGCCGCTGTCGACCGTTATATCACCGTACGGCTCTACTATGTAATGGTATTTTCCGTCATATATAAACGTGCCTCGCTCACCCCCGAGACGGATAACGTAATACTTTGCCGTCACATTTGAAGAAAGCGCAATGCACGCCTGAAGGCATCTGTCAATGTCTGTCATCTCAACACCGCAATACGAATACACCTCTGAGGAATCGAGTATAAGCATCTCAAGCTTGCCGAGGGATAAAGGTGAAAGTGTCCCTTTTTTAGCGCACGGCTGATAGAAAACGGGAATTCCCTTTTCCTTTGCTATACGGCACGTTTCGACAACAATTTCATCGGGGACTTCCTTTTGCAAAAATACAGCATCGGGAATACACGAAAACGCAAGCTCAAGGTCGTCTAAATCAAGCATATTGTTTGCACCGGGGAATTTCACGGTCCTGCACGAGCCGTCAGACTCAAACAATACCAGCTGATACCCCGTTTTACAGTTTTTCGCTTTTTCGGAATAGCGAAGCGAAACGTTCGCCGCTGAGAAAAACTCCGAAAGTGTTTTTCCGTTTACATCGTTTGCGATCTTTGCGCAAAGCACGCTGTCAACACCGAGTGCTGAAAAGGCGGCGGCGGAAACAGTACCGCGTCCACCGGGAAGAATCTCAAAGCTCTCGCCGTTTCTCTGCTGTGACTTCATCGGCAAAATGCCCGTCTGGGCACGAAGCGACATATAAACACCGCTTACGGTCATAATTCTGCACATTTAACAGCACCACCTTAAACAATAAATGATTATTTTTATCAATTATAACATATTGCATTTAATTTGTAAATATTTTTTTCGCTTTTTGAGAAAAATATAACTTAAGCGAAAATAAAGATCCCAAATTTAATTATTGGGAAACGTATTAATTTTTTCATAGGATAATACGGCTCGAATGATTCAAAATAATATTGCCGTTTTTAAACGGTATGCATTTTAAAAACAATATCGGCAATAATAAAAAAGTATAAGGATTGAGAAAGGCAACGGTCAAGATGAATGGATAATAAAAAAAGCAAATTTGCATCTCGGCTTTTCACATCGTTGTTCGCTCTGCTTGTGTGTTTTTCCGCAGTTTTCGGTGCGGCTGATTATGCGGTAGATGACACGGTTTCGGTATTTGCGGGCAGCGATGCTGATATTCCGTCGTTTGTAAACATAGGTGAATTTGCAGGCGAAAAGGGAAGCTATACAGTTCCCGTTTCGGTTATGGGAATAGACCTTAAAAATATTTCCGTATCGGTTTACGATGAAATGAAGCTTATTCCCGGCGGTATGCCGTTCGGTATAAAATTCACAACCGACGGTGTGCTTGTCGTTGGAATGGGCGAGGTAGAAACAGACAACGGCTTTGTATGTCCTGCAAAGGATGCGGGAATACAGATAAAGGATATAATAAAAACCGCCGGAGGCAAAAAAATAAATTCAAACGAAGAATTTGTAGAAGCGGTTGAAAATTCAAACGGTCAGCCGATCACAGTCACGGCACTGCGCGGCGAAAAAGAATTATCGTTTAAAATAACCCCTGCCGCTGATAAGACGGACGGCAGATATAAAGCAGGTCTTTGGGTAAAGGACAGCACAGCAGGCATCGGTACGGTGACCTTTATTGTGCCCGATGACAATACCTTCGGAGGACTCGGTCATGGGGTATGCGACACAGACACAGGCGTTCTGATACCGTTCGGAAAAGGTAACGTGTGCGACGTAAATATAAGCGGTGTTGCAAGGGGCAAGGCAGGAACACCGGGTGAGCTTCGTGGATTTTTCGCAAATAACGAAACAGGTGTGCTTTACAAAAATACCGTTTGCGGTGTTTTCGGAAGATTTTCGTCATTACCGAAAAATGCACAGCCGCCTATCCCCATAGGGCTCAAAGGCGAGCTTGTCGAGGGACACGCAGAGGTGATATGTACAACGGCGGAAAATTCACCGACCGTGTATGATATAGAGATCGTAAAAATAAACCGTGACAGCGGTGAAAACAAAAACTTCATCGTAAAGGTAACAGACGAAAGACTGCTTGAAAAAACGGGCGGTATCGTTCAAGGAATGAGCGGCTCGCCTATCATTCAGAACGGCAAGCTCGTCGGAGCTGTTACCCACGTTTTGATAAACGACCCGACAAGAGGATACGGAATATTTATAGAAAATATGCTCAATAATATTATATAAACATCGCCGAGGTTGAAAACCTCGGCATTCCCACTTTTAAAACATTTTTTAATAAATGTGATATCAAATGTAAATTTGATATTACCACTTGAAAAAAAGTATTGAATATTATATAATAAATCGGTAAAAGGGATTGAGATATTTTTTCGGAGGTATAAATTTCGAACAGCGTGATTAGTGTCATAATACCGGTATATAAAGTAGAAAAATATTTGGATAAATGTCTTGAAAGCATTGTTCAACAGACATATGCAAATTTGGAAATAATACTTGTGGATGATGGAAGTCCGGATATGTGCCCGAAAAAATGTGATGATTGGGCAAAAAAGGATAATCGTATTAAAGTAATACATAAAGCAAATGAAGGCCTTGGATTCGCACGCAATTCAGGGCTTGATATAGCAAAAGGCGATTATGTAACGTTCGTTGACTCAGATGATTACCTGGCAAACAATACAATAGAGATCTTGTTATCGATTGCTGAACAGTACCAAAGCGATTTGGTAGAGGGAAAACATGTGATTGTACATTCAAACGGAATACAATATGCATCAGGTAATGCAGCATCGGACCGGACTGTTTCCAAATCAGATGCTATAAAAGAGCTTGGGATATCCAAAGAATTATCTGTATACTCTACAGGAAAATTATATCGAAAACACATATTTGAAAAAATTAGGTATAAGCCACTTAAATGTGCTGAAGATATGTATATTATACCGGATATAATTGAAAGATGTAAAACTATATCTTTTGCAAGTTCAGCAATATATTTCTATTATCAAAATGAATCAAGTATCGTACACACCAAAGGACGTATTGAACGGATAGATAATTTAAAAGCAACATTACACATGGCACGATTTTTACTGAAACACAAAAATATACAGGGTGCAAGTGCCTATTATTATTCCGCTATTTGCCAGTATTACGCAACTGAAAACGATAAAGAAGCATACGCTATACTAAAAGATTCTTTCACAAAAGAAGAAATTAAGTTGTTCGAACAGTATAAGACTAAAAAAATGGCAAAAATTATGTTTTTTGCCAAAATTCCTTTTGCGTACAAATTTTATAGATATATCAAAAAATGATAATTTATCAAAATTGCAAAAATTAACTTTTTGTGACTTTTGCAAAAAACACTTGTATTTTTGCAAAAGCAGGTGTATAATGTCTGCGAAATAAATACAGGGGAGCTTGTGTGCAGGCTGAGAGGAAGTAAAAAGCTTCGACCCTAAACCTGATGCGGATAATGCCGCCGTAGGAAGTCATAGTGAGGATTTTTTACAGAAGGCATACAACGTGTCTTCTGTTTTTGTTTTACATTTTAAAACCGGGGAGCCCGAGTCAAGGGCTGAGAGGCAGGTGTTCCTGCGACCCGATAACCTGATCCGGATAATGCCGGCGTAGGTAGCATACAAAGTGTAAGGATCCGCACTTAAAATGCCTTCGCCGATATTTTCGGCGGAGGTAATTTTATTTTTCGGAGGTAAAAAATTATGAAATCAAGCATCGCAATCCAAGTTCTTCCCGTAGTTGACAGCCAGGAGGAGCTTATCCGCATCGTCGATGAGGTCATTGCATTCATTAAAAGCAGCGGGCTTCATTGCCACGTCGGCCCCTTTGAAACAACCATCGAGGGAGAAAGCTATGACCAATTAATGGATATTGTCAAGGAGTGTCAGCACGTTGCAATCAAGGCAGGAGCAAAGCAGGTATCAGCATACGTAAAGGTTGTTTACAACCCAAACGGCGAAATACTCACAATCGATAAAAAGATAACAAAGCATGCTTAAGCGTAGTATACCGTCAATCACCGCTGTTGCCTTACTTTTGCTTTTGTGGCAGACGGTATGCGCTGTCGGTGTGATACCGTCGTATATGCTTCCCTCTCCGCTTGAGGTACTGCGTGCCTTCATCAGTGAATTTCCGCAGCTTTTCGAAAACTCTCTGATAACGCTTGAAGAAGCATTTGTCGGCTTATTTTTAGGTGTCAGCGTCGGTTTTGCCGCAGCTGTTCTGATGGACACGTTCAGCGTTTTGTACAAAGCGTTTTATCCGCTTCTCGTTATCACGCAAACAGTTCCGTCTGTTGCTATCGCTCCGCTTTTAGTGCTGTGGTTCGGATATGAAATGACACCGAAGATCGTTCTGATAGTCATATCCACATTTTTCCCTGTAACTGTGGGGCTTTTAGACGGATTCAGAAGTGTAGACAAGGACGCTGTAAATCTGTTGCGCTCTATGGGGGCTGACCGCTTGCAGATATTCCGATACATCAAATTCCCGTCTGCGTTGCCGCAGTTGTTTTCGGGGTTGAGAATTGCCGCCGCTTACAGCGTTGTAGGTGCGGTCATAAGCGAATGGCTCGGCGGCTTCGGCGGCCTCGGCGTATATATGACACGTGTAAAAAAAGCATTTGCATTTGACAAGATGTTTGCGGTCATCTTTTTGATTTCGGGCATTTCGTTGGCTCTTATGGCTTTAGTAGGGCTTATGGAGAAAAAATGTATGCCGTACCGCAATTTTGATAAAAACAAATAGGAGAAAATTTATGAAACGCGCAATTACTTTACTTTTATCATTTGTACTCATATTCGGCTTGGTCGGATGTGTAGGTGAGAAAAAAGAGGAAGATGTAACAATAGTCCTCGACTGGGCACCTAACACTAATCACACAGGCATTTTCGTTGCCGAAGCAAAGGGATATTTCAAGGAAGCAGGCATCAACGTCAAGGTCGTTCAGCCGCCCGAGGGCGGCGCTGAGGCGCTTGTAGCGTCGGGCAAGGCACAGTTTGGAGTATCATTTCAGGATTCGTTAGCACCTGCGTTCATCGGAAACGAGAAATTGCCCGTAACTGCTGTCGCCGCAGTTATTCAACATAACACATCGGGTATCATTTCAAGAAAAGGCGAAGGAATGAACACACCTAAAGGTCTTGAAGGCAAAAAATATGCCACGTGGGATATGGACGTTGAAAAAGCAACGATTCGTGACGTTATGAAAGCCGATGGCGGTAATTTTGACCTTGTTGAGCTTATACCGTCAACTGTTACAGACGAAGTATCAGCTTTGAAAAGCAACTCTGTAGATGCGATCTGGATATTCTACGGCTGGGCAGGAGTTGCATGTGAGGTAGCAGGACTTCAGACAGATTATTTCGAATTTGCAGACATCGATCCCGTTTTTGACTATTACACACCCGTTATAATCGGTAACGATCAATGGCTTGAAGAAAATCCCGAAAAAGCAAAAGCGTTCGTGTCAGCACTTTCAAAGGGATATACGTACGCAATCGAAAATCCAAAGGATGCGGCTGACATTCTTATGGAAGCGGCACCCGAGCTTAAATCAAACAGCGAGCTTGTATATAAAAGCCAGGAATATCTCGCAAAGGAATATAAATCTGATGCTTCACGTTGGGGCGAATTTGACGGCAAGCGTTGGTCTGCCTTCTACTCCTGGCTCAACGAAAACGACTTGCTTGAAGAAGATATTGATATAAATCACGGATTTACAAATAAATATCTGCCAAGCTGATATGGAAAAGCTTGAAATTAAAAACGTCAGCAAAAGCTTCGACGGAAAACCTGTTTTAAAGGACATATCAATAGAGTTGAACAAAGGAGAGCTTGTTTGCCTTCTCGGTGTCAGCGGGAGCGGAAAAACAACGCTTTTCAACATCATTTCGGGACTGCTACAGCCCGACGGCGGCTCCGTGTTGCTTGACGGTGAGGACATAACAGGAAAGCCCGGTCATATAAGCTATATGCTTCAAAAGGACTTACTGCTGCCTTACAGAACGGTAGAAGACAATGTTGCACTTCCGCTTTTGCTCAAAGGGGTAAAGAAAAAAACATCACGTGCGCAGGTGTTTCCTATGTTTGACACATTCGGCTTGAACGGCGTGCAGAAAAAATATCCTCACCAGATGTCGGGAGGTATGCGCCAGCGTGCGGCACTTTTAAGAACGTATATGTTCTCGCAGGATGTCGCACTGCTTGATGAGCCGTTTTCAGCTCTCGACACCATCACCAAAAGCTCCGTACATAAATGGTATCTCGATGTGATGGAAAATATAAAGCTGTCAACCTTGTTTATCACGCACGATATTGACGAGGCAATACTTTTGTCCGACCGTATATATCTTTTGTCGGGTACACCGGGAACTATAACATCTGAAATAAAAATAAGAGAACCCAAGCCCCGACGTGAAGATTTCACCACATCACCCGTTTTTCTTGAATACAAACGGCAAATACTGTCATTACTTTAAACCTATTTCATCTTGTAATTTACTTGTCTTTATGATATGATAAAACACGGAGGTAAGTTATTATGGATATAGGCTTGGATATTTTGTACTATCTGAACTGGAATAACGGCAGATGGAAAGAAGGAACAGGACCTTCCGAGGAAGACTATGAATTGGGAAAGGCACAGGGATACCTGTTTGACTCCGTTCCGTCATATACACACGACGAAACCTTACAGCGTATTCGTTCTGTAACAGCACAAATTGACCCTAAAGACGTTTCAAACGCGTTTCTCTACAGCTTGTCAACAAGACAGCTGCATTATCGCTCCGCTTTGGGAAGCTATTATTATGCAATTTCTATTCCCGATCATACGCAAACCGATACGTACACATGCTATTTTTGCGATTGGTGGCCTGTAGAAGATCCCGATCAGCTTAACAGTATGAACTTTGAGCGTTATAAATTTGGAGGAATCGGGCACACTCGTCCTCAATTCGCTTTGTTTGATCTTGAACAGTTTTTGCTTCTTCCGAAGGTCACGCCCACGGATGATGATTTCGCAATACTGAAATCAATACTTGATACGATTAATGATCTCCCGAAAAGTAAAAAAGTTGGTGCATACCGTGAATTGATAACAAAGAAAAAACTGTTTAGATCCAATAAAGTTGAAGTTGAGCTTTTACTTAATATTCTCGGAATCTGCGGTGTGTTATCAAGCGAAAATGCGCCCTGCTACTGCGAGCATTTTGCAGACGTATGGCATCGTGCGCCAATAGAGCATAAAAACGATTACGAATACCCCGTAAACCGTTGGTACGTATCAGACGGCGTCAATGAAAAACGATTTGAAAAGGTATTCGGCATTAAATACTCAGACATGTAAATATTGCCCCTGAACTCCACATTTCTGCAATGTGGAGTTATTTTTTTGCGTATTCAATAAAAAATTTAACGTTTTTCATTAAAAACCACTTGACAAATACGATTTTCTGTGTTATTATGCATTTAACGATAAACGTTAAAAATTTAATTCGTGAGGTTATTTGTATGGAAAAATTAATGACAACATCAAAAAAGCTTGACTTCGTATTCGGAGTAACGCAAAAAATTATTATCGCCGTCGTAGCCATTATGCTTGTTGTGCTTCCCGTTCTTTTCTTTTTTAATACAGGTACGGCAAATGATGACGGCAACGGTTACAATATCATTGACATCAGCGGTATACGTCTTGAGATAAGTGAAAAGTTTGCCCCGGACACAAAAGAATTTCTCGTTTATATGGGGGTAACGACAGCACTTGCAATTGCAATAGTTACAGTTATTTACTGTATGATTTCGATAATACGTAAAATATTAAAACCAATGACCGAAGGCTGTCCTTTTGACAAGTCCGTTGGATATAACATAAGAAAAATAGCAAACATGACAATAATTCTCGGCCTTTTGGCAAATGCATTTTCCGCCGTTGAAACAATCGGAACAATATTTCTTTTCAGATTGTCCGAGCTATTTGCAGAAGGTGCCGTCAGAAAAGTAAGCGCAAACCTCTCCTTTGACGTAACATTCTTTATAGTATACTTTATTTTACTTTTAATATCACACATTTTCATCTATGGTACAGAGCTTCAGAAGTTATCCGACGAAACACTTTAAGGAGGACTGAAATGCCTATTATACTTCGTCTTGACAGAGTTATGGCTGACAGAAAAATATCCCTTAACGAGCTTTCCGAAAAGGTCGGGGTTGCCAATGTAAACCTGTCAAAGCTTAAAAACGGACACGTAAGCGCAATTCGGTTTTCAACACTCGAAGCAATTTGCGATGTTCTCGACTGCCAACCGGGAGATATTCTGGAATTTCAAAAGGAAGAAAAATAATGTTCTTTCCGTTTTGCGACTTATTCTCTAAAATATTTTCAGTTATTACAAAAAAAATCTCATTAAGGTATTGACAAAAAGATTTATTTGTGGTATACTATCAAATGTTCTGGAGAACGTCTGGGTGTGGCGCAGCTGGTAGCGCGCTACCTTGGGGTGGTAGAGGCCGCAAGTTCAAGTCTTGTCACTCAGACCAAAAATCGGGAGTCGTAAGATTCCCGATTTTTCTTTATTTTACGGGCTTTTTCGGGATTTTGGGTATTTGCACCGCTTCGAAATCGTCCGCTATTTTTTTGCTCAAAATCGGCTCAAAAACTGGCTTGACCACATGTTTGACCACTTACGGAGATTATTTGTAATTTTTCGATATATAATCTTCAAACTCTCTTAATTCTGTGGCTTTCACATAGTATCCCAAATTTGTCATTATTGGTGTTGATGCCTGAACTTTCTGTTGAGTAGGAATAGTCTTCACTACCAATTCCCCTTGGACATTGTATATAGGACCTGCGTACAAAACACCTATTAGAATTACTCTTTTACTACTTAAATAGTAATTCCCGTTTTTATCTGAATATCCATTCTCATTCAATACATATATAGGAGATCCTGAAGAACCAGGGAAGCACGCCATGTCAGCTAATCCTACGCCTTTTTCATTAAAATCGAGTGAAGGATGCGATGCTGTATAGCCTTTCCTAAATATTGGAAAATTATTTTTTGAATCCCACAATCCAATGGGATACCCAACCATAACAAGTTCCTCTAAAGCACTGAGTTCTTCTAACTTTTCTGGTGTAGCAACGATAGAATTATCATTTGCAATATAAAACACATCTTTTCCTGTTTTTTTCTTTACCTCTTGAAAAACAGGATTGATAAAGCAAAAACACAAATCATGTTTAGAGTGAAAAATCCAGTTAGCTGTGTAAGTTACTTGATAGTTTTCTTTGGATTCAGATTCCCCGTTTCTTAGATGCAGATAAAAGGTCATCGTTTCATTGGGATTGTAGTTTACTACATGTTTGTTGGTGATAATCGTTGGATAAATTTTATCTTCGATTTTAAAATTATAAAAGAATCCCGTTCCCGATGAGCCATTGCTCGCTACTAATTTTACGGTATTAAACATCAATTGCTCTGATATAGTTTTTGGTTTCATATTATTGTTCTCCTTTTTTACAAAATATAGGGCATGCCAAGTAGCATGCCCCTTGAGTTTTATCCTTTTGGCGGATAAGGGTCATTCCCATACGAATTACGTTCACGGATTTGCCCCTGCTTGTTGTGTATAAACAACTCTCCACCCTTGTTTTTAGCAATTTCTCTTGCTGCCGGAATAGCTTCCTTTTGAGTTGCAGTTCTAATTGTAGCTCTCGAATTTCCGGCACCCTTTACCTGCCAACCACCATTTGGGTGAGGTGTAACATGTTGATTCTTTCCCATATTCCCACCTCTCATTTAACGCGTGTAACGCGACCACAGTGAGGACACTTGCACGGGTTAGTTAACGGAATTACTCTTCTGCCACAGGCACAAACGTAATACTTATACTTGATTTTCACAAAAATCACCTACTCTCTATATATTAAATTTATATAAGAGACAATAAAAGCCCGTTCACAACCCTTTCCGTCAACAAATTTTTTATTTGTTTTTTCAAAACATCTTGCACTTTGTCTTCGTTTGTGATATAATGTTAGTTACCACACTGACATTTGTACACAAACGTGTGCTTTGTCAACACGAGGGACACCGAGACAAATTGGTGTCCTTCTCTTTTATTGTCTTTTAAACCTATATTAAATATATTAAAAACAGAAACACATAAAATCGATTACTCCTTAGAGTCGAACTCTTTAAGAAGTTCTTCCAACGAAGGTTCTCCGCTAGACTGTTCCGATTCTCGCAAGTCAATTATAGCCTGTAATCGTTTGCCCATTTTTTCGTTGATAAGAACCGCTGTTCTAAGTTTATCTAAATCACCCTTATCGGCGGTAGCCAACATAAGCTTCATTGAGAACATATATTTGTTCATAGCTTCCGCAAACGACAGGGACTCGAAAATATTGTGGAATTCTTGCTCCTTGTTTCTTTTGCCGTTGGATCTGTTTACGATAGCAACAGCCTTGGCAGCAGTATCCTGCAACATTTTTTTAACTTCATCAGTTATCTCTTTTTCATAGAAGTACTCTGGGCCAATACCGTAATAGATCGAGAGTTTTTCCCTGTTAGTGCTTGATGCTACAGAAGCATCTATCTCCCAATTTGCCACAGTCACTCTATTTACACCTATTGCCTCAGCAATCTGTTCTTGAGTAGCCCCGTAGATTTCACGGATTAATTTTAAGTTGTTCATAAAGCATACCTCTCTTTACTGTTATAGTATAGCACATTTGTAGTAGTTTGTCAAGAGTTTTTGTAAATTTTGTAGTTTTTGTAGCATTTTGTAATATTATAAGCTTCGGAAGAAACTCCGAAGCCTATTCTTTGCTTACTGCGTATCAAATTCTGACTTTACTTAATCCCAAACTCCGCTTTCATTTCCTTGATCAGCACCTCAAGCTTTACCTCGCACTCTTCCTCGCTATCAGCGTAGATATTACGTGCGATGCGCTTACCATTGACCGTCGGCGTATATCTCCCTTCCCACACGTTTTTGCTGACCTGGTGGACGGAGCCCGTTCCGCGCTTGCGATACTTGGGCTGGTAGGGCTTAAATCCCACCGTTTTAGGCTTGTCCGCATCGTTCGTGGGTTCTTGTGCCTCACCGTTTTCATCGCCACAGGAGGTCTCAGAAGCGGTCACATCTGCGCCAAGGACTGTTCCTATTGCTTCGTCGATCTTCTTGGCGGCATCTCGCTTCATCTGTTCGGAGCTATGGGCATACACATTCAAAGTTGTTTCCACGCTTTCATGTCCTATCGTGCTCGCCAAGGTCTTGACGTCCATGCCGTAGTGGAATGCGTTGGAAGCGAAGGTGTGTCGCATGGCGTGGAACGGTACGTGCTCGCACTCGGCTCGCTCGAGGATCCTGGCAAGCGCTTTTCGGCATGCGGACGGATCCCTCGGCACATCCTCTTTCTTCACAGGTGATGGAAACAGCCATATCGAGTTGACCGTTTTCTTATACTCTGTAAGCATTTCGAGTACAGGCGGAGAGAGGATGATGCTTCGCTCCGATGCCTTAGTCTTGGGGGGCTCGATCTTTAATTCGCCCTTCACATATCGTACCTGCCTTGTGACCGAAAGTGTGCCGTTCTCAAGATTGATGTCCTTCCATTGCAGACCAACTATCTCACCACGGCGCAAGCCTGTGGCAAGGTCGAGCGTGAACATCTCGTAGAAGTCTTCGATTTGAGCTTGGTACAAGAGCTTTTGCATGGCTTCGGGCGTGAGTATCTTGACTTCGGGCGTTTTCTTGGGTGGCAACTTGCATCCGATTGCAGGGTTTTTACGGATGAGCTTTTCGGTTACAGCCTTTTCAAGAGCGGCTCTACAATGAGCATGGATGCTTCGGATGACTGAGTTGGCAAGTCCGGGGCCGTAGATATCTCGCCTGACAAGCCTGCCGTTCGACTTGAGTTGGGCATAGAACTTTTCAAGCGTACCTGCATTGAGCTGGTTCAGAGGGATATGTCCGAGCTTGGGAATGATTTGCTTGTAGATGCGCTGCTCGTAGGTGGCTTGCGTGGATTCCTTCAATGTGTTCTTGCAGTAGGTATGATACCAGAAGTCCATCCACTCACCAAACGACATGGTCGGAGAGCATTTCTTGGTCACCGCACCAAGCTCAGCTTTGAGCTTTTCGAGCTTCTCAAGGCATTTGGCTTTTGATACTGCGGTCACATTTTTCGTCTTAGGCATGCCCTTTTCATCGTAGCTGACTACGACGCGAGCCTCCCACCGTCCGTCTTTACGCTTGCTTAGCGATCCTTCGCCTGCTTTTCTGCGTTTTGCCATGGCTTCAACTCCTTTCCGAGAATGTCCGTAATATAATTCGTGACGATATTCGCCGCGTTCTTTTGCATATCGCTCGTCACGTGCGCGTAGTGGTCCAACGTGAAACTCGCCTTGCTGTGTCCGACTATCTCGGACAAGGTCTTGGGAGCAATACCCGAATTTGCGGCGTGTGATGTGAACGTATGACGCAGGTCATGCAAGCGAATGTCGGGCAGGTCACCCTTTTTGAGGATTGCTTTGAGCTGACGGTAGGCTTTGCTCGGATCCAACGGAAGTTCTGGTTTGAGGAGATTCGGGAAGATCCACTCGCTGAATGATTTCTTTTTTCGTTCTGCAAGGAGCCGCCACAAACTGTCGGCCAGGTAGATGGTTCGCTTACCATCCTCTGTCTTGGTCTCGCCTATAACGAGCTCCTTATGCACGAAATCCACCGAGCGAACCACGCGAAGCGTTCGATCGTCCTCATCGAAGTCTTCCCATCGCACTCCGCATATCTCACCTGCTCGCATACCTGTGAGGATCTCGGTGTAGAAGAAATCATACCACGCCTCGTCGTTTTCAATCAACTTCATGAAGATTTCAAGCTGACCCTTGGTCAGCACCTTCTTCTCCTTACGATGGATCTTCGGAGGTGAAGTACCATCCGCAGGATTTTTCGGGATGAGTCCTTCACGCACAGCACTCTCAAGAGCTTCTCGCAGTATCACGTGGATGCCTCGCACCGTGGCAGGAGCAAGACCGTTTCCCTTTCCGTTATCCTTCATGCGTCCCGACTCCAATAAGCGATTGTAGAGCTTTTGCAGATCTGATGTTTTCAGTAGCGTGAGCTTTTTTGATCCGAGATGTGGGAGGATATGATTTCGGATATCGGAGCTATATCGTGAATAAGTGCTCGGACGCAGAAGCGATTTCTTGTACTCTTCCATCCACCTCTCAAACCATTCTCTGAGCGTGATGGAGCTGTCTTCTGTTAATTCCACTCCTGCATATTGTTCTTTCAGTTGTTGAAGCTTAGGCATGAGCTCACTCTGCTTCTCGGCAAACACCGCACGATATATCGGACTGCCATCTTTTTTATGACCTGCCACGATGCGCCCTTCCCATCTGCCATCTCCTCTTTTTCGAACGAGTCCGTCACCGTTGGGGCGTTTCTTCGGCATCAGCACCACCTCTCTTTCAGCACAACACTATACCATAACTTTTTTATAAGTCCAGAGATTTTGAGAAGAAAGAATTTAATTTTCATCATCTTCGTAACCTCTCAGCGCCATCTCTTCCTTCACCGCCTGCTCGATAGAAAAGAATCCGTAGTTGCACCTGACAGCATACCTCGCACGCGCATTCAGCTCCTCCATCTCTTCGTCAGTCATATCGATGATATTCGCACCGAGAATATAATTTGCTTTAGCAAGCTCCACGGCAATCTTGAACACCATCGCGCTGAGTCGGTTCATATCGTTTCTCGTGCACGCACGGTACGAGGTTATGATGCGGTCGGTCAGCACATCCTGATTCTTTTCGCCGTCAATACTCGCCGCATATTCGCGTATTGCTTGGCTGACAAAGTCCACCTCGCGTCCTCGGTGAACGTATTTGTGCGTTTCGATTAACTCTGCAACCTCGGGTCTGAATGCGAATGTTTTTTTGATTTTCTCCGGCTTGTCAGCCGATTTCGGTTTTGAATTATACATAAAAATCCTCCTTAAATATCGCTAATACCTGGTGAAAACAGCAGGGGACAAAAAGCCAGCCATTTTCGAAAAAAGCCAGCATCTCGCAATTTTTCGGCAAGGCTCAAAAAGCCTTGAAACAAGCCACTTTTCAGCCCGCTGTTGCGGGCTGATGTGACCGCGAAGCGTGCAAAAGCCAGTTTCGCTTTAACCCGCTAAAAAATAAGAGGGCTGATTTAGCCCTCTTAGCGCGTGGTACACGGTTCACTTATTGTTGCGTTCACCGTGGTAATTCATCGTATCTCGTTTGCTCATCCAGCCATTCGAGAAGCCTATCACGAGGAATAATAGTACGCCCCTGAACGATCTTCAGCTTCGGGAAGTTATCCTCACGCACAAGCTCATAGGCACTTGCACGGGAGATGCCAAGGAGATTTGCAACGTCCATCACGGTGAGGAACATAGGCATCTCATCTCGGTTCTTATACATCGACTGCTTCATTCGCCTTACCTCCTTTCTTCTCGAATTTTTTCATAGCATTATTGAAGTGCATCCGCGACTCAGCCTCTCGGAGTTGTCGCTCGAAGTATGCTTCTTCCAACGGCTTGATCGGTTGCAAGGTATATTGCAGGCTGTCGTTGTGAGCGCGACCGTCACGAGTCCTGATCATTGTCGGCTCGGTATAGATGAAGCCCTTGCGTTCAAGGCTGTCTACATATTTTTTGACGGTGTTGTTGCTCATACCCAGTGCGCTCCCGATGGTAGCGTAGCTCGGATGGCAGGTGAAAGTTTTCCTGTCCTCGCAGTACATGAGAAATGCAAGTAGAGCGATCTCGCCGTAGTCAAGTCCGAGACGGAACACTGCCTTCGGCATCGGAAAGTATTCGCCGGGGTTATCTCTGAGTTTAGAATCGTAGTATCTCAAGGCAGTACCTCCTTCTTCCGTTTTTTCTTCTGTCGGTTTTGTTTTCGTAATTTTTCATTGTGGTTTACTCCTTAAAATTTTTTTGCAATAAAAAAAGAGTGCCGAGATTTTTCTCAGCACTCAATGTGTTGTGGTTTGTTATTCGATTTCTTCATTGTACATCGGCTCTGTACTCCAATGCACTTTGACATGAGGATAATCGTAGATGCGGTCTATATCATAGAACTCCGTCGTGTCGGGTTCTTCTCTGTAATAGACCAAGTCCTCCGGGTAGTAGCCGTCAACCTTTTTCACTCTTGAAAGCAATCTGCGCTCGCCTCCGTAGAGCATACACGCAAACAACAGCGATCTGCAACCGCGCAAGGAGTATTTGGCTTTATCCGTAGGCTTTTTATCAAGCTCGCGCAGGAGCATGGCAAGAATATGATCGTTGACGATATTTTTTGAAACGGTTACAAGGCATTCAGAGAACACCGCTTCTTGTTTTTCTGCGTATATCTCATGCTCGGCATATCTGTCGTTTCGCATCTGCATTTTGATACGGAGGATTTGCTTTTGCGCCTTTTGCACCGCTTCAATAATATTTTGTTTTTTGTGCGTATCGTTTTCTCCCTTGTTGCTCTCGTCAAGCTCAAACATTTCCGACAGCGGTATTCTTTCTGTGTAGACGGAACGGTCGGAGTAGGAGGACACGATATCGTAGAGGTAGGACAGAGGCGAATTGATAACGGCATCAAGCTCCACGGTATTATCTCGCTCGTCCTCAGTGATATACTTGAAGAACTGCGGCACTTGACCGCCGTTTTCTTTTTTGAACTGCTCCTTGCGCTTTTTCAAGAGACGGAGTACCTTATTCGTATCCACACTGTACATTCGCTTGGCTTTGTCAATCTCCATGCCTGACAGAACCGCCAGCTTGCACACGTCATAATAAATTTTCTTCACGTCATCGACGGTGGCGCCGCCAAGGAAGTCGTGCCATATAAGGCTGTTGAGAAATTGCGAGAGGTTGACGATCTCACCGAACTTATTATTCGCAATCACTTTGTCGAGCATTGCAAGGCTTTTCGGTGTACTATCATAATCTGCCTTGCCGCTTGGAGCAACACAGCAGACGGGAATGCCGAGGACATCGTATGCGCCCATGGATGATCTTACGATCCAACGGTTGCTCGTTACGAGCATAGAGTCGGAGTCGTAATCACAGCCGTTGAGCCGTTGCTGAATGTTATTACCGATGGCGTTTACGCAAATGATATTTTCCGTAAGATTGAAATACTTGTCGATCTCATCGCAGGCGGTATTGTTGCCGAGGAACAGATTTCCCATCGTGATATGAGGGCTACGCACACACGCAAGGGTGATACCTGTTTCAAATCTTGTGGTATATACCTGCTCTCCCGATAGCAACAGCGGCTCTGTCGGCTCATAGCTCTTATCGATCACGGCACACAGGAATTCATACGGATTGCCGAAGATGGTTTCATAGTTGCCTGCGACAGCAATGCGACCTCGCTTCAGCTTTTCTTTGAAGCGTTTTACTACATCGCTACGCAGATTTTTATAAAAATCCGTGCCCGCGAACAGAGGCGTGCGGTTCAGCATATCCAGCGTTACGCGCCTGCGGTAATTTTCGAGCATAAGGTCATCTCCGTCTATGCTATCGAGATAACTCTTGCTACTGATGTGAAACCGCAAATATATGGGATCGTTCTGTATGCCCCCAAGGTATTCGAAGGATTGCTCGAGAAGGTGCCCAAGACCTGCTCCGTTGATGCCAAGCGTATTGATAAGCTGATAATTGGTGTACGCCATATTACCGTGCATAAGCGAAGGATATTTGTCCGTCTTTACCACGCCGAAGGACGATATGGTTTTTCCTTCATAAAGGTTGTCAAGCCAAGATTTGAAGGCTTTGCCAAGGCTCATACCTTTCGGCATAAACTTGAGGTACTTGAGGCTGCTCTCAGTAATAACGAGCTTGATGTCATCGACCTTTCGCGCGGTGGTGTAGCCGGCGAGTTGTCCTACGGTAGTAATGCCGTTATCCGCAAACCACTTTTGCAGATTCGTGTTGAAAGCACAAGTCTTAAAGAAGCGGTTACGAAGGAGCATCATGCCTTTATCGGCATATCCGGCTCTTTCGAACTCGCTCACGTCAAGGAGGGCTTCGCCATCCCATATCACGTTCTCAATCTCGGTTTCTTCCTCTGTTGCCGTCAGACCTTCTTCCGCATCCTCTTTTACGCATACAGCTTTTGTGGTAAAGCGGCTGACCTTGTCGGGAATGATGAGGATAGCTTTTTTCGGGAGCCTAATCGTGCTTTCGATGCTACTGAGTGTAAGAGCGATATATGCCTGCCACGATGCTTGATCCGAAACACTATCCGCAGAAAGACCGCAGGCACTCCATGCCATCATATCCGCATAGAGAGGCTCAGCAATAAACAAACATCTTCCGTCACGGCTACTGCCTGCGCTACGCTTATAACGGACATAATGAATGCCGTCAATGTCGAAACCGTGGGTATAGAGCTGTTCTCGGATTTCCTCGCATTTCACGGCAGAAGGGATATCCTTCTTGCTCCGCTTGTATTCCTTATTTTCCGCATCATACTCGAAATACTTTCCGAGCATATCGGTGGAGAGAGAATTCTCCACGGGAGCGTAGCTCTTATCGTTCTCATACGGGATTTCAATTGCAATGAGCGTTGGCTCTCCGCTGACTTCACGCACACAGGCGTGGTCGACCATGTCCGCATCAATGACGGTATGACCGTAACGCACAAAGCGCCTACCATACTGCTCGAACAGCTTAACAGCATAATCGAAGGACACGTTAACAAGAGTGCGGCAGTATTTCTTATCCGCAAGGTAGGGATATCCTATCTCGGCTTCGTGTGCCTTATACATCTCGCACAGCTTGCCTGTGTCAAGGCTCTCGTCGATGATGCCGTCGAATTTGTCGGCGTTGAGCTTTCCATTCTTCAGCGCAGTAATCGCTTCGGTGCGAAACAGGTCTTTGCCTTGAATCGCCATGATCCGCATATTGCCATACGCTTTTTTCTTTTCTGCCGTCATAGGTATCCCTCCTTTCGTTTGTTTTTCTTGATAGTATATTCTACCATATTTTACGTTTTTTTTCAAGACGGAGATGTGAGGACACGATATTTCCTTCAGAAAATTCGCATTTTGATCTTCCCACTATATATCCAATATCACAGGATAGACGAAAACAGCACAAAAACCATTGATTTTCCTGCGTTTTCGCCCGATTTTATTTCACAGCAGAAAAGAAGAAACTGTAAATATCACCGTTAAATTTGCAAATCTGTGCAAACTTTTCATGCAAAAGTGGTCTGTCCTACATTTCGGGACAGACCTCCTTCGGAAGCTACGTTTTCGCCGAGAGCCTTTTCTTTGACTTCAGCGATGCAATTATTGAGGTTTGAGAAAGCCCTCGTTTCATTTCGAATCGAGGGCTTAATAGTTTAAGATAATTAATAAAACGCAACTTATCGGATGTAAATAATTTTATATTTCTTCAATCTTGATAAGGTTGGTATTGCCGGAATGTCCCGTGGTATCTCCACCGGTGATAACAATACGATCTTTTTTCGACAATCCAAGTTCCTTTGATGCGATCTTCTTTGCTGTATTCAAAATTAGGGCTTACCGCCTACACAAGCGGCAAGCCCTTTAGAATTTGTCTTTACTTCAACAGCGAAATTGCATCGCTGATATTTTTTTCATGTGCCTCGCGACCGTATTTATCAACCTCAGCTTTGTTCTTTTCTCCGTGGGTGAGGCATCCTGCACCGCCGATACAACCACCGATACA
>JAFXFN010000027.1 GCA_017520505.1 Clostridia bacterium
ATAAAAACAACCCCCTTAAAGTAATCTTGAAAACTTTTTGTTTTTTCAAGTGTCTACTCTAAGGGGATTATATCACTCTGCCGACGATTATTCTTTTACTTTTAATCTCGGCTGTGTCGCCCTTTACAATTTAAACGGATATCGCAAAGATAAATTGACACTTGAAGCAGTCAGGTTTGCGTTGCATCCGGAGCTTTCCGTACGGCTCGGACATTTAAGCAGGGGCTGTGACTATTGGTGGAATATTACCGATGAAATATTAAAGGATTTTCCAATAGAAGAATACTACAATCGGTTTCTTCATTCTGATATTATAAAAGGTGCGGAATATCTGAACGAACAGGCTTTTAAAAAAGAAAGTGTTTATACCACAAACAGGAGATAAACAAAATATGAGTTTTTCAAAAGGCGATCTTTTTCATATCGAAATGAGGAACGGAATATATCAGGTTTTGGATTTTTACAAATCAGACGATAAAGGAAAGATATATATTTTCCGAAAAGTATTTGATGGAAAGCTGAATTTTAAGGTGTCAAAGGCGGATATTGTACACGACAGCTGGATGACACATATCAGCGACAAAACATTCGGTAAAATTGCAGATATGCTGAATTCACCCAAAATACAAAGTGTGCTGAATGATCTGACCATAGACAAAACGATGCATTTTAAAACAGATCTACGCTTGGAGATCTCTTGGTGTTCGATGAATCCAAAAAACAAGAAAAAGCTTGAAAAGCTTTTGAATTCACAGATCAAAGGGTTTGTAAACACTTTTTCACTTCGGAATGCAATCAGAGAATTACATAGTCAAGGTGAACTTCGTATTGAAAACTGTCTTGAATATCCATCTTACGGAAACCGTATGTATCGCATTGAGCTTGGACGTTACTTTGATGATTTTGACGAATTCGGAAACGAACAATACAGAGAAGTGCGTTTTTCGGAAATAAAAATGTATCGCCGTGAGGATTTAATAAAGTAACCTATATAAATATATTTTCAGCGCACATTTCATCCCATCTTAACACTTACCAATTTATTAAACAAGAGGTATATCAATGAAACATGCATATTTGATTATGGCACATAACGATTTCGGTATCCTGGAAAAGCAACTACGCTTGCTGGATAACCCTCAAAATGATTTTTACGTACATATAGACAAAAAAGTAAAACAGTTCCCTTTCGAAAAATTTAATCACTTTTTACAACACTCCAATATATGTTTTGTAAAACGAATAAGCATAACATGGGGAGATTTCAGCATGGTTAAGTGTGAATTGAATCTCCTTGAAGCTGCCACAAAAAAACAATATAATTATTATCACCTCTTATCCGGAGTCGATTTGCCGCTTAAATCACAAAATGAAATTCTTTCTTTCTTCAAAAATCATAACGGCAAAGACTTTGTTCATTTCACATCCGATAATGACGCTGAACAAGCATGGCCGCGTATTTGTGCCTATCATTGCATGTGGACTCACACAAAAAGTAAAAATCCTTTTGAAAGATTCATTAAAAATATTACACAAAAGATATTTTATATTCCCACCAAGATATTTGGCGGTCGCAAATATAATCAAAATATCGCTATTGCATACGGTTCCCAATGGTTTAGTATAACTCACAAATTAGCTGAATATGTAGTTACAAAAAAATCATGGATATATAAACACTTTCGTTTCACATGTTGCCCGGATGAGCATTTTTTGCAAATGATTATCAAAAATTTCGACTTAGAAGATTCACTTTTTTACCCTAACCCAAACAATGATTATCTTTCTTGTTTACGATATATAGATTGGTCTCGTGGTAATCCATATACATTCAGAACACACGATTTTGAATCGCTTATCAACTCGCCGTTTATTTTTGCCAGAAAATTCAACACAGATAAGGATGCCGTAATAGTTGATATGTTATTTGAATATGTAAAAACAAAAAATGAAAATATTAATAATTAAAATAAACAAAAATAAAGTGTATAAATGTTTCATAAATAATAGTTCAATACATCACACTTATTATATAACTATACCGTTGCAGGAGTATAACTGATATGAAAAGACCGTTGACTTTTATCGATGACGTTTTCCCTGTTATGATAACAATATTAAATATCTTAAGATATTCCGTAGTGCCTGTATTATTTGCTGTTATCGGATTGATTTTCTCATTGCCGTGGCAATATTACGCCGTCACAATAGGCGGATATTTTGCCATTGTTATCATCACAAAAAGTTTCAGGTACTGGATAGTCAAAATACTGTGCAAAGCTGCCGAAGCAAGCGAAAAAAAGAAAAACTGAAATTACAAATAAAAAGGAGATATTGACTTATGAAATTTACATTCAGCATTATAATTTCTTTTCTTTTGGCATTTATTCTTTTATTCACATCGTGCGGGAACGGTGAGTCAAACGAAAGCTCATCAAGTTCAAATGATGAAAGTACAGCAGTTACCGAAAACGAAGAAAATGAAGTCATAAGCTCTGCTTTGAATCTTATGAAAACAGCCGAAGAATATGAAGCACCCGAAACGATGTTTAAGCATTTTACGGGTGACTTTGAGATTTCGGGATTTTCGGGCAATTCTGCCTTTTCGGGTATTCCTCAATCGGTAAAGCGCAAGGAAGATGTTACGTACATCCCCACATCGGGACTTAATTTTTACGGTGTTGAAGCCGCAGGATTTGTTTTTTATGCCGTTGACTCAAGAGGTCAGGCAATGTTTTCAAATGCAGTACAGTTGAGTGATGACATTCCCGACAAATCTACTGTCTTCACCGTTTTCGGTATTGACACAAGCGTAATTTACGGCGCCGATGACGAAAGTAAATCAACCAAGCTTACTTCGGATATGCTTACACTGAATGACGACGGAAAAAGCTGTACATTTGCAAAGTCTTATATAAATGGTATTGCACGTGATATTTGCTCGTCAATGGGATTTACAGACGAACAGACTAAAACATTTTTAAGAAAATACGACGGTGTCGGTACGTATTCGCTTGAAGATAACAAGATAACATTTGAAATAAGCCTTGATGAATCAACGCTCGGAAAAATAAAACAAACAACAAGCTTTTCAAAAAGCGATGACGGAAAAATAACGTCATACACTTTTATGGAATATTCAAATCCGTCCCTCGGTATAACGGAGCCTGTAACAAGCGAAATCACCTACAAAGACATAACTTACAAAGATAACAAGCCGATAAGCGGAATTATAACCCTTAAATCCGAAAAAGACGCAAGCTACTATGACGGCGTATATCAGGATAAAGTATACATCAAATGTATACAAAAAGACGATATGACATTCCAACTTGACGTCTTTGACGAAAGCGCACCCAAAGCCTCGGTTTCGTACAAAAAGGTTTCGAACGAATCGTATCAAAACGAAAGATATACGATGAGCGATGAATTTAACGTAACGATAAATTCAGGCAAACGCACTCCCGCATTTACATTTACACAGAAAAGTAACGGAAACGTGGATGTTTCCCTTTCGGCAGATAAAATAAAATTCGGCACTCCGTCATCATTCCCTGCCGTCCCCCAACGTGTAACCGATACAATAACAAACTATATTTTGGAAGAACTCTGATAAATCTTGATTCTCTCTTGATTTACGACTGAATGTGTGATATAATACACATCGTTTTAAAATATAACGTGGGCGGTGATAACGTGTCTGCTTTACAAAAAATATCAGTTAAAGGATTTGTAGTTTATTTTGCGATAATCGCCATTGCGGTTTTACTTGCTTTCAATTATCAGCTTTTCATAGTTGAAAACGGTTTTGCCCCTGCAGGTCTTAATGGTATTGCAACTATGATACAGTACAAAACGGGATTCAGCATCGGTTATATGTCACTTATAATCAATATTCCGCTTTGTATATTGGCTTACTTCTTTATAGATAAAAGCTTCGCCAAGCGAAGCCTTGTATTCTGTCTTACTTATTCCCTTTCATTCATACTTTTGCAAAGCATAGGTCTTGAGCAATTTCAGTATAATGCCCAAGGGCACGACACGGTATTCCCTGCACTTTTAAGCGGTGTTATAAGCGGATTTGTTTACGGTATTTGCTTCAGGACACATTCATCAACGGGCGGAACTGATATAATTTCAAAATACATCAACTCCAAAAAGCCCGACCTTAATTTCTTCTGGGTAACGTTTACACTCAACGCTTTTGTTGCGGTAATATCATTCTTTGTTTACGCAGTACCCGACGAAAACAACGTCCTTATATACGATTACAAGCCTGTTTGTCTTTGCATTTTATACTGCTTCATTTCAAGCTTTATAGGAAGTTTTATAATCAAGGGAACAAAAACAGCGTGTAAGTTTACCATAATAACAACGCACGCAGATGAAATAATGAATGATATAACCGTAAAGCTGCGCCACAGCTCCACAAAGCTGTCAGCTCTCGGTTCATTCAGCAAGGATGAAAAAGCTGTTGTTATATGCGTTGTAAACAAGCATCAGCTTATTGACTTGCAGAATATTCTCAACAGTTATGACGGAACGTTTTCTTTTGTTGAAACAGTAAATGAAACTTACGGAAATTTCAAGCACATAAAATAAACAATCCCTCAGTCAAAACGAGTTATAAAAACTCGTTTTGACAGCTCCCTTTACACAAGGGAGCCGTTTTAATTAAACAAATCCATTTCAAGGAGAAACAATGTCGGAAATTTTAGATATTATAAAATCATTTAACTGCGAATGCTCGTGCGGTGTGAAACACACGACATCAATAAAGGATATACAAATAGGCTCAGGGCTTGTTAATAAAGTCGGTGAAATACTTAAAAATAACAGTTTTCCGAATGAAATACTGCTTGTTGCCGACAAAAACACACTTAAAGCATCAGAGGGTATCATTGAAAGCCTTGGCGGTTTTAACGTATCGTTTAAAATATATGATGAGCTTCGTGTGGCAACGATGAACGAGGTCGAGGAAATAGAACTTCTTATAAAAGACCGTGATATAGGTGTTTTATCCGTCGGAACAGGCTCGATAAACGACCCATGCAGGCTTGCCTCGGCAAGACAGGACAAAATGCTTTGTATTTTCGGTACTGCCCCGTCAATGGATGGGTTTGCTTCATACAGCTCACCTATAGTATGTGACGGATTTAAGTCAAGCTATCCCGCAAAAAGCCCCGAGGTTATAATTGCCGACACAAAAATACTTGTAAGCGCACCAAATGAGCTGAAATCGGCAGGATTTGGCGATATGGTATCTAAATATATAGGTCTTATAGATTGGCAAGTGTCACACCTTTTAACAAGCGAAATTTACTGTGAAAAGGTTGCAAAGCTGACAAAGGATGCCGTTGACGAGCTTATGGAAATGGCTGATAAAGTAACCGAAAATGACGAGTATACCGCAGGAAAAATATTTGAGTCGCTTTTAAAAACGGGTATCGGTATGAGCTTTATGCAAAACTCACGCCCCGCAAGCGGATGCGAGCATATTATTTCGCACGTTATCGAATGTCTTGAACTTGAAAAAGGCAAGCTTCCGAATCTTCACGGCGATGATGTCGGTGTTTGCACGCTTGAAATGCTGAAATATTACGGCGAGCTTGCACGTCATTCCGAAATAGAAGCAGTAAAAGAAAACGTAAATTGGAATGAAGTTTATGACTTTTACGGCTTTATGGCAGACGACATTAAAAAGGTTAACCACCCGGAAAACATTGTTGATGCGGTAGAACCGCAAAAAATAAAGGATTCTTGGGATAATATAGTAAAAATAATCAAGAGTATGCCTTCGTATGAGAAATGTAAGCTTGCGATGGAAAAAGCGGGCTGTAAGATCACAACGGATGACATTAAAAAAGACCGTGCATTTTTCAATAAATGCGTAAAATATTCCCCGTATATGCGCAAAAGACTTACGCTTTTACGTCTTAAGGATATGATAATTTTAAAATGAAACAAACGGTGACTCGATATGAGTCACCGTTTTATGTTATTTTGCGAAAATAACTGTATAATCTCCCGCTTCAAAATCCCAGAGAATATCATCCTTAACAATGGCATTCCATTCATCCTCTGTGCCCTTGAATCTTATTTCTTTAAGGCTTGTGCATTGATGAAAAGCAAGGTCGTCTATATACTTAACACTGTTCGGTATTTCAACGGTTTCAAGATTTGCACAGCCTTCAAAGCAGTATCTTCCTATCCTCGTTGCACCATTTTTTACAACAGCGCTTTTCAGATTGGTTATAACTGAAAATCTTTCTTCATATCCAAGCGTCGTCATATATTTTGGTATTTCAATATGTGAAATGCTTGAACATCCTTCAAACATCCACCGTTCGATATTTGTAATGCTGTTAGGAAGATTTATGCTTTTAAGATTTGTACAATCGGCAAAGCATTTATACCCCAAGCTTTGAACTCCGTAAGGCAATTCAATACTTTCAAGACTTGTGCATCCGCTGAAAGCGCTTGCGGAAATATTTTTTAACTTTTTACCAAACTGAATATCAGTAAGCTTTGTGCAATTCAAAAACGCTTCTGTATCTATCGTTTCCACATCGTCACCTATTGTAACGCTTGAAAGCGACGTGCAATTTTTAAATGTTCCTGTTTTTACAGCGCTGACACTGTCCGGAATATCAACAGATATAAGATTACTACATCCGCTGAATGCATTTTCGCCGATGTCTATAACAGTATTCGGAAGCTGTATGCTTTGAAATTCATTACCTGCAAAGGCACCGTCACCTATACTGATAACGCCATCGGGTAAAATCACCTGTCTGAGCGAACAACCCGAAAAAGCCATATCACCTATCGATGTAACACCTTGCGGAATATCTACAATTAAAAGACTGAAGCATTTACCAAACATACTATTTTTTATTTCGGTTATATTATTCGGTAATCTTACGTTTTGAAGTAATGAGCAGTCATAAAACACCATTGAACCAAGCTCTGTAACATTATCCGAAAGCTGGATATTACGAATATGACCGCAATCCAAAAACACTTCCGAGCCGATACTTGTTACACTATCCGGAATATTTATTCTTTCAAGGCGGCGACAATAGGCAAATGCTCTATCACCAATGCTTGTAATGCCTTCTGCGATAGTAACTTTTTTTATAGACTGATATGACTCAAATGCGTTTGCGGGTATTGCTGTAACAGCGCTTTCTATCACTACCTCAACAATTACTCCGTCTATACCGCTTTCCTTCGGATTTTCGCGGTATTTTTCCACAATTTCAAACCCTGCATCACTTGATATTGTCAGTTTTCCTTCCGGCTGTGTATAAACGTATCCGTCACCGCTTGCGGCGATGTATGATTCTATCTCATCACCGTCGGTATTTTCTGTTTCTGTATCGGATTCTGTTTCATCATCGGGCTCGAAAGCTTCTGTATCTGCCGGTGGAGTGATGGTTTCAGGGTCTGTATCCGTTGTTTCATTTTCATAAAATGAAGCAAATGAGCAACCGACAGCGCTAAGTGAAAGCACAACTGCAAGAACAATGCAAATAAATCTGTTTTTTTGTTTCGTTGTCAGCATAATTATCCTCTCTTTCATAGGTGAGCTGCCAAGTCCGACGGTGTATTTACGTTTTTGAGGAATTGTATCTATAAGAATGTTTGCATATTTTATTCGTTCTCTGTCACAGAGATTTGAAGAAACAGCTTCATCGCACGCAAGCTCTGCATCCTGCTTTGATACCGCCGCCGCTATCCACACAAGCGGATTCCACCAGAATGCAATAAGTGCTATCGCACGGACAACAGACCAGATATGGTCGCCGTGGCGTATATGGCACAGCTCGTGAGCTATTATCAGATCTTCCGAATCACCGTTTTCCGTATTCGGCGTGATGTAAATTGACGGTATAATTCCCGCAATGCAAGGAACATCAGCGCTTTCCGAAATATAAACCTTTGTATTGCCGATTTTTTTGTAAAGCTTACGGCTTTTGCGAAGTCTTTCACCGTAACTGACGCCTGAAAATATTATAACTGCTTCTGCTACAGCAACACCCGCAAGCCATATTATGTTTATTATATGCACAGGTGTTATTGAGATAGAGTGTTTCGGCGGCACTTCAGGCTCGCTCGGCACAATGGGTTCGGGCTCATTCGGAACTGTCGGTGCGACAGGTGTCAGCACAGGTGTTTGCGCTTCTTTATCGTCATCGGGTATTATGGGTGTTATCGGAATTGCAGGTGTCGGCACCTCTTCCAAAAGCTCATCCTCACCGCCGAAGTCAATCGGGGGTGTTGGTATCTGTTCTGATTGCTGATTTTGCGTATTTTCTTCGGCAAGTAAAAATTTCGGAACTGTAACACCGACTTCAAACAGAGTAACGGGCAAGACCATTCTTATGACTACAACAAGCCAAAGCGCATATATAACCCTCGGCGACACCGTTTTACGAAAAACTGCACGTATTATAAGTACCGCTATAATTAGCAATGATACCGATATAATGTACCCTATCATCTTAATCCTCTTGTTTCTTTTCCGCTTCGTCAAGTATCTGACGAAGCTCTGCTATATCCTTTTCCGAAAGCTTTTTTCTTTCTGTAAGCGCCGTAAACAGCATTCCTACACTTCCGTCATACACACGGTTCAAAAATGATTCTGTTTCTCTCGGAGCTATATCACGATATTCTATTTCAGGATAGTATCTCTGAAATTTTCCGCTTAAATCAAGGCTTATTGCTCCCTTTTCGATCAATCTTTTCAGCATAACGTGAACTGTCGGGCGTGACCAGCCCGTTTCTTCATCAAGAGCGTTTGTTATTTCACGAAGCGAAAGATACGGTGTTGTCCATAAAAGCTTCATTATTTTCCATTCGCCATCAGATAATGTTATATGTTCCATAATTCCTCCATTTGTCGACATTTGACTACTGTAATTTTAATATACCACAACTGTAGACTTTTGTCAACAGTTTTATGTAATTTCTTATCCATCCGTAAAAAACGCCCGAAAGGATAAATCCTTTCAGGCGTTTCGAGCAATATTAAATTATCTGATATTCTTGTAAAGCGGGCCGTATGCCTGGCAAGCACGGTAGTCCTGACCTTCTTTATCCATACCGAATGCGTTCCAAGCGGCAGGGCGGAAGATCTTTTCCGTGGGTACGTTATGCATACAAACGGGGATACGGAGCATAGAACACATTGTGATAAGATCAGCACCGATATGTCCGTAGGAGATAGCACCGTGGTTTGCACCCCAGTTGTTCATTACTTCGTATGCTGTCTTGAAGGGGCTTCCTTCAACACCGTCACAGCGAGGTGTGAACCATGTGCAGGGCCACGTGGGGTCTGTTCTCATCATAAGTGTCTTTGTAACATCGTCGGGAAGCTGTACTGTCCAGCCTTCAGCGATCTGAAGCACGGGGCCGAGTCCCTTAACGAGGTTAAGACGGATCATTGTTGCGGGCATTTCCGCACGTGTTGTAAAGGATGAGGAGAAGCCGCCGCCTCTGAAATATCCGTTATCGGCTGCGGGCCAAGTTGTAGCCTCGGTCATCTTCTTGATGTCCTCGTCTGTAACCTCCCACCACTTCTTCATTACGGGGTTACCGTTTTCGTCACGGCATTCGCCGCAAGCATCAAGTGCTGTAGCACCTGAGTTGATAAGGTGGATAAATCCTCCGTTTTCCTTAGCAACGCCTGTTATATCGTATCCTGATGCTCTCTTGCACGCATCGGCAGACCAATACGTACGAACGTCGGAGAACATCTGCGCACGGTTTGTAAGAAGCTTCATAAAGAGCATTCCTAGACCGTTGAGAACGTCATTCTCTGTTGCGAGAATATACGGCTCACGAGCGCCGTTATGGTCAAACGTGGAGTTAAGAAGTGCTTCGGGGAAGTCACAGTTGGGATAGAAGTCTGTCCACTGTCTTTGTCCCTGGAAACCGCCTGCAATAGCATTGTGGCCGACCATTTCCTCTTCTCTGCCCTCGGGGAGATTGGGATTGCCGTTGAAAAGGTCCTTGATTATGCAGTACATCTTCGCAAGGAAGTCCCACTGCTCTGCTTTCTTTTCGTCAGATGCCTTAACAAAGTCGGGATTCTTATCCCAGCCTTCCTTGCAGTTTTCAGCGATCCAAGCCTTTGCCCTTGCAACTTCTTCAGCATCATAGATGCCTTCGCTCATTCGGCGGATAATTTCAACCTCGTCAACCGATTCAACTCTCATTCCGAGATATTCTTCAATAAATGCAGGATCGATTATTGAGCCGCCGATACCCATACAGATAGAGCCTATCTGCAAGTATGACTTACCTCTCATTGTTGCAACCGCAACAGCCGCACGGCCGAAGCGGAGAAGCTTTTCCTGTACGTCCTCGGGAATATTTGTAACCTCATCGAGGTTCTGAACGTCGTGACCGTAGATACCGAATGCGGGGAGTCCCTTCTGTGCATGTGTCGCAAGAACGGAAGCCAAGTAAACAGCGCCGGGACGCTCTGTACCGTTGAAGCCCCAGACACCCTTTATAGTCATAGGATCCATATCCATTGTTTCTGAGCCGTAGCACCAGCAGGGTGTAACGGTAAGTGTTATGTCAACACCCTCTTTTTTAAATTTAGCGGCACAAGCGGCAGATTCTGCCACACGGCCTATAGTTGTATCAGCGATAACTACCTTCACGGGTTCGCCGTTGGAATAACAAATGTTCTTTTCAAAAAGCTCCTTGGCAGCCTGAGCCATAGCCATTGTCTGATCTTCAAGGCTTTCACGCACCTTGAGGGGGCCTCTACGGCCGTCAATTGTAGGGCGGATACCGATAACGGGATAATCGCCGATAAGTCTGTTCTTTGCCATAATTATTCCTCCGTATATTTAAATATTGTTAATTTTCTTAATTTAATGCCGAAAATGGAGATATCTATATACAATTCCATAAGGAATTTGTTTTCAAAGTTAATAGTGGAAATGCGTTTCATTTTTTAAGCCTCTCCCTGTTTTATTAGGGAGAGGCTTAAAACTCTTACTTAATTTAAACCTTCACCCTTGAAGCTTAACGGGTCAAAGATTAGCCCATGTAGAAAATGTTCTGGCCTTTAAGTGTATCGATGTTTTCAGTTGTGTACCAAACACCTGCGATACCAACATCTGTAACTGCTTCGCCTGCGAGCTTCTTAGCTGCAAGTTCAACTGCCTTGTAACCGATGCTGTATGAGTCCTGAGCAACGGAACCAACAAGACGTGCGTATGTTGCGCCTGCATCCTTGATCCAGTTGTACTGGTTTGTACCTGCGTCAAATCCGCAGAAGAGGATATCCTTGTATGCTGCTGCATTGTCGGAGATTTCGGGGAATACTTCGTTAACAACACCTTCGTTTGTCATGAAGATGGACTGTGCGCCCCAGTCTTTAAGAGCTGTAAGACCGAGCTTGTATTCGCCTGCATTGTTTGCCTTAACCTGCTTGTTGATATCGAGCTCAATGCTGTCAGCAGCTGCGAGAGCCTTGATCTTTTCGATAAAGCCTTCAGCTCTGTCGATACCTGTTGATGTGGAGTCGTGCTGGATAACGCCGATCTTGTAGCCGTTAACGAGTACGTTCTGTGCCTTGAGGTATGCATAGAAGTTTTCAGCAACAACGCCGCCTGCAGCCTTGTTATCTGTTGCAACGCCGCCAACTGTGGGGTCCTTGCCTTCTACGATATCAGCGCCGCCGGAGTAAAGACCTGAGTCGAATTCAACAACGGGAAGCTTCTTGTCAAATGCGGATGTAAGTTCATCAGCAAAGCCAAGACCGATAGTAGCGAGAACGAGTGCCTTTGTGTCCTTGTTATTGAGAGCTGTCTGAACCATTTCTCTCTGCTGGTTTACGTATTCTTCGCTTTCAGCTGTAGGACCGCGGAATGTAACCTTGTAGCCGTACTTTGCGCCTGCTGCTTCTGCGCCTGCTTTAACTGCCTGCCAGAATGCGTGTGTTTCGCCCTTTGCAACTACTGCGATAGTACCCTTGCTGTCAGTTGATTCATCACCTGTCGATGTGTCAGATGAATTGTTACAAGCAACAAGTGAGGACATACAAACGATTGCCATAACCAATGCGAAAAGTCTTGTCAATTTTTTCATGATAAATTCCTCCAAATTTAATTTATAAAAACCTTTAAGGCTTTATACTTGATTATTATTATTTATTTGCCGCTTTCATTGCGGGAACGTCTACTTTAAGAACCTTTTTAAGCTCTGCAAGCTCTTTTTCGATTTCAGCAGCTCTTGCAACAGCCTCTGCATTATCCTTTGCGGAAAGTGCGTAGTCCTGCTCGACCTTGAGCGATTCTATCTTTTCTTTTGTTTCGTTTGCGAGCTTTTCGTAATCTTTTTCGATCTTAACTCTTGCAGCTGACTTCTTCTTGAGAACGTCAAGGAGAACCGCACCTACAACGATAACACCTGTAACGGCGTACGTGATGTTTGTAGCTGAAACAACGCTTCCGCTGCTGAGAGCCATGTTAAGTCCCTGACGGATAACAACAAGGATCATTGAACCGAGAAGTGTACCTGCAACAGATGCAGAACCACCCGTTGTACTTGTACCGCCGATGTAAACGCCTGCGATAGCATCAAGCTCCATACCGTTACCGCCTGCAATTGTAAGCGAGGGGTTGGAAGCTGTATAGAAAAGTGCTGCAAGACCTGCGAAGAAACCGCCGATAGCATAAGCGATTATCTTATACTTATCAACATTGATACCGGAAAGACGTGTTGCTTCTTCGTTACTTCCGATAGCGAGAATGTATCTGCCTATCTTCGTCTTGTACATAACGATCATACAGATAACGAGAAGACCGAGAACCCAGATGATACCTACGGGGAAGCCGTTGTAGTTTGTGAATACCTTCTGCATCCAGCCCGTTGTGGGATACTTAACAGCAGAGGATGTTTCTCTGACTGCTTCGGAAATAACCGCTGTAAGACCACGGGAAACAAGCATCGTACCGAGTGTTGCGATAAACGGTGCTATTTTACATTTTGCAACGAGTATACCGTTGAGAAGACCGAACAGAAGACCCGTAAGAAGTATTATCGGGATAGTGAGCCAGAGTGTACCCTCATCCTGCGTAACGCCTGTGCTGCATATAGCACCTGCGAGAACCGATGAACCGATACAAACAGTACCTATTGAAAGGTCGATACCGCCTGTTGCGATAACGAACGTAACGCCGAGAGCGAGTATTGCGTAAGGAACGAGCGACTTACTCATTGTAAGAAGCACGGACTTATCAGCAAATCCGGGGTTTATAAGAGTAAATATAACGAAAAGTGCGATGGTTGCGAAAACGATAACGATATTCTGTTTACCGCTTGTTTTCAGATATTTAGTAAGCTTAACGCCACTCTGACGTACGCTTCCGCGCAGATTCAATTTTGCACCGAACGGTGTGTTCTGATTTTTCATAGTACCTTAATTCTCCTCTCGCATAGTGGCAAGCTGCATAATGTTTTCCTGTGTAGCCTCGGAAATATCAAGCTCACCTGTTTTCTTGCCCTCGCACATAACAACTATTCTGTCGCTCATACGAAGTATTTCAACAAGTTCAGAAGATATCATAATGATCGACTTACCTTGTTTTGAAAGTTCATTCATGAGTGTATATATTTCACTCTTTGCACCTACGTCGATTCCTCGTGTAGGTTCGTCGAATATCAGTATATCACAGTCCTGAATGAGCCATCTTGCAATAATAACCTTCTGCTGGTTTCCGCCGGACAGATTCTTCAAAAGCTGTTCCATCGAAGGAGTTTTCGTGCGGAGCTTCTTATTATAGACCTCGGCTTCATCCTTGAGCATACCGTCATCTATAATTCCCATCTTGATGTATCTGTCCATTGAAGCTATCGCCGTGTTTTCGGCAACAGACTTCATAAGCATAAGTCCGTATCTCTTTCTGTCCTCTGACAGGTATCCGATACCGTTTTTAACGGCATCTGCGGGAGTTTTTATATCTACCTTTTTACCGTTTACGTATATCTCGCCGCTGTCAAACGGGTCAGCACCAAATATCGCACGTGCAACCTCTGTTCTTCCTGCGCCCATAAGACCTGAGAAGCCGAGTATTTCGCCGCGGCGGAGCTTAAAGCTTACGTCTCTTATAGATTTACCGCTGCACAGGTTCTTGACTTCAAGAACTACGTCTGCATCGGGTGCAACCTCGCTGTGTGTTTTCGGATCCTCGTAAACGACACGGCCTATCATCATATTGATGATCTCGTCCTTTGTGACTTCGGCTGTGTTTACCGTTCCTACATACTCACCGTCACGCATTACCGTAATTCTGTCGGAGATAAGCTTGATCTCATCCATTCTGTGGGAAATGTATATCATACCGATTCCCTTTTGCTTGAGGTCAAACATTATTTTGAACAGCTCATCTATTTCCGACTGAGTAAGTGCCGCTGTCGGCTCGTCAAGAATGAGTATCTTACATTCTCTTGAAATTGCTTTTGCAATTTCGACCATCTGCTGTTTACCTACCGTGAGGCTTCCGAGCGTTACTCTGGGATCTATTTTTATTCCTATTAATTTAAAAAGCTTTTCGGCTTCCTTTACCATATCGCCATCCTTGATAAAGGCTTTGCCTGCCATAGGCTCTCTGCCGATAAAAATATTCTGGGCAACAGTCAGGTGGTTCATCATATTGAGCTCCTGATGTATCATACTGATGCCGAGTTTTTGAGATTCACCTATATTTTTCACCGAATACGGTGAACCGAGATATGTGATTTCGCCTTCGTCTGCCTGATGAATACCTGTCAGTACCTTCATCAGAGTCGATTTTCCCGCACCGTTTTCACCAACGAGTGCATGTATTTCACCAGCTCTTAAGTCCAAATGAACACCCTTCAATGCGTGTACACCGTGGAAACGCTTGTGTATGCCGTTCATTTCAAGACAAACATTTTGCATTATGAAATACCTCCTTCCCATTACCTTGATTTCATTATACATTGGATAGAGCGTTTTTACAATAGTATAAATTACAAAAAAAATCACAAAAATCCACACAAATTTTGCAAAAGGTATTGAATATTATAAAGAAATGTGTTATAATAATTGCACAACATTCAAGTTCGTTTTTTATCAAAAAGGGTATTTTTAACCAAACAATATGATTTTATCTTTATAAAATATACTTTTCACTAAAAAGCAAGAATCAACATAGTATAGTAAAAATCCGAGGTCCCGTTTTGGAGGAAACATGAAAGAAAAAGATTACAACACCTTTTCAGAGCACAGAAACGTCGCATATTCAAAGGCTGACGTTATAAAGCTCGACACAAAATGTCTTTACGCAGGAAAGCTTGAAAGGATCAAGCAATGGAGCGAAAAGCCGCACAACCATCCGTTTTGCGAAATACTGTTCGTTATTTCAGGTAACGGAAAAACGATCATCGACGGTATTGAATACAACATTCAAAAGGGTGATATTGTTGTATATAATCCCGGTTCTATGCACGAGGAGTCAACACTAAGCTCATCAGGCTTTGAGCTTGCGTTTTTCGGAATAACGAATTTCAAAATAAACGACCTGCCTTCGGATTTTCTCATAGATAAGCAAGCATCTCCCATTTTGCACACAGGCGAGGATGAAGAACGTTTCTACTTCTATTTTTCGTCACTTGTTGACGAAGTATACGACAGTAAGCAGTACAGCGATCTGATAATCAAATATTGGGCAAGACTTATACTTATAGGAATTCTCCGTTTAGCAAATATTTCAGAAGCGAAATTTGTGACAAATGCAATATTCACTCAGATATATCAGTATCTGAACACTAACTTTACAAAAATAGAGTCAATGGATCAGATATGCGACGATCTGAACGTAAGCAAATATTATATTTCCCACGTATTCAAAAAATATATCGGAAAACCCCCGATGCAATATGTTACGGCAAAGCGTATCGCTTATGCAAAGAAATTACTTTCGGAAACAGACTTATCCGCCTGCGAGATCGGCGAGATATGCGGATACAAGGACCACACACTGTTTTTCAAGGCATTCAAAAAATTCGTCGGCACCACGCCCATCGCATTCAGAAAAGAACATATACATTTAATGTAATAAAAAAAATGTTGCAAGGCATAAAGCTTTGCAACATTTTTTATTTACTTTATAATAATGGCATTTACAACAAACTCAAGATCAGCGGCATTGACCACACCGTCATTATTCGCATCTGCAAATTCAGAGTGCGTAACGGCATATCCTCCTTTTATTTGTTTATTTATTCTTATAAGGTCTTTTCCGTTTACGATTCCGTCACCCGTTGCATCACCCGCAACTCTGATATAAAGCATTTCAGCAGCATTTCCGTCCGAAAGCTGTATTATCTGCCCTGTTTTCAAAACAGCATTATCAGAAAGAACCGTCTTGCCGTCTTTATCGAACACGGTAACAGAATACGCCGTATACATTTTCTTTATCTGTGAGGCTGTAGTTCCCTCTGAAACGGGAGATATAAATCCGCTGACACCGTTTGTTTTGACTGTCACGGTAAAGCTGCACGTTTCGGATTTGTATGTGACGGTTATCGTTTGTGTACCAAGCTTCTCGGAATTATACCCGGAAACGGTGTAGCCGTCGACGTTTACAAATATACCGCCCGAATATTCTTTTGCAACAACAAGCCCGTCAAGCTTAAGTGCTTCGCCCTTGTTATACACAGTCTTTGCCGGCAAAGTTACAACGGTAAGTCCAAGATATTCTGCTGTTTGCGAAAGTCCGCAGGAGCAGTGTCTTTCACATATCGGATTGCCGTTTGCGGATATTTCTCCGGTTTCCGCCCATTCACCGAACGAATGGTCCTGTGCAGATGCATATTCAGCGAGCACGTACGAGCATCCGGAGCATATTCTGTATTTTTCTCCGTAAGCGGTACAGTCAGCATTTCGCAACGTCTTCCAACTGCCGTATGCGTGTGAATGTGTGCCGTTAAGAAAATGATTTTTCGCATCTTGAAGCGAATCGTTGCATTCGCCTACAGAAACAGCATTCCATTTAGCTTCCGTTCCCTGATAATATACGTTTTTCATTTCGCAGTTTTCAAATGCACCGTAGCCTATAGATGTAACAGATACAGGCAGGGTGATATTAACTGCACGTGTTGCCTCGGCAAATGCAAAATCACCGATAGTCTTAACGCTTGAGCCTAATGAAATATGCTGTAATGCAAAGCAGAACGAAAAGGCATTTTTGCCGATCTCCGTAACACCGTTTCCAATACTCAGCGTCGAAAGCTTGGTGCACGAATCAAATGCGCCTGCGCCTATTTTCTTCACGTTGTCGGGTATCAGTACGACCTCGACAGAGGAACAGTCGTAGAACGCACGCTCAGATATATCCGAAACGCCAAGACCGATACCTATATTCGTAAGCTTGTCGGCATTACAGAACGCTTCTTTTCCGATAGTTGTCACCGTGCTCGGCACAACGTACGTTTCAGCTGTATTGGCAGAAGGATATTTTATAAGCGTAGTTTTATTTGCGTTGAACAATACACCTGCTTTGTCGCTTGAATAATACTTATTGCCCTCTGCAACGGTTATTCCCGAAAGCTCCGTGCAATCCGAAAATGCACCGTCTTTGATCGATGTAACAGCACTTCCCAAAGTTAACGATTTAAGATTACGGGAAGAATCAAAGGCTTTACCGCTTATGGTTTCAACCGTACTCGGAACAGTATACGATGATATACTGCTGTAAAGCGGATATCTTATAAGTGTAGTTTTGTTTTTGTTAAACAGAACGCCGTTTGTATCACTTGAATAATTCGCATTGTTTGAATTCACCTTTATTGATGAAAGCGAGCTGCCCGAAAATGCATCGTTTGATATTGTCGATGTGCTTGACGGAACGGTGAGCGATAAAAGTGATTTACATTCATCAAATGCAAATTTACCTATCGACGTAATTCCCTCAGGGATCGTTACCGACGTAAGGTTAATACAGTAGTAAAAAGCATAGTCGCCTATACTCTTGACACCCGACTGTATAACAACTGATTTTACAGAGCTGTACGAGTCAAACCACGGCGCTCTTGAAGATGAAAGCTGTGTATAATCCGTCATCGTACCGTTTCCGCTTATCGTCAGCTTACCTGCTGAATCAAGCGACCACGTAACGCCGTCACCGCACGCACCTGACGTAGCTGAGGCATAGTATTCGGGCGTATACGTAACGTGAAGCACAGCTTTGAGAAGCGATGAATTGCCCTCACAAACGGTCACATCCTCCCAGATGCCCGTTTCTCCGTCGTAATAAACGTTTTCAACGTTTGATTTTTCAAATGCGCTGTTCCCTATCGTTTCAACGCTGTCAGCGAGCGTTACGTCGGATGCATTTTCGCAATCGGCAAATGACCAAGCACCCACCTTTGTAACACCTTGCGATATAACTATCTTTTTTATTTCTCCTCTTGTCTGTGCCCACGGTGTATGCTCAGATGAAGCATAGTCATTCATAGCACCGTTGCCGCTTACGGTAAGCACACCGTTTTCGTCAAGATTCCACAAAACACTGTCTCCGCACTCACCTGAGCGCATTACTGTTACACCCGATCCGTCTTCAGGCTGAACATTTTTGTCACACCCGATAAACGAAACAGCAAGGGATACAAGCAATGTCACGCAAAGCAGCAAAGACAAGACTTTTTTAACACGCATACATTTCTCCTGATAACCGCATCTGCGGTTCTTTTTTTAAGCATCATTTTTTGTATTTTAACGGTTATTTGCTCTTCCTTGTGCGTATACAGAATATGATGCTAGACACCATATTAAAGCACTCACATATAAGACCGCCGAGCGAGAAATTGAAAATATTGTGTACTATCCACGTCGGCGACATATACGCTATCTGGAAATATCTTATGTGCTTTGCATTTCCGAGCCACATAAGCACACTGCAAATAAGGAGCGCCGAACAAGGAAGCGCAACCAAAACGATATTCTTCAAGCTGTGATCCATGAACACCGAGAAAGCAAAGCACGCTGTATACGCTATTTCAACCACGGCAAGCTTCCATTTTTTCTTGCCGTCTTTCATAAACAAAAGTCCGCGCAAAAGATTTGTCAGATTAAACAATGCGCCGCCGTACGCACTCATCATAATGAAGTGCAGGAAAAACACGAAGCTTCCCATTCCCTGCATAAGAAAGAACAAGCTGTTTTTCTTGCATTGGAATGACAGCACGATTATGATAAGACCGACAACGCTCAAAGCCTGAACTATAAAATCCGTCATATACGTACCTTATTTAACTACGCCCTTTTGAAGCATAACGTTTGCATATACCGCAGATTCGCCGGTTGCAATTATGCAGTAACACTTTTTAGCTTCATCATAAAAGTCAAATCTGTCGATGTTTCCTACAGCCGCACTGCCTCTTTCATCGTGCTTTGCAACTATTTCCGCATACGTGTCCCAAATAGGTGTGGGAACCTTGCCAATGTCACAGTCCATAAGCTGCATAAGCGTTACGGGCTTTTCAACGTACGTGTCAAGCGGAAACACCTCAAGGATCGCATCAAGTATTTCGGGAACACCGTGACCGTCCATACGAAGCACGATACAGTCACGTCCCATACTTTCCGCGGGGAAATTTCCGTCAGCAATACAAATTCTGTCGCTGTGTCCCATTTCGCAAAGGACCTTAAGAAGTTCGGGGGATAATATCTTCGGAATACCTTTAAGCATAATAATACCTCTTTTTCAAATTATACTTATATGTTATCATAAAAAAAAACGATTGTCAACATCGTTAATAACTTTTATTTTTAACATTTATATATTTCATTTTGGTTACATCTTGGCAACATAAGTATGATATAGTAAAATCGGAACAAGGTAATCGTACTTAAATTCGGAAAGGAGTGAAAATATGGCTAAAATACTTATCGTTGAAGACGAAAAAGCTATAAACGATCTTATAAGATTCAACCTTGAGCTTGTCGGTCACAAATGCTTTCAGGTATTCGACGGCAAGGCGGGACTTGAGGAAGCCTTTGGGGCAAAATACGATCTGATAATACTCGACGTGATGCTTCCCGAATATTCGGGCTTTGAAATTATGGAATATATTGAGGAAACACCCGTTATATTTGTCACGGCACGGTCTGCTCCGAATGATAAAATTAAAGGTCTGCGTCTTGGTGCTGACGACTATATCACAAAGCCTTTTGACATTCTTGAGCTCGTTGAACGTGTCAAGGCTGTCTTACGCCGAACAAAGGCAGACACAGCATACTTTGAATTTGACGGCATACGCATCGAATTTGACAATCGCAGAGTATATAAAAACGGTGAAGAAATACAGCTCAAGCCACGTGAATTTGACCTTTTGGAGGTTTTGGTAAACAACCGAAACCTTGCCCTTTCACGTGAAAAGCTTTTGCGTTTGGTTTGGGAATTTGATTATGAGGGAGATACCCGTACGGTTGACGTTCATATACAAAGAATACGTCAGAAGTTAGGCATTGCGGAAAGAATACAGACCGTATACAAGACGGGTTACAGATTTGAAATATGAAAATGAGATTCTGGCAAAAGACATATATATTCACTTTAGTGCTGTTTTTGATCTGCCTTAACGTCGGTGTTCTTTCCCTCACTGTATACACGTACAAAAAGAACGTTGAAGCAACGGAAAATTCCGTATCTGCAGAAGAACATTTCGTAGCAATGTCGTTTGAACGTGATTATGACGATATGATAAGCTCCAGCATCTACAGCAGTCCGTCGCTTCTTATGAACACATTCGGAAATTATTATCTTGACAAGGGAGTGCACCTTGCTTTCAAGGAAAACGGAGAATTTATTTACACGAACTTTCCCATTGATATCAATATAGATAAAAACTCCCTGATGCACAGGGATATGTATGAAAACGAGCGTCACATCATTATTTCCTCGGAAATATGCGGCGGTAGATACGAGATGATATTTGCGAAAAATGTACAATCACTTGATTCTGAATTCAAGTCGCTGATGATAAGCTACATACTTACATCCGCCGGTATTTCCCTGCTTCTTGCGGTGTGCTTGTATTTCACTTTAAAAAAGCTTTCCGAGCCTCTTGAAAAGCTCCGTAAGACAACAAAGGCAATTGAGGGCGGTGACTTTTCGGTAACAGCCGAGGAAAAAGGAAACGATGAATTTACACTTCTTGCAAAAAGCTTCAATTCTATGCTCGGAAAAATAAACGGGCAAATGGCGTCCCTTGAAGACGAAGCCGAGAAAAAGCAACTGCTTGTTGACAATATGGCGCACGAGCTTCGCACACCACTTACAAGCATACACGGATATGCCGAATATATCGAAAAAGCAAACACCACAGATGAACGGCGGCACATTGCGGCAAAGTATATTATGTCGGAAGCCGACAGGCTCAGAAAAATCTCTGAAATACTGCTCGACGGTGCTTTTATACGTGAAAACGAAATAGAGCTTTCGGATATATCTCTTGATACGATTCTGAAAGACGTTTCCGAAAAACTCCGAATGAATGCGGAAAAAGCAGATGTCGAGATAGTATGTAATACAGAGTCCGTAAGTATAAAAGGAAACGAAACCTTGTTGTCAATGCTGTTTTACAATCTTATCGAAAACGCTGTCAAGGCATGCTCTTTCGGCGGAAAGGTCAGAATATCGTGCTTTGAAAATCAAGCGGTAATTGAGGACAACGGAAAAGGCTTGACAAAGGAACAGCTTTCACATATCACTGAGCCGTTTTACAGAACAGACAAATCACGCTCCCGTGCTGACGGCGGTGCAGGGCTCGGTCTTGCTCTGTGCAAGAGGATAGTATACACCCACGACGCCGATATGCGTTTTGAGTCGGAGCCTGCAAAAGGTACAAAGGTATTTGTCACTTTTACAAGTTGACAACAAGATGAAGATAAGTCGGCAAAGCTAAACGGCTATAATATAACCGTAAGAAAATAAAACAAAGAAAGGAATCAACACAATGAAAGAAAAAATCAGTTTTTTTACACTTATAATATCGTTACTTCTTTTATCATCGGTCATTCTTACGGGCTGTATGCTGGCAATCGCAGCAGGTAACAAAGATGCAAAGCCGTACGAACCCCACAGACAAACAGACATTTCAGGCGGTATGCCGTCAGTTGACAAAGAAAATTCCGAAGAACACCCAAAATACGACCATATCATCGAGGATGCCCCGCAGGCGCAGTCACCTCTGAAGGGAAGCTTCAAAGAGTATATTCACCAAGAAGGAAAAACAATCACAGTCTTTTCAGAGGAACAGTACAAAGAATTGAAATCCATACGTGACAACGGAGCACGCACACCGCTTACGTATGATGAAATAATATTTCTTATAAATGACTCGATAGGTATGTATTTTTCATACGATGAAATTCATTTGTATAACGCTTGCGTTGACCATATTTTGCCGTTACGCTTATCATTCGCTTCCTTACAAAGCGGTAATGCTTGCAGTATTTACCCTTATCACGGTGACTTTTCCGAATTTGAAACATTTTACGATGCACAATTCAGATACGACAGAATGATCGAAGAGATATATGGAATAATTTATTACCGTATTTATATGCACGATGCAGGATTTGAAACGGTACACCATGCATATTACAGCGGTAAACACCAAATCTTCGGTGAACGCTATAACGCACATCTCGGACAGATCAGCGGTGCTGTTCCGATGGGCGGATATCAGATGCTTGCCATAGACGGCGCCGACTTCAGCGGAATTGAAAACGAAGAAAAATTAGTGAATGAATATACGAAGATCGCAGAGTGGGAGAGTGAACACTACACAAACCACATTGATCCTGATAAAAAATTCCAAAAGTTGAATTCAAAAATATTGACAACCAAAATTATAAACAATTTGCGTCAGCCTTTGGAATTCACGTTTTGCATATATGACTCCGATAATACAGTTCAGATAGTTTATCCGACGCCGGAGCTTCAAAGCATGGAACCGCACCTTGAATTTTATTACGAAGCAAATACATCTTACAGCACATCCGAGAATGTCGAAATCTACAGACCTGTATTTTCTCTGAATTACGAAAACAAAACATTTGCAATGAGCGCAAGCGCATATATGTCTTTTGCCCTTATCGGTTCTTTTGATGAACAAAACGGCGTATTGAAGCTGTATCCGAAAAATGCAGGTGATTACGGTGTATATTCCTATGTATTTCACAAAAGCGGTGATGGTTATGTTTACATTCCGAAAGACTCAAAGCCGGTAGAGCTTGGGGGCTTCGGCTGGAATTACGAGCTTGTATTTGATCTCGTACACACAGGTGTATCAAGCCCTCCCGTATCCGATGAACCCACCGATGAAGAGCCCGTTATTCCCTTACCCGAAACACCGACAGAAAACGAAACAGCGGCTTTGAAATTTGACGCTGCCAGCGATTATTGCTCATTGATGTTTCAAGGAAGCGGTGTTATCGACGGAGGCAGTTATGTTAAAGACAACTGTAAAATGGTATTTCTTTTCAAAACATCATACGGTGTCTATCAGTATTATTTTGAACACATTAACGAAAATATGTATGTTTATATAAAAGGTGAATCAGAGCCTGTGCCGGGGTATGAGTTTGAAGACGGAGCAAAATTCGCCCTGAGTACATTTGAAGACTGCAGCAGCTGTTATTTAGAGATCGTCAAAGACTGAAGGGAGAACACAAAGTGAAACGTATACTTTCTATTACCTTAATACTTATTATGATATTTTCGGCTTTATCGGGATGCAATTCATCAAGTGAAGATTCGGGCAGTACAAATAATAGTGTCACCAATCTGTTTACATCAGATAAAATAAGAACTGTCACATTCGAATCGGATACATCCGGATACAGTTATTCATTCCACGGTTCATCGGTCAAAAAGATATGGGATTATTTTTCCACTTTCACATTCATCCGTGATGATTCCGTTATAAGCGACACGGGAATGGGATGGAATATGACCGTTTTATATGAAAATGGAAGCACACAGGTAATTACGGTTTTACCGAATCAAACCCACGTATATACAAATGAAGTAAGATACAAGATAAACTCCGATTCAAAAATTAAAATCACATCTCTGATAGACAGTTTAAGAGAGGTGCCGAACACCCCTGATATAACCGCATCGTGTATATCCGAAGAAAACGGCGCTTATATTCTCATCTTGCCGAAAAGCGGTGAAAGAATAAAGTTAGAAAACGAAGAACGGCTTTACACACCGTTTATCACCGATGCTCTTGTAAACGCGGCTGAAAACAAAATAACTGATGCCCTTTCAAAATACGGCAACCATTCGGAATTTTATCTGCAGATAAAAGACGGTTATCTTTGTCTTTCAGCAGAGGTCATCAAAAAAATCGACACCCCCGTTTCAACCGACGAAAACGGTTTTGCCGAGGGTGGATGCGGCATTGACCACGAGCATCTTTTCATCAGCGAAAGAATAACATCAACTCCTATCGATACACAGTCAAATCCCCCTGAGCAGGAAAACGGACAAAAGATTCTGGAATATTTTTCAGAGTATCTTACAGACATCAATTTTGTGCCTGAGCTATCACAAGGAAGCTTTATTTCACAGGCAGAGCAATATATAGGCAATACGGATATTGTCGGCGGTCTTCATTACGACGGCCCGCACGGCGGAGGCTGGCAGTTATCTGACAGACTTTTCGGATTTTACAATGACTACACAGCATCAGACGACGGAAAGAGCGCAAAATATTCAAACCGTCTTTTCACAAGAACGGAGCTTGCAGGGCTTGAGCTTCCCTACGGAATAAAATTCACCGACACATTAAAAGATGTTTTTACAAAAATCGGTCTTAAATCAAACCTTTGCTTTGATTTTACACCCGATGAAGGCTCCGACACGATGATGACCGTGTACAGAAGCCGCACATCAAGCCTTGTTTTTGAAAATCTTAATCTTATAAAAACACCTGTCGATTTTGAATTTCCGTATGTGCTTACATATACCGAAACATATGATATAAAGCGTGATAACGGCAAATCAACATCCGTAAAGCGAACTGTAAGCTTCAGCTTCGGCAATCTTCCCGATGACACTCTGAAAGAAGTCAAAATAGGAGTTGAGGAAACAAGACAGCTTTAATGTAAAAAAACTGAGAGCTTAAACATTGTTATATTACGTCTTGAAATTCATCATCCGTTGTGTTATAATCCTTAAAAACAAACACCGTCAGATGCAGAAAGGAATTTCAAATGAGCAATATTTTTAACTCCTCCGCATACAACGAAGCACGCAAGCGTGCAGAAGATCTGCTTAAAAAAATGACTCTTGCCGAAAAAACAGGTCAGCTTTCGCAGTTCGGCACGTCGATATATTCAGATGATGAGCAAACATTTTCAGACCACTTTGCAGAGGGTAAGGTCGGTTCTTATCTTACGATAAAGGGCGCATCTCACACCAACAGCATACAGCGTGATCTTCTCAAGGCGACACGCTTGCCCATTCCCGCATTTTTTGCAGATGACGTCATACACGGATACAGAACCACATTCCCTACCCCTCTTGCGCAGTCGTGCTCCTGGAATCCCGAAGTAACACGCAAAACGTGTGAGATCTCGGCAAAGGAAGCATACAGAGCAGGCATAAAATGGACATTTTCCCCTATGGTCGACATCGCAAGAGATCCGCGCTGGGGAAGAATAATGGAAGGATACGGCGAGGATACATATCTTTGCTCACGTTTTTCAGAAGCCGCCGTGAAAGGTTATCAGGGCGACGGTGAGAAGATGGAAAAGGATCACATTTATGCTTGTATGAAGCACTACATTGCTTATGGTGCTTGTATCGGCGGACGTGATTATAACACGTCAGATCTTTCACTTCAAACGCTTCACGATGTATATCTGCCCCCGTTCAAGGCGGGTATTGATGCAGGTGCGGCAACTGTAATGGCATCGTTTCAGGATGTAAACGGTGTGCCGTCAACCGGCAACAAATATCTCTTGACCGACGTACTGCGTGGTCAGCTCGGCTTTAACGGCTTCGTCGTTTCCGATGCAGGCGGAGTTGTTGAGCTTATACCGCACGGCTTCGCTGAGGATCTGAAGGACGCTGTAAGACTTGCATTTGATGCAGGGTGCGATATGATTATGGCAGGCGATCCTTATAACGATTTTCTGCCGAAGCTCATTGAAGAAGGCAAAATAACAACAGAACAGCTTGACCGTGCCGTGCTTTCCGTTTTAACACTCAAATTTCTGTGCGGTCTTATGGACGAGCCGCTTGTTGACGAGGAGGGCGAAGACTGCTTCTTCTGTGATGAACATATGACAGCAGCACGCACAGCCGCCGAAGAATGTGCCGTACTTCTTGAAAATAACGGCATTTTGCCTCTTACGCCTGAAAATTACAAAGGAAAGCGTGTGGCATTGGTAGGCTCATTGGCAGGATACGACGGCAAGGTACATCTTCTCGGAGGTTGGTCGTGCCTTTCCGACCATAATCACACCGTTTCAATAGAAGAAGGCTTGAGAAAAGCTTTGAGCGACTGCGAAATAGTTTATTCAAGAGGCTGCGGAATAACAGCAGCAGATAACGATAATATAACAATAGCCGAGGCTGTAAAAGCTTCCGCCGAATGTGACGTTATAATTGCCGTTGTCGGTGAGGAAGCGGGAATGTCGGGCGAGGCAAACAGCCGTTCCGATCTTACACTCACGGGTAATCAGCACGAGCTGATTGAATCACTTATCGCAACAGGCAAGCCTGTCGTTCTGCTTGTCGCATCGGGAAGACCTCTGGTGCTTACTCCCTATAAAGACAAGGTAGCGGCAATGATGCTTATATGGCAGATGGGAAGTGCTGTCGGCGACGCCGTTGCCAACATTCTCGCAGGCACGGTATCCCCGTCGGGACATCTCACAACAAGTATGCCCGTATGCACAGGTCAAGTGCCGATATATTACAATCACACAAACACAGGACGCCCTGCTTTGGGCCGTTGGCCGTTTGAATCAAAATACCGTGACTGTCAGATAGCACCTCTTTACCCATTCGGATACGGTATGTCATATACGACCTTCAGCTTTGAAAATATCACCGTTTCCGATAACAAGATGGCAAAGGACGGAAAGCTCACCATCACACTTACGGTACGCAACACAGGCAATTTTGGCGGTGCATCGGTCGTTCAGCTTTACGTGCGTGACCTTGTCGGAAGCTGTGTTCGTCCCGTTAAAGAATTGAAAGGATTTGAAAAGGTCTTTTTGAAATCGGGCGAGTGCAAGTCGGTAACACTCACCCTGTCAGCATCCGATATGGCTTTTCATAATTTCAATATGGAAAAAGTCATCGAGGCGGGCAAATGCAAGCTTTGGATAAGTCAGTCAAGCGACGACGAAGCATTCGAATTTGATTTTGAAATAATATAAACAAAAAAGCCCATATCTTCTCTGCAACTTTAGCGGAGAAAACACAAACACCACCAAGGAAATTTCTTTGGTGGTGTTTTTTCGGTGATGGCTTACCAAAGCCTCCCTTGTGTAAAGGGAGGTGGCTTGCTGAGCAAGACGGAGG
>JAFXFN010000028.1 GCA_017520505.1 Clostridia bacterium
TAAAGTGATATTTTTAGCCAAGGAGATGTTATAGGAGTAATTGCCGCCGTTTATAAGATCCGCAACAGCCCTGAAGCCCGCATCTGTATAAACGGTATAAGTTTTGGTGGTACTGTCAAGCACATAATCACTCACCACTTCTTCGGCAACAACAGTTCCGAAGGAAGAAAATAAGAGAGAAATGCTTAAAAGCACACAAAGCAATCTTTTTTTCATTTCAGACCCTTTCTGCTTTTAAAGCAAATTTTTATAGATATGTCATTATATCATAACTAACAAATAAAATCAATTATTTCTTTTATATTTTTGTAAATATAAACAAAAAAGAATGATATGCTTTACTTTTTTGGATAAATATGATAGTATGTATATATCATTAAAAATAAACAGGCGGAACTTGTAATGCAAATAAATGTAATATCACCGAAAAACGGACAGACAGTGTCACAGCACACGGAGCTGCAAAGGGAATTTTTGCTTTGGGGCGGAAATAAGGGGAAAAATACCTCGGTCGATTATCTCAATTTAATAAAGCAAAGGGAAGAAAGAACGTATCCGTTACCCGTTACAATAGAATGGTCATTTTTATCAAATGAAAATGAAAACGTCATTTTGCATTTAAGTGAAAAAAAGGATTTTTCGGAATATACCGTTTATAAGACCTCTGAAAATAAAGCGGTTATTTATAATTTGAAGATAGGACAGACTTATTTTTGGCGTCTTTCCGACGGTGATGACTTATCAGATGTTTTTTTCTTCGATACAGAAGATATGCCACCGAGGTGGATATATGCCGAAGGACTCGGTAACATACGTGATATAGGCGTATGGACAGGAAAGAACGGCAAAAAAGTAAAGCAGGGTATGCTTTACCGTGGGTGTGAAATGGAATTTCATTATAACATCACCGATGAGGGACGGCGAGTGCTTGCTGACGAGCTTAAAATAAAAACAGACCTTGATTTAAGAGGCGAGGCGGTAGGAAAGATAGAGCGTTCCGAAATAGGTGAAAAATGCACGCTTGCGCTCATTCCGTGTGCCGCATATTCCGATTTTATGAAGGATAAAGAAATATGCAAAAAGATATTTTCTGTGCTTGCCGATACTTCGAATTATCCTGTATACGTACATTGCTGGGGCGGCGCTGACAGAACGGGAACGGTCGTGTTTTTGCTTTCTGCAATTTTAGGTGTTAAAGCGGAAGATCTTTTTCTTGATTATGAAATAACATCGCTTTCAGCATGGGGCGAAAGAAGCTCTGACTCCGAACAGTTCAGAAGCCTTTTAAGCTCTCTTGATGAATATGGGACAAATGATGATACCATTAACGACAAATGCGAAAAATTCATTCTTTCAACAGGAATTACAGAACAGCAGATAGATAATATCAGAAAGATATTTTTAGGATAACATATGTTACTTTACTGTACAGATATAGATAACGTTACAGAAGAGCAGTATTTGACGTTTTTAAATACGCTCAATGACAGCCGACGCAAAAAGGCTGAAAGATATAAAAAATACAGCGACCGTGTGCTTTCTGCATCATCTTACGTTTTACTTATGTATGCGCTACATTTGAATGGCGATGACGGTGAGCATACAATACTTTGTAACGAACACGGAAAGCCGTTTTTTGAAAATTCAAATATTCATTTTAACATAAGCCATACAGAGGGAGCTGTTGCGTGCGCTGTCCAAAATATGCCCGTTGGTGTTGATATTCAAAAAAAGGCAGAAAAATTTGAGGCTGTAATGCGCCGTGTTTGTACCGAAGAAGAAAAAAAATCGGTTATGTCAGCCGATGATCCGCAAATGGAATTTACAACGCTCTGGACACTTAAAGAAAGTATTTTGAAGTGTATCGGCACAGGCATTGCAGGTCAAATGAAAAACTATGATTTTTCAGAAAATAAAACAGAAAACGGAAAATTTAAGCTTGTCAGCTTGTATGATGATGACATCGTATTGTCTGCTTGCAGTACGGAACCGATTGTGAAAGTGGAAAAAATAACCGTTTTGGAGCTATTCGAATATTGCAAATCGAACATGATGAAAAAATAACTGGCAGTTTCAGTGTTGACAAGAGCTTAAAAATGTGATATAACAAACATAATAAACAGAATTTAATACAAGGAGAATGGAAATGAGCTGGTTGTTTTTTTACGGAATAGTTTTAGGTATAGTTTTGCTGTTACTTCTTCTTATTCTTCATTATAAAGTGGCAAAAATGTTTGAAAAGCTTGCATTTGATAAAGGCTACGGCAAGGATGCAAATGCGTTCATTATGTGCTTTTGGCTTGGAATTGTTGGGTACATATACGTTGCTGCCATGCCGAAGCTTACAGAAAAAACTCAAATAAAATAAGGATGTTTAGAAAACCGTAGGGACAGGAGTCCTATCTGTGGTGAATAAATTTCGACGGGGATATAACTGCATCTGTCGATTTGTGATATAACGGAGTACATCGTACATTAACCCCCGACTGATTTTGAAAATCTGTCGGGGGTTTAAAATTTTTACCGAAGCGTTTTTTTGAACGCTTTTATTTGTGTGTTTTGATTTGATATACTGTCTTATTCAAGAATATTTGTCGTGATGTAGTCAACACCCCATGAAACGAGCTTTTCAGCCGTTGCGGGATCATCAACCGTCCATACGTTGACCTTGATTCCGAGGCCGTGGAGCATTTTGAGATTTTCTTCGGTGATAGAAGGAAAATGAGCATCGAGGTCGAGCTTATAGTCTTTCATCCAACCGATAGTGCGCTCGCTTATTTCGCCCGTCAGAAACTGTGCGGGCTGATCGGGACAAAGCTCACGTAAAAAGATAAGATCCTGAATGTGGAATGAAATGAATATAACTCCTTCAAGATAATCTTCTTTTTTGATGATGTCAACTATCTCGGCAACCTGTTCCTTCGTGAAAATCGTTTTGAGCTCAAGAACAGCTCTTTTTTCATATTTTTTGCATACTCTGATGTATTCCGAAAGCAAAGGAATACGCAAGTCGGTTCTCGGTGTCTTGCCGTCGATGTCATAAAGCTTTACGCTTTTTATAAGATCGTACGTTGAATTTTCAATAACGATGTTGTCCTGTCCGACACGGCCCGTTGAATCATCGTGAATTACAACGTACTTTCCGTCAGCCGTTCTGTGAACGTCTGTTTCAATGCCAAAATACGATCTGTTACCCGCCGCAATAAATGCGGACAGTGTGTTTTCTTTTTCAAGCCCGCTGACACCTCTATGCGCTACCATAAGCGCCGAGCCTTTATTTATTTTAACTGTATTCATTTAAAATTTCCTCCACTTTATTTCGCTCAAAAATCACATATTTAGGCTTTTTTTAATACAAATGTCATTATATTTCATCATATAAATACCGTCTTCGTATTGACCTATATTTTTTATGTTAACATGCCCGTTTATGTTGTTGAGAATCATCGTCATATGGTCACATCCGCATTCGTATGCATGTGGATAACCGCCGCCAAAACGAGGATTGACCTCAGAAATGTAATATTTACCGTCAACATCAAATATATCAATATCTATCTGCCCTCTCCAACCGCTTCTGTTGACAAAATCTTCGATGAGTGTAAAAAGCTTTTCATCTTTAAAGGAAACGGCTTTATCCGTTTCTCCTGCTCTCATCACCAATTTCTTTTTTGTAAAGACGGATACAACTTCTCCGCTCAGCATGTCTATGTATACATCTGCGCCTATTTCCTGACCATTCAAAAATTCCTGTATCATCAGATTGTCATTGTGAGCGAAGAGAAGTTCTAATGTTTCTTTGTCATATACCTTTGAAATTGCAATGCTTGCACTTCCGCAAACAGGCTTAACAAAAACGGGATATGTAATATTTCCATTTTCAACATCCTTGTAAAACAGTTCTTTGTCAGTATAGCTTTTTGCACAAGGAAAGCCGTTTTGCGTAAGCCAATTGAACATTTCCATTTTATCAAGAGCGCGCTCGCATAGTTCGTATGATGATCCAACTACCGTTACGCCGATGTCAGAAAACGCCTCCTTGTGTTTGGCAAGGAGTGAGAGCTCAGGATCTATCAATGACAGTACGCAATTTATGTTTTCCTTTTTACATATTTCAAATATAATGTCAATGTAACCGTCAGCACTTATCTTCGGAACTTTATAAAATTTGTCTGCTTCATAAACCGCAGGAGCAAGATCGCTCATATCTGTTGCAATTATCTTACCTGAATCTCCGAGTGCCTTTTTGAAATACTGTACTATTTTATTGCGTGTTCCCACGCTTAAAATCAAAACGTTCATAATACTTCACTTTCTTGTTTTTCCTTCATTTTTAAACGTCTTTCAACGGCAAAATTAGTTTCAACTGCATTTGTATTTACTGCAATATCTTCTTTTTTTATGAATTTTAATGCAGTTTTTAAGATAATAGTGATATCATTTTTAAAGGTAATATTATTTATATATTGTACGTCAAAGGCTAATCTGGGATCCCATGCAACGAAATTTCTTCCGTTGATCTGTGCAAGACCTGTAAGCCCAGGACGAACATCGTGACGGTGACGTTCTTTTTCTGTATAATAAGGCAAATACTCCACAAGTAACGGTCTTGGTCCAACAATCGACATATCGCCTTTTAAAATATTCCAAAGTTCAGGTAATTCATCTAAAGATGTACTACGAAGAATTTTTCCATATTTATTAAGACGCAACTCATCAGGTAAAAGATTTCCGTCTTTATCCTTTTCGTTGCTCATTGTTCTGAATTTTACCAGCTTGAATATTTTTTCTTTTCCGCTTTTCTTATCTATTTTGCCGGGGCGTAACTGTGTAAAAAACGGATTACCCTTTACTGCGACAGTACCTATGATCGTCAATATAAGAAAAACAGGAGATAAAATGATGAGTGCGATAAGCGACAGGGAAAAGTCGAATATTCTTTTAAAATACTTTGCATACATAATATGTAGACCTCGATTTTTTTAACGCTTGGCGGTTCAAGATAAAACACCGCCCATCATAATCATTATAATGCCGTATACGCTTATTGTCAAGCGGAAAATTATATTTTGTTTCTTTTTGTAAGTAATTTCCGAATGAGGTCGAGAGGAATTATCAATGATGAAAGAAGTATGATAAAAATAAGCTCGTAAATGTTAAGCGGTGTGCATCTGAAAATGCTTCCTCCAAAGTACATAAGTCCTAGCTGTACAGCGATAACAAGCAAGATTATCGGCATAAAAAAATGGTTTTCTTTCAGATGTGAAAACAGATTGAGTCGGTGTGTTCTCGTATTGAAGCAGTTAAAAATACCCGAAAACACAAAGAGTCCGAAAAAGCCGCAATAAAATTCTCTTGTATTTCCGCCGAAGAAAGATGAAACGAAATCTGATGTAAGATACCAAAGCATTAAAGACACGCATACAGTGCCGCAGTAAATAATATTGCATATCATCGATTTTGTAAGCACATTTTCCGTTCTTCCCGACGGCGGGACCTTCATATATTCCTCCCGTGCTTGTTCACCCGCAAAGGCAAGACCTGCCAAGGTGTCCATAATAATATTTATCCACAGCATCTGAAGCACCGTCACAGGTGTTTCACAGCCTATAAGCGGCGCAAAAAGCGATATGCCAACGGCACAGAAGTTCATTGTAAGCTGAAAAAGAAGGAATTTTTTAATACTTCTGAGTATTGTTCTTCCGTACATTACCGCTTTCGTTATAGATGCGATATTATCGTCAAGAATTATAATATCCGATGCCTGCTTTGCAACGTCAGATGCCGAGCCCGGCGCAAAACCGATGTCCGCACGTTTAAGAGCAGGGGAGTCATTTATTCCGTCCCCCGTCATTCCCGTCACAAGTCCGTCCTCCATACAAATTCTGACAAGTCTGCTTTTGTCATCGGGATAAGCACGGGCTACGGCGGCAATTTCGGGAAGTACCTCCCGAAGCTCATCATCTGTCATTTTTGCCATTTCACCGCCTGTAATTATTCTTCGGCGTGATGAAGTGATGATCCCTGCCTGATTTGCTACAGCTTTTGCGGTTTCAGGACTGTCGCCCGTTATCATAACCACATCAACGCCTGCTGAATGAAGACGCAAGACGGCGCTTTTGGCTTCGTTTCTCAATCCGTCCTTCATAACTGCGGCACATATAAGTATAAGATCATCTTCATTTTCATCGGAATATGCAAGTAAAACAAGTCGGTTTGACATTTCTGCTTTTTCCTTGACAGCTTTCAAAAATGAAGCATCGACAGATACTATCTTTCCGTTTTTGTCAATACCTTTTCTGCATTTTGAAATAAGCACCTCGTAAGCACCCTTGATGTAAAAGCGTTTTTTGCCGTCTTTTTCTGAAAGGACCGAGGAAAATTTTCTTTCGCTTGTGAATTCTGTCTGATTTTGAATTGAAATACCGCTTGTGTATTTGAGGTCTGATGCTGTGAAAAGTGCTCTGTCGGTGCTGTTTCCGCCTATTATGTCTGTACCGTTGATCTTGCACGATGTGTTAACTCCTGCACATTCGCTGAAAAGTGCATAAGCATCCGTGGACTTGAATTGTGAAAGTGATAATGCGTTTCCGTTTGCAAGTATAACGTCTGTTACATTCGGACGTCCGTATGTAAGTGTTCCTGTTTTATCTGTGAAAAGTATGTTCATACATCCCGATGTTTCAATTCCAACAGGCTTGCGAACGAGCACATTGTCATTTTTCATTTTTTTGATGTTAGCCGAAAGAACAACACCTATCATCATCGGGAGTCCTTCAGGCGCTGCTACCACAACAACGGTCAATGCGAGCGTAAGAGCGTGAAGCAAAGCGCTGAATAACATAGAAGGGTTGGATATGAATGATAAGATCAGCTCACTATTGTAAGCGTTGTCGATGACGACTGTGTTGAAAATGTCGGCAAACGCAACGAAAAATGCCGAAATAAAGCCAATTTTACTTATTTCTCCCGCAAGCTTTCCGAGCTTTTCCTTCAGAGGACTTTCAGAGCCTTTCATCTGAAGCTCTCCTGCGATCTTGCCGTAATACGTGGAATCTCCTACACGCTCAACACGCATTACACCCTCGCCCTCACATATAACAACGCCCGATAATAATGTGTTTTGAGATGAAATATCTCCAATCAAATCTTTCTTGCACGGAAGCTTTACAACTTCACGGCTTTCTCCGTTAAGTGCCGACTGATTAACATTTATCCGACCGTTTATTATCACACCGTCGGCGTATATTCTTTCACCGGGAATAAGCATTACAAGGTCACCGCATACAAGTTCGGAGGATGATATTACACAAAGCTCGCCACCTCGTATTACCGTGCAGGTGCTTTTTTCACTTTCCTCAAGAAGTGATAAAAAAGCACCCTCTGAGCCGTATTCGGATATAGCCGAAATAAGTGTGGAAATAAGTATTGCCGATACTATTCCGATAGCCTCATAAGGATTGAAATCACGTAACCAGAACAGAGCATTTATGAACAAGGTGAATAAAAGTATTTTAATTATAGGATCATTGAATGAAGAAAAAAATTGCTTTATGAACGAATGGCGTTTGTGCCTTGTAACGGTGTTTTTACCGTATTTTTCAGCTGATATTCTGACTTCTTCGAAAGAAAGTCCTTTTAAATTTTCGTATGTAACCATTGAAAATCTCCCAAAAAAATAAAATTATTTTAAATCTTGTTTATTGCAATATCATAAAGCGTATGGTAAAATGCAAATATATCAAGTGTATCATATTTATTCACAAGATCAAAATAAAATGAATGGGTTCAAGGTTTTCAAAATGACTAAGAAATGTAAAATAGCAATTATATCAACAATATCTGTTATACTTGCATTGCTAATCGTTTATTTTATACTTGCGTGTGTCTTCGTGTACAATGAAACATATTCGCAAAATGAAGAAATGGGATTTTTCGGGAAGGCTACGCACAGCATGACCGATGTTATATCAGGTCCGCCGTCGCTTATATGGCGTAAAGTTGTGTATAACGTTACGGGAAGTGTATCGGCGGAGAATGTTAAAAGCGGCGAAGACGGATTTCTATTTCCTGTGAAAAATGACAGCTTCGATTACCGATCTGACTTTCTCGGCGAATATACGTATACGGATGAGCAGTATAAAAAAATTGCTGATAACCTTGAAAAAATAAGATCCGTATACGAAAAAAACGGTGCGGATTACTACTTGTATATAATTCCAAACAGCCAGAGCGTTTATGACAGTCTTGCACCTTTCGGAAAAACCATATCGGAAAATACACGTGCAAACGGACTTGTACGCTATCTAAAGGATAATTCAGAGATATATGCAAATATTCTTTCCGATGAACTCAAGGGAGTGGAGAGCGACAAGATACTGTATCATAATACGGCAAATGAGCTTAACTACGTCGGTGCATACTATATTTGCGAAAGTATAAAGTCTGAAATGCCGAATGATATTAAAAAAAACTCGCTTGAAGTTGACATCAGTAAGCTTGAAGTGTTGATGACAGAGAGTGACGGCAGGGAGCTTGCTTCTTGTATAGGTCTTGAAAAAACGGTTAAAAATAATACATACAATGTAGATACCTCATCGCTTGAAAAAAGATATACGACAAAAGAAAATGACGGTATAACCGTTACATCTCTTAAAGCTTCACAAGGCGTTTCGGGGACTTCCTCGGTGCTTCTTCAGGTGCCGTCGAAGGCTGAACGCTCAATGCTCAAGTCATATTTTGCTTCGACGTATACTGATCTTACTGTAACCCCCGATCTTTTCCTTTACGATCTGTCAAAATCCGTATCGGCTGTTGTTCAAGTGATACGTGAAGATGAAATCGACATACTTCTTGATGATGCGGTGGCAGCTTCTTATGACGGCGGCGGAGAAAGCGGAGATGAAACAAAAAAGCCGACTGTATATACTGCCATGAGTGTTGAAAGAGGAACTACGGTCATATTCGGCACAGCCGAGGACGGTGCTGTTATAGAGGCAAAGTCGGGCAATAACATTTCAAGTACCGTTTGCTATGACGGATTGTTTATTGTGTCCGTTGAAAACAGCTCAAGAGGTATAAGCATAACAGCTAAAAAAGAAGGTAAAAGTGTATCATCCCCGGTTTCGGTCAATACGTCGAATGTTTTGGCTCAAAGCGATAATGTTATAGTGGGAACAGGCTCAAGACTTTACTATACCGAAACGATACGCGATTTCACAAAACAGAATACGTTTTCGGATAAACAGCTTATTTATTTACAGCGTCAGCTTAACATACAGCTCAGTGAGATAAGAAAATTCACGGGCAAAGATACCGAAATGATAATTTTATGTGCTCCCAATCCTGCAACCGTCTACGGCAAGGATGAGCTTCCCGAGGATATAATATCACGTGTATCAAAGAAAAACACGAGCAGACTTGAGCTGTTCACATCAAAAATGTCGGAGCTTAACGGTATAACAGCCATTGATATTTCCGATATTATGATACAAAATAAGGATAGCGGCAAGTTGTATTATCAGACGGATACGCATTGGACTGAGCTTGGTGCTTACTACGGCTACCGTGCAATTATGGAAAAAATAGCGGAAAAGCATCCGCTTGCCGCCCCGTATGCTCTTGATGATTTCAGAATAAGATATAACGAGGACATCGGCGGTGATTTGGCAGGATTCCTTGATATTGACAAGAGAATCAAAGAAAACGTACCTCACCTCGTTCTCAAAGAAGAAAGCAAAATAAACGAAAGCTACGATAAGCCCGATACGATATCACGTCCTGAAGGCGTTGAGGATATTGTATTTACTATAGATAATGCAGAGCTTCCGTCGGCGTATATGATACGTGATTCGTACGCAATGCAGCTCATTCCTCAAATAGGAGAGCATTTTTCAAAGCTTTATGCAGAGGAAATGTGGAATTATGAAATTGATTACAAAGCCTTGCGTGAGCTGAAGCCCGACTACGTAATATACGTTATTGCAGAAAGAAATATAGGCCCTGTATTTATGAAGTGATATGAAATTTAAATGGTCAAGAGTATATAATTTTTTGTTAATGACATTCGGCGCCGTTATATACGGCGTCGGTGTTGTGCTTTTCTTTGACAGTAACAACATAGCTCCCGGCGGTGTTTCCGGCATTTCCATCATACTTGATAAAACCGTCGGAATAATGAGCACGGGTACGTGGTCATTTGTTATCAATATACCGATATTGTTGCTCGGTGCATTTAAGTTTGGCGGAAGATTTATTTTTTCAACGGTGTATACTGTTACGCTGTCATCGCTTGTTATGGATACAGCCGCAAGGCTTAATATCGTCTTGACTGATGATGTGCTGCTTGCCGCAATATTCGGTGCGCTTTTGACAGGCGGAGGAATAGGGCTTGTATTCAGATCCGGAGCGACGACAGGCGGTTCCGATATAATAATAAGGATACTTCGTACAAAGTACAGACATATAAGCACAGGCAGTCTTTTCTTCGGTATCGACTGCGCAATAATTGCAATTTCGGCAATTGCGTTCGGAAATGTTTCATCGGCACTCTATGCCGCTGTTGCATCATTTTTGCAGACACGTATAATAAATACGGTGCTGTACGGAACGGACTCTGCAAGACTTGTATATATAATTTCGGAAAAATCAGATGCAATATCAAAAAGATTGCTACTTGATCTTGAAACAGGGGTAACGATACTTGACGGACACGGAGCATATACGAACTCTGAAAAGGAAGTTATTATGTGTGTGTTGCCGCCTAAAAATTTGCCCAAGGCAAAAGATATAGTGCGCTGTGAGGATGAAGAAGCATTCCTTGTCGTAACTTCCGCAACGTCTGTATTCGGTGAAGGGTATAAGAAAAATATTGAAGAGGAAATATAAAATGATAAACTATGAAAATGTAAAAGCAATGTGGCTGTCACAGTTTGATATGTGGTCTATATACTGCAAGGACGGACAGCAAAGACCGAAAGAGGAGTTCATACCGCTTGTAGAAACGGTTTTTGACAGACTTGTCGATACAGGCATCAATACGGCAATCATTCAGACAAGACCGAATGCGGACAGTATGTATCCGTCGAAGTATTATACTATGAGCAAGTACGTTGTGGGTGCATACGGCAGGGAAGCGAATTACGATCCTTTGCGAATAATAATTAATGAGGCGCATAAGCGCAATATTTCGATACACGCATGGATAAATCCCCTGCGCTGTATGGCGGAAGAGGAAATAAAGAGCGTTTCAGAGGATTTTGCTATAGGAAAATGGTATAACGATAAAGATATAAACGGTAAAATGATAGTTCAGGTGGGACGCAATTTCTATCTTGATCCGGCTTATGAAGAAGTTAGAAATTTGATAGTTGACGGCGCATCGGAGCTTCTTGATCTTTATGACGTCGACGGATTACATATGGACGATTATTTTTATCCTACAACCGATGAAAGCTTCGACAGCTTTTCTTACGGTAAGTATGTAAAAGAGGGCGGGGAGCTTTCACTTGCCGATTTCAGACGTGAAAGCCTTGATAAGCTCGTTTCGTCACTTTATTCAATGACGAAGTCTAAAAATGAAAAGCTGTGGTTCGGTATCAGTCCTGCCGGGGTAATATCGCAGGTGCTTGACAAGCACTATGCAAACGTTGTGAAGTGGTGTTCAGAGGATGGATTTATTGACTATATTTGTCCGCAGGTTTATTTCGGAATTGAGCATCCTACGTGTCCGTTTATGAAGCTTTGCGATGATTGGCAGGCTATGGTGACGAATAAAAACGTGCGACTTATCATAGGTATGACACTCGGAAAAGCGTATGCCGAAAAGGACGAGTACGCAAAGGATGCCTCCGATGAATGGAAAAATAATAAAGATGTAATGTACAGATGTCTTGATTACGCAAGAAATCTGAAGCTTTATGCAGGTGTTGCATATTTCTGCTATCAGTATTTTTATGATTCTGTAACAGGTGAGGAAAAGCCCAATACACAGAAGGAAAGAGAAAAACTCATACCGCTTTTAAAGAGCATTTAAAATATTTTTTGGAGTTTTTTTGCAAAAGGTATTGACAAAAACAAGAAGTTGTGATATACTTAACAAACAGTGAAAGGCAGCGTGCCGGAGTGGCGGAACAGGCAGACGCCCGAGACTTAAAATCTCGTGGGATTATATCCCGTACCGGTTCGAGCCCGGTTTCCGGCACCATTTCATTAAGCCGGTCACAATTTCATATCGCGGAGTGGAGCAGTTGGTAGCTCGTCGGGCTCATAACCCGAAGGTCGTCGGTTCAAATCCTTCCTCCGCAACCAAAACGAAAAGCAGTCCAAAAGGATTGCTTTTTTCGTTTTGGTCGTTGCCGAGTGATGAATCGAAACTTTTGTTATGGGCCGACGAGCGTTGCTCGTTGGGTTAACGCAGTAAAAACGATTGATAATCGTTTTTACAAGTGGTGTCCCTCAAAGCACGATTTTTCTGAGCCGAGTATATCGAGGCGATAGAAAAACGATGCGACAGGGACGGGGGTATTTGTATCGCTGCCAGGCGATAGATGAACTAACAGCCTGAAGATTACCTGTTCAAATCCTTCCTCCGCAATCAACAATGCGAACCGATTTAGATATCGGCGCAAGAAATCCAGTAACCACAAGGCTTAATAGTGACAAGTAACTATTTGCCACAGAGAACGGTGTGACCCGAAGGTCACGCCGTTTTTCTGCGTCCATAGGTTGTTTCTGTAGTAATTGTTTCGGAAATAACGGGAATTTCCACATCGTCCACGAAGTTGAAGTAAATCTTCACTTTCTGCTGTCGCTTGCCGCTGGACTTGTCTGGGGCAAAGACAACGATCTTCTTGATATACTCGTTCACGATGGTCTGTGTCAGCTCCTTCACGTCTACATATTTCTGTGTCAGAGCGATAAAGGCGTTTAAGCCCTCATCCATTTCTTCCCGTTGCTCCACCCATTCCTCGATAACGTCAATTTCGAGCCTTAACCGTTCCTGTTCTTCCTCATAATCAGCGGACATCTTTTTGTATCTGTCCTTGCTGATCTCACCAAGAGCGAAGTCCTCATACAGCCGTGAGATAATGACATCCAGAGAAGCAAGACGTTTCTTTGCCTGTTCCACTTTCTTTTTGTCATCACGGATGCTCTGTTCATGGTCAGCCTTTCGGCATTGCAGATATTCCTCCTGGAAACCGTCCACATCGTTGCGGATATACTCGTTGACTGCCCGGATGCGTTCCAGAACGATGTCTCGCAGCGTATCCTCACGGATGTAGTGAGCA
>JAFXFN010000029.1 GCA_017520505.1 Clostridia bacterium
AAAAAGTATAATCATCAAAATTCAAATAGAGATATGGGGTCATCATTTCTTCAAATTCACCGACCATATAATATGTTCCGGAAGGCAATTCACATGGATCTGACTGTGTATTCCGGCAAGCAACGAAACTAACCGCAACAATCATGGTCAAAAAAAGAAACAACAACTTTTTCATACAGCAAAACCTCCATATATTATTTCATCATTTTCAATATACCACATTTTTGTAAATAAGTAAAGGCGGAAGCATTGTATATTTAATGAAATCGTGCTACGCACGATGAAATCCGAGCAAGCTCGGATGAAATCTTCGGCGTACCGCCTCAGATGAAATTAAATCCACCTCTCACAACCCCGCAAAGCGGGATTTCATCGTGAAGCGATTTCATCCACCGCAGGCGGATTTAGTTAAAAAAAGCACACATTTGTCTTGGTAGACAAATGTGTGCTTTTTTCTGCGAAAGAGCAGTATAACGGTGCATAAAGATAGGTAAGAAAAGCAAAAAGGTGCGTAACCGTACTATTCGACAAATCGGAATTGGTTTAACTGTCTGATGACATTATATGTTGTTGTGAAAATAATATAGGACTTGGGTCTGCGTATCAAACAAGTAAACATTGTACCTTACAAGAGAAGTATGTCCATCACTCCATGTATGTTCCTCGGAATCAATATAGACGTAATCTTCCGTGCCGATAATTTCTCGGTCAAAGTCATAATTTACAACAACTTCGCTCAAAGGTTCACTATTCTTTATAGTTTCAATCCATCCCTCAAAATCATCCAAATGCGTGTTAATTATAGTAAAATCAGTTTCATGTACTTTATTCAAGTATTTATTTTCCACGACATTGGCAGAGGTGAAATAGTATTTTGCGTAATCGGTATAATCTTGAAATCCCCCTGAAGTGAAGAATTCATTCTTTTCATATTCGCCCAATGAAACAATCACTTTATCTTCCGGTACAGCACAAGAAGTAATAGACAATAAGAACACAACGCAAACAAGAACTACTGTAATTTGCTTTTTCATGAGCCAACCTCCTCCGCAAAATTCAAGTTTATCGAATCAATTGTACTACAAAGCCATGAATTGTGCAAGTAAACAAGAAACCTCTCTTGGTAGACAAAAGAGGTTTCCTTCGTGGTGGAAGCAGTGGGATTCGAACCCAAGACCTTCCGCACGTCAAGCGGATGCTCTAACCAGCTGAGCTATGCTTCCTTACCTGACTATTATAGCAGATTTGTTTTGAAATTGCAATACTTTTTTCGAATTTAATACAAAATTAATATCTTCGGAATATTTTATGCTTTTGCCAAATACAATGTAGTAAACAAATTTCTGGAGGAATAACAATGGCACAGAAGGGAATATACAAGGATATTTCGCAAAGAACGAACGGTGATATTTATGTCGGTGTTGTCGGCCCCGTGAGAACGGGAAAGTCAACTTTTATAAAAAGGTTTATGGAAACACTTGTTTTACCTAATATCAAGGGTGAATATGATAAGGAAAGAACACGTGATGAGCTTCCTCAGTCATCTTCGGGGAAAACGGTGATGACAACAGAGCCAAAGTTTATACCCGACGAGGCGGTAAGCGTCAGCCTTGACGGCAATGCTGATTTCAAGGTCAAAATGATCGATTGCGTGGGATTTATCGTACCCGAAGCACTTGGGCATATAGAAAACGGTGCTCCGAGAATGGTCAATACTCCCTGGAGCGATGAGGCAATTCCATTTGACGAAGCGGCTGAAATAGGCACTCAAAAGGTCATTACTGACCATTGCACTATAGGTATGCTTGTAACGTGTGACGGAAGCTTTGGTGAAATATCACGTGAAAGCTACGTCGAAGCGGAAGAAAGAACGGTTAAAGAATTAAAAACGATGAACAAACCGTTTGTTATAATTCTTAACTCGTCAGCTCCGAATTCTGAGAAAAGCATTGAGCTTGCGTATGAGCTTGAAGAAAAATATTCAGCGCCCGTCGCTCTTATAAACTGTCTTGAGCTTAATGCAGAGGACATAAAGCACATCCTTGAGCTTGTTCTGCTTGAATTTCCCGTGTGTGAGATAACAGTGAACATTCCCGAGTACATAACGGCACTGCCGAATGACCACCCGATATACAGCTCTATCAATTCGTCTGTTTTTTCACTTGCATCACAAGTGGAAAAAATAAAGGATATTATGCCCGTTTTCTCAAAACTTACGGAAAATGAAAACGTTACCGATGTCAGCGTTGAAAAAATCGACCTCGGATACGGCAAGGCTGTAATAAACGCAAAGCTTACAGACGGTCTGTTTTATAAGCTCTTATCAGATGAAACCGGATTTGACATAGATTCCGACGAAACCCTTATGAAAACGCTTTGTGAGCTTGCCGAATCAAAAAAGAAATTTGACAAGGTCGCCAATGCATACGACGAGGTAATGGCTACAGGCTACGGCATAATATCACCGGGAGTTGAAGACCTTGCGCTTGAAGAACCTCAGATAGTGAAGCAGCCCGGCGGTTACGGCGTAAAGCTTCGTGCATCTGCCCCGTCTGTTCATATGATAAAGGCGAATATCCAAGCAGAGGTAAACCCTATTGTCGGAACAGAACAGCAATCTGAAGATCTTGTGAAGTTTTTGCTTCGTGAATTTGAGGAGGATCCTGCAAGAATTTGGGATACGAATATGTTTGGTAAATCGCTCTATGAGCTTGTTAACGAAGGCTTGAATACAAAGCTGTCGAATATGCCGACCGATGCAAGAGTGCGTCTTTCCGAAACTCTTGAAAAGATAATAAATGAGGGCACAGGCGGTCTTATTTGCATAATACTTTAAGTGATCTGCGGTGGGATATCATCTCACCGCTTTTGTATTCTTTAAGCGGATGTATATGTGCAATGAAAATATTTCTTATTTACTGCACTCAAATACGAATATTGTTTACGAATTGTATTCAAATAGGATACAAATATTTTGTAAAATGTAATTTGGTAAATTATATTTTCAATAACATATAAAGGACAAAGAAAAATGGCTAAAGAAAAGAAATTTGTAGAACAGATCACAGCTATGGATGTGGATTTTGCAAAATGGTACACAGACGTAGTAAAGAAGGCTGACCTGGTTGACTATTCAGGTGTAAAGGGCTGTATGATAATAAGACCGTACGGCTATGCAATATGGGAAAATGTCCAGAAGCTTCTCGATGCTGAATTCAAGAAGACGGGACACGAAAATATCTATATGCCTATGTTTATTCCCGAATCACTTCTCAACAAGGAGAAGGCACACATCGAAGGCTTTGCGCCTGAGGTTGCTTGGGTGACACACGGCGGCGGCGAAAAGCTGACGGAGCGTATGTGTGTTCGTCCGACGTCAGAGGTGCTTTTCTGCGATCACTATAAAGATATAATCAAATCTTACAGAGATCTCCCCAAGCTTTACAATCAGTGGTGCAGCGTTGTAAGATGGGAAAAGACGACAAGACCGTTCCTTCGTACAAGAGAATTTTTGTGGCAGGAAGGCCACACGATGCACGCAACCGCTGAGGATGCTGAAAACGAAACACTCAGAATGCTTAACATATACGCTGATTTCTACGAAAAGCAGCTTGCTATCCCCGTTGTAAAGGGTAAGAAAACAGATAAGGAAAAGTTTGCGGGTGCGGCGGCTACTTATACGGTTGAAGCACTTATGCACGATGGTAAGGCACTTCAGGGCGGTACGTCACATAACTTCGGATGCGAATTTGCAAAAGCATTCGGAATACAGTACCTTGACAAGGACAATCAGCTGAAGCCTTGTTACCAGACCTCGTGGGGTGTATCAACACGTATGATCGGGGCAATAATAATGGCACACGGCGATGATTCGGGACTTGTTCTCCCTGCGGCTATTGCTCCTATTCAGGCTGTTATCGTTCCTATTGCACAGCATAAGGAAGGTGTGCTTGAAAAGGCAAATGAGCTTACCGAAAGACTTTCTAAGGTCGCAAGAGTGAAGCTCGACGATTCCGACAACTCCCCCGGCTGGAAGTTTGCGGAATATGAAATGAAGGGTGTTCCGATAAGAATTGAGATAGGTCCGAAGGATATTGAAGAAAATCAGTGCGTATTAGTTCGCCGTGACAACAGAGAAAAGGTATTCGTAAGCCTTGACAATGTTGAAGAAGCACTTGTTGAAGAATTCAAGAAATATACAGAAGCGCTCTATAATAAAGCACTTGAGCGCCGTGCGAATATGACGTATACAGAAACCGAGCTTGATGCATTTATCGAAACTGCAAAGACAAAGCCCGGATTTATCCGTGCAATGTGGTGCGGAGATCTTGAGTGCGAGCTCAAGATGAAGGAGCTTGCAGACGTTACATCACGCTGTATGCCGTTTGGTGAGGACGCTTGCGGAGATAAGTGTATCTGCTGCGGCAAGCCCGCAACAAAGCTTCTTTACTGGGGTAAGGCGTACTGATGCTTTCGGTAGTTTATACCGCAGGCCTTGCAGGTATTGATGGTTATATCGTAACGGTTGAATGTAACTCAGCCAATACGATACCGGGTTTTGAGATAGTCGGACTTCCCGATGCATCGATCAAGGAATCAAAGGAGAGAATAAAAGCTGCCGTCGCAAACAGCGGTATGCTTTTTCCCTCGATGCTGTTGACGGTAAATCTTGCGCCTGCTGATAAGAAAAAGGAAGGCTCATCGTATGATCTTGCGATAGCCGTGTCAATACTTTCTTCGTGCGGTGTTATACTTCCGACGGATTTGCTTGAAAAATGCTGTTTTGTCGGCGAGCTTTCGCTGTCAGGCGATATTCGTCCCGTACGCGGTGTTTTGCCTATGTGCGTTGCCGCAAAGACGGCAGGAAAGACGGAGATATTCGTACCTTTTGAAAATGCACCCGAAGCGGCTGTTGTTGACGGTGTTAATATCTATGCGGTAAAATCGTTGCGTGATCTTATAGTGCATCTGAATACAGATGACAAGATAAAGCCCGAGGCTTTTGACAAGGAAAAATTCGGAGAAGCGTTTTTGACTTCAAGCGTTGATTTTTCCGATGTCAAAGGGCAGGAAAAGGCGAAATGCGCTCTTGAAATAGCTGCGGTCGGCTCGCATAACGTTTTGCTCATAGGTCCTCCGGGATCGGGTAAAAGTATGCTTGCCAAAAGACTTCCGACAATAATGCCTGAGCTTTCGTTTGACGAAGCTATAGAAACAACAAAAATACACTCGATATCGGGAATTTTGCCTGCGGGCGTGTCGCTTATAACACAAAGACCGTTCCGTTCTCCCCACCATACAATGTCAAGTGTCGGACTTTCGGGCGGCGGACATATCCCGATTCCGGGTGAAATATCACTTGCTGATAACGGCGTGCTGTTTTTGGACGAGCTTCCCGAATTCAGACGTGAAGCACTTGAAGTTTTGCGTCAGCCGCTTGAAGACGGACGTGTGACGATAACACGTGTAAACGGTAAGCTTACATATCCGTGCAAGTTTATGCTTGTGTGCGCTATGAACCCGTGTAAATGCGGATATTTCGGCTCTCGCACAAGAAGATGTACGTGCGGACCGGGTGAAATTAAAAAATATCTTGCAAAAATATCAGGTCCCTTGCTTGACAGAATCGATATTCAGGTTGAGATGCCTGAGGTCAGATATGATGAGCTTTCGTCACGCTCAAGCGGTGAATCATCAGCCGTGATAAGAGAACGAGTCAGGGCGGCACGTGAGTTTGCAAAGGAAAGAAACGACGCATTTGGTATACACTCGAATGCGCAGATGACGTCAACACAGATACGCAAGTGCTGTACACTCAATGACGGAGCAAAAAAGCTTCTTAAAGACGCATTTGATAAAATGGGACTTTCTGCAAGAGGATATGACAGAATACAGCGTGTGGCAAGAAGTGTTGCCGATATTGACAAAAGCGAAATAATAACTGAATATCATATGGCTGTGGCTATAAATATGCGTTCGCTTGACCGCAAATACTGGCACAGCTGATATTAAATAAAAGGATAGGAGAGGTTAAAATGAAGGAACTTAAGGGAACGAGAACAGAGGCTAATCTTCACGCAGCTTTTGCAGGCGAAAGTATGGCGAGAAACAAGTACACATACTTTGCATCAGCAGCTAAAAAAGAGGGATACGAGCAGATAGCTGCAATATTCCAGGAAACAGCAGATAACGAAAAAGAACATGCAAAAATGTGGTACAAGCTTCTCAACGGCGGTGTTGGCAAGACAGCCGACAACCTTTTTGACGCAGCAGAAGGCGAAAAATACGAATGGGTTGAAATGTACGCTGAGTTTGCAAAGCAGGCAAGAGAAGAAGGCTTTGATTATATAGCAAATCTCTTCGAGGGTGTTGCAAAGGTTGAAAAGGAGCACGAGGAAAGATACCGCAAGCTTCTTGAAAACGTGAAGGACGGAAAGGTATTCATCAAGGAGGATGTTGTTATCTGGAAGTGCCGTAACTGCGGACACATCCACGTAGGCAAGGAAGCTCCCGAGGTTTGCCCCGTTTGCGCACATCCCAAGGCATATTTTGAAATAAAGAGCGAAAATTATTAATAAATAAAAAAACGGTCTTCTCTCTGCATTCTTAGCGGAGAAATGACAGACACAAAAATTTCGGCAGAGAACTGATATAATCCCCTTAGAGTAGACACTTGAAAAAACAAAAAGTTTTCAAGATTACTTTAAGGGGGTTGTTTTTATGCCGAGAAAATCACGCAAGAACAAGAAATACAGTACAGAATTTAAGAGATCAGCAGTTGAAGCGT
>JAFXFN010000030.1 GCA_017520505.1 Clostridia bacterium
AAGTTTTGATGAAATAGAAAGAAAATATGGATTAGATGTAGGGAGTATAGTAGAATGTTTGAACTCACAAGAGAAAAATATAAAAATAGTGAGCACAAGCTGTTAGTTGCAAAAATAATAGATAAATATGAATTTTCAAAAACAAAAAATAAAATTACTTATACTGATTTTTTAAATATATCAGAAATTTCGGTAGTAAAAAAATTATTAAAAGAAGAAAAAATTCAAAATTATATAATTTATGGAGGAAAAGAAGAAACAGATAGAAAGCTCGGTTAAGCAAAAACTATCTGTTGCAACAAAGGAAAAAGGCTGAACTGTTACCAAGAAATAAATAGAGGGCACAGGTGAATTCGGAAGCGATATAACGCTGTTTGTTGAAAATGTAAACTGCGATTATATTCCTTACGAAATAACGTGGTACAGAAACGGTGAGCTTATAGAAGGCGAAAACGGTACAGTATACAGTGTTTCCGTTGCTGACAGCGGAAAGGATATTTCAGCAAAGATAACGGCAATTAACGGCTGTGAGGGCGAAATATCGTCAAATACGCTTAAAATGGATATTTTTGAAATTTCATCCGATGTATATTCAATAAATAAAGAACTCGGCATTATAAGTAAAATAAACGAAAAGACAACTGTCGATACACTTCTTTCGGGGCTTTCATTCAGAGAAAACGTGGGTGTTTACGTAAACGGTGAAAAGCTTGATGACGGTGCTCTTGTTTCTACGGGAAGCGAGCTTTGCCTTTACAGCGGTGATGTTATTGTGCAAAAGCTTACCGTTGTCGTCACGGGCGATATAAACGGCGACGGAAAAATATCACTCATAGATTTTTCCAATATTAAAGCTTATATGCTCGGAGATAAGGATTTTACATCGTATGACAGATATGCTGCTGATGCAAACGGTGACGGCAAGCTGTCGCTTATCGATTTTTCACAGTTCAAGGCACATATGCTCGGCGATTTAACAATAACAGGAAAGGAATATTAAGTATGAAAAGAATATTGGCATTAACAGTAATAGCGGTATTGCTTCTTCCTCTTGTCAGTATAGGTGCTTTTGCTGCTGCAAGTATTGATGTATCGGGTGCATCAAAGGCGTATCCGGGTGATACAGTTACATTGACGGTGAAGATAAATGCATCTGAAATAACGGGAGCGAATGCGGCTCGGTTTGATATGGTATTTGATTCGGAGCAAATATCGTATAAATCTTGCGACAGCCTCCGTTCCGAGTGGGACGTTGCAAAAAGTACCCATTCGGGTGCTGTGAAATTGCTTTTCTCGTGTAATAAAAACGGCGGTGATACGCTTGGCGGAGAAACATTTGTAAAGGTCAAGTTTACACTTTCGGATTCTTTGGCAAAAGGTGAAAACGTTTCTGTTTCCTTTAAAAATATAGAGGTCTCGTCTACCGACGGAGATGAATATCCTTCTGACTATACATATTCAGTTACAATAACGCAAAAGTCATCTGATGCAACGCTTTACTCGCTTTCAATAGGTGACGTTACACTTTCTCCTGCATTTTCTTCCGATGTAACATCGTATACAGCTGCGGTAGATTACAGAACGACACCCCTCAAGGTTAATTATAAAACAAATGATCCAAACGCCAAGGCAAAGGTTGCGGGCGCAACATTAAAAGAGGGCAAAAATACGCTGACGATTACTGTAACTGCTGAAGACGGCACGACGAAAAAATATACAGTTGCGATTACTATGAAGGAAAATCCGAATCCGTTGAGCTCCGACAGTAAAATCTCATCACTTTCTCTTTCAACGGGTACTATATCACCCGAATTTGATCCTGATGTGTATGAATACACCGTTTATATTGATTCAGCTGTGACAAGTATCACGTTTTCGCCTGTTGCAAATGACAAAAAGGCAACAGTAAGCAAAAAAGTTGTCGGCATTACAGATGATGAAACTGAAGTTATACTGACTTGTACAGCAGAAGACGGAAGCAAGAAAAATTATAAATTTACGGTCATCAGAGAAAATGACGGTGAAGGGACAACAGATACTACAGAAAGCAGTATTGTTACGGATGCTGAAACAACAGCTCCCGATGAAAACACAAATGATGTCGTAACGGATGATATAACTGCTTCACCCGAAAGCGATACCGCAAAAGAAACAGAGAAGCCCGCAGAGGACACAGAGGGCGAAGACACAGAAAAGACAGTTCCGCCCGATGGCGAGCAGATCGGTATGAATAAGCCTGTTCCGCTTTGGTCCTTGCTTTTATTCTCGATAATTTCACTTATTCTCGGCGCACTTATCTCTGCATTTATATTCAAGAGAAACTTCTAAAATCAAACCTTCGGGCATATTATATTACAGTATAATATCCCGGAGGTTTTATTTATGTCTGAGCATAATGTTACGATGAATTCAAGAAAGCATATTGAGATAGGCGGTGCTGTGAGTGTTATGAGCTTCGATGATGAGCAGGTTGTCTTAAAAACATCAATGGGTATATGCTGTGTACAGGGCAGGGGGCTTAACGTTGCAAAGCTCGACCTTGACGGCGGAGATGTTTTTATAGACGGTGAGATAGTATCGCTTTACTATCCCGAAGAATCTGAAGAAAAACAAGGCTTTTTCTCACGTATTTTTAAATGATGGGCGGCTTTTTATATCAATCTCCCAAGCTTCAGCTTATCCTTATAATGTATTCATTTATTGTCGGTATCTCTATAGGTATAGTTTACAGCGTATTCGATACTATATCTATAATGCTTAATCTACATATAGTAAATGAAAGCTCCGACGGAGAAATAAAACTACGAAATGCAAAAAATAAAATAATAATTTCAAAAATATTTCAATTTTCTATTGATTTTTTGTTTTCCGTAGTGTATACTGTAATTATAGTGGTATTTATATTTTGCGCCAATCAAGGAAGATTCAGATTTTTTCTGATTATTTTTTCTGTTTTCGGTTTCCTTGTATATAAGCGCACACTCGGCAGGCTCGTTTCGTTTTGTATGCAAACGGCGGTATCGTTTTTATACCGCACTATAAAATTGTATATTGCCTGTCCTTTATATAGATTTTATACCGCTGTAAAGATCAGATTTGTAAGCGCTGATATTAAAAGGCGTGCTGTGAATGCCGTAATCGGAGATAAGGATTTTTAATGAAAAGAAGAACAAATATATTTGTAAAAGCCGCTGTGTGCTTTTTCCTTGTTTTTGCTTTTGTTACTATAATCAATTTGAGTATGCAGGTGAATGAGCTTAAAACAAAGCACGAACAGTTAAGTTCACAGGTTTCGGAAAAGAAGCTTTCCGTAGAACAGCTCAAGGATGAATGTGCACAGGACATTGACGAGGATTACATACAGAGAATAGCAAGAAGAGAGCTTGGATATCGTATGCCCGGAGAGGTTATATATTATAACGATTTAGCAAAATAATATGGCAGGGATATGTGTCCCTGCTATGTTTTTACGGAGAAAAAATATGATTATAAAAAACGCAAAAATATTTACGATGGATAACGGCCGTGTTATAGAAAACGGTACGGTGGTCATTGATTACGGTAAAATATCTTATGTCGGAGAAGCCACACAAAACGAGAACGGACACGAGGTGATAGATGCCAAGGGCGGTATTCTTACCCCCGGATTTATCGATGCGCACACACATCTCGGAATTATTGAGGATTCTATCAGCTTTGAGGGTGACGACCTCAACGAGGAAACGTCGCCTGTAACACCGCAGCTGTCAGCCGTTGACGGCATAAATCCGTTTGACGTATGCTTTACCGATGCTTACCGTGCAGGTGTCACGTGCGTATGTACAGGCCCGGGAAGTGCCAATCCCGTAAGCGGTATGGGTGCGCTTATAAAAACATACGGCAAGCGTGTTGAATTGATGACTGTTGCGGCTCCCGTTTCAATGAAATTCGCTTTGGGAGAAAATCCGAAATCCGTTTATCACGGAAAGAGCGAAGCACCGCAGACACGTCTGGCAACGGCGGCGCTTATAAAAGAAGCGCTGATGAAGGCGAAAAAGTACGCTGATGCGCTTAATGAGTACAAAAACGATCCTGATAACTGTGACGAGCCTGAGTATGACGATAAAAACGAGGCGCTCGCACCCGTTGTAAGCGGTCAGCTTCCTGCGCATTTTCACGCACACAGAGCAGATGATATATTTACGGCTGTAAGAATTGCAAAGCAGTTTTCGCTTAAATATACGATAGTCCATTGTACAGAGGGCTATCTTGCGGCAGATGAGCTTGCAAAAGAGGGAATAAGTGCGATTTTAGGGCCTAATATGACAGACAGAAGCAAGCCGGAGCTTAAAAATCTTTCTTTTGAAAATCCGAAAATACTAAATGAGCACGGAATTTTGTTCTCAATCTGCACAGACCATCCCGAAACGCCCATACAGTATCTTCCGCTTTGTGCCGCTTTGGCTCATAAAAACGGACTGCCGTATATGGCAGCACTTGAATCGATCACGTGTAACAGCGCAAAGATACTCGGCGTTATTGACAGAATAGGAATGATAAAAGAAGGGATGGACGCAGACCTTGTACTGTTCGATAATGATCCTCTTGACATCTATTCGAATGTCATTAAGACCGTAATTGGCGGAAAAATTGTTTATGAACGGTAAAAAGTCACATAATTAATTAAAAATACAAATATTGTTTACAGTATTTTAACCACGATATACGCCGTGTGAGATATAATGAATTTAGATAAAAGTTTAACGAAATTAACAAATTCATCTATCCACAAATTGAGGAGGAATAAAAAATGATAGGAACAAAAATACTTATTATAGACGATGATGTCAACATCTGCGAAGCACTTCGTGTTTATTTTGAAAACGAAGGCTACGAAGTAAAGACAGCAAATGACGGTGTTGAGGGTGTAAGCTACTTCAAGCTTTATGAGCCTGATCTCGTTTTACTTGACATAATGCTCCCCAAAAAGGACGGCTGGGCTGTGTGCAGAGAGATCCGTGAGGTATCCTCAAAGCCCATCATTATGGTAACTGCAAAGGGTGAAACGTTTGACAAGGTTCTCGGCCTTGAAATGGGCGCTGATGACTTCGTTGTAAAGCCCTTTGATATGAAGGAGCTTGCTGTAAGAATCAAAGCGGTTCTCAGACGTTGCAACTCACACGAAAACCAGAACGATGATGAAATAATCAAATTTGAAAATATTGAAATCAGCCTTCAGAAGTACGAGCTTAAGCTCAGAGGTAAGAGCGTTGATATTCCCCCGAAGGAATTGGAGCTTCTTTATTTCCTTGCTTCAAACTACAACAGAGTATTTACAAGAGACCAGTTGCTTGACAAGGTTTGGGGATTTGATTATCTTGGCGACTCAAGAACAGTTGACGTACACGTTAAGCGTCTGCGTGAAAAGCTTGAAGGCGTTTCAGACAAGTGGGTACTCAAGACTGTATGGGGCGTAGGATATAAATTCGAGCTTCTTCAGTAAAATTCAAACTAACGGGCGGCCTTGTTTGGAATAAGGTCGCCCTATTCGGTTTTTTGCGTACACGAGAGGATAAATTGATGTTTAAAAGCGTTTTTACAAAATATGTTGCGGCATTTATGCTGATAATTTTTGTCAGCTTTTTTCTGCTTTCCGTTATTCTCGTTTCAAACACCTCGAACAATTCCATCGATATGAAAAAAGAATCGGTAAACGATGCTTCGGATGCCGTGGGAAATTTTATTACTCAAAAATATAATAATTCCGCAACGGTGGATTTCGGAAGATTTGTATACTACGAAAATGTTGAAAGTGATATTTCCGTTGCCTTGAATACGGTTGCAGATGCTATCGGCGATGATATGTTCGTTTTCATAACAGATGAAAACGGCGTGGTCTTGCTTGGTTCAAACACGCCGGAGAATATGGAAGCAAGGCTTCCCGATGGTGTTGTGGCAAAGCTTTCAAGCGGTGACGAATACAGCGAATATACATCGATGGGCAGCTTTTTTGAAACGAGCCATCTTACCTCGGCAAAGGTTGTAAAAAATACCGACGGAGAAATGGTGGGTTCTGTTTTTGTGTGCAGCGAAAGCGAAAGATTTCAGAATCTTGTATCAAAAACGATAAAAGCAATAATCGTTTCGGTTTTATGGGTAATGCTTGCGGCACTTGTCGTTGTGTATTTTCTTTCTGAAAGGATAATTTCACCGCTTAAACAGATGAGCAGGGCGGCAAAAGAATTTTCACAAGGCAAATTTGATGCCCGTGTACCGATAAGCGGACACGATGAGGTTGCGGAGCTTGCATCCGCATTTAACAATATGGCATCGACGCTTGAAAAAAATGAGGAGCTTCGCAAGACGTTTCTTGCAAATGTTTCACACGATCTGCGCACACCCATGACAGCAATTTCGGGATTTGTTGAGGGAATGCTCAACGGCGCTATCCCACCTGAAAAGCAGGAGCATTATTTGCAGATAATCTCAACTGAGGTGAAGCGTCTGTCAAGACTTGTGTCCTCGCTTCTTGATATTTCAAGACTTCAGGCGGGTGACAGAAAGCTTGTCAAGGCTGATTTTGATATATGCGAAATGGCAAGACAGATAATTATTTCGCTTGAACAAAAGCTTGACAGTAAAAAGCTTGACGTTATGTTTGAATGCGACCGTGACAATATGAATGTTCTTGCGGACAGAGATGCAATATATCAGGTGCTTTACAATATATGCGACAATGCCCAGAAATTTTCTTATGAAAAGGGAAAGTATATTGTCAAAATAGTTGAAAAGGACGAAAAGGTTTTTGTAAGCGTACGAAATGACGGTCAGGGAATAATAAAGGAAGATCTTCCGTTTGTATTTGACAGATTTTATAAGAGTGACAAGAGCCGTGGACTTGACAAAACGGGTGTCGGTCTTGGGCTTTATATCGTAAAGACTATCATTGATTCTCACGGCGAAGAAATTTGGGTAAACAGCGTTTACGGAGAATACTGTGAATTCGTGTTCACTCTCACCGCTGTGCAGAATAACCAGAATACGTCAATACAAGAAAAGCTTTCAAGAAAAAAGTCCGATAAATAATAAAGTTTACAATCACACGATAAAAATTAAAAAAACTGTACAGGGTATACACGATTTATTAAAACATAAAAGTTATACTAATAGTTGTACATTATATTGTTAAAGGAGTAGCTTCAGGTTGGATACCGAGAAAAGTAAAACAACATTGAAAGAAGAAAATTCTTCACAGATATTGTCTTACGGCGGATATGAATACAAGCATCGGTATGAAAAGCTGATGAGTACAAAAAATTCCGAGCAGACATCTGTAAGAATAACGGCGGTGGTTGCTTTTGCAGTATTTTTCACCGTCGTGGCAGTGGTGCTTGCGTGCTTGCTGATAATAAATATAGTCATTTCCGATTCGAAAAAGAATACTGATGCATCACTCTATGTTCCTGATGCTCAGACGAGCAGAGATTCACTTTTGGAAAGCGCAGAGGAGGAGCACAGAAATTTGCTGTGCAAGCGTGCAACAGTTTCTGTTTTCGCAGGAAATAATGAGCTTACAGGTATATTCGTTACGTCTGACGGATATATCGTAACGGGCGGTGCGCCGTGTATTGATGCGGGCAATGTTTTTGTTCAAATAGCTGATGAAAAGCTTACTGCAAAGGTTGTCGGTGTGAACGATGACAGAAGCATTGCCGTGCTTAAGGTTGATTCGTCCTCTGTTACAGCGGCAGATTTCGGATACGGCGAGCGTGTAAACGTCGGCGACGAGGTGCTTGTCGCTTATAATTCAAACGACGGCTACAAGGTGTCAGGTGCCTCTGTTTCATCGGTTGAAGAGGCGTCAATTTCCGTCTGTGGTGTCGGATTTGAAAGCTGTATGCACGGTGCGGCTGTTATGGATAAGGAATGCAGAGTAATAGGAGTTGTCACACACGGAAATGATGACAGCATCTGCGCAGTACCTTCATCATCCGCAATATCAACTATAAGACAGTTTGTTAAGGACACCATACAAATAAATTCAAATGACAGTAAAAAAATAGAGTGGCTCGGCACATCGGTTATAGAAATAACAGCCGATGACAGTAAAAGATTTGGTTTACCCGGCGGTGTTATGGTGATCAAGACCGAAAGACTTTCTTTGGCGGAGCATATAGGACTTTTACCGAATGATATTGTTATAGGCGTTGAAAGCTTTGCTGTCAACAGCGCAGAACGTCTTAATGATATTGTTTCAAGCCACAGCGGCAAAACAGTCTCGCTTCTTGTTTACAGAAACGAAAGATACATCAACTTGAATCTTGATGTCGATAATTGAGGAGAATAATATGGGTGAGGGTATCGTTTCGAGAAAATTGAAACCGGGCGATGTCCTCGCCGTTTTGTTTGTTTTTGCTCTTGCAATTTTGCTGATGCTTTTTTTGCCGTCAACAAACGGTAGTGTCGTTAAGATAACAACGAATGATAATGTTTATACGTATTCGCTTTATGAGGACAGAATAATAGAGCTGTCAGAAAACGGAATCAAGCTTACCGTGGTCATTGAAAACGGCTGTGTGTATGTAAGCGATTCCGAATGCCGTGACGGTATTTGTAAAGCACACGGAAAAATAAAGGACAAGGGCTGCATTGTGTGCCTGCCTGCGGGTGTTGTCATAGAAACGGATTGTGGGGAGGTTGATGCTGTTGCAGGATAAATCTGTCAGAACGATAGCTCTGTGCGGTATTTTTGCCTCACTTTCAATAATTTTTTCGACATTTGAGGCACTTTTGCCGATACAGGCGTTTATACCGTTACCCGGGATAAAGCTTGGAATTTCTAATATTGTAGTGCTTTACGTGCTTTTTTACATGGGAACAAAGGAAGCTTTCTTTGTTTTGCTGTGCCGATGTGTTGTAACGGCGCTTATATTCGGCTCGTTACCCTCATTTTTGTTTTCGGTGTGCGGCGGACTTTTATCTCTTGCCTCTGCTGTTATAATCAAAAAAACGTGTGTCGGATCGCTTTCGTTTGTCGGTGTCAGCATTATAGGCGCATCACTTCATAATACGGGACAGATACTCGTTTCGTGTTTTATGCTTGGTACGTTTTCCGTATTTTACTATCTGCCGCCGCTTTTATTTGCAAGCGTGGTGTGCGGCGGTGTAACAGGTACGATTCTGTGTTTACTGCCGGATGTAACGAAAAAAGAAAGAAAAACTGAAATATGAAAAGAATTTTATGTGTACTGCTTTTAACAGCTGTGATGATCTCTTCCTGCGGTACTGAATATAAAAGTGATACGTACTTTGCGCTTGATACGTTTATTACAGCAAATCTTCCCGACATCGGTGACGTTGATCTTTACGGATATATAAAATCACTTGAAGATACGATCTCAAAAACAGTATCAAAATCGCAAATTTCAGAAATAAACAAAAATATTTCTTATACCGTAACGGATGATATAAAAGAGCTTATAATTCTTTCAAATGATGTTTATCAAAAAACTAACGGCGCATTTGATATAACGTGCGGTGCTGTAAGTGATTTGTGGGATTTTAAATCCGAAGATCCGAGAATACCTGAACGATCGGAAATTGAAAAGGCACTTGAAAATGTAGGTGCATCGGAAATTTCTTTAAACGGTAACACGCTTACAAAATCGAATGAGGGCATAATGCTTGACCTCGGCGGCATCGGAAAAGGATACGTCGCTGAAAAATGCGTAGAATACCTGCACGAAAAGGGAATCAACAGCGGATATTTAAACTTTGGCGGCAACATTGCCGTTGTGGGAGAAAAAGATAACGGAGATGGTTGGGGAGTTGCGCTTCGCGATCCGTTGAGGCTTAACGATACCGTCGGCAGGATCATTATGAAAAGCGGATATCTTTCCGTGTCGGGCGATTACGAAAGATGCTTTGAATATAACGGACAAAAATACCATCACATTTTAGATCCGAAAACGGGATATCCCGTTAACAATGAGATTTCAAGCGTTGCCGTTCTGTGTTCAGACGGTGCACTTGCGGATGCACTGTCAACAGCATTGTTTGTTATGGGGCTTGATGATGCACTTTCGTTTTATCAAGAAAAAAAATATACTTTTGAGGCAATATTTATAACAAAATCGGGATATATATATACAACCGAAGGAATAAACAATAGTTTTGAGCTTACAAGTAAAAATTATATTATGAAATGAGGTTTCATATGAAAAGGATATACAGCTTGATTTTAGTGCTCGCAATGTTCCTTCCGCTTGCATCGTGCGGTGGAAATACCGACACCGATACGGGTAAGACCACTATCGGTGTGAATGTAACAGATGAGGTGTACGAAAGCACGGATGATATTGACACTTCATTTTCCGAAACGGATAGCGTTACAGACGGTGAAACGGATGATGATGTTACAGATGAGATAACAAGCTCTCAGACGGAAACACTTCCCGATGAAACATTTCCTCCGATAGAACAGCCCGAACAGACGTCTTTTTCAAACATTGTTTTTAAGCAGGTCTATGGTACGGGCTATAATACCGACACGCCTGTAAGCTGCGGATTTATAGAGCTTTATAATATCTCAGACGTTGAAATTCCTCTTGACGGTGTCGCACTTTCTTATATGACAAACGGCGATACGGGATACAAAAGATTCGAATTCAAAAACGGCGACAAGATCGCTCCGTTTGGCAGGTATCTTATCAAATGCGACAATGCGGCAGGTAAAAACGGAGAAAAGTACGAAAGTAAATACGAGGTTATAAGACTTGACTATTACGATGCCGTATGGAATACGGTCATTGATAATAAATCGATAAAGCTTGCCATAACGGACAAGTCCGTTTCGCTTTCTCCCACAGACGATATAACGAAAAAAGCAGAAGTGCATACGTATTTTATAGCGCAGGAAAAGGTTGACGGCAAGGACAGAAACGTTATAAGCGGTCTTTCCAAAAAATGTGCGGCATACAGAACCGACAATACAATATCATCGGGCTTCAAAGCTGTAGACTATTCAACGATGTCAGCTGCAGAAATATCAGACGTACGTCCTCAGTATTCGGGCGGTGACAGAAACACATATTTGTCAAGCCTCGGTACGAGCGTTACTTTTTCTCATTTAAGCGGATTTTACGATAAAACGTTTTCTCTCAAACTGACAGCTCCCGACGGTTTTAAAATTTACTATACAACAGACGGCTCTGACCCCCGTGTATCGGGCAGAGAATACACAGGAGAGCTTTCTATTTCCGCCCCCGGAAGCTGGGGACATCTGACGAATGAGAATTCCGTTTTGTTCAATAACGGAAAGCCCACAAAGCATAATATCGGCGGCAGAGTTATTAAGGCTTATGCCGTTAAAGGCAACGTAAAATCTCCCGTTACTACAAATTCGTATTTTGTAGTTCCCGGAGCTGAGGAGCTTTACAACGTTCCTTTCGTGTCACTCAGCCTTCCGGGAGAGGATTTTGTAAGCCGTGACAAGGGTATTTACTTTACGGTTATGAAAAATCCGTTCGGAACAAAGGAAAGAAAAACATCTTATCTTGAAATTTTTGAATCTGACGGCTCGCTCGTTTCATCGTCTTACGTTGAAATCGCAATGAACGGAAACGGTTCTCTCGGTATGTCGTCAAAGTCCATGAGAATTTATTTTAAGGCAGATGCAGACCCAACGGTGGTAAATAACCCCTCAAAGCTGAAATATGATATTTTTGCAGGACGTGCTCAGGACGGTGTTAAAGAATTCAAACGCTTGCTTTTGAGAAACTCAGGCAATGACTCAAGCGCATCGCATATTCGTGACGGACTTATGCAGGCACTTTGCAAGGGAATGAACGTGTCAACTATGGCATACAGACCTTCGCTTGTATTCGTCAACGGCGAATTCTGGGGCGTATATAATATCAGAGAAAGATATGATGCCAAGTATTTCGAAGAGCATTACGGCGTTTTAGAGGAAAACCTCGTTATGGTCGAAGCACCTTCGCCTCTTGTAACCAACTGGGATTATGACGTGCCGTACGTTCTTAATGAGGGAGTTGCAGGTGATGAGGTTGTCTACCATAAGCTTATGGACTATATTTCCGCAAACGATATGTCGAATCCCACACACTATAATTACATCGAAAAGCACATCGACCTTGACAGCTTTATCGACTTCTTTGTGTGCAGTATGTATATGTGTAATATCGACTGGCCCGCAAATAATGTAAAGGTATGGAGAAATAAATCCACCACAGATCCCTCTGGACTTGATACGAGATGGCGCTACGTTCTTTGTGATATGGATATGGGTATGGGCCTTGAAGCGGATTATAACAGAGATATGTTTGCGCATACGCTCACTCCCGATACTGTTGCGGGAATAATGATGAACGAGCTTCTTGAAAACGAAACGTTCAGAAATAAATTTATTGAACGCTTTACTTACGTTGCACAAACTGTTTTTGCCCCCGAAAAATGCCTTAAAATATTTGAAGAATATTCAGCGGCAATGAAGAAGGTAATCGGTCTTCATTTTGACCGTTGGCCGAGTGACGGCGGTTCAATGAACAAATGGCAGTCGGAAATAAATCAAATAAAGAACTTTATAAACAAGCGTGCAGAATATGCGATTTCCACGATGAATACATATTTCGGTATTCAGCCGTGTATGCTTACAGCATCGGTTGATCTTGATAAGGCAGATCTTTACATTAACGGAACGAAAATTTCATCTACAGGATATAATGAGGTATTTTCCGATAACGCAAAGGTAACCGTCAAGATAGTTCCGAAATCGGGATATGTTCTCAACGGTATAAAGACGATAACAAACGGCGGAAGCGAAAAAACATATACAACGCAAAGCATCACGCTGAACGTTACCGACCGCATCACAGTCATAGGTCTTGTGACAAAGTCAGGTATGAGTGTAACGCCTACGGTCGTTGCAGGCTCACGCAGTATATTCGTGCTTGATAAAAACGGCGACCTCTATGCGTGGGGTGAAAATGACCAGTCACAGCTTGGTGTATGTGTCGGTAAAACGGTAAGAAAGCCTATGCTCGTAATGACAGGTGTCGTTCAGGTGGAAACAAGCCGAGGAGGCACGGAAAGCGATGCTCCTATGACGGCTGTACTCACCGATAACGGATCTGTATATACGATAGGTAACGATCTTTCTTCACAGCTCGGTCGAGGAGGAGTTACAACGTCATTTGCGAAAGTAAATACGTCTGTTAAATTCAAGAAGATCTCGGTCGGTCTTGACCATATGCTCCTGCTTGCCGAAAACGGAGACGTGTACGGCTGCGGTAACAATGCGTATGCACAGCTCGGAAGCAAGAATTATCCGAATAATGTTGAAGCTATCACTAAAATAGCATCGGGCGCTGTGGATATTGCCGCAGGACGCCGTCATTCACTTTACGTTACATCTGACGGCTCGCTGTATGCGCTCGGTGACAACAGATGGGATAAAATATCATCGTCTGCCCCCGAAACGATAAAAACACCGTATAAGCTTGCATCTGATGCTGAAAAGGTCTTTGCGGGACAGCATAACTCGCTTTATATAAACAAGAGCGGTACACTTTATTATTTCGGTTGGCGTGATGTTGCCACGTTCACGGCAGGTCAGTCAAACGGAAGTATGAATAAAATTGCAAACAGGGTAGTGTCTGCTTCCGTGATGGATGAGCATGTTGTTTATCTTACGTCTGACGGAAACGTGTATGGCTTCGGACTTAATACGTACGGTCAGATATCGTCGGACTTTGCAAGAAAATCAAGCCCTGTGCTTATTACCGATAAATGTATCTCCGCATCTGCGGGAACATATTACACGGCGTATATCAAGCAAACAGGCGAGGTCATTGTAAGAGGATCAAACAAGTCGGCCGTCATCGGTAACGGTTCTATCTCAGAGTCGTATACAGCACCGTATACGGCAATGAAGGTTAAAATGTAAACACAAAAAATGGTTGGCTTCGTGAGCCAACCATTTTTATTATAAAAGTGGATTTAAATTTCGGGAATATCGATTTCGATTTCGTGACCAAGCTCAGCAGAACGGCAGATACCGTCGATGATTGCCTGATTGTAGATGATCTGACTTGAGGGAATGGGTGCGGGTGTGCCGTTCTTTATAGCATCAAGGAATGAGCGCACCTTCATATCAAACAAATTGCCCTTTGTTTCAAGTATCGGAAGCTTTGTTTCGGTCTGTGTTCCGCATACATCGTGGTAAAGCACCATATTACCGCCTACAGTACCGTTCCAGCAGTCTGTAGAGGGAATGCGGAGTGCTGCCTTTTTACCGAAGATGATGGTATCTCCGGGGGTATCAACGTGCATTGCCCATGCAATACGGAAGTCAAGCACGATTCCGCCTTCAAGTCTTACAAAGCCTGCGGCAAAGTCATCAACACCGAACTTTTCGGCATATTCGGGGCAGGGCATATATTCGGGATTTTTACCGAAAAAGTCGCATTTGTATCCGCTTACCGTCAAGGGCTTCGGATAACCTATTGCGTTAAGCACCATGTCCAGCGAATAACAGCCGATATCACCTATTGCGCCGATACCGCCCGTTTCCTTTTCAATAAACGTCGTACCGAACGGTGTGGGAATACCGCGGCGGCGACCGCCGCCTGTCTGGATATAATAAATGTCACCAAGTGTTCCGCTTTCAACAAGCCTTTTTATCATTTTCATATTTTCGTCGAAACGGGGCTGAAATCCGATTGAAAGCACCTTGCCGCTTTTCTTTTCCGCACGGCAGATTTCAACAGCCTCGTCAAGCGTTACACACATAGGCTTTTCAAGAAGAACGTTTACACCCTTGTTAAGAGAGTCTATCGTGCATACTGCGTGTGTCATATTGTACGTGCATACGCTTACTGCATCAAGCTCAGGCTCGTTTTCCAGCATTTCCGTGTGCGAAAGGTATGTGCGTACGTTTTTGATTCCGTGTTTTTCAAAAAAAGCATCTGCCTTGCCGGGTATAAGATCAGCACCTGCAATTATTTCAACATCAGGCATTTTAAGATAGCTTTTTATATGTGCGTCAGCTATCCAGCCCGTACCGATAATACCTATCTTTAATTTTTTTGAAGCATCGATAACTGCTTCTGTATTGTGTTGATGCTTGTAAGCATCAAGTATAGATTCTGCCATTATTATATTTCTCCTTTCGGTTTATCGTATATATTGTATCATAGTTATTTGTAAAATTCAATCTGTTTTCGATATTTTGCATAAAAAATTATTTATAATAAATACAATAAAAAGTGTTGACAAAAATAAAAAATATGGTATCATAGTTATATTATATACTATAGGAGTAAATGTATGAAGCGGAGATTATCTTTTCTTTATGACAGATTGAAAAGTGCGGCACTTATATTCACGGGCTTCTTGTTTGCCCTTACAATATTTTCTGAGTTTATGAATATAAAATCGCCGTATATCGCAACATATAATTATATCGTTCTGTTTCTGTTTGCTTTTGCGTGTGCATTTATAAATCTTGTGTTCAGAATCAAAAAAGCAGGGCTTCAGGTGAAATTATTGCTTCACGCCGTGCTTATGATCGTTAATATATGCATATTGTTCTATTTCAACGGAATGACGTTAAGCGGTAAGCATATGACACCTCAGACACTTGTCGTTATTATTGCGGTGGTTGCGGTCGTATATGCAATTATTGATGCGGGTATACTTGTTGTAAATCTGTTTACAAAATCAAAGGGCGATGACGATTATTCGCCTATGTTTAAAAAATAAGTAGAAGGCTGAGAATGAGAGAAAAGTTACTTACAGTTCCTAATATTATAACAGCATTCAGACTTATCGGCTCTCTTGTTTTGCTGTTATTTATACCAACGTATTCAACTGCGTTTTTTATTATTTATACTTTGTGCGGTATCAGTGATGTTGTTGACGGAACGATAGCGAGAATTACAAAAAGCACTACTGAATTCGGCGCAAAGCTTGACAGCATTGCGGATCTGTTGTTTTATTCCGTGCTGTTTTTCTGTATTTTTCCCGATTTGCTTGAAAAGCTTCCGCTGTATGTGTGGATAATGGGATTTACGGCACTGTTCATAAGATTGGCATCTTATTTGACAGCGGCGATAAAACACCGCCGTTTTGCATCTGTTCACACGTATATGAACAAGCTGACGGGCGTTGTTGTGTTTTCTGTTCCGTATTTTGTTATCACAAAATTTATCGTACAGGCTTGTTTTGTGCTCGGTATAATATCAATTACAGCCGCTATTGAGGAATTTATAATGCATATTACCTCGGAAAAATACAATCCAAATAAAAAAACACTTTTGCCCTTGAAGCAAAAGTAAAGATAAAGGAGAAAAAAATGAAACTTTCAGAGATACATATCCGAGATCCGTATATATTTGCGGAAGACGGCGTTTATTATCTTTACGGTACAAGAATAGGTGTTAACGGTGTGCCGAAGCCTTGCACGGGTCTTGACGTTTATACGAGCCGCGACCTCGAGGATTGGAGCGAGCCTTACGAATGCTTCACGCGCCCCGATGATTTCTGGGCAAATTGGGACTTCTTTGCTCCCGAGGTACATAAGTACAAGGGCAAATATTATATGTTCGCAAGCTTCAGATCGGCAACGCATAACAGAGCATCACACATCCTCGTTGCTGACAGCCCTATGGGTAAATTTTTGCCCATCGTTCCCGAAGCGATAACGCCCGAGGACAGAGTATGCCTTGATGCAACATTCTATGTTGATGAAAACGGCACACCATATACGGTTTTTGTTCACGAATGGACACAGATACATGACGGCTCTATGTGTGCTTTACAGCTTACTGATGACCTTAAATACGGTGTTGGTGAGCCTGTTACGCTTTTCCACGCAGGGGAAGCAGAATGGAAGTACGGTATTGAAAACGGTGAAAACTACGTTACAGACGGACCGTTTCTCAGAAAGAACAAGGCCGGCAAGCTCACAATGATCTGGTCAGGCTTTACCGATCACTGCTTCTACGTAGAGGCAACAGCTGTAAGCGACAGCGGAAGCATTATGGGTCCCTGGCGTCAGGTAAAAGAGCCTATATTCAAGGATGACGGCGGTCACGGAATGATATTTGAAGGCTTTGACGGTAAGCTCTATATGGTTATTCACACACCTAATGTCCGTCCCCGTGAAAGAGCCGTTATCTTCGAAATTGAGGAAACAGAGGATTCCTACAGAATCATCTCCGTGGCACACAAATAAGATAAGCGTTTAAGCTAATACAGCGTAAAAATTGATAAGCAAAAAGGATGCAGGTATAATGCCTGCATCCTTAATTGTTTTCAGATAAGACTTTGTATTTGTCTATAAATTTTTCAAGTCCGAATGTAAGAAGCCATTCATCTGACGGATCTAAGTTACTTATTTTTGTGATAATCCCATTGACTGTTAAAATACTCTTTATAACCGCTGACTTCTATGGCGGCAACGTAAGTTTTGGCATAAATCGTATTTCCGTTTTCTGCTTTACCGATGTTTTTATAAAAAGTGTAAAACGGTATTCCTGAAGCTGTATCATCTGTTTTATTGCTATTATTGAAGACGTATTCAATATCAACGAAGTCATAGTCATCAAAAGCTATCTTTTTCTGGCTCTTTTGGCATAACTTGCAAATATGACCGCCGAATACGTAACCGTTATATAACAAAGCTTCCGCATCCTGTAGTGATATTCTTTTTGTTTTTGTATAATGAGTATACATATCAGTCATTTCGACTCGCCTTTTAACATAGTAAATGGTAGTGTCGTCTAATATACTGTTATTTTCATCTTCCTGCGAAGTATAGTATTCTATACATATAAAATCCGTAAGCGGTATGTATCTGGAATTATTTAAAGGGTGTGCGTTGTTATCATAAAAATAAACGTATATACTTCTTGCGCCGTATTCGTAATCTGAATCAAAATGTCTGCTTATTTTTATATCGGGAAAGTCCACACCGAAAATATCGAACAATACATTTTTTGTTGATTGAATATAAGCTTTGATTTCTTCGTCGGTTAAGCTTTGGTCTATTTGAATCGTTTCTCCGTTCAAAATGACTTTTTTCTCATCCATAAAAAATATATAACTTGTTTCGCTTTGCGATGCACTCAAATAATAGTGACCGATATCAAAACTTATATCAATATCCGTTTTATTCTCTCGGATATTCAATTCTGAAGCAGATGCGCCAAGCGAATTTTCCAATTTCGGCAGAAATGCTTCAATTAAACTTTGAAACTCATCTTTATTCAATTCTGTTTTTAGGTCATTATATTTATACAAGTCAATATATTCATCATTTGGTATATCTCCGATATATAAATATTCGCTTTTAGGAGCATATACCTTTGTATAAGCGTTTGTAGAGGCATCCAGGGTACCCAAAGATGCACACAAGTTTGAAATTTCCTCCGCACTATATAGAGCATTTTCCCAGTTGGGAACGGGCGGCGAATCATTCTTGAAAATTACCGTACCTATTATCAAAGCGAAGCAAGCTGCAATAGCACCTAAGCGCAACCGTATTCTTTTGAGTTTTTTGTTTTTTTGTCTGAGTCTATCCTTTTGCTCAACATATTTTTCAACAAGCTCGGAATCAAGATGATTCAGACCTTCGCTCCATTCATTCTTTTTCATATCGAATACCCCTCACTCTCAAGTTTTTCTTTCAAAGCATTTCTGATGGCGGCGAGCTCCTTGTTTACCATTGAGCGGCTTAAACCTATATCATTTGCGATCGTATCAATGGGATCGGCTACATAGTAGCGGCTCATGAATATGAACTGTTTGCGTGTACAGAGCGAGTTGACAAAATCACTGATGATATGTCCGAGCCTATAAGCATCGAAATCTTCACTAACATCCCCGTCTCCGACTACAAAATCTTCGAGTTCGGAAAGTGATGCTGTCATTTCGGAAGGGATCATTTTCTGTCTTGATTTGCTGTGATAACGTTTGAGGGCAATTCTTCTTGTGATCGTTGTCAGAAATGCTTTGAGTACATTAGGTCTTGACGGCGGCATAGCGTTCCAAGCACCAAGATACGTATCGTTCAAGCATTCCTCGCAGTCGAGTCTGTCGCAAATAACATTGTAAGCGACTGAAAACAGATATTTATTGTATTTTAAGGCGGTTTCCTCAATTGCTTTTTCGTCGCGTTTCCAATAAAGTTCAACGATTTTTTCATCTTCCAGAGGTGCTCTTTCCGTTTGCTTTATTTGAAGTCCCATAACTTTCCTCCTTCCTTGAATTTTTGAAAGGTCCTTCATAAATAATAGTACCGAAAAAAATGATAGTGTGTAATTATTTTTAAAAGTTTTTTGTATTATATCATAAAATTTTGCTTTATGTGTGAATACAAAAGAAAGGCGAGCGTTTTTTGCTCACCTTTCTGAAATGTCATTTATCACATAGGCATTAATATACCTAATCCGTATTCACCTGTATACACGTTTCGTTCTCCTAAAAGCTCTATAAGATCGTCTCTTGATATTTTTGCAGCACTTTCCGAACTCATATCGTACAGTACATAATTATCGTCATAATACTGAACGTAATAATCGCCCTCTTCCATATACCTCCAGGCAGTTTTTATAACGCCGTACAATTTACCGTCAACTTTCGCGTACCATGCATAAAGATTCAGACACAAAAGCGTTTTTCCTTCAGGATCGGTGTGTGGCGGAATCGGTAATTTTTCTGCATATTCCTTTGCTTTTTCGGAAAGATGTGCGGAGATATTCACCATCTTTGCCATATCATCTTTGGTATAACGAGTTTCCGAATATGTTACTTCCTCGGTGTGAAGGTCTATGGAGATGGTTTCTTCGGTTTGACAGCCGTTTATAAAACGTCTGAAAAGAATCCTGCTGTTTGCGTAATAGGTCTGGGAAAAAACTCCGTTTGCAAACGGCTTTACGTACTCAAGCACATCTTTTGCAGCTTGGGTTTTAAAATCAAGTGCTGATATGCAGTGAGTGTAGGGAGCGATGTAATTGTAACCTGAAAACTGTTTTTTGATTTTGGAAATAACGTCACTTTCCGAATCTCCGCGTGCTACAACAAGGTCGCTGTCTTCCGGATTATCAAGCATATGACGTGCGAACTGATAACCGTATATCCAATTTTCGTTTTGCCACAAACTTTCATCAAATATGCCATCTGTGAAAGCAATGATGTTTCCGAGCTCCGGATGATCTTGATAATCTCTGAATAACGGTAACTCAAAAGATTCCATTTGATTTTGAGTTGCATTTTTCAAAACGTAATTTTCAACCCCTTGCTGATACATAGATATAAAAAGGGAATCGTATACGGACATATCAACGTAAACATAATCTCTGATTAAATAAAGAAAATACTTCGGTACATTTTCGCCGTATATGATATCGATGGTTTCCATTTGTATCAAACGATATGGAGTAGGGGAATATTCTGAGCTTACGTCAAGCTTATGGTATTTATCGGGATGATTCTTAACAACCCTTGCTTTAACGGTAATGCATTTATCGAATTGAAATCTCGGCGGTGCCGAGTCAGGTGATCCGCCTGATATAGAAAGTGATGATCCCACTATGAATTCAGAATTGTTACCGTTTAACTTGTCGGGAGATACCGTAGCATCGAATATAATAGGGGGTGGGTCATTATCAGGCGGTGTAATAATAGAAGGGACATCAGTAGTATCGGGATTCGGAAAGAGATCAGTTTCTTCTCCTTGCGAAGGAATGTCAGTAGTATCGGAATTCGTGAAGACATCCGTTTCTTCTTGTGAAGGTGGAAGAGTATCTATTGATGAGTCAGCGCTCGCACCTGTATCAGCTATCGGAGGACCACTTGGTTTATCTTCTCGGAACATCGGTACAATAAGGATAGTGCTTATAATCAGAGCGAAGCAAGCGGAAATAGCACCCAAACGAAGCCATCTGGCTTTTGTTTTCGATTTGTTTACTTTCTTTTGAAGTTTATTATCCATAGAAATAAAGCGTTCCACAATGTCGGGATCAATGCTTGTTACACCGTTTAAAAAAACATTTTCTTTCATACTGTATAGCCCTCCTCTTTAAGTTTTTCTTTCAGCTGTTTTTTGATTGATGCAATTTCTTTGTTGACTGTCGATTCACTGCACCCAAGTAATTTTGAAATCTCATTTATCGGGCGGAATATATAATACCTGCTCATGAATATGTACATTTTGCGTTGTGATAAAGAACGTACAAAATCACTTATCACACGTCCAAGCTCGTTTGCATCTACTGATGAAAAAGTGTCGTCTCTGCTTGATATGAAGTCCTCTATTTCAGATAACGACACGGTAAATTCGGAAGATATCCGCTTTTGTCTTGTTTTTGTTTTATATAAATCGATTGCCGTCCGCCTCATGATGGCGGCAAGAAATGCTTGAAGAAGGGAAGGTCTTGCGGGTGGAATTGAGTTCCACGTGTCTTTATACGTATCGTTAAGACATTCCTCACAGTCGCAAGCATCGTGAACTATGTTATATGCTATTGAAAGTAAGAAATTTCTATATTTTATATCGGTTTGTGTTATGGCTTGCTCATCACGCTTGAAGTACAGTTCGATTATTTTTTCATCGCTCATTATGGCTCTTTGTGCATTTTGAAGCTCCATATTGCACCTCCTTTTGTAATTTTATCCCTTCATAAATACAGTCGACAAAATTCATAAAAACTGTAAAAACTATTATAACATATTTTCAAATATTTTTGTTGAAATACAAAAATAAGTACCACAAAAAGGTGTTCTAAAGTCTATGTATCAAAATAAAAAAGTCCTCAAATAAGGACTTTTTGTTTTTGGGAAATCTGAACCTCGCGTGTTGTAATACAAATTAAATCCTGCTTTGCAGGATGAAATCCAAACAAGTTTGGATGAAATCTTCAGCCTGTGGCTTCAGATGAAATAAAATCCGCCTCTCCAAAACCTTGCGAAGCAAGATTTCATCGCGCAGCGATTTCATCCACGACAGTGGATTTATTCCGCAGAAGGCGGATTTAGTTGAAAAAGACTCAGAATTGTATCCAATCCTGAGTCTTTTTCTGGTGACCCGTAGGGGATCTGAACCTTGCGTGTTGTAGAGTCCGAGCAAACAGATGTTATTTTACTGACAACACGCCGCAAATTCTGCGAATTTGCAGAGGTGTTCGATAGACTATGTATCAAAATCAATAAAGAGCCCTCAAATGAGGACTCTTTATTGATGGTGACCCGTAGGGGAATCGAACCCCTGTCGCCGCCGTGAGAGGGCGGAGTCTTAACCGCTTGACCAACGGGCCGTCAACATCAAGCAGTATACCACAAAACTTGAAAAAATGCAATACCTTTTTTCAAAATAATTTAATTTTTTTATATTTTTTTATTTTCGGTTACGTTATTTTAGACATCCGTCTTTGCGCCATAACAAGACCGTAATAAATGCCCTTTTTCTGTAACAGCTCCTCGTGCGTGCCGACCTCTGCAACAGTACCTTTGTCAAGCACAACGAGCTTTGTGGCATTTCGAAGCGTTGAAAGTCTGTGTGCTATGGCGATGGTCGTTCTGTCCTTAATAAGACGCTCGAGTGAGTCCTGAATACTCTTTTCAGTTTCAGTGTCGAGCGACGCCGTTGCCTCGTCGAGTATCAGTATCTTCGGATCACGTAAAAGCGCTCGTGCAATTGCCACCCTTTGCCTTTCACCGCCCGACAAAGTGTGCCCCTTTTCTCCGACCTTGGTGTTATATGCATCCGGAAGCTTTACGATAAAGTCGTGTGCCCCCGAAAGCTTTGCCGCTTCAATAACCTCCTGATGCGTACATCCCGGCTTTGCATACGCAATATTGTTGTAAACGGTACCCGAGAAGAGGAATGTTTCCTGAAGCACTGCACCTATCTGAGAACGGAGCGAATGCTGCGATATTTTTCTGATGTCAACACCGTCTATCTGTATGTCACCGTCGGTAACGTCATAAAGCCTCATAACAAGGTTTATAAGCGTTGATTTACCGACACCGGACCGTCCGACAATACCGACCATTTCTCCGGGCTTAACCGTGAGATTTATGTGCTTTAATACATCTCCGGTTTCATCGTACCCGAAAGAAACGTTGTTGAACGTTATTTCTCCGTTTATTGTAAGATCGATAGCATCCTCGTCGTCTGAAACGGCGGGCTTTTCTTCAAGAACGTCAAAAAGCTTGACAAGGGAAGTGTACGTTCTTGTAATAATACGGGGAAGACCTGCAAGCCAACCGATAGGCCCGTAAATGTATGAAACGTAAGAAACAAACTGGGATGCCTGACCGTATGTCATTGTCTGGTCAAGCATATGCGATGCCGTGTAGTAAAGTAAGAAGAAGCTTCCTATCTGAAGTATAAATCCCAAAAACGGATGTATCATACAGTATAACGTTTCATTTTTTATCTGAAGTTCCATTTCCTTATGAATGGCTTGCTCGTATCTTCTGTATTCCTTGTCCTCTGTACCGTAGGACTTAACGACACGGATACCTGAAAATATATCAAACAGAACGCTTGACGCTTTTGAGTCTGCTTCCCATTGCTTGTGATATATCTTGTGCGTGAACGCCCAGAATCTTCGCATAGCTACTGCCGCAATAGGGACGGGAATTATAATGACGAGCGCAAGCTTCCAGTCATACGAAAAGAGAATAGCCGTGATGACAATAAGAAGAAATACCTGGTTCAAAAGGTTCGGGAGCTGTCCTGATATAAAGTTTTCAACCTGAGCCGTATCGGACGTTACACGTCGTATAAGCTCTCCCGTTGTTCGTCTTGATATTGAGGAAAGCGACATTTGCTGAATTTTATCGAATATCTTTTTGCGAAGTGAAATGATAAGGTCAGTACCGATGTGAAGCATCATAATATTTCTGATAACGCTGACAACGTATTGAAGAATATACGCACCGAACATTGACAAAAGAACGAGCAGGAACATAAACAGAACCTCTTTGCCCTGACCTGCGGCAATAGAGTTTTTCATATCTGTATTTTCGATATATCCGTCAACAAGTATCTGGTTTATTTTCGGGAACAAAAGGTTTACACCTACTGCCGCCAGAAACATAAACGATGCAAAGATGAGCTTGAATTTGAACGGCTTGACTATTTGCCAAAGCTCCCCGAACATTGCTTTTTTGTCAACACAGTTCATGCATACGCCCGTACGCTTCGGTATCTGCTGACCGCACTTAGGGCATATTTTATGCTGCATCTCAACGTATTCTTTCGGAAAAGTGCCTTTTTGCTTACAGTTGTTAAGCATTTTGCACACGTTGCCCCAGAATTCAGCCTGTGACATTTTACCACGGCAAATGCTTATGTATTCGCCGTCTTTTTTGTACTCCAAAGCGCATACGCCGATGTACGTATTTTGACGGAATTCGTCAACGTCGTCAAATAAAATATCGGTACAAGCTTTGCCGTTTTCAAATGTTCTGATGCGGTTTTCGGTGAAAAGAAGCACACCGTCCGTACCGTTGTTATCCGCATCGAGTGTGTATGATAAAACCGTAAGAACGGTTTCCTTTTCTCTGTCCCAAAGGTCATTCGGGATCTTTGACAGCAGTCTTGCCCTCATTTCCGCCACTGAGATCGGCTGGGGCTTTTTTCTTATTTTACGGTATATTTTACCGAGTACTCTTCTGATCATATCAAATATAAAGTTCCATACATTTACGGCTCTTTCTGTCAAGTGCTGTAAATGATTCTATCTCGTATCTGTTTGCATCAACGTCTGAAATGAATAAGCGGTCCTCGCCTACCTTGGTTATGCTCCTTGATGTATCGTGGAGCGTAAAGCTTACGTCTCCGCTTTCAGTTTTCGCTTTCCAATATGAAAAGCCGTACTTTTCTTTAACGGAGTACACCTGAGTTATCTTCAGAATATAATATTTTCTGTGCAACTCTCTTTTCAGCATATTTGCTGTTTCTTCATCGAAAAGTGAAATATCTGATATTATACCTATTTCCACGTTATCCTCGTCAAGAACGGAAATATACTTCTCAAGCTGGTCGTGGGGGAAGTTTCTTTGTAAAAATACTCTTTTGTATTCTACTTCCGTTTCGGTATATACGTAATTTTCGTCAGGCTTAAGTACCGTACCCTTGAAGGATAGAAAGCTGTTTTTCTCCTCAAAGTGTGCATTTTGAGGTGTGAGATATGTAACCTTTACGACGTCTTTAAGATTTACTTTTTTGTTTTCCATAATCGTACCTTTTTGTTAATCAGCTTCAATACCGATATTTTTAAGCGCTTCCATCTGAAGCTTGTACAGCTTGAAATAGACTCCTTTTTGCTTAAGAAGCTCTTTGTGTGTACCGAATTCGGGCATCTTTCCGTTTTCAATGACTATAAGCTTGTCGGCATCTCTGAGTGTTGAAAGTCTGTGCGCTATCATTATAGTCGTTCTGCCCTTTGTCAGAAGCCCTAATGCGTACTGTATTCTTCTTTCCGTTTCCGTATCCATTGCCGCAGTAGCTTCGTCCATTATAAGTATCTTGGGGTCTTTCAATATTGCACGTGCGATCGATATTCTTTGACGCTCACCGCCTGAAAGATCCTGATATCCGAATCCTATTTTAGTTTCGTAAGCATCGGGAAGCTTTACGATAAAGTCGTGCGCACCTGCGATTTTTGCAGCGCTTATCACGTCATCGTAAGTTGCCTCGGGATTTGCATATCTGATATTTTCAAGTATGCTTCCGACGAACAGATACGTTTCCTGCGAAACTATAGATACATTTTTTCGTAGATCCTCAAAAGCAAGATGCTTTACGTTTATACCGTCGATGAGTATTTCACCGTCTGTAACGTCATAAAGTCTTATGAGAAGATTTGCAAGCGTGCTTTTGCCGGCTCCCGTATGGCCTACGATACCGATAGTACCGCCCGGCTCTATTTCAAATGAAATACCGTCAATTATCTTTCTTTCCTTTGTATAGGAAAATTCCACGTTTCTGAATTCGACCTTACCTTGCGGATTTTCGAGCCTTATGGGATCTTCATCTTCTTTTACTTCGGGTTCTGTGTCTGCAATCTCAAAAAGTCTTTGCATCGCATTTGTACATTCGGAAAGCGAATGTGACATATTGGCAAACAAAAATAAGGGCGAGGTCATCATACCGACGTATGAAAGAAACGTCACAAGCGTTCCGTAGTCCATATCGCCCGTTCCTGCCATTATCATCCAACCGCCTACACCCCATACGATAATGTTGCTGAAATACATAATTATGTTGACAGCGGGCAAAACGGAATTGTTGAAGTATGACAGCTTGCGAAGAGAAAACGCAAGCGACCTTGAACGTGTGTTAAAGCGTTCGCTTTCAATGTCTTCACGTGCAAATGCTTTTACGACACGTACACCCGAAAGAGAATCGGAGAGTGCTGCATTCATCGCTCTGTTGCTTGAATATCTTTTGAAATGAAGCGTTCTCTGCTTTGCCTGAACCTTTGTGAGCAGGTACAGAAAAAGGGGAAGCGTTATTATAGAATATAATGCAAGCGGAGCATTTAAGCAAAGCATTATAATTGCAACGGCAATGACTTGTATGATGTTGATAAGAAAATAGGGAACACCGTCAACGAAAAGCCAGTATATGCTGTTTGCATCGTTGTTTATCTGTGACATAAGTCCGCCCGTCTGACGGGAAGTGAAAAATGACATCGAAAGTCTGCCGATGGCTTGGAATATCGTCTTTTTTAAAGAATATATAACCTTGCCCGATACTCTTGCCGTTGCGATACCGCTGATCGTATTTACAAGCATGGAAAGAACCGTTGTAAGTACGACGAGCGTTACGACAAGTGCTATTCTGCCGTAAAATTCACCGCCTTCTTCAAGCACCTTGTTATAAAGAAATGATGCTGATATGTAAGGGGAAATAACAGCCAAGGCACTTGTTGCAATGAGCGTTAAAATGACTATTACAATATATCCCCGATATCCCTTTGTAAAATCGTAAAGACGGAAGAAAAGCTTTTTTCTGTCCATACAGTGAGGGCAAACCGCACGGTTGGCGTCGGGGTATCTGTTTCCGCATTTCGGACAGAAACGGTCATTTTTAAAATCTTCTTCGTTTACGGTTATTTCGCCTTTTTCCTTAAACATACCGAAGTATTTTATAAACAAGCGAAGCTCGTCTTTTACTGTGTTTGTCAAAAATACTATCGGTGTGGATTCAGAATTGTATTCCGCACTGAGCACCGCACCCGAAATATAACTTTCAAGCTTCAGCTTTTCAAGGTCATTTACCTTATAAACCGATGTGCAATCTTTTATGAATGCAACTGTGCCTTTTTTGCCGACTGAACGTGATGTATCAAGATCAACTGTGAAAGTTCCGTTGATCACATAAAGCTCGTCCTTCGTGAGAAATAAGGCGGATGCGCCTCTTACACATTCCTCACGCATATCGGTAAGGGCAAACATCAGTATTTCACTTTTGTCGAGCCTAAGACTGTCTACGATACCGTCAAGCTCAGACCTGTATTTCGAAATTTCAAGCATATTTACACCTTTTGGGTTATCTGTCCAAATATTTTTGTACGTATTCTTCAAGACAGAGATTTTCTTCGTACATTTTTACAGCGTTGTAACGTCCGACAAAGCGGAATGACCACGGACGGTAATCAACACCCGTTTTGTTTTCTTTGTCCTTGGGATAACGCAAAACAAATCCGAATTTGTGTGCATTTTCTCTGAGCCATCTGAAGGATTCGGTTTCTTCAAAGGACATATCTCTGTATTTGTAATACAATTCAGCCGTAAGACCGAGACGGTGCTCGTCATATTCGGTCTTTCCGTAAAGGGAAGTGTATTCCTTGTCTTTGGCGTTCTTTGAAAGCTCGCTGTCTGTTACGTATCCTCTGAATACGTATATTCTTGAAAGACCGTTTTCGTTTGCTTCCAAAAGCATAGCCTCCAGTGCCTTTGCGGCACATTCACGCAGCTGTATTTCTCCCGATACACGGTCGCTTTTTTTCGGAGCGCTGATAAGATCTGTAAACAGATACTCGCCGTCAGCAGGATTTGATGAGTTTATTACATCTGTATATTCAAATAAACTCTTCGGATTTATATACTGTGCGTATTCCTCGATGTTTATTTTATAATTGAAATTGCCTACTGCTTCGTCAAGTGCGTTTTCATCAAGCGATAGTATAACGTCAGCGGGCTTTATTTTATATGTTATATCTGCATATTTTGCAGCTGCGCCGAGCACGCTTACATCCGTCTGGTTGATTATCACCTTTGTGACAGCAACTGTGCGCTGTATTTCATCGTGCGCAATGCTTATACCGTACATATAATTTTCAAAGAATTCAAGCGGTACGTAAAAACGCTCGTTTTCAACAAACGTGTCGGCACACAGACGTATCTCCGTCTTATTTACAAATGCACGGCGTGTACCGACTATAAATGAAGCCGTTTCGTTGCCGATTCCGGGGGATATATATTTTATCTCATTTTTGTCACCCGCAACTGTAAGATTACACATATTTGCTATATCATCGGCACAGATGTACACAGTTCCGCCTCGGAAGGATATGTCGCTCTTTATGTATTTTTCCTCACCGTTTACGGTGTATGTGTAGCCGTCTACATCATCAGAGCCGTTTGAAGCGAACGAAAGGCGGAAAATAAGATACGATATACCGAAAAGAACAGCGCCCGAAATAAGAACAACAACAAGAAACGCTGACATAGCATTTAAAAATGCGCTTCGTCTTGTTTTAGCCGTTTCCTTATTTGCGACCTTGTACCGTCTTTTTTCCTCGGCTTTTTTGCGTTTCAGCTCCTCACGCTTGCGTTGCTCCTCAGCTCTCTGACGGCGCAGTCTTTCTTCGTTTGCCTTTCTTTGAGCCGCCTTACGGCGTTCAAGCTCTTTTCTTCTTTTTATTTCCTCTTCCGAAAGGGGCTTTTTGACAGGCGGAGGGCTTTGAGGCTTTTGTGCCTGCTTTTTAACAGGAGCTTTTATCTTTCTGTCTGTTTTGTACGGCTTCCCATACGGGGGATGTACTGCAGGAGCTTTGTTTTGCTCACGCTGTGCCTTCAGTCTTGCTTCCTTTTCAAGGCGTGCCTTTTCCCTTGCACGTTCTTCTTCAAGCTGCTTTTCTTTTTCAATATCCTGCAAATACTGTCTGTGCTCTGACATAAATGAAAATTCATCATCACGGTAATCGTCTGACATGGCTTTACCCCCTTTCATTGAATTTGTGTGTCAATTTTATTTTCCGTAAGCGGCGATGGCTTCACGGATTGAAAAATTATTTTTTTCAAGAAGAGCAAAGGCTTCTTCTCGTGAAATGTTAAGTATTTCCGATGTTATTCCTGCCGCACGGGTTTTAAGCTTTTCATTCGATGCGCTTACGTTTATCATAAGATTTTCGTAAACCTTGCCCGTCTTTATCATAGCGCAGGTCGAAAGCATATTGACGATAAGCTTCTGCGCCGTACCGCTTTTAAGTCTTGTTGAGCCTGTTACGACCTCGGGGCCTGTATTGCAAGAAAGCTTTATGTCAGCAAGTGTGTCGATGTATGAGCCGGGTGTGCTTGTGATTGAAACGGTAACAGCGCCAAGCTCTCTTGCCGCCTTCATTGCACCTGCAACGTAAGGCGTTCTTCCGCTTGCGGCTATACCTACAAGCACGTCGTTTTCGTTAAGCTTTCTGTCAATTATCTCTTTATAGCCGTTTTCCTCGCTATCCTCAGCACCCTCGGAGCTTTTGCGCAGTGCGCTGTCGCCGCCTGCAATTATGCCGACAACAAGAGTGTCGGGAACGCCGAATGTAGGGGGACATTCAGATGCGTCAAGCACACCGATACGTCCGCTTGTGCCTGCACCTATGTAGTAAAGATGACCGCCGTTGTCAAACGCTTCGGCAATTTTGTCAACTGCCTTTGCAACCTCGGGAAGTACGTCATCTATTGCATCAAAAGCCTGCTTGCTTTCTCTGTGCATAAGAGCGACCATCTCATTTGTCGGGAGCTTGTCTATATTCATCGTGTTGGGATTTCGTTTTTCTGTATTTATCTTACCTGTATCTATCATATCTGCCTCCAAAAAATATAATTTGACAAATGACATTATATAATAAATTTATTTCACGTTCTATAAATAAATATTAATAATAAAAAAATGTTTCCTTGAATGTATAAAATTTGTAAGCCTGCTGTATTAGAAATTTTCAAAATATATTTCCGCAGGAAATATGCGCCCTATGTCCGTGGGCAGTTGATGGGAAGACTGCGCTCTTCCCATCAACTGTGGGTGGGGACAGGGCGCAAGAAAACCTAAATACTGAACGATATCAAAATATTCAGGTGTAAGTGTTCTATTGACAAGTGCTTTTAAATCGTGTATACTTAAGGTATAAAAAAGCACATTTCGGGTAAATGAATGAAGATAAAAGAGGATTTCAGAAATTACGATAAAAATAACACGTCGGAGGAAAAGGTGATAAATGCTCACTTCTTTTCGGCGTACAAAAGGGCATTTGTGCTGAAGCTTCCGATAGGGTACAATGCCGCATCGTTCCGTACGATATTTTTGGGCAGAAAGATCAAAAACACGAATGTTGTGAAGCACGAATACGGACACAGACTGCAGTTTGACAAACTTGGCTTTTTCAGATATATTTCACGTGTTGCCACGCCGTCTGTTTTAGCAAATCTGCTTTATAAACTAAAAAAGCTTCCGTATGATTATTACGGCTCACCGTGGGAAAACGAAGCCGATATTCTCGGAGGAGTAAACAGAAGCTTTGAAAATATGCTTTGGCCTGACGGAGCGTACCGCGGAATATCAAGTCTTTTGAAACTATTTTTCAGAAAGAAGCAAATATGAGCAGAAAAGATGATTTAAAGGGAAAATACGAAAAAAGGTGTGAGGAGCTTATAAAAAGCTTATCACACGATTCACGACGCATATACCTGAGTATTCCCGAATTTGAAAAGAGTGCTTCTTATGAAGATTATTGCGAAATAAACGGAAAAGCCTTGTACAGAGGGTATTATCATCCGAATCCTATCGACGATTTTACAGTCGGGTATTGGACACGGGGCAGGCTGAAAAGAAAACTGCCCGACGGGAGCTTTGAAAGACGGAAGCAGATTTTTATATACAAATACGATACGCATAAAAACCTCATATTGATATATGAAATGTACGGCGATAAGCCGAAAAGCGCAGAGCTTCTTGTTAAGGCGGGAGATGTTACCCACGGATATACTTTTCAGGGAAATGTACTTTATGCGTATACAAGACAGATACACAAAAACGAGCTTCCCGTGCTTTTGGAAAGAATGATTTTACAGCCGTACGGTCACAGACAAAAGCGTTATATATACGAAGAATGTGTGTTTGAATACGGAAGTGACGGTATAGCTTCCGCTGTTAAAACAGAAATGAATAAATATGAAAACGGTGACGTATCGCTTGTTGAATGTGTTTATGAGTTTGAGCACGACAGCGACGGATATATCTCTCTTTACAGAACAAAATATCCGCTTGAAGAATACGCAAACAGCGAGAGGTGTGAATTTCCACCGCTTAAAAAGGTTAAATTTTAGGAGAAAATATGCCGCTTTTTATAATTAAAGACGATATAACGAAGCTTTCTGTCGATGCGATCGTCAATGCCGCAAACAATACATTGCTTGGCGGCGGCGGTGTTGACGGTGCAATACACCGTGCCGCAGGAAAAAAACTGCTTGAAAAATGCAAAACGCTCGGCGGATGTAAAACCGGAGAAGCAAAGATAACAAAAGGGTATGATCTTCCCGCAAAATACGTCATACATACGGTAGGACCAATCTGGCAGGGAGGCGGATTTAAAGAGCGCGAAAGTCTTATTTCGTGCTATCATAACTCACTTTTGCTTGCAAAGGAAAATAAGTGCAAAACTGTAGCTTTTCCCATCATATCGTCGGGTGCTTACGGTTATCCCAAGGGTGAGGCTTTCCGTGTTGCCACGGATACCGTACTTGAATTTCTTTCCGATAACGATATGACCGTGTATATCGTTATATATGACAAAGCCGTATATGAGCCTGACAGAAGAATCATGTCAGAGCTTTCGTATTTCATCGACAGAAACTATGAAAAGAAACAGGCTTTGAATGAGCGTGTGCGTGCATCTGCAGTTCTTTGCAAGTCTTGCGCCTGCGAAGATAAGTCATCTCTTGATGATGCGCTGAAAGAAATCGATGAGAGCTTTTCAGAAATGCTTTTAAGAAAGATTGACGAAAAGAAAATGACAGATGCCGAGTGCTATAAAAAGGCAAATATTGACAGAAAGCTGTTTTCGAAAATACGAAAAGATGTCAACTATAAGCCGAGCAAGCCGACAGCCATTGCTTTTGCAATAGCTCTGGAGCTTTCGCTTCCCGAAACCGAGGATATGCTTAAAAAGGCAGGCTTTGCGCTGTCGCACAGTAATAAATTTGACATAATAATTGAATACTTTATAAGAAACGGAAACTATAATATATTTGAAATAAACGAGGCTCTGTTTGCATTTGACCAGAGCCTGTTGGGAGCGTGAAAAGATGATAAAGTTTATTTGCTATCCGAAATGTACCACTTGTCAAAAGGCTCAAAAATGGCTTGATGAGAGTAAAATCGATTACGAATTAAGAGATATCAAGCTTGATAATCCCACACTTGACGAGCTTGCGCAGTGGTATAAAAAAAGCAATTTGCCTTTAAAAAAATTTTTTAATACAAGCGGACTTTTATATAAATCGCTTGGACTTAAAGACAAGCTTCCCACGATGACAGAGGATGAGATGCTCGCACTTCTTGCAAGTGACGGTATGCTTGTAAAAAGACCGCTTTTGATAGGCGAGGACCTTGTGCTTGTAGGCTTCAAGGAATCGGATTGGAAAGAAAAAACAATAAAATAATTTGTCGCTTGCTATGCGACCAAACCTCTCTTTTGCTGATGTATAATGATGACATCAAACAAAAGAGAGGTTTTAATTATGAAAAACAACATTACAGAGCTTGTATTTATTCTTGACAGAAGCGGATCTATGGCAGGACTTGAGGAGGACACTGTCGGCGGATTCAATGCGATGATCGAAAAGCAGAAAAAGCAGGATGGCAAATGCTATGTTTCAACGGTGCTTTTTGACAATGTAAGCGAGGTCTTGCACGACCGTGTAAGCCTTTCGGATATTCCGAAAATGACAGAGAACGATTATACAGTCCGTGGCTGTACAGCGCTTATCGATGCTGTGGGAGGCGCAATTCACCATATCGGAAACATCCACAAATATGCAAGAAAAGAGGATATACCCGAGCATACATTGTTTGTTATAACAACAGACGGAATGGAAAACGCAAGTAAAAGATATTCATCGGATGACGTTAAAAAAATGATAAATGAAAAGAAAAAGCTTGGCTGGGAATTTCTCTTTTTGGGTGCGAATATCGACTCTGTTCAGACAGCGTCAAGGCTTGGGATAGACGAAGAACGTGCGGTTGATTTCAAGTGCGACAGTAAAGGCACCAAGCTCAATTATTCGGTTGTTTCCGAAACGATAAGCTCGTTCAGAGAGTCACGCCCGATAAAAGCAAATTGGAAAAGAAAAATTGAGGAGGACTACAAAAAAAGAAGATGATGAGAAGCTTTGCGCTTTGGGCAGAGCGTCACGCAAAGCGTGACTCAGAGGGTAAAAAATCAAACGATTGTATAAAGGAAAGAACCGTTACCCTCTTGCCCGACAGAGTCGGGCGGCTCTGCCATCGCTTGCACACAATTTGAAATAAACTGCCCCGAAAGAGGGAAAATGCTCTTTCGGGGCAGTGTTTTCTGTTCAATTATTCAACTATAAATTTTCCGAAAAATTCGGGGCGGTGGAAATCGGGCTTTTCACACATTGCACCGTTCCACATACCGTAGTGGGGAATATCACAGTCGTCTCCGCATTTGTATGCGTTTCCGTAAAATTCATACCCAGACGGTATATCCGTAATGCCATATACCTTTTTTATTATTTCGTACGGCATCGTTATTGTCACTCTCCAGAAATCATCTGTTTTTTCGGCTTTTATTTCGGGAAGCGTGCCGCATAAATCAAGAAGCGGAGTTCTGCAGTGGCGGTCAGCTCCGTAGGCAATAAGTGATGCGCCAACGCTGTTTACCTCACAGTTAATGTAACCGCCTTTGCCGTAGCAGGCAAAAAATTCAAGACAGCTGTCCTTGTAAACAGGCGACATATATCCCCTGTGCACCGCTTTCGGTGATGACTCCTTACAGGTAAGCTGTATTATAAATTCATTGTCTGTATGTACAACTTTGAAATATGCTTCGGGGCAGTATTTGTCCCCCCACGGATATTCGCTTATAAATGCTTTTTCTGTGCTTTCAAAGCTTCCGCTGTATTTTTTTATAATATATTCCTTCATTTTTCTCCCCGTTATCCGAATGTTACATCATTTTTTCTTTTTTCCGAGGTTACGCAAACAAATGTTTTTCCCCGGCACATTTCAAGCTCCTTACCGTTTGTAAGGAAATATCTGAAGGGAACATCAGCGCTTTCTCTTTCCCAGCTTATCGGTATATATTTACCGCCGCAGATGTAGTAACCGCTGCCTGCGCCCGTGGTCAATATATCCATTTCGCCCGATGTTGAATTCACGATCGAATGCTCGGCGAAAAGCACGAGGATATTTGTAAAGCGCAGAGCTGTTCCGTCGTTGTCCTTGTGAACGTCTCCGTACTGATATCTTGTGTATGAGTTTGTAAGAGTCGAATATTCAAAGTGCGGCTTCATAGCAGAGGAATACGGAACTGTCAGCTTCACGCACACATCACCGTCAAGCAAATAATCTGAATAATTCTTTGAAAATTTCATTGTAAGTGATGTTTTTACATTGTTTTCCGTTCTTATTTCGCTTTGCTTTACCTTATTGAATAAAGAGCTTCCGACAGCGACGATACTGCTTGAATAGCCCCTTTCATCAACGAGCGTTTCATCACGTCTGAACGTGGGTGACATCTCACCGATTATGGCATCTATGCAGTCGATTCCGTCTTCCTTTTGTGCTGTTTTACCGTATGATGATGAGCCTGCCTGGACAAATATGGCATCGTGCGCCATTGCAAAATCGAAGAAGTAAGCTCTTGAATCTATAACGGGCCCTATATCAGATGTGTGAGCATAATCGGAATAAAGGGCAAGCAAGCGTGTCATGCCTCCCTCAACAGCCGCTTCGTAAATAATATCAGCTTTTGCTATTCCGACCTGCGGCGCACCTGCTCTGTCATTTTTCAAAACTACAGCGGCAGGTCTTTTTGTCAGACTGTCATAAAGCGACGTAAGCTCTCCCGTTAAAGGATTTGTATAATATTTGATATCTTGATTCGGGGTATCTGTTTCTTCTGCTTTTTTAGTCACTTCTTCTGTCTGTGCCGATGTTACCTTGCTTGTATCAGATGTGTCGGTGTCCTTCGGGGCGGTGTCTGTACATCCCGAAAGCAGAATGGCAACAAGCATTATAAGTGATATTGCCGAACTTTTCTTTTTCATTTTTTCTCCTTTTCTGCCGTAAATGTGCCTGGGTGAATCTGATTTAATTATAACCTTAATATTTCACCCGTTCAATAAGAAATTGTTAATTTCCAAATACGGTTGATATGTATTTTCGGCTTTCTTTCGGAGAGTATTGCCAGAAATCGATATGTTTTTCATTTTCGGGAATAAAATAACGGATTTCCTTTTTTTCTGTCGGCTCTTTCAGGGATGACACTATGACGAGCTTTATTTTCATTTTTTCGGGGTTCATACTCTTGATATAAACTGCCGCCTCCGTACCGGGAGTTATTCCGTCGCTATATTCGGCAAGACCTGCTAAATTCGGCGCAAGCTCAATAAAAATACCGTATTCCTCAACACTTCTGATAATTCCGCTTACTGTCTGCCCCGGTGTGAACATTTTGCAGTTTTCCTCCCACGTTCCGAAAAGCTCCTTTGTGGAAATATATATCCGCTTGCTTTGCTCGTCTTTTTGCTTGATAATACAGCGCAGGGGTGTGCCCACGGGGAATCTTTCGTTAGGATGGTTTATGCGTGAAACTGAAATGCAGTCGATGGGCAAAAGCGCTATCATTCCGCATCCTATGTCGGCAAATGCACCGAAATGCTCTGTGTGGGTGATTCGGCAGGGAATTATATCACCGCAATTGAGTGTTGACAAGAAATTTTCATAACATTCCTTTTGTGCTGACAAACGTGAAAGAATGGCTTTTTTTCTTCCGTTTTCGGTTATAATATCCTTTACGTGAAAGCAAACGGGCTTACCGACGCGCGTCAGTATGGCAATATCCTTTACGTCACTTCCGTCGGGAGAAAAAACAGCCTCCTCTTTGGGGATAAATCCGATCACGTCACCGCCTAAATTAACGGTAAGATTCATATTTTTATCACATACAACAGCACGCCCTTCAAGTATTTTACCTTCTTTTTTCGCTTGCTCAAGCAGGAATATGTCCTTGCAGATACGTGTGTTTTCTTCGTTTGAAATATATTCGCCCTCGGGCAAATAACAGTTTTGCATAACAACCTCCGTTTTTAAGTCTTTGATTAAATTGTATTAATCTGTTTGACGGAATATGCGTTAAATATAATTTTACAGTATGAGGTTGTTTTGGAATGAATTATAGTATAAAATTAAATTAAAGGAGTGATGATAATGAGATTTTTATCTTTTATATTGACATTTGCTTTGTTGCTGTGCGGGTGCGGTGTCAATAAGGATGATATAACTTCATCGAATGATTCCGATGTGGCAGAGGATAGTCAAGTCCTTCCGGAGTTGACTGTTATTTTCGGAGACGTAGGCAAGGCTGATTTTATTCTTTTGTCGTGCGGCGGAGAATATGCCGTGATAGATGCAGGATATAAAAAAAACTATGACCATATTGAAAAAACACTTTTGAAGCAAGAAATTGAAAAGCTGAAATTTGTAGTAGCCACACATCCCGATAAAGACCATATCGGCGGTATGGCGAAGCTCATAAAGAATTTTGATATAGGACAGCTTTATATAAGTCCGAGAGCAAATGACAGCGATGAATACGAAAAAATGATAAAAAGGGCAAATGAAAAAAACGTGCCGATAGTTACAGCAAAGGTTGGAGACGTGCTTACACTCGGCGGTGCAAAGCTTACAACGTATTCGCCCGATACGTCGCTTCTCGTTCTGAATGACGATAATGAAGCATCGGTTGTCCAGATGCTCGAATACGGTGATTTCCGTATGCTTCTTATGGGTGACGGACAGCTTATATGTGAGAGCGTTCTGATGAATTCGGGACTTGACCTGAAAGCAGATGTTATAAAAATAGCACACCACGGCTCAACACGATCAAGTACAGAGGGCTTTTTGAAGACGGTGGGCGCAAAATACGCCGTCATATCGGCAGGGAACGATGACGGTGAGGAATACCCATCAAAGGCAGTTGTTGAAAAAATATCCGATATGGGTATGGATATATACCGTACAGACCGTGACGGCGGTATAGTTTTAAAAACAGACGGAGTTAATATAAAATTTGAAAGGGGATACACACCCGAATGAAAGAGATTTTTAAATGTCCCGTATGCGGGGATGTTCTTACAAAGAACGGCAATACGCTGAAATGTGAAAAAAGGCACAGCTATGATATTTCGTCATCAGGCTATGTAAATCTTGCTATGCAGCAAAGCGGCAAAACACACGGAGACGATACGTTTATGGTTATGGCAAGACGTGATTTTTTGTCTTGCGGTTATTACGAACCGCTTCGCACGGCTGTTTGCGAAACGGTATCAGGTGAGGTCGTGCTTGATGCTGGATGCGGAGAGGGATATTATACTAATAAAATTGCGGAAAGCGAAAACGTCAAAAGAATTTACGGAATAGACATTTCAAAAAAAGCCGTTACTTATGCTTCAAAGCTTTGCAAGGGCGAAAAGTTCGGAACGTTTTGTGTCGGAAGCGTTTATTCAATGCCGTATAAAGACGGTGCATTTGATGCTATTGTAAATATCTTTTCACCGCTTGCACTTGACGAATATAAACGAGTGCTGAAAAATGGCGGAACACTCGTGCTTGCAGTTCCGAATCCCGACCATCTTTTAGAGCTTAAAAAAGCTGTCTACGATGACGTACATATAAAGGAAGAGTCTGACGACATCCTTGACGGATTTACACTTTGTGAGAAAAAAAGAGTATGCTATAAATTTACCCCGAAAACATCAAAGACGACATCAGACCTTTTTGCAATGACACCTTATTACTACACAACCCCCGCAGAGAAAAGAGAAAAGCTTTTAAGTATAGAGCCGTTTGAAATAACAGCAGATTTTTCGGTTATTACCTATAAATATTCAACTTGAATAATTAACAATAAAACTATTTATGTTTTTTATATTGACTTTTAAAAGTATGTGTGCTAATATGTTTAAAACAGTATAAAACTGTAACCTTTTTTGGTATAAAAAACACATCTTTTGTTTAGAAAAGGAGTTTGGCTATGTCCCGGAAGAAATTTGCAGGCAAAGAACAAGGATTTTTAAAGCGAGCTTTGAGCTTTATTCTCGTATTCGTTCTTATGCTGCCTGTGGTTACGGAATCATCACTGCCTGCGGCAGCTTTTGACCACGTGTATTTTGAATTGGAAGCGAAAAGAATAGACAAGAATTTGCTTCCCGACGGAAATATCGTGTATTTCGGTACAGTATCGGCAACACTTGATGAGTCAGACCGTTACTATACGGTATCGGTGTACAGAGAGGGAGATATATCAACGAGTGCTTCGGTTGATATACATACTATAGATATGACGGCGCTTTACGGCAAGGATTATGCGCTCGTTATGTCGGGTACATCGGAATATCTGAGTGAAAAAAATATCCTTCAGACGTACGTTGAGGGTGTTTTGTCGGCAGAACAGCTCCTTGCAAAAGGTGTGAAGCTTGATAATTCATTGAAGCAGTTTGCCGAAAATGAAAAAACTCCTGCAAAGGCTGATGAAAAAAGCTCACTTGCTCAGCTCAAGGAAGAAGCAACAGGCGAGCCGACAAGAGAAACGTATCCTACAGAGTCTGTAGATATGATACAGTCAATGGTTAACGGTATAACACCCGAGGTTATGAATGAGCTTGATCATTCTTCAAGCGTGACGGTTAATTTTAAGCCGGGTGAGGATGAAAAAAAGGTATCATTCAGAATTTACGATGATGAGATATCAGAGGGTGATGAAAGCTTTTCGCTTCTTCTGACGGATGCTGTCGGCGTGGAAGTATGTGAGGTGCCGAGCGTTTCAGTAACGGTCAAAGACAATGAGCCTGTACTGCGTTCTGAAATATCATTTACAAAAGCTGACTATGACTCCAAGGGGGAAACGGTAACTCTTGAGCTTGAGCGTACGGGTGCTGAATATTCTCTCGTTGATATGCGTATTTTTACATCCGGCAAAACAGCAAAGGCAGGTGTGAATTACGAAGCGCTTGACACAACGCTTGCGTTTATGCCTTACGAAATGAACAAAAAAGTAAAGCTGAACGTGGCAGGTGAGGGAACTTTCACAGTTACTCTTGACAGCTTCAAGGCGTGCACTGCCGGCGAAACGGTTTCGGCTGAAATCAATATTTCAAAGCAGAACGGTGCACCCGAATTACTGACTGCGGAGAACATGAGCACGTTTACCATCCACCTCGGCGAAACGGTGAACGGTGCGCAAAAGATGTATACGGTTGAATATAAGCAGGGCGAACCCACAGGAAGAATAATGGATACCTCCTATGATCCTCCCATTGAGGTCGGATGCTATTATTTTGCATTACCGCATAACAATAACGGTATTTTCCACTATGACGGAAGTCAGTACAGCGGTGACACCCCCGGCTTTATGGGAACGCTTGAATGTAAGTACGTTGACACAGGCACACAGCATACATCTTACGGTGATCTTGCGTACTACAGCGGTTATACAAGAAACACAGGTAAGGTCTGGACTCACAGTGATCTTAAAATGCCGGGTGTGTACTATCAATACGTTGCAGGCGATATAGAATCCACGTCAAACTTCGGCGGCGGTCAGAAGTTCAGAATCAACTCGACATCACTCGGAAAAAATTGTTATACAGGCGGAAAGTTCGGCAGAAATTTAACAAGTGTTTTCATTAAGTTGGATAATATCCAAAGTACCGCCAATAACAAGATGTTTCACGTTTCATTCGATTCAATAGATGACAATAAAAACAGAACACCGAAATCGTATCTCCGTGTTTACGGTGTTGCGGCAATGTACAAAAGATACGTTATAAGTATAAGCGATCCCGACCAGATGAGTTATCTTACGGGTAACGTAAATAACGGTGAACCCGAGCGTGCAATGTTCACTCCTGTTCAGATGACAGTCAAGTGCGGAGCACAGACCGCTATCGGTGCAGGACAGACACGTGATATATTTGCAAATCCGGAAGCTGAATCGACAAATCTCGTGTTTACCGAAAATGAAGTCAAGGTAAACGGAAATTCGGGAAAATTCGGTATACTTAAAGGATATAAGATAACGATAAACCCCGATGCCGGTGCAAACTCTGTAACGGTTACATATCCCGATGATCTTCTGAAATATCTTGATAATAAGACGATCAATAAAGATGACGGCACTGATTACTCGTCATCTTCGGTAGAAAAGCAAAAGAAAAAGATACTTGAAAATCTTACGACCGTTCCTTACGATAGGTATTTCATAGACTGGATAGACTCGCTTCAAAAGGAAGTGATAGGATACAATCTCGGCTACTATCAAAGACTTCACTTTAAACCGATTTACGATTATGAGACCGTCAACGTAAAGGTTGTAGGGGCATCGGGCGGAGTCGATGCATCATTTGTGGGTGCATACGTTTCACAAAGAGGCGACTATGTATTCCACGCAGGCGATGTGCTTGACTTGCGTTCTGTAAGCAACGATATGCACTACCGTGCCGTAGGCTACGAATATTCAACAGACAAGGGAACAAACTATTACAGATTCCCCGGACTTTCCACTCTTTGCCTTATGAACGGAAAGACAGAGGGATATTACATCCGCCCTGCTGTTGATGAAAATGACAACAGGATAGAAATAAAATTCAAAAACGGAGCAGAAAAGTATTTTACCGTAAACGGAATAGAATATCAGGGCTTAATTGATGATGCGTCACTTGACGGAAAGAATATACTCAGCATAAAGAAGTTCGGAAATGATATTCTTGAAAAAATGAACCCGACAGTCGGTGAGATCTATACCATTGACATCGTTTCAAATGCAGACAGTGATGAATACGTATATATTCCCGTTATAACCGATAATATGACGGGTGAGGTATATAAAACGAAGCAGTTCCATTTTGAAGCACGTTCAAATAAAGATGACAATATTCTGACGGTCGATTTTGAAAAGGTGCTTAAAAGCGATATGGTCAGATTTTCAGTAAACGGCTCCATCGTTACGAATTATCCGACCATACTTCCTACCGTAAAGGGAAACGTACGTGTACCTGTATCCGATTATATGGTATCGCTTCCCGGTATACAAAAGGAAATCGAAGTAAATGAATTTGATGAATACGGAACGGTAATCGGCACGAAAAAAATTCAAGCCGTTTCAAGCGTCAGCACGATGACGTACGAGGACGGCACGTTTGCAGCGGGTGACGTCGGAACGGAAAACCACGTTTACGGCAGAGTCGGTGACCGCATAACGATGCTTGTGTTCAACGGAAGCGATAAACAGAGAGTTGAATTGACTCTCGGCGGAACCGTTACAAACGGATGCGCATCGACGATGCTTACCGAAACGGCTGTATCGTATCCCGACGGCGCACCGTATATAGAAAGCATTAATTACCGTTACGCAAATTCATCAAATAACGATGCAACGAATGAAAATGAAAACTCGATACGCATATTTGATGATTCTGTTTCATTCGATGTAATAGTTTCCAATACCTCAAATTCCGAAATAAAGCTTGTTGAAAAGCTTGAATTCGGTCTTTACGAAGTTGCAGGTACACGACTTCGTAAATTTACTGCATTCAACGAAGATGAAACACTTCAGGGCGGTAAATTCAAGCTTACTGTTGAGGGAATGAATCAGGTGTTCCATAACGGCGACAGACTTCGTGTGCGTGTTATAGAAAGAAAATACGATGATTTCGGCAATCCCTACTCAGTAGCACACCCCGAAATCGAAACAGGCTATTCATTCTACATAGAAAATACACTCATATTCCCTAAAACGTATGAGCTTCCCGAATCGGAAGCTGTTAATATCCCGATAATAGGGGCAGCAAGCGCAAGTGTTTCCTCGGGACTTCTCAGCTTCTCAAAAACGGAATGGGAAACGGATGAAGTCGGCAGAGCAACGGGATATACCGTTTCGATAAATGCAGACGTGCTGGCGTTCGGTACGCAGTCGCTCGGAACGAAAGAGAAGCTTGACAAATTGAAGGCTTTGAATCAGGCGGCGAAAAAGGCGCAGGAAAATTACAATGCTATCGGAGCTGTTGAAAAGAATTTAAAAGACAGTACGATGGCGACCATAGAGGCACTCAAGCAAACGTCTACTCCGGAGCAGAGCGAGAGCATAAACAATAAACTCAGAGATCTTGAATATCAGAAGAATGTGTTTGATTCTTACAAAATGGATATGGAGGATGGCGCAGGCGAGCCGCTTTCCGGCTTCAGTAAGGTCAAAACAATGAAATTCAACGTTTTGATAATTCTTGCATTTGACTTTATTTACGATCCCGTCAGGGCTGAATACGTATTTTGTTCAGGTACTGCGGGCGTAACGGTTGCGGCAAACTACAGCCAGAACATCTACACCGTTTTAAACGGAGTTCCCGTGTTCGTTAATTTCACGGGCTCTGTTCAGGGTGATGTATTTGTATATTACCCCTCACACAATGCGGACAACGTTCTTACTGCAGGAGATTTTGACAAGTATTCCGGCAATATTCATCAAAGACTTGAAAAAACAAACGCCGTCTTCGGCTTGACGGCATCAATTATGGCTCAGGCAGGAGCAGGTATGTGCAACGTGCTTTCTATAAGAGGATACGTAAAGTACGGCTTGCAGTTCAGCTTGCCGACGTCTGATTTCGAGAAAAACTACGGTGTTTTGCTTTTGGCATCGGGCGGTATAGGAATAGACCTGCTTTGCCTCAGTATAAATTTTGACGTCGGTAATTTCAAATACGGCTTTGGTATTTACGAGGGAAAGACGAGCGTGTCGTTCCTCGGTGGAAATGTTGATATTATGTTATCATCAAATGATCCTGTGCACTCGGCTCAAAAGGGAAATGATACACAAACGGCAATTCACGAGTATTACACGGGTACGTCTGATATGTCCGACTTCGGATATAACGGATTTATAAAGGCAACCCCCGAGGAAGTAAACAGAAACATTCTTCTTGATGATGCGGCAGAGCGTACACGTCCGAAGCTCATACTGTTTGATGACGGAAGCCGTATGCTGTTCTTTATAGGTAACAGAGGAACTACAGGCACGCTCAATGATATGGCGCTGTTCTATACGGTATACAAAAACGGTGTTTGGAGCAAGCCCCAAATGGTTTCCGATGACGGCACGATGGACACAAATCCCGCCGTTATCTACAGAAACGGAAAAGCGGCTGTTGCGTGGGTAGATGCCAATAAGACGTTTAATGAAAACGATACAAATTTCGATAAGCTCAATTCGCTCGGTATATCCGTTGCGGTGTATGAAAACGGCACGTTCAATAAGGAAATGACACTTGTTGACGACGGATTTTTCAACTTTGCACCTCAGCTCAATATCGTTGGCGATAAGCTGTATTGCAGTTATATGAAGCGTGACATAAGCGACGTGAAGACAGAGGAAGGACTTCTTGACCTTACCGCTACGTATTCAACGATGGCTTATGTGAAATGCGATATCCCTACAAGAACGGTAGAGAATGAAGAATTTATCACGGTTCAGCATCCTTTATTGACAGATCCGCTTGTATTTGACTACAAGAGCGAAACAACGAAGATAAACGGCAAGAATTATATGCTTGCAACGTACACGGTCGACGAGGACTGTGATCTGAATACACATTCTGACCGTGAGCTTTTCCTGAGCATTACCGATATCGATTCGGATATTACGTATTATCCCATACCGATGACGAACGATATGCTCAGCCAATCAAGCCCCGCACTTACGGATATAGACGGTACGGTATATCTTACTTGGCTTGAAAACGGAGGAACGTTCAATCTTTTCGACGTAAGCAATATGCTTGAAGGATTGCTTGGCTCTGATTCCTCTGTGTCGTCTGTATACATACAGAGCGCTGAGAACGGAGATAAGGAATGGTATCGCAAAACAGCAGAGGAGCTCGGAATTGACAAAGAATATTATGAACGCACCTTGTTTGAGGAGCTTTACAATAACGACATAAGCTCCGAAAAGGAAAATCTGCAAAAGGATGAGTCATCATCTGTCAGCGTTGCAGATTACCGTCTTGTGACAAACGGCGATGATATATATATCTTCTATACATCGACAGACACAAAAGAAGGTGATGACGGTATTGAGCTGTTCGGCGCCCGCTACCAGCGTGACGTTTCTGAAAATGATGATGAAACGGTTGACGTTGACGATATCGAAATACACGAAAATTGGGGCTTCGGAAAGGCTGTTCAGATAACAGACTACGGCAAGGTCATAGATGAGTTTGATATTGTTATGACTAAAGATAACGATATATTTGCTGTTTCAAACCATTATGATCACTGGATAGATGATAACGGCAACATACAAAACGGCAAAAATCAGCTTGTTGAGATCGAATTCAGTCCCAAGGGTTCGATAAGCGTTTTGGGCGATATTACAATTCCCGAAAGTCTTGTTAAGAACACAACGGAAAATATCGTGTTCACGGTACAAAACGAGGGACTTATAACGACCACAGGCTTTGATTATACCGTAAGTACGGTTAAAAACGGTGTCAAGAATGTAATTGCAAGCGACTCGCTTGATATGCACCTTGATGCCTCTGAAACATACGAAATAACAGTTCCGTGGATGATTCCCGAAGATATTTCCGATATGTCAATAGAGGTAACCGTAAGCGAGCACGATGTTGATGTATCAAATCCCGATACGGTTACAAAGGAACTGCGCTGTGAAAGCGTACTTAAAATTTCCGATGACGTAATAAAGTCCGAAAACGGAAAATATTACGTATATGCAACAGTTAAAAACATCGGAAATAAGGATGCAAAAGCAAGTCTTGGTAAGCTTATAAGGCTTGACGGGGCAAAGGATGCGGAGGTTTACTGCGAATTTGATATTCCCGCACTTGCATCAGGTGAAAGCTTCAATGCTGTAATCCCATTTGAGCCGTCCGTAGATGATTTCACGTCATTCGGATATATCAATATGAAGCTTGCGACGTATGTTCAAGACAGTGAACATACCTCGAAGACGATTCGGTTTATTCCCGGCGTTCCTGTGTGCGCTGAAATAAACGGTATTGACGGAGAAATAAACCTTGCAGAGGGAATGACGTTCGGTGTAAATGCAGTGGCAGCTCCGTGGGATGATCTTTCAGGAAATGTTGTATTCACAACAGATGATCCTCTGGTAGCAACGGTTGACGAAAACGGTGTTATAACTGCAAACGGCAACGGTACTGCAACGCTTTGTGCTTATTATCCGAGATGGGGTATTTACGCAACAGCGGAAATAAACGTGGAAGGCGATGCGCCGACACCTGTTTATACGGTAACTGTAAACGACGCTGAACACGGCACGGTGACAGTTGATAAGAGCGAATGTGAGGAAAACGGAACGGTTACGATAACGGTAACACCCGATTTCGGTTATAAAACGGAAAACGTATCGGTAAGCGATGCAAACGGAAACGTTGTTTCCGTGACTGATAACAAAGACGGTACGTACAGCTTTATTCAACCGTCGCATAACGTCACGGTCGATGTGCTGTTTGTTGTCGATGAGGAAGCGGACAATCCGCCTACGTTTGACATAATACCGCTTACAGCACTCATAACCGTTATATCATTTGCATCAACGGTGCTTTTAAGCAAAAAGCTTAAAAAAAGATATTAAAAAAATAAAACGACGGAATTCATTTTGAATTCCGTCGTTTTTTATCTATATCACATAAAAGATTGTAAAGCGTGTCCTCGGAAAGTACACCGCAGCGGAGCTTTTTCGGAAGCTCTCCGCGCTCACATTTTTCAAAGTCTGACAGCCATACTCCCGACTCCATATAATCAGCAAGTATTTTCACGTTCTCCGTCATTTTTTTGTTATCCCGAAAATTTTCGGAATTTCCAAACGCATAAATAACCTCGTTCATCAGGTTTTCCATTCGTCTTATTCTTTTTACTATATATTTCGTCTTCATGTAAAATCTCCTTGACTATAAAGGCCTATCGTGTTATAATTATTTTAACTTATAAAACTGTATATGTCAAGTCGTTTAATACGGAGGTTCTATGTATAAGGCTGATAATGAAAGATACGAAAAAATTTCTTATAACCGATGCGGAAACAGCGGATTGAAGCTGCCCGGTGTTTCGCTCGGCTTGTGGCACAATTTCGGTGATAATGCAGATTTTGAAAATATGAAAAAAATGTGCTTTACCGCATTTGATAACGGTATAACACATTTTGATCTTGCAAACAATTACGGTCCCTGCCCGGGGGCTGCCGAGATCAATTTCGGTAAAATACTGAATTCGGAAATGAAAGCATACCGTGACGAGCTTATCATAAGCACAAAAGCGGGTTACACAATGTGGGACGGTCCTTACGGTGACTTCGGAAGCCGTAAATATCTCATTGCAAGTCTTGAACAGAGCCTTATGAGAATGCGGCTTGATTACGTTGATATATTTTATCACCACCGTCCCGATCCCGAAACCCCGCTTGAAGAAACGATGGGAGCGCTTGACAGCATCGTTAAAAGCGGCAAAGCGCTTTATGCAGGGCTTTCAAATTACGACGGTGAAAGAATGAAAAGGGCGTCTGAAATACTCAAGGAGCTTAAATGTCCGTTTATAATAAATCAGAACAGATACAGTATATTCAACAGAACCGTCGAGGAAAACGGAGCACTCGCAACGTCATCCGAAATCGGCTGCGGAATGATTGCATTTTCACCTCTTGCGCAGGGGCTTTTGACAAACAGATATATAAACGGAATTCCAAATGACAGCAGAGTAAAAACAGACGGACGTTTTTTAAATGAAAGCTCTGTAACACCCGAAATTATAGAAAAAATTAAAAAGCTTGATAAGCTTGCAAAGCAAAGAGGCGAAACGCTCGCACAGACCGCACTCAAATGGGTGCTTTCAAAAAAGGGAATAGTGAGCGTTCTTGTCGGAGCATCAAAGCCCGAGCAGATAACAGACAATATAAAAGCATTGAGCGGCGCATATTTCAGTGCAGAGGAGCTTAAGCTTATAGATGATATCTGCGACGGAAAATGATACAATAATATATTAATAAAAAAAGCTTGAAATTAAGAATGTTTTGTGATATGATAATCGAAAAATGATATAGGAGGGTAGAAATGAAAAAAATAATCTGTAAGGTTGAGTATGATACGGAAGCATCAGAGCTTCTTAAAAAATACACACAAGGATATTTCGGTGATCCCGAGGGATATGAAGAATCCCTTTACGTAACAGCGGGCGGCAAGTATTTTCTTTACGTAAACGGCGGAGAAAAGTCGATCCATCCTGCTGAAAACATTACCAGAATGTCAGCGGCAAAGGCTGAAGAATGGAAAGCAAGTCACTAAAAAATAATCCGCATCGTGTGATGCGGATTATTTTTATATATTCTTGTACATCATAACGTGAGGAATCCCGTCCTCGATATATTTTTTGTCAGTTGCTGTAAAACCGCATTTTTCATAAAATCCCTGCGCCTGTATCTGCGCACCTATTGAAACGGTATCTGCGGAATATTTTTCCCGTGCTACCTCAAGTGCTTCCAGCATAAGCTTTTTGCCAAGCCCCGTACCTCTTGCAACGGTAATTACTCTGCCAATGGTAACGTTTTCGTAGATAAGTCCCTTTGGCGCAACTCTGCAATAAGCAAGGATTTTGCCGTTTTCGCTGAAAAATATGTGGTGACAGTCAAAATCCTTTCCGTCAAGGTCCTGATATGCGCAGTTTTGTTCTACGGTGAAAATTTCTATGCGTGCCTGCATTATACTGTAAAGCTCATATATTGTAAGCTCATCAAATTTTTTAATCGTCAATTTCATATTTTTCTCCGTTATTTTATATTTTTCTCATTTATTTTATTACATTTTTATCTCCTTGTCAACATAAAAATATAAAATTTGACAGCACTTGTGCTAATAAATGTTAACAGTGTTTTTACATATTTTTTTTACGGTGCTTTTTTTTAAAATGTAAAATTGTGTTAATCATAATTAAAGGAGATTTACTTATGGATGTAAACGCAATTTTTTCTATGATTGTAGGTCTTGTCGGAGGTCTTGCCTTTTTCCTTTACGGTATGACGGTTATGTCAAACGGACTTGAAAAAATGGCAGGCGGTAAGCTTGAAAGGGCGTTGAATACGCTCACATCAAGCACCACAAGAGGTATTTTGCTCGGTGCCGGTATCACCATTGCCATTCAGTCGTCATCGGCATTCACGGTAATGCTCGTCGGACTTGTAAACTCGGGTGTTATGCAGTTCTCGCAAACTGTAAGCGCTATTATGGGTTCTAACATCGGTACGACACTTACTGCTTGGCTTTTGTCGCTTGCGGGAATTGAGGATACAAGCGGTAATATCTTTTTAAGTATGCTGAAGCCGTCAAACTTCTCGGCTGTTTTGGCTCTCATCGGTGTCGTTATGATAATGATGTCGAAAAGCCCCAAAAAAAGGGACATCGGAAGTATACTCGTAGGCTTTGCCGTTCTTATGTTCGGTATGTCGCTTATGGGTGATGCTATGGAACCGCTTTCGGAATCCGAATCATTTGCCCAAGTGCTTGTAATGTTCAATAATCCCGTTATCGGTGTTGTTGTAGGCGCATTGTTTACAGGTATTATTCAAAGCTCGGCGGCATCAGTGGCGATACTTCAGTCACTTGCTTTAACGGGAAATATCACGTTTGCTATGGCAATTCCGATAATTATGGGACAAAATATCGGTACTTGTGTAACGTCTCTCATTTCAAGTATCGGTGTTACGAAAAATGCGAAGCGTGTTGCGGTCATCCATATTTCATTCAATATAATCGGTACGTTTGTAATACTTGTTGCATACAGTCTTGTAGACTATCTTGTAAGCCTTGCATTCCTCGATACAGCAATAGATGCGTTTGGTATTGCCGTTGTACACAGTATATTTAATGTCACAACGACGCTGCTGCTGTTGCCGTTTGGTAAGCTTCTTATCAAGCTTGCAGAGGTCGTTGTCAAGGGTGATGATAAGGTTGTTGAAGCACCCCTCATTGATGAGCGTTTGCTTAACACTCCCTCGTTTGCTATTCCCGAATGTAATAACGTGACGGTAGATATGGCAAAGCTTTCGGTTAAGACGATCAAGGATGCGATCTCCTTGGTCAACAAATTTGACAAGAAGACGGCAGATTCGGTATACGAATTGGAAAGTGACATCGACAAATACGAGGACCAGCTCGGCTCGTATCTTGTCAAGCTGTCAAGTAAGGATCTTACTTATTCCGACAGCCGCCAGATTTCAAAGCTTCTCCGTGCAATAGGAGATTTTGAAAGAATCGGCGACCACGCAGTAAATATTGTAGATACACTCACAGAGATGAAAGAAAAGAAGATTTCATTCTCCGAGCAGGCAAACCAGGAAATAGGTATTTTGAAGTTTGCGCTTGATGAAATAATCGACATAACGTACAGAGCATTTTCAGAAAACAACGTGCTGGCGGCAGCTGACGTTGAACCTCTTGAGGAACGTATAGATGACCTCATTCTCGACATCAAGACGAAGCATATCGACCGTTTGCAGAACGGAGCTTGTACAATAGAGCTCGGTTTTGTTCTCTCAGATCTGCTTACAAACTTTGAACGTGTGTCTGACCATTGCTCAAATATCGCCGTAACGCTTATTGATATTTCTGGCGAAAAGGGTGTACATAAGTACCTTGATGAAGTCAAATCGGGTATCAACACAGCATTTTCAGAAAAGTACGAAATGTACAAAAACAAATATTCAATATAAAACGAACAATAAAAAGCAGGGCATCGCCTCTGCATTCTTAGCGGAGAAATAACTAACACCACCAAAGATTTTTCTTTGGCGGTGTTGTTTTTATGAGGCAAACTTACGAAAGGCTCCCTCCGGGAGGGAGCTGGCGCCGTAGGCGACTGAAGGAGAGCGCGTAACAATAAAATCCGTGCAAACTGAAAGTCACGCGGGCTCCTTCCACCGCTATCGCGGTCCCCCTCCCTCTCGGATGGAGGCTTTTGCGTGCCGTTCCTCTGCGGATAGTGGGTTCGGGCTTCTGCCCGATGGTGCGTGGACTGCCACGCGCTATGCTTGCCCCAGACGCAAGCGTTGGGAAAGCTGAAAACAAGTGTTACTTGATTGCCAAACAATGAATTGATAATTGACTATTACTCCCTTATATGATAAAATATAATCACACCGGTGATATCAATAACTGGAGGTCAGAGTATGAATATTAAAATTGGTGAAAAGATAAAGCAACTGCGACAGCGTGATGGCAGAAAACAAGAGGATTTAGCCAACGCCCTTGGAGTCAGCCCTCAGGCGATTTCTCGTTGGGAAGCAAACGGCGGTTATCCCGATATGGAGTTGATACCTGCCATTGCTAACTATTTCAACATAAGCATTGATGAACTTTTTGGATATAGCAAAGACAGACAAGAGAAATTAAAATCCATATTGGAGAAGGCTGAAAAGGCAATCAACGAACAAGGCGATATGACAGAATGTGTTGAAATGCTCCGCGCGGCAGCCGAGGAATTTCCGTCAGAACCACAAGTATTGATTAAGCTTGGATACGCATTGAGTCTGCACGGGTGGAAAAAATACGGGGCGAGAAGCTATACCACAAATGATTCCGACTACGCTCACGAGGATACTGAATATAATTCGGGAAACGTGTATTGGCAAGAAGAAGTTCGTGTTTTTGAAAAAGTTTTAGCCATGGATATTTCTCCCGAAGATCGCGATGCTATAACAAAGATGATGGTGCTCGTATATGCAAAGATGGGGTATAACGACAAGGCAAAAGCCTTGGCTTCAAAACAAAATTCCATTATCATGTGCCGCGAAACACTTATGCCTAAAGCAACCGAAGCAGAAGAACGTGACAAATATCAAGGTGAAGCCATCATTTCACTTTTGACAGAATTAAAAAATGTTCTGTGCAACTCCGTGTGCACCAAAATTTCACTGTTTACAAAAGCAGAAGGAATCAAATTGTTTGTGGATCTCGCGCATTTATATGAATCGATTTTTAGCGACGGAAGATGTGGTGTTGCTCACTCTCATCTTAGAGAACTTTATCTGCACGCGGCAGTATGTGAAGCTCAATTTAATAAGAACACAGACCAAGCGTTTGAATACTTCAAAAAAGGATTTGAGCATAAAAAGCTTTATGATTCCATCCGATGCACAGGTGAATATCAATATACATCACCGCTTGTAGTAAAGGTAACATTCCCAAGTGCGAATTTCCCGTCAGTACCCTCAACTTTTTGGAAGAGATGGATAGAAGGTCTTCCCGAAGAATTCAAGGAACGTATAAAAGCAGATACTAATTATGCTGAATGTTTCGAATAAACCTTGCCCCGCTTCGGCGGGGCTTCTTCTTTGCTTTCTGCATATCAAAAAGCCACCACGAAAACCGTGGTGGCTAATTTCATTTTACCGCTAATTTTGCACGCCTTCCGCCCTGCTTTTTATCTGTTTTAAAGTACCTTCATCAAGAAGCTTTTAAGTCTGTCGCTTTTAGGATCACGGAATATTTCATCCGGTGTGCCTTCTTCGATTATTCTGCCCTCATCCATAAATATCACACGGCTTCCGACTTCCTTTGCAAAGCCCATTTCGTGTGTTACAACGACCATTGTCATTCCGTCACGTGCAAGCTCACGCATAACGTCAAGAACCTCACCGACCATTTCGGGGTCAAGCGCTGACGTCGGCTCGTCAAACAGCATTACTTCAGGTGACATACAAAGAGAACGCACAATGGCAATTCTTTGCTTCTGACCGCCCGAAAGCTGGCTGGGGTAAGCATTGCATCTGTCAGCAAGTCCTACACGGTTTAAAAGTGCCATAGCCTGTGCTTCTGCTTCTTCCTTTTTCTTTCCGAGAAGCTTCATAGGAGCTATCGTCATATTGCGCAGTATCGTCATATTCGGGAAAAGATTGAAGTGCTGGAACACCATACCCATCTTCTGACGGTGGCGGTTTATGTTTACCTTTGCCGCTGTAATATCCTCGCCGTCAAAGGTTATCTTTCCGTCTGTCGGAAGCTCCAAAAGATTAAGAGAACGCAAAAATGTCGATTTACCGCTTCCCGAAGGACCGATAACGACGATAACCTCGCCCTTTTTAATTTCAGCGTTTACTCCGTCAAGTGCCTTGACCTTACCGCCAGAATAATGCTTTTTAAGGTTTTCGACCTTTATAAGAACGTTATCTTTCACTCTTACGCAACCTCCTTTCGATCTTTGAAACAGCCCATGTAAGGAGTGTTACAAGAATGAGATAAACAAGCGCAACTGCTATAAGCGGCATAAATGCGGAGAAAGTTCTTCCTCTGATTATAGCGCCTGCCTTTGTTATATCAACGAGTCCTACGTAACCTGCAACGGATGTTTCCTTAAGCAGTGCGATGAATTCGTTGAGGAGGGAGGGAAGCGCTGTCTTTATTGCCTGGGGAATAACGATGTATATCATCGTTTGCAGATAATTGAAGCCAAGTGAACGTCCTGCTTCAAACTGACCGTTGTCGATAGACATAATACCGCCGCGGAGGATTTCGGCAACGTACGCGCCCGAGTTTACACCGAAAGCAAATATTGCGACCATAATACCGTTATCGGATGATGCAAATATTATGAAGTATGCAATAAGAAGCTGAACGACAACGGGCGTGCCTCTCATTACCGTAAGGTAAAGCTTACAAAGCACGTTCGCTATTTTTAAAACGTAATAGCCTATGCTTTTGTGAAATGCCATAGCCTCGCCGTTTTTATCGTACGTCGTACGAACTGCGGCAACTATAATGCCCAAAAATATACCGATAAGCGTTGCAAATAAGGTTATCAGAAGAGTATTGCCAAGACCTGTAAGAAGCAGCTTCCATCTGCTTTCGTCTATAAAGTTGAGAATAAACAGCTCACGCTGTTCATTAAGCCATTGTCCGATTACATCGAACATCATTTAAATACCACCTCGTTTAATATATAAAAGGGGTAACCGTGAGGTAACCCCTTTTAATCAAATCAAAAGTACAGAATTATTTAGCGGAATCAGCCTTGATGTACTTGTCGATTATCTTCTGGATCTCACCGTTTTCGGTGTTCTTTTTCAACGAATCGTTGATTTTCTTAAGAAGGTCTTCGTTATCCTTGCTTACGCAGATAGCGTAATCCTCTTCAACGTATTCTGTGTCGAGTATCTTGAGGCCTTCGTATGTCTTAACGTAAGATTTAGCAGGCTCGTTATCGATGATAACGCAGTCAACTTTGCCTGTTGTCAAAGCAAGAACTGCTTCAGCACCTGTGTTGTAGCTTGTAACTCTGTCTTCGCCGAAACCGCCGTTTTCGGGAGTATCGGAAGCGTAGATGTCACCTGTTGTACCCTGCTGAACACCGATCTTGTATGTTGCACCGTCAGCGGAAAGGTCGTCGATGGATGTGATGGGGGAATCATTCTTAACGATGATAACCTGAACACCCTTTGCATAAGATGTTGAGAAGTTAACGCTCTTGAGTCTGTCCTCGGTAACTGTCATACCTGCCATACCGAAATCGTATTTGCCTTCGGTAACGCCTGTGATGATGGAGTCAAACTCTGTGTCAACGATCTGAAGCGTCATGCCGAGATCCTTTGCAATAAGCTCAGCAATTTCAGCATCGATACCAACGATCTTCTCACCCTCGTAAAATTCATAGGGAGGGAATGCGGCGTTTGTAGCCATTTTCAGTACATTTTCGTCATCCTTTGAGCAAGAAGCAAAGGAAACAGCGCAAACAGCAAGAAGTGAAAGCGCCAAGATGAAAGAAACTATTTTCTTCATAATAATATATTATCCTTTCTTTGATATGCCAAAACGCATATCTAAATATAATTAACATTAGTATTATATATCAAAAGTCGGATATTGTCAATATCATAAACGAAAAAAGTTATTTTCTGACTGTTTTTATACACGCGAAACGCATAAAAATACAATATTATAGAACCCTTGACAAATTATTTTTTATATGCTATAATGTTGTTAGTATATGAACTATCGGATTTTTTCCGATAAATACAATTAAGGATGGAGAAATATCATGGGAAAATTTGTAGTAAGAGAAACAGCTACAGGCATTAAGTTTGACCTTAAGGCAACAAACGGTCAGGTTATCGCAACATCTGAAGTTTACACAACAAAGGCTGCTTGCATGAACGGCATCGAAAGCGTAAAGAACAACTGCGTAGGTGAGGTTGAAGACCAGACAGTTGATCCCGTTGTTGCAGTTAAGCACCCCAAGTTTGAAATGTACGAAGACAAGGCAGGCGAATTCCGCTTCCGTCTTAAGGCAAGAAACGGCGAAGTTATCGCAACATCTGAAGGCTATAAGACAAAGGCAAGCTGCGAAAACGGTATCGAAAGCGTAAAGAAGAACGCTCCCGATGCTGAGATCGTAGAAGAATAATTATAGTATGTAAATAAAAAGGTCGGAAGTTTTCCGACCTTTTTTGATATAAAAAATTCACGCTGAATTTCAGCGTGAATTTTTCTGTTTATTTAATTAGGGATAAGATCAACAAGTGCACTGATTTCGGAATCGTTTATCTTTCCGTCATTGTTCTTGTCGCCTGCGATGATGTTTATCTTGTTGTTTTCTATACCGAGCATATATTTTTTAGCTCTTACAACGTCTTTACCGTTTATTTCTCCGTCGCCGCTGACATCATTTTCAAGAACGATGTATGCGGAGTCGGTAGCGATTGAACCCAAATAATTTACTATCTTGCTTCCTGTTGCAATGCCGCCGCTTATTCTTACATTGCTGTCGAAGTATGAAAGTAATTCGCTTTCAGTCGTGCCTGCGGGAACCTTGATTATTGAGTCATTCCCCGATTTTTCAAGTGTGACACCCGAGCCTGCTTTTGTATTGAGCTTATAATCGGAGGATTTTGATACTGCAATATCAAGATATGAGGGGAAGTGGTCGGAAATATTACCTGTCGTTGTGTTTATCGGAGGTCTGAAACGTACGACACGTGTAAGGTCTGTTACGTGGAAAATGTCAAGCGCCATTGTAAGCGAGCCGTCAGCAGGCTTCGGAACGGCTTGAACGTGGGATGTACGCTCCAAGTAAAGCCCTCTTTCGGAAACAAATCTTGCATCGTGCAAGAAATTGTCCTGGAAGAATACGGGGTATCCTACGTCGGTAGAGTACGTGTTATAGTCACCCATATTTACAACAGCACAGTTGTGCTTTGAAACGAGCTGCTTGGAAAGATCAAGGATCTCCTGTGCATTTATCGCACGTATCGGGTCAGCTTGCGTTCTGTCGCTCAAGTGGAAGAAGTGCGTTGTTGAAACTGCGAATTTTTCTCCCGTTGTCTTATCCTGCAAAACTGCCCACGTTACGTTGTGACCGGGATAGTTACTTTCACCGGAAAGTCTGAACCAGCCCTTGTCAATACAGTTAAAGCGTGCTGTCTTGTATGCAAGAGGTGTGAAGTTCTGATCTCCTCCACGCATCTCGTTTCCGAGTACGGTATAGCCGAGATCCTTCAGCTTCGGTGTGAGCTGGGAAGTAAATGTAGCGCAGTATTCCTGGAATCCGATAACGTCGGGTGAGTAGTATTTGAACGTTTTAACGAAATCTGAAATTCGTTCGAGATTCTGATAAAGCTCGTAACGCAGAACGTTACACGTCATAATACGGAAGTTTGCGCCTTCAGTCAAGGGCAGGTTATTCGTGCCGGGATTGAAAGCAGTTGAAGTTCCCGTGCAGAACGTCTGAAGATCAAGCTCCGCAGTCGAGGTCTTGAGTGCGCTTATAATCGTCTGTGAAGCATATTCGGCTGCCAGTGCGTCGCCTCCGATTATGAAGATGTTTCCGTATCTTCCTAAAATAGCGTAATTGCTTGCGCCTACGGAAAGTGAAGACGGTATAAATTCTTTTGCGGCTGTGGGACTGCAGAAAACGATCTGTCTGTAGCTTGCGTGCTTGTCAAAGGGTACGAGTGCTACGGATTTTCCCGTGTAATACTGAAGATCTTCTGCAAATAATTTTGCCGCTTCGTAATAACCTCTGTAGTCGGTCGTTTCCTCTTGATCAGAGAAATATGCAACACGTATCGAATCAGCGCGTGCTGAATGTATTACAACAGATTTTTGAGGATATCTTATGAAAGTGTGCTTTCCTGTGGACGTTTCGCCGTCTGCGCTTACTCCGCAGGGAACAACACCGATAATGTCACCGTTTTTAACAGGGAAGCCGTCAAGCGTTACGGTGAATTTACCGTTTGAAGCAACGGTGCTTGTCAAAGCCTTTTTATTGGTGTTCTTAACAACACCCGAAGCTGATTCAGTGTAGAGAATAAAGCCGACTTCTGCAAATTTCGTATTTTTTGCATATCCCGTTACCTTTACAGTATCGCTGTCAACAACCGTTATATCGCTCATACGGATGTTTACGTGCTGTCCTGAAATAAGCTTTCCGGGAGTTGACGTCGTCTTTAACGTGCCGTAGTCTATGTACGGCGTGTACGTCTTTGAGTTTTCCGTATTATTGGGATAGTGGAAAGATTTCGGCAAGCCGTTTCCGTCCAGCTCACCTGTTACCATTGTGCGGTGTATTACCGTCAGCGGGAAATTTGATCTTTGTTCGTGAAGAACCGTAGGCAAAAATTCGGAAAGTGAGCGTCTGTACGCTTCCTCGTCGATGAAGTCATAAAAATTGTATGAAGAGCCTGACTGTGCCGTCGTTCCCGTGAAGTACATTGCAAAGCTGTCAGAAAGCTCAAGAATCATATTTGTATCTGCAGTTGTCAAAGGAAGTGTAATATTGCTTAAGGTAGAACCGTTTGAGGCTCTCTTTGCGGAATTTTCAGCGTTTACAAGTGAAATTGAGCATGCGCCGTACTTATCGGGCAAAAATCCGTTTCCGCATTTGGAATTTATTCCCGTAGCGGGGAAGAGATCACCGTCTGAATTATACTGCGGAACACGCGCGACCTTTACATTTGATATGTCGTTACCAAGTCCGTTCCAGTATGAAGTGAAATCGGAAACCTTCTTGTCCTTTGCTTTGTATGAAACTATCCACAAAAGCGCTGTTTCGTTAGGCGCAAGAGTGATGTTTGTGTTCTTGATATTCAAAGCTGCGATGTTTGTGGGCGAAAGTGTATCATTCGTTCCCACAAATCTCTGAATAATATTTCTTTGTGCCGCACCGGAGTTTACACACGCATTTCTTATTATCGTATAACCGTCAAGGCTTACATTACTGTCTGACGTGTTTACGATTTCTATGTATTCATAGCTTTGGTCCTTGGGACAATGTGATATTTCACTTATCGCAAGAGCACCGGGAGCTCCGTGTGTATATTCGTTCTGACAGTATTCAGCAAGAGATGTGAGCTCGTCATTAAAATCTTTCATATAATTTGTTATCCTTGATTTAATGCCTGCCGCCGTAAGATGTGTAGCTTGCGCTTTTGCCCACGTTGTTGATGTGCCGTCAACGGTTACAACGGGCGTTACACCGTCAGCTATCGAGATCTGTGATACCATTGCAACCTTTGTAGCACCCCAAACGTAGCAGTTCGTAAAAGCTGCCGTTTGATTTGCGTACTTAATTTCAACGTATCCTGTTATATTGCCTTTATTCTTTCCTGAGGAAGTTATGTCACCTGCATATATACAGTTTGTGAAATTCAGCACACCGCCTCTTAAATTTGCGGCATATCCTCCGACATAGTCACCTGCGGTAAGATCTGCAAATGAAACGCAGTTTGTAAGTGTGATGTCAACGTTTACGTTATATCCGATAAAACCGCCTGCATAAGATGTTGATGAATTATAAGTTCCCGCAGTTACGATGTTTTTACATATTATCTTGGGGTATGTTGAGGGGGTGGATGCAGTTGATGCTGAATATCCGTCACCGCCGAGAATACCGCCTGAATGTGATACAGCAGAAATATCAGCTTCAACAGCTACGTTCTCACAAGAAAGCGACGTGCCGTTAAGACGTCCGAGTATACCGCCGACATAGTTACCCGTTGATGTCAACGTAACGCCGAAAACGGACGAATTGCTTGCAGAAACACTTCCCGAGGAAAGTCCGATGATACCGCCTACGTTGCCCGTTGCCGTTACAGTGCTTGCATATACATCAGAACCGTTTACGGTCAATTTGCTTGTTGAGTTAGCAACAAATACGCCCGCTGTTGCCGCACTTGCAGTTATATTGACTGCAGAAGAACAGTTATTAATTGTCAGAGTTGATGAGTTTAACGCAACAAAACCGCCGATGAAGCCCGCACCTGTAAGAGTACCTGAAACGGAGCAGTTTTCAAATGTCGCACCCGATACGTTTTTGTAAAGGAATCCCGCAACGTATGAGTTAGTACCTGCATCAATATTTACGTTGAGATGCAGATCCTTTACGGTCATACCTGCGCTGTAAAGCACCAATGCCTGACCGTCCTTGCCGTTTCCGTTGGCAACGACACCCGAAAGAGTGTAGCCGTAGCCGTTAATGGTTCCCGAATAAGGATTTGTCTCTTTTGTACCTAAATTGACGCTTTTGCTTAAAGTGATATTTTTAGCCAAGGAGATGTTA
>JAFXFN010000031.1 GCA_017520505.1 Clostridia bacterium
ACACTTCAAGATTAGATATCCCATAGCACAAGCTAGTAAGGTCACTCATAGACTATGAGTTTGATAGGTCGCAGGTGTAAGTGCAGTAATGCATTGAGCTGAGCGATACTAATAGACCGAGGGCTTGAACTTCCAATGGTTCTCTTGTGATTAATCACAGAAACCTTGAATTCAAGAATTTTTGAGTTTTCGTTTCCTTTATTCGGTTTTCAATGAACATAATATATAATTCATTTTACTGCGGTGTGCTTGCATACCGTTTAATACTGTTAACTGGGGCTGTGCAATAGCGTGGCCTTTTTGTTTTTTCATTTAATGAATTATCTTATTCCTTATATAATAATGCTCTCCGCACCCGCGGGGAGTATTTCATATTGTAAACTAAAAAACGCCCATAGTGGGATTCACGAATCTTTTGCATAAATGAAATGCAGTTCCTATTCGGAACTGCATAAAATACGGCTTTGCGCCCTAAATGTTTGCTTTCTCAAACTTGAAATGTTATCCGCCGATGGCGTATAATATTATAACAATCCTCCCACCGAGCCTTGCTCGGTTCCCCCTCCTTTACACAAGGAGGGCTTAAAGGAGCAGTTGCAAATCTAAATTACGAATCAACCGTACGTAATTTTGTATACGGTTTTGCCGAATTTATAAGTTTATGCTCGAATGGGTATAAAATTTCTGTGGGAAATAAGGAGTTTATTCATGCATTGTTATTCATTTTTGTATGACGAGATTATTTTTTCACATGCTTATACCTGTGTTTATTTATGCAGTAAAATAATTTTAAAAAAATTCACCGAATAATGAGATGTTTGTGTAAAGAGTGTGATACGATATAAATTGCTCACAAGCGCTCGGTCTCACGCCCCACGGTTCGAGTAGTTCGTGTGGCGAACTGCATGCGAATTGCCTGCGGGCAGTGGGCGCATACTGCCTGCGGCAGTATATTAAAAAAATACAAGCTGTTTGAACAGGATGAAGGATAAATATGACACATTATATGAAGCTTAAACCGTTTCCGTTTGAGATGATAAAAAGCGGAAATAAAACGATAGAGCTGAGGCTGTTTGACGAGAAAAGGCAAAAGATAAGTCTCGGGGATAGTATAGAATTTACGAACACACAGACGTGTGAGGTTATTACGTCTGAAGTTATTGCTTTGCACCTGTTTGATTCTTTTAGGGAACTATATGAAAGCTTACCGCTTTTAAAGTGCGGGTATACATTGGATAACATAGATACTGCACATTATTCAGATATGAATGAATACTACTCAAAAGACGAGCAGGAAAAGTACGGCGTTTTGGGTATTGAGCTTTCACTTACGATATAAAGGAGGATTTTATGCTTATTATTTTAGAAGGAATCGTTATGTGCTTTATACTTCTGATGACGTGTGTTGTTGCGATTTCAGACGGTGCCGTCGGCGGAGTTGCGCTTTACGAAGAAGACGTGCAAAAAAGAGTCGTGGAGCTTGGATATACCACCGAAAAGAAGATCAAAAAGAGCTTTATTATTATGTCCTGTGTGTTGTTTATTCCCGTTTTTACCGTTGTTCCGTTTATGGTATATTATATCAACGGTGCCGAGGGCTTTTGGAATGGCTTTTGGCAGATGACGGCTATTTTATGGATAATGGGTGTATTCGACCGTGTATTTGTCGATTGGTATTGGGTAGGTAAAACAAAAGCGTGGGAAATTGAAGGCACGGAGGATCTGAAGCCGTACATACCCAAAAAGGTTCTGATTATGAAATGGTGCTTTACGGCGGTAGGATTTCCTGTATTTTCTGCCGTTATGGCGGGAATCGGCTGTCTTTTAATGTGAATTATTTGGCTTAGTGATACCTCGAATTTAATGAGCTGAAATGGGTTCAAACGGGCAGTCCACATCACTATGCGAAGTGATCGATGCACGTTACCTAATACTTTGTTTCATCTAAATCTTTACGATAACGGCGCCCCGTCTGCGCCCCCCCACGGCTCGTAGGCGTAACGGTAGTTCGCCAGAGCCGTCCCCGCAGACAAGGCGTATCGTTCCGATACACCGGCAGTTGACCGTGTCAACTGCATGGGGTCTGCATATTTCCTGCGGAAATCTATTTGTAAACTTTAAGATGAAACTGAGTATATAATACAAACGTGCGGAAATATTTTAAATTTTATGACGAAAAGTGGCTGCCGCGGAATGATTTATGTAAAAAAGTTGACTTTCGGAAAATCCGATAAGCCAACTTTTTTGTTATGTATTTTTGACCGTATAACCTCCGCCGGGAATCACGTTTATAAAGCCCTCGGCCTCGAGCTGTGTGAGTACATAGAGAGTTTTGCCGAGTGTCATACCGTCGCTGATAAGCTCCTCGGCGTTATGCACGTCGCCTTTCAGTATCTTTTCGTATATTTCACGGTAAATTCCGTCAAGCTCGTCAGCTCTGCTGACGGTGGGTGTGTTTTTGCGGGTCCTTCCTCCGGACATATCATTGACTGCCTTTGCAAGCTCGGGCGGAATAAAATACTCTTTTTGCATTTTGCGTATGCCTTGTGTGTCGGGGAACATTACCGACAAGCCTTGCAGGATGTCCTGAACATCGAGAACGGCGCCGATGCCTTCCTTTATAAGATAATTATTACCCTCAAACGTCGGATGCATCACAGAGCCCGGCACGGTGTAAACCTTTTTGCCTTGCTTTATAGCGTGGTGCGCTGTGAGCAGCGCACCGCTGCCGATAGGCGCTTCAATGACCGCTGTGCAATGCGAGATTGCGCTCATAACCTTGTTTCTGATTGGAAAATTCGTGTTTTTCGGCTCTTCAGTCGGGAAAAATTGCGTTATCACGGCACTGTTTGATTTGATTATTCTCTCCTTAAGCGGTACGTTTTCAAGCGGATATTCAACGTCTATACCGCATCCGAGCACCGCCACGGTCGAACCGTCTCCGTCAAGCGCACCTATGTGAACGATTGAATCTATTCCTCGTGCAAATCCGCTTACCACAACAGCTCCCCTGCTTGCGGCTTCAAATGCGATGCGATGTGCAATCAGCGCACCGTCGGGGCTCATATCCCTTGTTCCGACCATTGTGATGCACGTGCGTTTGTTCATATCGGGCAGATCACCTCTGCAAAACAGAACCATAGGACAGTCGGGCATATCGTAAAGTGCCCTCGGATATCTGTCATCACCGTATGTAATTATATCGGTTTTTGTATTTGCACAGAATTCACACACGCCCTTTGCATAATCGGTCGATTTACCGAGCAGGGGCGACACCTCGCTTATTGTAAAGCCTGCTTCTGTGTAATCATCTGCTTGCCCGAGATATATATTTTCAAAAGAGCCGAATGCATCAAAAAGACGTTTGGGAAGTGTATGGCCCGCCTTGTACTTTGAGGCAAGCCAGACGGCCGATAATATGTCGCCCATATTTATTACTCCTGTTTATAACGGTATAGCTACCTAAAAATGCTTGAAATTCTTTGATTCTGTCAGGGGGTTATTTTTCGGGGGAATAGTTGTTCACAAGATATTCCATAGCTTCAAGATATCCGTCGAAGCCGTGGCCTGCTATTGTAAGCTTACAGGCAGGTGAGGTGAACGAATGGCGGCGGAATTCCTCCCTTTGGTTGATGTCGGAGATGTGCACCTCGACCGTCGGTATGCCGACCGCCTTCAGGGCGTCGGGGATAGCCACGCTTGTGTGCGTATATGCGGCGGGGTTTATAACGATGCCGTCGGCATCACCGTATGCTTTTTGTATTTCGTCAACAAGACAGCCCTCGTGGTTCGATTGATATACCGACACGGAAACACCGAGTGCTTTTGCCTTTTCCTCTATCATTTCAACGAGCGTTTTATAGTTTTGATTTCCGTAAATGGCAGGCTCTCTTATTCCGAGCATATTGAGATTCGGGCCGTTTATTACAAGTATTTTCATTTTTTCTTTTCCTTTACTGCCGTTTTTTGATGCAGTATTTTTTGAAATACTGCATATTATGGTATACATATTTTATCACAAATTTTTATTTTTGGATATAAAAAGACTTGTTTTTACATTATATTCATATTTTATGGTATGAGATTTACCCGTGTGTCAATTCTTATCATTGACACAAATATCTTTTTGTGATAAAATGAACTAAATACATTATCTGTGAGGATTACTATGAAGATCGTTATTTTGGCTGTCGGCACTATTCACGATGTGCGCCCTTGCGCACGTCTTGCAAAACAGCTCGTGAAGAAAAATCACGACGTAACGCTTATAGCATTTGACGTTTTCAAGGAATATATCGAAAATACGGGTGCAAGATTTATACAGTATCCCTGTGCTTCTGAGGATCTGATCAACGGAAAAACAGCGGAAAGTGTGCCCGAGATGATGTCTTATATCAAAAAGCTGTGCGAATCGGACAGCGATCTTGTAAGAGAAACGCTTCTTGAAGCATCACAGGGCGCTGATGTATTGCTTTACACCGACAAATCCCTCGGTATGGTATATATCGGTGAGTCGTTGAAGAAGCCTTATATACGTTTGAGCTTTACACCCGATGCGCCGACCTCTGCGTTTCGCTGTATATACAGCGATGAATGCCGTGTCGGAGGAATTTTCAGAAGAATATACAACAAAATGACGCATATTTCATACAATCGCAAGCTTGTGAAAATTCAGAAAAATTCTAAAAAATCGTGGTGCAAGCCGCTTGGAATAAAAAATAAATTCAAGCTTTGCCGTAAATATCTTGACGGAAGCGGAATAGAAAATCTGCTTGGCTGCAGCGATCTTATACTTCCCGAAAGTGACGATCTTCGTGAAAATATGCACATTGTCGGCTATTTTTCGGATTTTGAGTGTGAGGATACATATACTCCGCCGGCAGATCTTGCGGAGTTTCTGAAAAATGGAAATGCACCCGTGTACGTCAAATTCACAGATGCATCCGAATATGATCATGCGCTGCCGACCGTGCTTCAAGCCTTGAAGCTTGCAGGCAAGCGTGCCGTGGTCGGCGGTGACACGAGCGGGGAAAATCTTCCGGAAAATGCCATTTGCGCAAAAGACGTTCCGTATGAATGGCTGTTTTCAAGATGTGAGGCGGTAATTCAGCACGGCGATGCGGAAATAACCGCAAACGCCCTTATGGCAGGAAAGCCGACACTTGTGATACCTGTGAATAACGAGCAGACATTCTGGGGCAACAGAGTTTACGAAAGAGGACTCGGCCCGAAGCCGATGCACCCCAAAAAGCTGATAGCTGTCAGCTTTGCCGAGGTCATAGACGAGCTTTGCTCGCCCGAATATACAGAGCGTGCCGAATATGTCGGCAAATTGCTGAAGGCGGAGGACGGCGCAGGCCGTGCCGTTGACTTTATCGAAAGAGAATACGGAGAACAGTAAATAAAATTATGAAAAATATTTTTCGCAAGGCGGTGGCGGCTTTTCTTGCCGTGACGTTTTTAAACGTCCCTGTCATAGCGGAGGAAACGGGGGCGCTGTACATTGCGCCTTTTGTTTCATCTGAACAGCTTTCTTATACGTGCAAAAATCTTATAGACGATTTCGAAAGTGACACAATAGGCTGGACTGTCAAGGACGGTCAGGCAAAATTCACAACAGACAGTGCGTGCGGTATGACCGCTTTGGCACTTGAGTATGAGGAAAACGTCAGCCTTTCCATAGCATTTGACGATATAAACGCATCGAGTGCGGGCAGTGTTTGCGCCGCTTTTAAAGCCAATACCGAAAACGGTGTGAAGATAACTGTGTCGGCAGAGGCAGGGAGCAGCGTTTATGAAGCAGAGGGCGTGATAGGCTCTGATGATTGGTACACGGTCAGCCTTGATATAAGAGATTTCAGCCGCCGTGATAAGCTTGACGGCGTTACGATAAGTGCAGAGGGCGGAGGCTTTTTGCTCGATTACGTACACGTGTCAAACGTGTATGCGCCCGTCGGTTATGCTGAAAATCTGACAGAGGAATATACCTTTTCGGGAAGCTCGTGCGAGGTGTCAGACGGCAGTATCGTCCTCGGCTTTGACGGCAAAGACGGCGTGCTTCAGTCGGGGCGCATCGACAGACTGCTCAGGCAGGGAGAAAATGCGATCAGCATAACGATTGACAACCGTGCGGGTGTATCGAAGCTGACGGTGAATTATGCAGATACATTCGGCACATACAAAAGCAGAAATTCATACACCTGCGAGGTGTCAGACGGTGTCGGCACTTACATAATACCGCTTGGAGATCTTGAAAGGCTTGCGGAATTCAATATTTCGTTTTCATCAGATCCCGACGGAGATGTGACGGTATACAACATATCTTTGACGCAGTATAAAAGCCGTGACACGTCGGGAAAATGTTATACTGACGGCGAAAATATAACAGTATCATTCAAGGGTAAAGTCCCCGACGGATGCCCCGTGTATCTTTACAGAATGCTTTTTGCTCAAAATGAAGCGGAACAGCCGTATTTGAGCGAGCTGACGGAGGAAAACACGTTCGTTTTTCCCGTGAATGACGGGGATAAAAACAATCTTTTATATAAATATTCCGTTGCGTATGAGCAGGACGGCGAGCTTGAATTTCTTTGCCGTGACGTCACTGTTGAAAACCCCGAGGAATGTGCCGAGGCATCGTCGTTCATTGAGCCGTTTTCAAAAAAAGGAGCTTACGGTGAATTTTGTCCCGAAGCGGGAACGGTATTTCTGAATGTCGATGTGTACGCATTCATTTCGGACAGTGAAACGAAGTATTCGTATAAAGCAGGCGGTAAAACGGTTTATGTACATACGGATTCCGCTGAATATCTCGACCGACGTGTGGCGGGAATATCCGCTGTCGGAGGTGCTGTTTACGTTTGTGTGCCGACGGTGTCATCGCCGGCAGAATTCAAAAACGAGGAATTTGTTTATAAATATTCCGCTTTGGTAGGTTATATCGCATCGAGGTATAACGGAGGGGAATACGGTACGGTCAACGGCTTTGTCATCGGTGACGGACTCGGCTTTGATGACGACAAGGCTGACAGCAGCGAAACTCTGAAATGTACGCTTGATACGGTGTATCTGTCTGCAAAAAGCGAGAATTCCTCAAGTGCTGTCATACTTTCGCTTGACGGCAAGCATAAGGAGGGGCTTTACGGCTTTGCATCGTCTGTATTTGATATGTGTCCGTATATTTCCGATGTGATGGTCTTTTGCGGTGACGTGCAGAAATGTCTTGATAAAAACAGCTTTGATATGCGGTATATTGTATCGTCGCTTGAGGCAAGAGCCTTACGTGAAATAGGGCTGTTTGTGTACGCAGAGGGGTATACAGAGCCTTACGGCGAGCTTGTGAGGGATTTTTATTCGCTTTATGAAAATACGTCGTTTAAGTGTCTTGCCGTAAAGCATTCGGAGGCTGTAAAAAGCGGAAACGTGTTCAGGTATATGGACACGGCGCAGGCAGATCAGTATGTAAAGGCGCTGTGCGGTCAGTTCGGGCTTTCCTCGTGGGGTGAGCTTTGCGATGTGTCAGAGTTTTCCGAAACTGTAAGGGAAAACGTGACGGGGTATCTTTCGTACGGCACGGTAATGTCGGAGAAAAACAGAATATTTACGAATACAGAGGGCGGAAAATGGCTGTGCGGTGTCGGTTGTATAACGCTGTCAACTGACGAAAAATACGTTATGGCATCGCTTGACAACAGCGCAGGATGCGGATATATGGTTTTTGAGCCTGATGAGCCCGTGACGGTGAACAAAAGAACGCTCGGCGTTAAGCTGAAGGTCGATTATCTCGGAGCTGATGAAAAAACAGCAGAGGTGTTTGTGTGCGTTGCCGACGGTGAAAAGATCGCTTTCTGCGTTGTCAATGTACAGTCGGGAGCTGACACGGAGGTGAGCTTCGATTGCGGAAGCATAAGACGTGCAAAAAAAATTATTATAGGAACTGTCGGAGAGGGAACGCCGAGACTTTGTGTTTCGGAGGGATTTGTGTCATCGGATAGTGATGCGGAAACAAATTCGGAAGAAAATTCTGAATTTGTCACACAAAATATTTCGGATACTTCAGGCGGTGAGGAAAAAAATACGGTATTTTTGCTCACAGCGGTGCTGGTCATAGTTGGTGTTTTTACCATTACGGGTGTGATTTTATGGTTTTTGGGCAGGAAAAAGGCTGAAAAACGGTGATTTAGATGTGGAAATGAGCCTTTCTGCACGGCTGAAAAATATATTGCAAAAAAAATAAAAAAAATTAAAAAAAAGGGTTGACAAATCCGAAAAAGTGTGGTATATTAATTAAGCCGTGCAGCGAGGGACACTCGTGAGGCACACGGTATGGGAGCATAGCTCAGCTGGGAGAGCATCTGCCTTACAAGCAGAGGGTCATAGGTTCGAGCCCTATTGTTCCCACCAATCCGGCCCGGTAGTTCAGTTGGTTAGAACGCTAGCCTGTCACGCTAGAGGTCAGGGGTTCGAGTCCCCTTCGGGTCGCCAATTTGCCTCTGTAGCTCAGTCGGTAGAGCAAGGGAATGAAAATCCCTGTGTCGGCGGTTCGATTCCACCCGGAGGCACCATATGCGGGAGTGGCTCAGTGGTAGAGCGTCACCTTGCCAAGGTGAACGTCGCGAGTTCGAATCTCGTCTTCCGCTCC
>JAFXFN010000005.1 GCA_017520505.1 Clostridia bacterium
GAGTTATGAGGCTCGCTTTCGCTCACCGTTATGAGCTTGCTTCGCAAGCGTTTATAACTATGCCGCAGGCATATCATAACTTGGCAAAGCCAATCATAACTCTAAACTCGCCAAAGGCGATTATAACTTAATAAATATCCTCCCCTGCAAGGGTGGATTTTAAAAAGTAAAACGGGAACACCATGAAGTGTTCCCGTTTTCGTTATTGTTCTTGAGATTATTTTGCTTCTACTGCTTCAACACTTACGCATTTTCTGCCCTTTGCAATATTTTCGAACTTAACGCGTCCGTCAACAAGTGCAAAAAGTGTATCGTCAGAGCCACGGCCAACATTCTTACCGGGGTGGATCTTTGTGCCTCTCTGGCGGATGATGATGTTTCCTGCCAGAACGCTCTCGCCGCCGAACTTCTTAACGCCGAGACGCTGAGCCGCACTATCACGACCGTTCTTTGTTGAACCAACGCCTTTTTTATGTGCAAAAAACTGAAGGCTTAACTTTAACATTTTATATTCCTCCGTAATTATTTGGTAAAGAGATCATATATCTCTTTCTTTTTCTTCCACTTCGAGATAGTCATAATAATCCTCAAGCATATCGTTGAGCTGGAGAAAATAACCCTGCATCAAAGCGGAAATGGCGTAATTCTTACTCTTGTTTGTCTCGTATTTGGGTAATGCACCTTTACAAATTACCTCAATATCCGTTGTTTCGTCGTCTATCTTGTACTCAACGTCGGAGCCGATAGATACCTCAACGGTGTTGATGATAAGCATAGTCATAGCGGAGATAGCCGCACAGACGATGTCACGTCCTGCGTCCTCATAACCGCTGTGGCCTATCTCACGGAATCCGTAATATATGCCGCCCGATTTGTAAAATACGATCTTTGTCATTTTGCTTACGCGTTGATGGACTTGATAGTAACCTTTGTATAGGCCTGTCTGTGTCCGATCTTCTTCTTTTCGTTCTTCTTGGATTTGTACTTAAGAACGTAGATCTTCTTGCCTCTGCCGTTTTTCTCAACGGTAGCAGTTACTGTTGCGCCTGCAACTACGGGTGTACCAACCTTGATACCGTCGTCGCCGCAAACTGCAAAAACACGGTCAAATGTATACTCGGAGCCTGCTTCAACATCGAGCTTTTCGATGAAAATAACGTCTCCTTCGGATACTTTGTACTGCTTTCCGCCTGTTTCGATAATAGCAAACACGAAAAGCACCTCTCTTTCAATAATCTCGCTGAGTAAGGTATGGGATGTCCCATTTATACTAACCCCACATCATGCGGCAAAATATTTTAACATTATAAAGGGGCTTTGTCAATATGTCACGCTGTTTTCTTTGTAAATATTCTGTTAATTCCGCTTTTTGAAGTTATAATCGAGCAAAAGAAAGCCCCCGAATGCTATGTCCGTGCCGAAAGCGCACGAAAAAAGCGACTGCTTGCAGATCTCTTTCATATCGGGTGTCGGCTCGTTTATGTAGATCAAAAGCGTAAAAACGAGTCCTGCGATGATGATAAACATACATATCTTCAGAATTTTAAGCGCACGTGCATCAGATGATAAAAATATTTTTTTCAAACCTACCACCCCCATACGGAAAAATTAATATTTTATCTATTTACATCAATATACCTTTTGCGTATAATATTATATATTATTAATGTGCTTTTGTCAAAGCACAATTTATGGAAACGGATTTTTTATGGATATAGGTGTTTCAAGCGCTTGCTTTTTTCCTTATGACACTATTGAGTCGCTCGGTATATGCGCCCGTGAGGGCTTTCGCTCGGTTGAAATATTTGCAAATACGCACAGCGAGCTTAAAGGACAGTATCTTATTGACACAAAAAAAGCCGCAACTGACGGCGGAATGGAGATAACTTCAATTCACCCGTTTACGTCGGGGTATGAATATATACTCTTTTTCGCAGGCTATGACCGCCGTGTTGATGATGCTATAGACTACTACAAAAACTATTTTGAAGCCGCCGCATATCTCGGTGCGAAATACGTTATCTTCCACGGCGACAACAAGCGTGCGCCGTTTGTAGGTGTTGAAAGATATGCAGAAATATTCGACCGCCTTGAAACTGCGGCGAAATCATTCGGTGTGAATGTTGCGCAGGAAAACGTGTCGACCTCTCACATCGGCTCGCCCGAAAATATCGCAAGACTGCGCTGTCTTTTACCCGATATAAAATTCACCTTTGACATAAAGCAGGCGTGTCGTGGCGGATATGATCCGTTTGAGATGCTCGATGCGATGGGCAAAAACGTATGCCACGTTCATCTGAACGACTGGAACGGTGAACGATGTGCACTTCCCACACACGGTATATGCGACTTGAAAAAAGCCAAGGAAATGCTTGACGGCGTGAATTATAACGGTAAGTACATAATCGAGGTATACAGACGTGATTTCACAGAGCCGTGCGAGCTTTCAACGTCACGCAGAGAATTTTTAAGCCTTTTTGAATGAGGATATTATGATATACAACACGAAAGAGGTGTCAAGGGGCTTTACCCTTATCACCGCAAAAACGAATAAATTTAAAAGCGAAACGCTGAACGTTCACTTTCTCGTTCCGCTTGAAGGCTCTCCTTATAATGAGGTGCTTTTGCCGAATGTTATGTCGCAGGGATGCAGTAAATACCCGACAAGACGAGTGCTGCGCAAGCGCCTTGACCGTCTTTTCAGCTCGTCTGTATCGGTCTATCTTCCGACGTTCGGCAATTATATGTCAGTCTGCTTTTCGTCATCGTATTTGAAAAACATCTACGCCTACGACGGAAGCGACATTGCCAAGGGCACATCAGACGTATTGTGGGAGCTTATGCTGAAGCCGCTTATAACAGATGGCGGATTCAGCCTTGAATATACAGAACGTGAAAAGAAAAACAAGTGCGACGCCCTGCTGGCGGCAATAAACAACAAGGATTCCTACGCATCAAACAGATGCTTTCAGCTTATGTGCGAAGGTGAGCCCGTGTCGTTTTTATATTCTACCGATACGGCTCCTTATGAGAATATAACACCTCAGTCACTTTATAAAAGTTATCTTGAGATGCTCTCACATTGTCCTGTCAAAATGACGTATGTCGGTGAAAATACGGAGCTTGCAGAGGAGCTTGCGTACAAGCTTTCCGAAAGCCTCGGTGAGCAAAGACGTGAATTTTGCTTGACAGCTGAAAGAAAAATACCCGAAAAGATCAGATATTTTGAAGAAAAACATTCGGTGAAGCAGGCACGGCTCGTTATAGGATTCCGTGACGATATATCTACTCCCGATGATATTTACATAAAGGCTGTGTTTGACGAGCTTTACGGTCAGTCTCCCGTCAGCAAGCTGTTTTGTAACGTGCGTGAAAAGCTGTCGCTTTGCTATTACTGCTCGTCCGGACGCAGTCACGAAACGGGAATTATGGCTGTCAGAACGGGAATCAAAGCCGAAAACAAGGACAGAGCCTACGAGGAGATACTCCGCCAGCTTGACCTTGTGAAAAACGGTGATTTTACAGAAGAAGAGCTTGAAAACGCAAAGCGAGGCTTCGCAAATCAAGCGCTGTCCGTGTTTGATTCGCCCGACGGCATTGCCGCATCAATGTTCAAAAGCTCCCTCCGAGGAAAAATGCTTACCCAAAAGGAAGAAAACGAAAAAATAATGTCTGTTACGAAGGAGCAGGTGGCGCACGCCGCAGACGGTATTGCGCCCGATACGGTGTTCTTTATGTACGGCGACGGTGAGGAGGAAGAGGATGAAGGCTGAATTTAAAAAGATCATCTGCGACGTTACAGGTGATATTTGCTATAGATCACAGCTTGAAAACGGTCTTACCTTATACGTTGCACCTAACGAAAAAACGTCGGCGCACGCTGTATTTTATACCGACTTCGGCTCTGTCAACAGCACGTTTGAGTGGGAGGGCAAAACGCACGTCCTGCCCGACGGAATGGCGCATTTTCTTGAGCATAAGCTTTTTGAAACGGAGGACGGCGGCGACGCTTTCTCGCTGTTTGCCGAAACGGGGGCGGATGCCAATGCCTACACGTCATTCACAAAGACCGCATACGTTTTTACGGCGGCTGAGAATTTCACAGAATCCCTCGGTATACTTCTTTCATTCGTGACCTCTCCCCATTTCACCACCGAGTCGGTAGATAAGGAAAAGGGCATAATAATCGAGGAAATAACGATGTACGACGACTCTCCCGACTGGCAGTGTATGTTCGGAATGATGACGGCGATGTACAGAGAGGATAACCCTATCGCGATCGATATTGCGGGAGATGCGGAATCGGTATCAAAGGCAACGCCTGAGCTTTTGTATTCAATTTACGAAAAATTCTATTCACTTTCAAATATGACTCTCTGCGTTTCGGGAAACGTTGACCCATTAAAGATCGCCGAAATGTGCGAAAAGCTCAAGGGCGAAAAAAGGCAACCGCCGAAAACGTATTTTCCGAAGGAGGAAAAGGCGGTAAGACTTCCTTATGTTGAAAAGAAAATGCAGGTGTCACGTCCGTGCTTCAACTTCGGTGTCAAGGACCTGCCGTGTGAAGACGAGGAAGAAAGAAACCGCCGTGCCGCTGCTATTGCGGTGTTTTCATCGATGCTGTTCGGCGGATCAAGCGAAATTTACTCACGTCTTTACGACGAGGGAATAATAAACAAAACCTTTTGTTCGGGCTATGAATGTACCGATTGCTACGCTTTTTACGCATTTTCCGGTGAAACGGAAAGAGTTGAGGAGATGTATTCATCACTTTGCGAATATATCGAAAACGTAAAGTCCACGGGATTTGACGAGGAAGAATTTGAAACAGCACGCCGAGTCGTTTACGCAAGTGCGGTGAGGGTGTTTGAAAACAGCGTGAGGGTGGCTGAGGAAATGTCCGACATCGGCGAATTTCTGTTCACCGCACCGAAAACGGTGGCAAATATAACCCCCGAATACGCATTTGAGGTTTTCTGTGAGCTTTTCAGACAGGAATCATACACGCTGTCTGTTATTAAACCTTTAGATCAAAAAGGAAAGGATATTTAAAAATGTATCAGGTTGAATTTAAACTGTTTGATTTTGCCTTCCGCTTTTCACCCGTTGCATTCACGGTATTCGGCAAGGACGTATTCTGGTACGGTATAATCATAACCGTCGGAATAATTCTTGCGGTACTGTACGCATTTATGCGTGCAAAGCAAAGCGGAATAAAGCCCGACCACATGTACGATTATTCGATCTTCACGATCATTTTCGGTATAATCGGCGCACGCACGTACTACGTGCTGTCGGAGCTTGATTCGTATAACTCATTTATGGATGCCATCGCCATCTGGAAGGGCGGACTTGCCATATACGGCGGTGTTATCGGCGGAATATGTGCGCTTGTCGTAACGGCTCTTGTCAAAAAGCACAAGCCGCTTCGCATACTTGACTGCGCCGCACCCGCTACTATGATCGGACAGATGATAGGCAGATGGGGCAACTATATGAATCAGGAGGCATTCGGCTGTAACACGGATCTTCCGTGGGGTATGCGCTCATTCGTTTACGCACCGCACGACGGTGTGCGTATGCAGGGAACGGTCGAATATCTGTCTTCGCACAAATCCTTGCTTATGCAGAAAAATCCCGATCTGATAATAGATCCGCAGGGATACGTTCATCCGACGTTTCTTTACGAATCACTCTGGAATCTGCTCGGCTTCATTCTTATCAATATTTTCTACAAAAAGAAGAAATTTGACGGCGCAATACTGTTTGCATATCTCGGCTGGTACGGTCTTGGCAGACTGTTCATCGAGGGCTTGCGTACAGATTCCCTTTACCTCGGATCGACGAATATAAGACTTTCGCAGCTCGTTGCGCTTATTTGCATCGTGCTCAGCGTTTTTGCTCTCGTTTGGGGAACTGTCCGTGCAAAGGCGGCAGGTGTCACGACGCTTTATACGAAAACCGAAAACGGCAAATGGATGATGACGGATGCTCTTTGTGCTGAAGAATCAACGGAAGAAGCAGAAGAAACAGATGCCGAAGCGGAAGAGTCGGAAGCTGATGAAGAATATATGTCTGATGATGACGGCGAGGCGAAATTGACAGACGAAAATGAAGATGAAGATATTTCCGAAGAAGCGGAAAACGAAGAAATAAACGATACAGAAACAGAAGAAACGGAGAAAAAAGAAGATGGCAATAATAATTGACGGAAAAAAGACATCGTCCGATATGAGGGGCGAAATTCGTGAAAGAACGCTTAAATTCAAGGAAGAAAACGGCTTTTTGCCCGGTCTTGCCGTAATTATAGTCGGTGAGGACCCCGCATCTCAGGTCTACGTAAGAAACAAGAAAAAGGACTGTGATGAGGTCGGATTCAATTCCGAGGTAATTGCACTCCCCGAAAACACGGAAGAAAAGGAGCTGCTTGCGCTTATCGACACGCTTAACAAGCGTGAGGATATACACGGTATTCTCGTTCAGCTTCCTTTGCCGAAGCACCTTGATTCGGAAATTGTTATTGCCGCAATTGACCCCGAAAAGGACGTTGATGCGTTCAGCTACGTAAACGTCGGTAAAATAACCGTCGGAAATTACAGCTTTTTGCCCTGCACACCTGCAGGAGTTATGGAGCTTTTGAAGCGTTACAATATCGAGGTTGCAGGCAAAAACTGCGTTGTTGTCGGCAGAAGCAATATCGTCGGCAAGCCTATGGCGCTGTTACTTCTCCACGCAAACGGTACGGTAACGGTTGCTCACTCACGCACGCAGAATCTCGCTGACGTAACGAGAAACGCCGACATCCTCGTGTCTGCTGTCGGTAAGGCTGACTTTATAACGGGCGATATGATAAAAGAGGGCGCTGTTGTTATCGACGTCGGTATGAACAAAAACAAAGAGGGCAAGCTTACAGGCGACGTTGACTACGAAAGCTGCTTTGCCAAAGCTTCCGCTATCACTCCCGTTCCCGGCGGTGTCGGCCCTATGACGAGAGTAATGCTGCTTGAAAATACACTCACGGCGGCACAGAACAAAATTAAAAAATAAACGCCTTTCCTGGGTCGATACGCTATGCGTTTCGATAGGAGAAGGTGACAGGCGAAGCCTGACGGATGAGGTGTTATAAAACGGCGCATCCCCGGACCCCCACCGGGGGATGCGCATATTTCCTGCGGAAATATAAATGAACGCAAATGGCTTCAAAACACCGCCGCATTGAATAAAACGAGCGAAAATGTTTAAGTTATTATATAATTTTGTAATTTTTTTGTTACAATCATTGACTTTAACAAACTAAAGGGATATAATTCTCGTATATATGAAAAAAACAAACTTATGTTTGAAAGGAATAAAAAGATGAAAAGAGTCTATAATTTTTCGGCAGGTCCTTCCGCACTTCCTCTCTCCGTACTTGAAAAATGCGCAGCTGAAATGGTTTGCTACGGCGATGCGGGAATGTCCGTTATGGAAATGAGCCACCGTTCACCCGCATACGATGCGATAATCAAGGATGCTGAAAAGCTTCTTCGCAAGGTTATGAATATACCCGACAATTACAAGGTACTGTTTTTGCAGGGCGGCGCATCGCTTCAGTTCGCTTCCGTTCCGCTTAACCTTATGACAAAGAACAAGAAGGCTGATTATATCGTAAGCGGTCAGTTCTCGGGTAAGGCACTTAAAGAGGCTGAAAAATACGGTGATGCAAAGCTTGTTGCATCGTCAAAGGACAAGAATTTTACATACATTCCGAAGACAACACGTGAGGATTTCCGTGCTGATGCTGACTACGTTCACATCTGCTTCAACAACACGATTTACGGAACAAAGTTCAACTATATCCCCGACACAGGTGATATTCCCCTGGTTGCGGATATGTCATCGTGCATACTTTCCGAGCCTGTTGACGTTACAAAGTTCGGTATGATCTACGCAGGCGCACAGAAGAACGTTGCTCCCGCAGGTCTTACGATCGTTATCGTAAGAGAGGATCTTATCGGTAACGCACGTGAGGATATCCCCGCTGTTATGGATTATAAGATAATGGCAGATAACGATTCAATGTACAACACTCCCCCTTGCTACCCCATCTATGTTGCAAAGCTCGTATTTGAGTGGATAGAATCCCTCGGCGGTCTTGAAGCAATGAAGAAGCTTAACGAGGAAAAGGCGGCTGTTCTTTACGATTACCTCGATTCACAGGATTACTATATCGCTCCCGTTGAGAAGGATTCACGTTCTATGATGAACGTAACGTTCGTTACGGGCGACGCTGAGCTTGACAAGAAGTTCGCAAAGGAAGCAGATGCACTCGGCTTCAAGAACATCAAGGGACACCGTTCTGTCGGCGGTATGAGAGCATCTATCTACAACGCAATGCCCATTGAGGGTGTAAAGGAACTCGTTAAATTTATGGATGAATTCGCAAAGAATAATCCCAAAGCGTAACGAAAGGAACAAACAATGAAAATCAAACTTCTTAATAAGATCGCAAAATGCGGCACAGCCGTATTTGACGATAAATACACAGTAGGCGAAGAAATCGAAAATCCCGATGCCATAATGGTTCGTTCTGCGGCAATGCACGATATGGAATTCGGCAAGGACCTTAAAGCCATTGCACGTGCAGGCGCAGGCGTCAACAACATTCCCGTTGACAGATGTGCTGATCTCGGTATCGTTGTTTTCAACACTCCCGGCGCTAACGCAAACGCTGTTAAAGAGCTTGTAATTGCAGGACTTCTGCTTGCATCACGTGACATCGTCGGCGGTATTGATTGGGTAAAGGCAAACAGCGCTGACCCCGATATTGCAAAGAGCGTCGAAAAGAACAAGAGCAAGTTTGCAGGCCACGAGCTTAAAGGCAAGAAGCTCGGTGTTATCGGCCTCGGTGCTATCGGCGGCCCGCTTTGTAACCTTGCACGTCACTTCGGAATGGAGGTTTACGGCTGCGACCCGTACCTTTCTGTTGAAGCGGCTTGGAACATCTCCCGTGACGTTCACAGAATTATGACGAGAGAGGAAATATTCAAGGAATGTGATTTCATATCCATTCACACGCCCCTCGTTGTAAACGATGATCCCAAGGTTGCAACAAAGGGTATGATAAACTCCAATACGATCGCAATGATGAAGGACGGAGTTGTTATCCTCAACTTCGCACGTGATGCACTCGTTGACGACGATGCTATCGAAGCGGCACTTGCAAGCGGTAAGGTTGCAAAGTACGTTACAGACTTCCCGAACGCAAGAACGGCAGGTATGAACGGCGTTATTGCTATCCCCCACCTCGGTGCTTCAACAGAGGAAGCGGAGGACAACTGTGCAGTTATGGCGGCTCACGAGCTTGTTGACTTCCTTGAATACGGAAACATCAAGAACAGCGTAAACTATCCGAATGTTGAGCTTCCCCACAACGGTGACTACCGTCTGTGCGTCTTCCACAAGAACATTCCCAACGTGCTTTCACAGATAACAGCCGCTGTTTCCGATGCAAATCTGAACATCGAAAACTTCATCAACAAATCCAAGAAGGACAATGCGTACACTATCGTTGAGATAAACGGCGCACTCCCTGAGGAAATCGTTGAAAAGATAACAGCCATCGAAGGCGTTGTAAGAGTAAATATTATAAAATAAAATACAGTAAAAACACGGCTTGCTGAAAATTTGCAAGCCGTGTTTTTTAATATATTTCCGAAGGAAATATGCGCATCCCAGACGGGGGGGACCGGGGATGCGCTTTTTGTGATTTATTCTCGTGACAGTAGGGGTGCGCCCCAAAAATATATAGATATACAGTATATCTATTTAACACATTATATCATATTAAATCAATAAAATAAATATATAATATGTTTATTTTGGAGATTTTATATGGCAATTAAAAGTGTATCTGTAAGAATTGAAGAAGAAATGCTTGAAAAGCTCGCCTATGTCGCCCGCACCGCGTACACCACTTGACAAATTCTTATTTATGATGTATCATTTACACATAACTTCAAGAAGGATATTTATATGAAAAAACGTATTTTTTGTTTACTTTTAATATTGATTTTGTCGCTTGCCTCCTGCTCAAAGGGTGAAAGCGCTGACACGTCGGGCGATGACAGCACAACGTCATCAGCTGAAAATGTTACGCAGGGCGAGGCTGATATACCGACCGACGGTGATTTTGACACGGGATATATAGAAGGCTCTGACATTGATGTTAATTATTCCAACATCGACTTGCTTATTGCCTGCCATACAAATGCGGGGATAAACGTCAAGGAGATAAAGGGAAATGTCGGCGGTGAGCTTGTTGCAAAGCTTTCTTCGCTTGCGCAAAGCGGCGAAAAAAGCAAAAAAATATCCGATGAGCCGTTCAGCTTCCAGCATTCCGAAAAATGCTATGCGCCTGTTGACACGTTCTGGATAAAGACCACCGACGGAATTTACCGCATAATGCCAGACGGCGAGGTGTCGAAATGCTCTGACTATTATGCCGAGGGGGACACACTTGAGGTCGATGACGGATTTTTCGGTTATATCAATGATTTGTGGAAGTATTATCCGAGAAATACCCTCATTTGCACTTATGACGGAAATGAAGTTACGTCAAGACGTGTTTTTGATGGTGACAGCGAGGTTAAAATTGAGCTTGTGAGCATAAACCTTTCCTCTGGTGCAAGCGTTGATAACACAGCGAATGAAATCACGGTGAAGATAAGCTCCAAGACGGATAAAAACGTAATTGTCGAGGCAGTTCCGCAAAATGAATCAAATGAATTTGCAAACCTTCAGGCGCAGGACGTTCAGCTTAAAGCAAATACACCGTCAACGCTTACACTCAAATTCGGCGGCTGGAAAAATGAAGCTTACGTTGTCAACGTAATTGTCGATGATGCAAGACTTTGTGTAGAAATAAAGCTGTAAAAATAAATGGAGTCGGCTCAATGAGCCGACTCCCTTTTATATTGATGAATTTACAATATTTTTTACGGCTGAATAGAGCCGTTCAATATCGCTATGCTTGTTGAAAATGCCGAAGCTTGCACGCACAGCACCGCTTTTTTCCGTACCGAGTACGGTGTGTATACCCGGCGCACAGTGAAATCCGCCCCGAACACATATCCCCGACTTGTCAAGATGCGAGGCGACCGCCTCCGAGGGAATACCGTTTATATTAAACAAAACGGTGCTTCCAATGTATTTTCCGTTGTAAACAGTCACGTTTGAAACAGAGGAGAGCCGCTCGCAAAGTGACGAGCAAAGCGAGCTGTTTATCTGCCTTACCGTTTCGGTTTTTATGCCTTTGATATATTTCACACCCTCGCAAAGGCTTGCTATTGCAGGGGTTGGAAGCGTACCCGATTCAAGCCTGTCGGGTAAAAAATCGGGCATTGACGGATCAAATGAGGCTGTTCCGTTTCCGCCCTGTGTAAACGTCGAAATGTGTTTTTCGTTTATCGTGTCTGAAATGCACAAAGCGCCTGCACCCTGTATTCCGTAAAGTCCCTTGTGCGATGGAATACAAAGCGCATCGATGCAGTCGTTTTTCATATCTATGTCATATATCCCTGCACTTTGCGCACCGTCAAGAATGAATAAAATGCCGTTTTGACGGCACAGCGCACCGATTTTTGCTATCGGCAAAACGTACGGTATTACGTTCCCCGAATGAGCCATTATGACGGCACGTGTGTCGGGATTTATCAAGCGGCTTATCTGGTCTGCTATGTCATCTTCGTCTGTCAAGGTATCGACCTTTGACACGGATATACGGCGTGTTCCCTTTAAAGCGTAAAGTACACGAAGCACGGAATTGTGTTCCGTGTTTCCCGTTATCACGTGATCGCCGTCACGCAAAATTCCCTTTATGATGATATTGAGCGCAGACGTGGTGTTCGACGTGAAAACAACACGCTCGGGCGCACCTGAATTAAAAAAGTCAGACAGCACCGAGCGGCATTCGTATATTTTTTCAGCGGCGGCAAGCGACATTCTGTGAGATGAACGTCCGGGGTTGCCGCAGTATGTTTTCATACATTTTTCCGCCTCTCTGTAAACAGAGGGCGGCTTCGGAAAGGACGTGGCGGCATTGTCAAGATATATCATCTTAACTATCCGTCGGCTATTTCCGAGTAATTTATGCCGCCGAGCTTTAAAATGCGTACAGCATCTTCAACCTCGGAAGCATTTACCGAGATGCCGTACGTACAGCCTCGTTTCGTCTTGTCGGGACTGAGCTTTGACACACGGCGCTTTATCTTGTTTTTTGCCAGAAGGTCTGCGCCCTTCATTGCGTAGGTAACAGAGCTTACGGCGATTATCTTTTTTTCTATCAAGCCTTTCCCTCCTTTCGGCGGCGGCACAAGCCACCGCAGTACATTATATGCACTGAGGGAAAATGTGGGAGTATTTTGTCAGTTTTCCGAGTTAAGGTCTATAAATTCAAGCTTGCCGTCAACGCTCGGCGCAGGACGGGGCATTCTTTTCATCGGGTCATATATAAACTTGCGGCATTTACCCATTGCGTTGACAACGCCCTTTTTGGAGCAAATGACAAATTCACGCTCGTGCGTGTCACGTGCGTATTCGCAGTAAGCGCAGATGTTCTCGATTCCTTTGTTTTCCATACCTTATCTTCCTTTTTGTTATAGTTCTATTATACACCATTTTTCGCCCGATGTCTACATTTTATCCGAAAATAATACCGTAAAAAATAAACGAAATGATAAAAGAGATAAAAGCCATTACGCATTTACCTATGAAAAACGGGCGGAATGACAGCCCTGTGCGTGATAAAACACCTCTCACTTGCAGATGAATACATACACCCGAAAAGGAGGTAAAGGCACACATAAAAGAAAAAAACAAACGCTCTGACAGCACGGCGCAAAGCGGTGCGCTTTGTAAAATTCCGGTTATAAGCTCGCAGAAAAGGAAGAGGAACGAAAGTGTGTGAGAGGGCAAAAAAACGAAAAATGTATTTAAAAATTCGCAAATAACAAAGAAAAATACCGTAAAGCCCGAAAGAGATATGACGGCTGAAATGCCGTCTGTGACAGACTCCGTAAATGCTGAAAAAACAGAAATATCATTCGCACGGTTAACCGTGATGCGTATACGTTTTTTTACCACAAATGCGTACAAAATAGATGAAAATGAGCATATAAGATACACAAACACACCTTTTTTCGCATTATTCAAGCAACATACCCCCACAAATCCTATGACGAACGTCGGTGTCATTCCATTTGTGACAGCGCATAAATGCTCCGCTGTGTGCTTTGTGCAGTACCCGTTTTTGTACATTTCCGTGCACATATAAGCCCCCGACGGCGCACCGCAGACAAGACCTGATGAAATGACACCGAAACGGCTTATCACACCTGCTTTTACAAGCAGCTTGCACACCACCGTGAAAGGAAATACGGCAGGGATAAGCGTGGCGATGCAAAACGAAAGCCCCTTGACTGCCCCTGCCATACACACCTCACGGCACACGGTGAAAAGCACGGAAATCGACAGAAAAAGATAAAAAGCAAACGTGTTTTTTCTTATGTGAATTGATTTTTCCATTTCATCACCTCTGTGTGTAATAATATTTATAAGCGTTAAATATTATTACATTAGATACCGAAAAGGAGGTACGGAAATGAAAAAACAAAAGCTTGTGACGATGTCAGCACCGTCTGTTGTGATAAACGGAGAAGAAGAGGTGATACTTGAGGGAAAGTTCAGGCTTTGCGATTATTCATCGGCAAGAGTCGTGCTCGACCTTAAATACAGAGGCAAATGCGCAGTTATCTCTGGAGAGTCGCTTCGCTTGTGTGCGGCGGCTGAAAATGTCGTATCGGTTGCAGGTAAGATACACTCATTTTCCTATGAATATCTGTCGGAGGTCCGATGTGAACAGGCTGATTAATTTTTTTCTCGGTTATTCCGAATATACTTGTCCCGAGGGTGCATCAGCCGATGTACTCGGCTTTCTTTTGGAAAACAAAATACCGTTTTTCGATGAGTATTCCGACGGTGAAACGGTATATTTTTCCGTGCTTTCAAAATATGAAAAAAGGCACGGTATGCCGTGCGGATGCAAAAGGGTACGCTCTGACGGCTTTTTGCTTCGTTTGAAACGTAAAAAGCACCGTGCAGGGCTTCTTTTTGGTGCTGTTTTCTGCGCTTTTGCTATTGCTTTTTCGACGAATTTCGTGTGGGATATTGAGATAGACGACAAGGAAAACGAAGAAAAGCTCCTTGCCGTTTTGAATGATGCGGGGCTTAAAACAGGCTCGTATATTCCCACCCTTGAGGAGGACATAGTTGAAATAAAAGCACTTTTGAGCACAGATGAATTTTCCTATATTTCCATAACACTTGAGGGAACTGTGGCGCACGTACAGACGGAAAAACGTGTGACGGGGGTAATACCCGATGACAGCACCGCCCCGTCAAATCTCATAGCATCGTCAGACGGTGTTATAGTAAGATACGAGGTATATTCGGGCGACAGTGTGTGCCGTGTCGGTCAGACGGTTGAAAAGGGCGAGCTTTTAATATCGGGCTTTGACGAAACGGCGCACAACGGCACAAGAGTTGTAAGGGCAAGGGGCGCTGTGTATGCAGAGGTCGAAAAAAGCTTTTCCGTAAGCTTTCCAGCCGAGGTACAGGAAAAGGTGTATACGGGAAAAGAGTGCGTTCAAAAGAGGTTTTCCGTGTGCGGCCTTGAAATGGTGACGGGTATAGAATGTGACTTTGAGCTGTTCGACGAGGAAAGCAAAAAGCACAAGCTGACCGTCTTCGGTACGGTCGAATTGCCTGTGTATGTTACCGAAACGGTATACCGGGAATATGAGTATAAAACGTGTATCCTGACGAGGGAACAGACCGAGCTTATGGCAAGACGTGAATATCTCAAAAAGCTTGAGGAGGTAAGCCGTGACGGTCAGGTTTTGTACCGTGATGTGAAGAAAACGAACAGCGAGGAGGGCGTAAGTATTTCGTGTACCCTCGGTATGGTCTGCAACATCGCAAAGGAGGAAAGAATAGGTCTTCCGACGGGATAAATCAAACGGATAATTTACATAAACACTTGCATTTTATATTATAATATGTTATTATAAACTGTAATCTTATATAAAGATGGGAAATATATGCAGGAAAAAATAATTTTAACAGACACCGCCGAGCAGACTGCAAAGCTTTTCGGTGTGTGTGACAGTAATATTTCACGCATCGAGGAAGCCTTCGGTGTGAGCGTGACGAACAGAGCAACCGACAAAACGTGCGGAGATGCCGTTATTATAAGAGGCGACGACAGAGGCGTTGAAAAGGCATCATACGTCATTGAATACCTCTTGCGTGTGTCAAGACTCAATGATAATATAACGGAGCAGAACGTCGACTATGCCATATCAATGACGAGCGACGGCAACGAGCGTGAGCTTGACAACCTTGACGACGACTGTATCTGTATTACGACACGAGGCAAGCCGATAAAGGCAAAGACGGTCGGACAGAAGAAATACGTTGAGGCGATAAAAAAGAACACCGTTGTTATGGGGGTCGGCCCTGCGGGAACGGGTAAGACGTTTCTTGCCGTGGCTATGGCTACGAAGGCGCTCCGTGCAAAGGAGATAAACCGCATCATTCTGACACGTCCTGCGGTTGAAGCAGGCGAAAAGCTCGGATTTTTGCCGGGTGACCTTCAGAATAAAATCGATCCGTATCTGCGCCCGTTATACGATGCGATGTTTGAAATGCTTGGGGCGGAGGCGTACAATAAGTATCTTGAAAAGGGCACTATTGAGATAGCTCCCCTTGCATATATGAGAGGGCGCACGCTTGATGACTCGTTCATCATTCTTGACGAGGCGCAGAATACCACCCCCGAACAGATGAAAATGTTTTTAACACGTCTCGGCTTCAACTCAAAGGCGATAGTCACGGGCGATATAACACAGACAGACCTGCCGAACGGCGCAAAAAGCGGTTTGAAGGAAGCAATAAAAATACTTGACGGTGTGGAGGATATTGCGATTCACCGCTTTACGGAAAAGGACGTGGTGCGCCACAAGCTCGTTCAGCGCATAATCTTAGCCTATGAAAAATACGAAAAAAGCAGGGCTGAAAGCGTAAGCAGAGGCAGTAAATACACAAGGGTAAAAAGGAAAGAAAAATGAAAACGAAAATATTTATAGAAAACAGACAGAACAGACTTCCCATAACGAAGGACCTGCGCCTTATCATCCGTGCGGCAGTTGAGGCAACACTCATATTTGAGGATTTTGAAAAGCCTGCGGAGGTGTCCGTGTCGATAGTGGGCGCTGATGAGATACATGAGCTCAACAAAACACACAGAAATATAGACAGGGAAACAGACGTGCTTTCCTTTCCCCTTTATGACGGAGAATACGAGGACTATGATATGTCCTCGGGAAGACTCAACCTCGGCGACATCGTTATCTGCGCAGATGTATGCGCAAGACAGGCACGTGAGATCGGGCAGTCTGTAGGCGAGGAAATGGCATTTTTGTGCATACATTCAACGCTTCACCTGCTCGGATACGATCACGAAACGTCCGAGGAGGATGAGGAAGATATGTTCGCACGTCAGAGCGTAATCAAAGAGTATATGTTCGGTTAATTGAGGGAAAATATGAAAAAATCAGGATTCATAACGATAATAGGAAAGCCAAACGTTGGCAAATCAACGCTTTTAAACACACTTCTCGGTGAAAAAATTGCGATAGTTTCAAGCAAACCGCAGACGACGAGAACACGCATCACGGGAATTTTGACAAAGAACGAAACACAGTTTGTCTTTCTTGATACCCCCGGTGTACATAAGGCAAAAACACGCCTGGGCGACATAATGGTCAAAAACGCAGTCGGCTCTATAACAGGCTCAAACTGCATACTTTTTATGACAGAGGCAGGAAAAAGCCCCGACAAAACGGAGCTTATGCTCGTTGAAAGATTCAAAAAGCAGAGAATACCCGTTATCCTTGTTATAAACAAGGTCGATGCGGCAAACAAGGAAAAGGTCGGACAGGCTATAATCGAATATTCTGCACTTATGGACTTTGCGGACGTTATACCGATATCGGCTCTGAAGGCTGACGGCGTTGAGATAGTTTTGTCTGCGGCTGAAAAGTTTATGACAGAGGAGCGTTGGTTCTTCCCCGATGATATGATAACGGATCAGCCCGAAAGACAGATAGCCGCTGAAATAGTAAGAGAGAAAATACTCCGCACTCTTGACGATGAGATACCCCACGGTACGGCTGTAGTTATTGAGGAGTTCAAGGAAACGAATTCAATGATACGCATCAGAGCTGAAATATTCTGCGAAAAAGCATCGCACAAGGGTATCATTATCGGCAAAAACGGCGCATCGCTTAAAAGAATAGGAACGTACGCAAGAGAAGATATGGAAAGATTCTTCGGTGTTCCCGTGTTTATCGACCTTTGGGTAAAGGTCAAGGAAAATTGGCGTGACAGCGTGGCTGCTGCCAAGAACTTCGGCTTCCGTGAGGAATAATTTGTGATAACTACATTTTCGGGTGTTGTCATACGTTCGTGCAACAGCGGAGAAAGTGACAGAATGATAACCGTTTTGTGCGCTGAATACGGCAAGGTCACGGTTCTTGCAAAGGGCGCAAGAAAAACAGGCAGTAAGTTTATGTCATCGGCGTCTCTCTATTGCTACTCTACGTTTACCGTGCAAAAAGAGGAAGAAATTTCATTTTTGCGTGAGGCAGATGCGCATAACACATTTTTCGGACTTCACAATTCGCTCCCTGCCATTGCGCTTGCGGGATATGCGTGCGCTGTGTGCGAGGATGTTGCCACGGAGGACGAGGGCGGTATGCTTATGCGCTTGCTTTTGAACACGCTTTTTGCTCTGTCAGAGGGCAAAAAGGACATACGCATAGTAAAGGCGGCGTTTGAATTGACCGTGTCGTGCATCTGCGGATTTTTGCCCGATCTTTCCTGCTGCAGTATATGCGGCGGCGGAATTTCAAAGGAATCGTATCTTGATGTTATGAACGGTACTGTGATATGCTCCGATTGCAAGGAAAGGCTGAACGGCGAAAAAACGGCAAATGACGGTACAGCCTCGGTGATATGCCCGATAACACCGACGGTTATAACTGCGCTGCGATATATAATAAGCGCAGATATTAAGAGGATATTTTCGTTTTCGGTGGGTGAGGATGACTTGCCGATGCTTGAAGCGGTATGCGAAAAATATTTGCTCAACCACTTGGAAAGAAGCTTTGACGCACTTGATTTTTATAAGACGGTAAGGGAGGTTTAAGGTGCAGAGGGACAGATTTATAAAAGCATATACAACACTTGAATTCGATAAAATAAGAAAAAAGCTTGCCGACTGTGCCGCAACGTCCGGCGCAAAGGAGCTGTGTCTTGAGCTTGAAGCAACCTACAGTCCTGACAAAATTGCTCACCTGCAGGCTGAAACAACAGACGCAAGAAGACTTATAACGTACAAGGGAACACCCTCTTTTGGAAGCATAAAGGACATTTCCGAAAACGTCAGCCGTGCCGAAAAGGGTGCGCTGTTAACACCGAAGGAATTACTTGAAATTGCCAATATCCTCCGCACGTGCCGTGGGCTTATCGATTACTTTAAAACCGACAGAAGCTTTGACACGGTGCTTGACGAGGTTTTTTCAAGGCTCATTCCCAATAAATTTCTTGAAGATAAAATAACGAGGGCGATAGTCAGCGAGGAAATGATCTCCGACGATGCAAGCCCGAATTTAGGCACGATAAGACGGAAGATGAGAGGCTCAAACAGCCGTATCCGTGAGGTGCTTCAGAAGTACATCACCTCGCCGTCATATTCAAAATATTTGCAGGAGAACATCATCACGCTCCGTTCGGGAAGATACGTTATTCCCGTAAAAAGTGAGTACAGAAACGAAATCAAAGGTCTTGTCCACGATACCTCATCAACAGGCTCGACGCTGTTTGTTGAGCCGATGGCGGTCGTTGAAATAAATAACGAGCTTCGTGTGCTGGAAAAGGAAGAAGCGGCTGAAATAGAGAAGATACTCTATGAGCTTTCTGCCGATACCGCCGCATATTCGGAGGCGCTCGGACTCGATTATTACAATATGACATATCTTGCCGCCGTGTTTGCAAGAGGGCGGCTGTCTGTTGAAATGGACGGTGTTTGTCCGAAATTACTGGGTGAAAAGCGTGTTGACCTTAAAAAAGCACGCCATCCCCTTTTGGACAAAGCAACGGCTGTGCCGATAAATATACGGCTCGGCGGTGAGTTTGATTCGCTTATCATCACAGGCCCTAACACAGGCGGTAAAACGGTAAGCCTTAAAACGCTCGGACTGTTTGCGCTTATGCATCAGGCGGGACTTCATATTCCTGCGGATGAAAAAAGCGAAATGTGCGTTTTCAGCGACATTCTTGCCGATATAGGCGACGAACAGAGCATTGAACAGTCACTTTCAACGTTTTCTTCACACATGACGAATATCGTGAATATTATGAGCAAGGTAGACGGTGAATGTCTTGTGCTGTTTGATGAGCTTGGCGCAGGTACGGACCCCGTTGAGGGTGCGGCGCTTGCCATTTCCGTCATCGAGGCGGTGAGACGTGCAGGTGCGCTTTGCGCATCTACCACACACTATGCGGAGCTTAAAGCGTTCGCCATCGACACCGACGGCGTGTGTAATGCCTCGTGTGAATTTGATGTTGAAACGCTCCGCCCGACGTATAAGCTCGTTATAGGTACACCCGGCAGGTCGAATGCTTTTGCTATTGCTTCAAAGCTCGGACTTTCAGATGAGATAATAAACAGAGCGAAACGCTCCGTAAATTCCGAAAACCGCAGGTTTGAGGAGGTTATAACTAAGCTTGACGCCGAGCGTGCGGAAATGGAACGCTTGCGTGAGGAAACCGAGCGTATGCGCAATGAATTTGAGGCATACAAAATAAAGGCGGAAGCGGATATTGAAAAGCGCTTGAACGATTCTGAGCGTGAGCTTGAGCGTGCAAGAACGCAAGCACGCGGAATGGTAAATTCCGCAAAGGCTTCAAGCGACTTTATTTTCGCACAGCTTGCCGACGTTCAGAAGCATAAGGAAAAGCAGGACCTCGGTGAAAAGCTCAAGGCGGCACGTGATGCCGTCAGACGAGAGCTTCGTGACAGCTCCGATAAATACGATCCCATCGTTGAACAGAAGTTCGATGATGACTATAAATTGCCCCGTCCGCTTAAAGTCGGTGATGAGGTAATTGTAACAACCCTCGGACAGATAGGCGTTGTAAAATCGCTTCCCGATAAAAACGGAAATCTCAGCGTAAGCGTCGGGATGATCTCGACACGTGTCAGCATTGACAATGTCCGTCTTAACGAGAAGAAAAAATCATCACAGCAAAAGCCGAAAGCACCGAAAACGGAATACAGCAGCGTTGTGCCAACGAGCATCAAGCCCGAAATCGACGTGCGTGGATATGTGGGAGATGATGCGTGGCTTGCAGTTGATAAGTATTTTGACGAGGCACAGCTTGCAGGCTTTTCCACCGTCACCGTTATACACGGAAAGGGCACAGGTGCGCTTCGTGCCGCACTTACACAGCAGTTCAAGAGGGATAAACGCATAAAATCCTTCCGTTCGGGTATATACGGCGAGGGTGACAGCGGTGTTACGGTCGTTGAATTGAAATAATTTGTGCAAATTGCACAAAAAAATCCATTAAATCAAAGCCATTTTTTATACCTAAGTTTTGATTTAATACTTTTAATTTTAATATATATTTGGTATAATACGCTTGGAATGATATGTCATTCCGAATCAACCTTACTTTTACGGCGGAAAGCCGGGAAACGGACGCATTTTTACACTATGGCACTAAGCAATTACTATGACGAAATAGACAAGATCGTCGCCTCTATGTCAGAGTATCTCGGACTCTCGGAGGATGATTATGATGATCTGTCAGATTTTGACGATGACAGCTACATTGACGAACCCTGCTGCACCTACTCCGATATTGACACGTGCGGCAACATCCTTGAAAATTATATAGGAAATCTTACAACGATATCGAAGGATCCCGATGATGAGCGAATAATGGCGCTCGTTGAAAAAACGGTAAAGAAGCTCAACAAGCTCAACGAAAAGTGCGAATATGAGCTTATAGAAGCTGTTCAGGGCGACGATATCTGCGAATTTATCCATAATGCCGCTGTTGAGGCGGGACTCGTTGAGCACGGAGAAAACGTTGCCGATGAGTGGAGAGATTTCTGATACGCAAATTAGAAGCTTTTTTATAAGAATACCGACTGTCTGCCCGACGACGGACAGGTACGGACACAAAAAAATTCGCTCGTCGGAGAAACGGAAGAAAAATGGCTGAATTAAAAATGTTGGCGATAGACCTCGGCGCATCAAGCGGCCGTGGTATTATCGGAAAATTTGACGGTGAAAAGCTCACTCTCGAGGAAAACCACCGCTTCGCAAGCGAACCTGTTACAACCGCAGGCTCCTTCAACTGGGATATCCTTCGTATATTCCACGAAATAAAGCAGGCAATTAACAAGTGCGCTCTCTCCGATGACAAGGATATCAAGAGCATCGGTATCGACACATGGGGCGTTGACTACGGTCTTCTTGACAAGCACGGCAAGCTCCTTACAAACCCTGTTCACTACAGAGATGACAGAACGATAGGTGCGCAGGAGGAAGCATTCAAGACATTCTCCAAAAAGGATATTTACGATATCACGGGTATCCAGTTTATGAATTTCAACACGCTGTTCCAGCTTTTTGTTGAAATGAGAGATAATCCTGAGCTTCTGGCGGCTGCTGACAAGCTTCTGTTTATCCCCGATCTGCTCAACTACTTCTTGACAGGCGTTAAGCAGACAGAATATACAATAGCATCCACAGGTCAGCTCCTTGATGCTAAAACACGTGACTGGTCAAAGACACTTTTCGATAAGTTCGGTATCCCCTCACATCTTTTCACAGACATCAAGATGCCCGGCTCGATCGTCGGCCCGCTTCTCCCCTCACTTAAGGAAGAGCTTGGCGACATCAATGCAAACGTAATCAACGTTGCGGCTCACGACACGGCAAGCGCTGTCGTTGCAGTTCCCGCAAAGGGCGAAGATTTTGTATACATATCCAGCGGTACTTGGTCGCTTATGGGTACTGAAATAAAAGAACCCATCATCACAAGCGATTCTTACGCTTACGACTTCACAAACGAAGGCGGCTACGGCAGAACTATCAGATTCTTGAAGAACATTATGGGTCTTTGGATCGAGCAGGAATCCCGCCGTCAGTGGATCAGAGAAGGCAAGAAGTACACGTTTGACGAGCTTTCAAATATGGCAATGGCTTCCGAGCCCTGCCGCAGCCTTATCAATCCCGACGCTCCCGACTTCGTTGCACCCGGTAACATTCCGAAGAGAATTCAGGAATACTGTGCAAGAACAGGTCAGCCCGTTCCCGAAACAGTCGGACAGATCATCCGTACAATATTTGATTCTCTTGCACTCCGTTACAGATGGGCTGTTGAAGCTATCGACGATATGAAGGGTAAGAAGACACCGTTCATCAACATCGTTGGCGGCGGTACAAAGGAAGGTCCTTTGTGTCAGTTCTGTGCCGATGCTTGCAACCGTCCCGTATACGCAGGCCCTGTTGAAGCAACGGCTATCGGTAACATCACTGTTCAGGCTATTGCCGCAGGTGCGATCAAGGATATGTCTGAAGCACGTCACGTTATCCGTAACAGCTTTGAGATCAAGCACTATGAGCCCAGAGCTGAAAGCACGGCGATCTTCGACGAAGCATACGAAAGATTCAAGAAGCTTATTTAATTAAAAATAAATTTAAAGGAGAAATATAAAATGTCCGTAAAGCAAGCTTATGAAATAGCAAAAGAAGCTTATGCCAAGCTCGGTATCGACACCGACAAGGTAATTAAGGAAGTTGCAGAAATTCCCGTATCTATCCACTGCTGGCAGGGTGACGACGTAAGAGGATTTGAAAATCCCGACGGCGACCTCACAGGCGGTATCCAGACAACAGGTAACTACCCCGGCCGTGCACGCTCCATTGACGAGCTCAAGGCTGATATCGAAAAGATATTCACACTTATCCCCGGTACAAAGAGACTTAACCTCCACGCTATCTATCTTGATAACCTCGGCGGTAAGGTTGAAAGAAACGCTATCGAGCCCAAGCACTTCGAAACTTGGATCGACTTCGCAAAGAAGAACAAGATCGCTCTTGACTTCAACCCCACTTGCTTCTCACACCCCAATATGAAAGACGGTCTTACACTTTCATCTCCCGATGACAGCGTAAGAGAATACTGGGTTGAGCACTGCATCGCATCCAGAAAGATCGCTGAGTACTTCGGTAAGGAGCTCGGCACGATGTGCTACACAAACTTCTGGGTACCCGATGGCTACAAGGATATCCCCGTTGACAGATTTGCTGCAAGAGCAAGGCTCAAGGATTCCTATGACAAGATATTCGTAGGCGAAGATACAAGATACAACCTCAGCGGTGTTGAAAGTAAGGTATTCGGTATCGGCGCTGAGTCCTGCACGATAGGCTCACACGAATTCTATATGGCATACGCTATGGCTAACAACAAGATGCTTACACTTGATGCAGGCCACTATCATCCCACAGAAGTTATCTCTGACAAGATCTCTTCCGCAATGCTCTATATGAACGACGTACTTCTCCACGTTTCCCGTCCTGTAAGATGGGATAGTGACCACGTTGTTATCTTTGACGACGAGCTGAAGGCTATCGCTCAGGAGATCGTAAGAGGCGGATTTGAAAAGAGAGTACATATCGGTCTTGACTTCTTCGATGCTTCAATCAACCGTATCGCAGCATGGACTATCGGTACAAGAAATATGCAGAAGGCGCTTCTGTTTGCTAAGCTCGAACCCACGGATATGCTCAGAAAGGCTGAATGGGAAGGCGATTTCACAACACGTCTTGCTATGCTTGAAGAGCTTAAGTCATATCCTTTCGCAGCTGTTTGGGATTACTACTGCGAAACACAGGGCGTTCCCGTAAAGGAAGCTTGGCTTGCTGAAGTTAAGAACTACGAAAAGACAGTTCTTTCCGCAAGATAATTAATTGACCTGCGTGCAACGGTTGCGGTGTCAAAACCGCAATCGTTGTGCGTGGGTTTTGTTCGTGATTACTGTATCCATTCACCATAATAAGGAATTTATAAATACATATATATTATATGAGTAAAATAACAAAAAGAATTTTATCATCAGCACTGTGCTGTGCGCTTTTGCTTTCCTTTACCGCTTGTATGGGAAACGGAGAATCAACTGAAGCGATAACCGATACTGTGGCTGTCACCGATGCTGTGACAGATGCTGAAACGCTTCCGCCCGAGGAAACTGACGGAGTTGTGTCGGTGCTTGCGGCAGGCGACAACCTTGTGCACGAGGCTGTATTGAATGATGCCTTGTCACGTGGGCGCAAAAACCCCAACAAAACGAAAAGGGGCGAATATTTCTTCGCACCGATGTACGATGACGTCAAGGACGTTATTGCCTCTGCTGATCTTGCCATCATTAACCAGGAATCACAGATATGCGGCGAGGGCTTTACCCCCGGCGGATATCCCGAATTCTGTACACCCGTTGAAATGGGTAAAACACTTATGGATCTCGGCTTCAATGCTATAGTTACAGCCAACAACCACATGCTTGACAAAGGCGATGACGGACTTGTAGGCTCTTACAACTATTGGAAGGACAAGCCCGTAATTCAGGTAGGCACAGATATGTCAGAGGAAGACGGAATGGATATTGCCATCTTTGAAAAGGAAGGCATAAAAATTGCCCTTCTGGCTTATACAGACGTGCTGAACGGTTCTTTGTCAAAAAGTGATTACGCTGATTATACGTATTATAATCCCCACGTTGCGGAAAAGCAGATAAAGAAGGCAAAGGAGCTTGCCGACGTTGTTATCGTTTCGATGCATTGGGGTGAAGAAAATACTTTCACAGTCAACAATAGCCAAAAGACAGCGGCAAAGCATCTGACAAGATGCGGTGCTGACGTTATCCTCGGCCACCATCCCCACGTTGTTCAGTCTGTTGAATGGATAGAGGCGGGCGGAAACAAAACGCTTTGCGTTTATTCGCTCGGAAATTTCCTGTCCACAATGACAGGCTCGTACAATATGGTCGGAATGATGCTCGGATTTGATATCGTTTCGGAAAATGACGACGTTTATGTAACGAACGTCAAGGTCATACCGACGGTAACTTATTATTCAAAGAGCCGTGACGGTGTATGTGTGTACCTTATGGAAAACTACACACGTTTTCTTGCGGTAAATCACGGATGTAATGCTCCGAGCGATGAGGCAACGTTCAAATCATATATCACGGACAATATAAAAGAAGAATTTTTACCCGATTACCTTAAGTAACCGAGATTGACAGAATGAAAAAAATCTTATAAAATTTATTTCACTTTTTATGTGTCTTGCGTTTTTCTGTACTGCATGCACATCGACCGACGTTGTAAACGGTGCGCCGTCATCTGTCAATAAAAGAGAATACGCAAAATATACTTACTATAATGAAAAAACAGCAAAGAAACAGATAGAAGCCGCAAAGGAAATTGCCGACTTCGTTATCGTTTCGATGCACTGGGGTGATGAGGACGAGTTTGACGCCGATTCATCCCAAAAAGAAATAGCACGCAAGCTTGCAGAGCTTGGAGCAAATGCCATAATCGGACATCATCCGCACGTTGTACAGACTATCGAATGGATAGAAACGGAAAACGGAAAAACGCTTTGCGTTTATTCTCTCGGTAATTTCCTGTCAACGATGCTGTACGCAAGAAATATGGTGGGAATGATGGTGTCGTTTGACATCGTGACGAATGAGGGCGAGCCGTACATCAAAAATGTAAAGGTTATCCCCACGGTTACGCATTATTCACCTGCGCCGAGCGGTAAGGGCCTTGAACACAGAGGCGATATTGCGGTCTATCTTATGGAAAATTATACTGAAAAAAATGGCAAAATCACACGGCTGTAATGAAAATGAGTCAAAGACAGTAACTCTTGAGAAGTTGAAGTCTTACATAACAGACCAATGTGCCGACAGAATATCTACCTGAATTTTTAAAGTAAGAGGTTTAACTTTATGTCATTGCTTTTTGATGAAATAATGCAGCAGCCGAATGTGCTTGACGGCATTAAAAGGAAAAACAAAGAAAAATTTGTACAGATAGCAGATGAGTTCAGAAATTTTGGACTTGACAGCATATATTTTGTAGCAAGAGGAACGAGTGACCACGCTTGTATATATGCTCAGTATCTGTTTGCAATATGCGGAGGAATTCCGTGCACGCTCGGTACGCCGAGTGCGGTGTCTAAATACGGCGCTGAAATAAAGTTTTCAAATACGGCAGTTATCGGTGTTTCCCAGTCGGGTAAGGCGGAAGACGTTTTGAGCGTTATCCGCCAGGCAAATGCACAGGGAAAGCTGACTGTTGCCGTTACGAATGATGAAGATTCACCCCTTGCAAAAGAGGCGAAATACCATCTGTTCTGCAATGCAGGTGATGAAAAAAGCATTGCGGCGACAAAAACGTTTACATCTCAGATGTATATTTTAGCACAGCTTTGTGCGGAAATAACGAAAAATGAGACCTTGCCTGCGCTTCTTGATAAGGTTCCGCTTGCGCTCGGCTCAATGCTTTCGTACATTCCCGCATCCGTTGCCAAAATATGCGAGAGATACAGATATCTTGACAGCGCATTCGTTCTCGGACGAGGAATGACATATCCTATAGCACTTGAGGGCGCACTCAAGATACTTGAAACGAACAAGATACGTATGAAAGGTAATGCTATAAGCGACTTCTATCACGGACCTTTGGCACAGGTGGAGGAGGATTCGCTTGTTATCGTTCTTGCGGCTGAAGGCCCCGTTTATGACGATTCGATAGCTATGATAGAGCGTCTGCACGAGATCGGCGCCGAGGTGCTTGTAATTACCGATAATGAAAGACTTGCCGAAAAGGAAAGATTTTCGATAAAAGTGCCGAATCTCGGAAGCGATCTTGTATCACCGTTCTTTATGGCACCCGTTATGCAGCTGTTTGCTTGCTGTCTTGCGGATGTTAAGGGAATAGACCCCAACAGCTCAGCTGTTCTTAAAAAGATAACGATTACCAAATAACTGAAA
>JAFXFN010000032.1 GCA_017520505.1 Clostridia bacterium
AATAGAAATATGCCCGAAGCATATCGCTCCGGGCATATCTTATAACTTAATGTTAATTGTTTATTTAGCCTTGTGCTTGATTGCAGCCTGTGCAGCAGCAAGTCTAGCGATCGGTACACGGAAAGGTGAGCAGGATACATAATCAAGGCCAATCTTGTGGCAGAATTCAACAGAAACAGGGTCTCCGCCGTGTTCGCCGCAGATACCGCAGTGGATAGCGGAATTTACGCCCTTACCAAGCTTGATGGACATATCCATAAGCTTACCAACACCTGTCTGGTCGAGCTTTGCGAAGGGATCGTTTTCGTAGATCTTCTTGTCATAGTAAGCACCGAGGAACTTACCTGCGTCGTCTCTGGAGAAACCGAATGTCATCTGTGTCAAGTCGTTTGTACCGAAGCAGAAGAAGTCAGCTTCCTTAGCGATCTCGTCAGCTGTAAGACAAGCTCTGGGAATTTCGATCATTGTACCAACTTCATATGCGATCTTAACACCTGCAGCTGCGATTTCAGCATCAGCTGTAGCAACAACGATATCCTTAACGAACTTAAGCTCCTTAACATCGCCTGTAAGGGGGATCATGATCTCAGGCTTAATGTTCCATATGGGGTTCGCCTTCTGAACTGCGATAGCCGCACGGATAACAGCCTTTGTCTGCATCTTTGCAATTTCAGGATATGTTACTGCAAGACGGCATCCTCTGTGACCCATCATGGGGTTGAATTCGTGCAAGGAAGCGATGATAGCCTTGATAGCTTCAACGCTCTTGCCCTGTGCCTTAGCCAAAGCTGCGATGTCAGCTTCTTCTGTGGGAACGAACTCATGCAAGGGGGGATCGAGGAAACGGATAGTAACGGGGTTGCCTTCGAGAGCTGTGTAGAGCTTTTCGAAGTCGCCCTGCTGGTAAGGAAGGATCTTTTCGAGAGCTGCTTCACGTTCTTCAAGTGTGTCGGAGCAGATCATTTCACGGAATGCCGCAATTCTGTCTGCTTCGAAGAACATGTGCTCTGTACGGCAAAGACCGATACCTTCAGCGCCGAGCTCAACTGCCTTCTTAGCGTCAGCAGGTGTATCAGCGTTTGTTCTTACCTTAAGTGTTCTGAACTCATCAGCCCAGTTCATGATTGTTTCGAATTCGCCTACGATTGTAGCATCAACTGTGGGGATGATACCGTCGTAGATGTTACCTGTAGAACCGTCGATGGAGATGTAATCGCCTTCAACGAATGTCTTGCCTGCAAGTGTGAACTTCTTGTTTTCTTCGTCCATGTTGATGTCGCCGCAACCGGAAACGCAGCATGTACCCATACCTCTTGCAACAACGGCTGCGTGTGATGTCATACCGCCGCGAACTGTGAGGATACCCTGGGAAGCCTTCATACCTGTGATGTCTTCAGGTGATGTTTCAAGACGAACGAGGATAACCTTTTCGCCCTTAGCGTTCCAAGCTTCAGCATCTTCTGCTGTGAATACTACCTTACCGCAAGCAGCACCGGGGGAAGCACCGAGACCCTTACCCATAGGTGTAGCTGCCTTCAATGCCTTAGCATCAAACTGGGGGTGGAGAAGTGTATCGAGGTTTCTGGGGTCGATCATGGCAACAGCCTGCTTCTTGTCGATCATGCCTTCCTCAACGAGGTCGCAAGCGATCTTAAGAGCTGCCTTAGCTGTTCTCTTACCGTTTCTTGTCTGGAGCATGTAAAGTTCGCCGTTTTCGATAGTGAACTCCATGTCCTGCATATCTCTGTAGTGGTTTTCAAGGATTCCGCAAACTCTGTTGAAGTCAGCGAATGCCTTGGGGAATTTCTCTGCCATTTCAGCAATGGGCATAGGTGTACGAACACCTGCAACAACGTCTTCGCCCTGTGCGTTTACAAGGAACTCACCCATAAGACCCTTTTCGCCTGTAGCGGGGTCACGTGTGAATGCAACACCTGTACCGCAGTTGTCACCCATGTTACCGAACGCCATCATCTGTACGTTAACAGCTGTACCCCAGGAGTAGGGAATATCGTTGTCACGTCTGTAAACGTTTGCACGGGGGTTGTCCCATGAACGGAATACGGCTTCAACCGCACCCATAAGCTGTTCCTTAGGATCTGCGGGGAAGTCCTTTCCTATCTTGGACTTGTATTCAGCCTTGAACTGGCCTGCGAGCTCCTTAAGGTCTTCAGCAGTGAGTTCAACGTCCTGCTTAACACCCTTTTCTTCCTTCATCTTGTCGATGAGCTCTTCAAAGTACTTCTTACCGACTTCCATAACAACGTCGGAGTACATCTGGATAAATCTTCTGTAGCAGTCATATGCCCAACGAGCATTGCCTGACTTTTCAGCCATAACTTCAACAACTTCTTCGTTAAGACCGAGGTTGAGGATAGTGTCCATCATACCGGGCATGGATGCTCTTGCACCGGAACGAACGGAAACGAGAAGAGGATTGTTCTTGTCACCGAACTTCTTGCCTGTGATGCCTTCCATCTTGTCGATGTATTCCATGATCTCTGCACGGATCTCATCGTTGATCTTCTTGCCGTCTTCGTAGTACTGTGTACAAGCTTCAGTTGTTACTGTGAAGCCCTGGGGAACGGGACGACCGATCTTTGTCATTTCAGCAAGGTTTGCGCCTTTGCCGCCGAGAAGTTCTCTCATCGAAGCATCACCTTCGGTAAAGAGATAAACAAACTTCTTTGCCATAATAAAACCTCCAAAAATATATTTAATTTTTCACTTTTGGTTATTGAACACGTTTATAATACTATTATATCCCGTGTATCGCCCCTTACTATACCACAACATAAATGGAAAATCTACCCGTTTGTTTTTTATATTACAGTTTATTCACTATAATTTTACATTGTAACTATGTGTGAAGACATAGGATAAGTGCTAAAACGGATAATAAAATATAATTCATTTATAATATTGACTTTTAAAGCGTGATATGATTTAATTATTGTCACAAAAATTAAAATTCACCGTCAATTATCATATTTTTTCACGTAAGATCCCAAAGTAAACCGTCGGTAGGTGTACTTTATGCAGAAAAAATATTATACTGTGTATGAAAGGAGAACATTATGAATCAATTCAAAATAGGAAAATTTATTGCCGAGTGCAGAAAAGAGAAAGGCTTAACTCAAATGCAGCTTTCCGAAAAGCTCGGCATCACCGACAAGGCAGTATCGAAATGGGAACGGGGCATTACTATGCCCGACACCTCGATAATGCTTGAGCTGTGCGATATTCTCGGCATCAGCGTAAACGAATTATTGAACGGGGAGAAAATCAATATGGAAAACAACGATCAAAAAAACAAACAGCTTTTGCTTGAAATGGCAAATGAATTAGAAAAGAAAAACAAAATTATCTGGTCTGCTATGTGGACAATTATGATCATCAGCATTACTTGTCTTATCGCAGGTCTTCTCATCGCCGCATTTTTAATACCCGAGGGAGTATGGCAGCTTGTGGCAATTCTCGGTCTTTGCGTTGTGTTTTTAATACCGTGCTTCTATGCATTGAAGCTTGAAGTAAGCGTGGGCGCTTACAAGTGCAAAAACTGCGGATATGAGATCGTGCCTACCTATACGCAGGCACTGAATGCAATGCACAGAGGAACAACAAGATACCTGAAGTGCCCAAAATGCGGCAAACGCACTTGGTGTAAAAAGATAATAAAGAAATAATTAATCGTTTTCATTTGTTATGTCAGCACCTCATACACCGCTTTGCGGTGTGCGCCACTGCCCGCAAGGCAATTTGCTTTGCGGGCATGGCGCTTTTTATCTATTCTCTATTATCTATTCTATATTATCTATTATCTTTCGTTTTCTGCGGAGGATATTATCCTCCCCTATTGCTTGCAATGGATGAGGTGTTTGTAACCCATTTTTATTCATTCATATTTCCGCAGGAAATATGCGCCTCCCACCGGTGGGGGGGACCGGGGAGGCGCCATTTCGAAACCCATTTATATTGATCCGTTTCAACGTGACGCCCCGTTTGAAACCCATTTGCACAATAAAACGATAAAGCACACCTCAAATGAAGTGTGCTTTAATATTAGTATTCAAAAAGCCGTGCTGACACGGTTCTTTTTTTATCCGTATCATACTCAAAAATTGCGCCGTGGAGCTTTATTTCTCCGTCTGCAACGTCGAATTTGACGGGTGTGTGCATTAAAAATTTCTCGATTATCTTTTCTTTTTTGATACCGAGCACCGAGTTTTCGGGTCCGCACATACCGAGGTCGGTTATATATCCGCTTCCGCTTGGCATTACCCTTGCATCTGATGTCTGCACGTGCGTATGCGTGCCGAACATAATGTCTATTTTTCCGTCAAAATAATGCGACATTGCGATCTTTTCGCTCGTTGACTCTGCGTGGATGTCAAGTATAGAAACGTCGTATTTACCTGCACGTGCAAGTATCTTTTCCACAGAACGGAACGGACAGGCAAGCGGCTCCATAAACACCGTTCCCATTACGTTCATAACGAGAAAATCATATCCGTTTGCGTTTACGACCGTATAACCGTTTCCGCTGACCTCATCGGGGAAATTGCAGGGCCGTACGACCTCACGTGTATCATCGAGATATTCCCTTATTTCTCTGCGCTTGAACGTATGATTTCCTGCCGTTACAACGTCCGCACCCGAATTTATGAGAATTTGGGTGCTTTTTATATCCATTCCGCCGCCGTCGGCGGCGTTTTCGCCGTTGATAACAGCGAAATCGAGCTTATACTCACGGCGGATTCCCCACAGACTGTTTTTGATCTTTTCAACAGCGGCAGGTCCTACAACGTCGCCGAGAGCTAAAATTTTAAGTATCATTTTTTAATCGTATAGCTTCCTATTGTTACGTCTGTGTAATAGTGGCAAAGTATTTCCGTGTACGTGTAGCCCTCTTTTGCAAGGAGATTTGCGCCGTACTGGCTCATTCCGACACCGTGGCCTCTGCCCTTTACGGAGAACGTGAACGTATCGTCCTTTTCATCGTAAGAGATCGTATAATTTGCCGAGCGCAAGCCGAATACCGACTGTATCTGACGGCCTGTGAATTCGACACCGCCGATGACGATAGTCTGAACTCTGCCGCTTCTGTTAAGCTCAATGTCTGTTATCCAAGCTGAGGGATCGGATGAAAGCTCTGCTTTTTTCGACTGTGCGGTAATATATTTTTTGAACTTCGCTGATGTGAATGTGGGTGTGTGTAGAACTCCGTCAAAGTTATCATCCTCGGGAGAAGATACCGACTTCAGATACGGATAGCTTCCGCCCCACACGTTTTCAACATCGTCTGTGAACTTGTAGGACATAGAGTGGTAAGCGGAGAATATCGGCTCACCGTCATACAAAAGCACCTGTCCCTTTGTCGCATCAACTGCAGGACAAACCGCTTCGAATATTTTATCAGCGTATGCCTTGCCCCACTTCTTTTCAGCTTCTGCTCTGGAAAGATAAGCCTGGCAGTGACCGCTGTTTGTGCAGATGTGTGCGCCGCCGCTTCCGTGGCCCGATGAATTGAAGCTGATGTTGAGCATTTTATAAAGCGTATATGTTCTTGACGCAACAGCCTGAACCTTGAGTGCTTCAGCATCGAAATACGAGGGCATTTCAGCCGCAACGACACCGTAAAGATATTCTGTCATAGACATTGTTGCGTACTTTTTAGAGCTGTGCAGGTACACCTTGATGTTCTTGACGTCATCTGCCTGTGCGGCATTTCCCGGTACGGACACCGTAAAATCAGGGTCCTTTTCAGGGTAGGATGGCTCTCTTTTTTCCTCCTCTTCGGGTTCTTCCTCGGGTTCTTCCTCGGGCTCTTCGGTAATTTCCTCGGATTCTTCCTCAGTTTCCGTATCCGTCACCGTGTCCTGACCTCCGAGAACCTGAAACAGGGGCGACAATGCGAATGAGTTTTCCTCGTCATATCCGAAGATTATCTCATCATCTGCATTATTTTCCGAGCCGTTTGCCTCCGTCTTATCCTTTTCGTCAAAGGTGACTGTTATATCGGAGGATTGCTGCGTATCAGGTGTATTTGTTGCTTGTAAAACGGGCATTTCCGTCTGTGCTTCATCCTTATAATAGGCGCTTGCCATAATTAAGGGAACAAGTATGGTCATGACAAGTGTGATTGCCAATACCGACAGTATTCCTTTCATTGTGAAAATCGTCCTTTCGTTTTTTTGCCTTTCGGCTTTGTATATATATATGGTTAACCTTTCGAAAATATATCTTTTTTTCGTAAGGGGGATTGACAAAGTTAAAATGCGTGCTTATAATTGAAATATATGTTGTAAACAAAATCAACATATTGTGTCAGATGCGTGTTATCTGACTCAACATAACTTTAAAAAAGGAATTAAAATTATGGGAAAAATTACTTTTATGGGTGCAGGAAGCACCGTTTTTGCCAAAAACGTTTTAGGCGATGCGATGCTCACCGAGTCGCTTCGTGATTTCACGATAGCGCTTTACGACATCGACGGTGAAAGACTCGAAGAATCGTTTATAATGGTAAATGCGCTCAACGCAAACATAAACGAGGGAAGAGCCAAAGTTGAAAAATATCTCGGCGTTGAACAGAGAAAGGATGCCCTGCGCGGTGCTGATTTCGTTGTCAATGCCATTCAGGTCGGCGGTTATGAGCCGTCAACGGTCATCGACTTTGAAATTCCGAAAAAGTACGGCTTGCGCCAGACTATTGCCGACACGCTTGGTATAGGCGGTATCTTCCGTGCGCTCCGCACCATCCCCGTTATGGATGATTTTGCAAGAGATATGGAGGAGGTCTGCCCCGATGCGTACTTCCTTAACTATACAAACCCGATGGCAATGCTCACGGGCTATATGCTGAGATATACGGGAGTGAAAACGGTCGGTCTTTGCCACAGCGTTCAGACGTGTTCAAGAGGCTTGCTCAATCATCTCGATATGACCGCCAAAGAGCCGCTTAAAGAGAAGATAGCAGGTATCAACCACATGGGCTGGCTGCTTGAGCTTTACGATGCTGACGGCAATGACCTTTATCCCGAGATAAGACGCCGTGCCGCCGAAGCCCTTGACGAGGGTAAATACAGCGCACAGAACGACCTTGTCCGTCTTGAATATGTGCGCCGCTTCGGTTACTACTGCACCGAATCGAGCGAGCACAATGCAGAATACAATCCGCTTTTCATAAAGAACAAGTATCCCGAGCTGATACAGAGATACAACATTCCGCTTGACGAATATCCCCGCCGCTGTATCATTCAGATAGACCGCTGGAAGTCGGCAAAGGATGAATATGTAAACGGAAACGTAACTCATACAATGACGCACGAGTATGCATCAAAGATAATGAATGCAATCGTCACCGACACACCGTATAAGATAGGCGGTAACGTGCTTAACGAAGGGCTTATCGACAACCTGCCGAGTGAGGCTTGCGTTGAGGTTGCGTGCCTTGTTAATAAAGCAGGTATTCAGCCGTGCCGTGTAGGCCGTCTTCCCACCGCACTTGCGGCGATGAATATGACCAACATCAACACACAGCTTCTTACAATAGAAGCGGCGGTCACAAGAAAGAAAGAGGCTATCTACGCTGCGGCGATGCTTGAACCGCACACAGCCGCCGAGCTTTCGATCGATGACATCGTCAAGATGTGTGACGAGCTTATCGAGGCTCACGGTGATTATTTACCGAAATATAACTGATTATTCAGTAGGGCGGGGGCGTGGTTCGTATGCGAACCACATGCTGCACGCCTTTTTTTATGTTATTTTGTTTATTTCATTCGGTGTGTTATGGCTCTCCCTCCGGGAGAGCTCCCGACTATGTCGGGTGAGAGGGCGAAAACCATTTCCGTTCATTTCATGCGGGACGTGTAGTTCGTGCTCGCCACGAACTACCGGGCGCCAACCCCTACAAAAAAGGGGTTTAATTTTTGTGCGAGAGGATAATATCCTCCCCTACAGGGTTTGGTTAATGGTGCGAAACCCAATTTATACAAACCGCCGAAGGCGGTGCGCCCTATTTGCCGAGGGGGACGGGCAAGGGCGCTTATTTCCTAACGGAAATATTTTTCATTAAGATCGGCAGGAACGGTCAATCGTCCCAGACCATTTTGTTTTCGTAAAATTCGCCCTCGTACGTTCTGCCTGACGGCCAGAAATACACACCTTGTCCGTGCATCATATTGTTTTTAAACTCGCCGATATAATATTCGCCGTTTTTCCATACGTATGTGCCTTCGCCCTCACGCACGTCGTTTACAAAATCGCCCTCGTAAACGTCGCCGTTCGTGTATTTGTACGTACCATGTCCGTGCTTGCAGTCGTTTTCGTAGTCGCCTGTGTAGCTGCTTCCGTCTGCCCACGTATACGTACCGTCGCCGTGCTTTTTATCGTTCTGATAATAGCCCTCGTACGTGCTTCCGTCGCTCCACGTGTATTTACCGTAGCCGTGGCGGTCGCCGTTCAGGAATTCGCCCGTGTAGCTGTCGCCGACAGCGCTTGCATACTTGTACGTGCCTGTGCCTGTTATTTCGTTGTCGGCAAATTCGCCCTCATACGATTCACCGCCGGCAAATGATATTCTGCCGTTGCCGTGACGCTGAAGATCACGCATCTCTCCGACGTACACATCGCCGTTTGAGTAAGTTACCGTACTCATTTTTCCGTCGAGCGTTCCTTTGATGCCGTCGGGATAGTATATCGTGCCGTCATACGGCGCACCGTAGTCATCCACCTTGCCGTAGAAGCGTATTTCATCCTCGCCCATACGGTATTTAACAATGCGGTAGCCCGCAAGATAAATAACAGCGTAGATGATAAGCGTTACAATAACAGCACCGATAACGATAGCCGATATTATACGAAATGCAGGGTTTTGAGTTATTCTTTTAACGCTGATGGTAAACACCTCCGTTAAAGTCCGTTTATAAAGTTATTCAGCATCTGGATAAGGTCGGGCACAACAAACAGGGAAAGAGCCGCAACGATGAAGAAAAGCAGCACCGTGAGTATGAGCGCAAACCAGTTCGTGCCTTTTTTGCTGAATACGTTTTCCGCTTGGAAAACAAGGTCTTCGGGAATGTAATACTTTGTTTTCAGTATCAATTCTTTTTCGGTAAGCTTGTCGTCATCGGGTGCTTCCGTCTTCATAACACGCTTGTACGTGCCTTTTCTGATAGCCCTTTTGACGAAAAAGTTTTTTGCGAATTTTGTTTCTTCAAGTCTTGGTGCGTTTTCTATACTGTTATATCCGTTTTTGATAAGAAAACGGACGAATGCGCCGAGCACCTCCTTGAAGTATACCGATATACCTGCGCCGATTATGACACCGCCGAACATACACCACGCAATGGTGTCTATCGACTTGACAAATTCGGGGAAAATAAATTCAGGATTCATATCAGTTCTTCGGTATCAGCTTTTCCGTGCCGCCCATGTAAGGACGGAGTGCTTCGGGAATATTCACCGAGCCGTCAGCGTTGAGATTGTTTTCAAGGAAGGCAATGAGCATACGGGGAGGAGCTACAACGGTATTGTTGAGCGTGTGGGCAAAGTATTTGCCATTTTCGCCGTTTACTCTTATCTTCAGTCTGCGTGCCTGTGCATCGCCGAGGTTTGAGCAAGAGCCGACCTCGAAATATTTCTTCTGTCTGGGGCTCCACGCTTCAACGTCAAGGGATTTCACCTTGAGGTCAGCAAGGTCACCCGAGCAGCATTCAAGCGTTCTTACGGGAATATCGAGGCTGCGGAACAAGTCAACCGTGTTTTTCCACAGCTTGTCGTACCATACGGGGCTTTCCTCGGGACGGCAGATGACGATCATCTCCTGCTTTTCAAACTGGTGGATACGGTAAACGCCTCTTTCCTCGATGCCGTGTGCGCCCTTTTCCTTACGGAAGCAGGGTGAATAGCTTGTAAGCGCATAGGGAAGCTTTGATTCTTCGTTTATCGTGTCGATGTATCTGCCTATCATTGAGTGCTCGCTCGTACCGATGAGGTAAAGGTCTTCGCCCTCGATCTTGTACATCATAGCAGACATTTCATCGAAGCTCATAACGCCTGTAACAACGTCGGAGCGTATCATAAAGGGCGGTACGCAGTACGTAAAGCCTCTGTTTATCATAAAATCACGTGCGTAGGAGATAACAGCAGAGTGAAGTCTTGCAATATCTCCGCACAGATAGTAAAATCCGTTACCCGCAACACGGCGTGCGGCATCAAGGTCGATACCGTCGAAGCGTTCCATAATGTCTGTGTGGTAGGGAACTTCGAATTCGGGAACGGCAGGCTCACCGAACTTCTCAATTTCAACGTTGAAGCTGTCGTCCTTACCAAGGGGAACATCGTCTGCGATGATGTTGGGAATGCCGAGCATCGTTTCGTAAAGCTTCTCGGAGTATTCCGCTTCGAGCTTTTCAAGCTCAGCAAGTCTGTCAGCGGCAGCAGACACCTGCGCCTTGAGTTCTTCAGCGGCAGCTTTGTCACCCGACTTCATACAAACGCCTATCTGCTTTGACAGCTTGTTTCTGTTTGCACGAAGGTCATCAGCCTCCTTCTGGTACTGACGGCTGAGACGGTCAAATTCAATGGCATCATCAACAAGGGGAAGCTTGTGATCCTTGAATTTCTTTTTTATATTCTCCCTTACAAGTTCGGGATTTTCCCTTATAAGCTTAATATCTATCATTTTACGGCTTCCTTTCTTTCCGCACAAGCACAAATCAATATATAGTATTTGCACGATGAAAACCGAATTTGCCACTATCGGTTGTTCCCGTGTAGTATAATATACATTTTTACATATATGTTTGTGATTTTATTAACACTTTTGAAATTTTGAAAAGTTTTTTATCGCTATTCGATAAAAATTAGAAATTAAAGGTATTTTCTCCAAATACTGTTTTGAGTAACACCTCAAGATCGTCGTTATCTTCGTATGATATTTCGACGGTCTTTTTCTTGCCCGTGCCTATATGTACACGTCTGCCCGATATGTCGAAAAGGTGCTTTATAAGCGCTTTCTGATACGATTGGGTATTTGCATCCTCCTCGGGCTCTTCGGTGTACGAGGCATTTATTTTTCTGACGAGCGTTTCCGTCGCACGCACATTGAGGTTGAGCGCTATCACCTTTTCTGCCGTGGGAACGAGGTCGCTTTTGTATTTAAGCCCCATAAGAGCCTTTGCGTGGCCGAGCGATATTTTTTCATCACGCAGCAGCATCTGAAGCTCCTCGGGAAGCTCAAGCACACGAAGAATGTTTGCAATGGTAGAACGTGACTTGCCTATTCTTTGCGAAAGCTCCTCCTGCGTCATCTTGTATTCATCCATCAAAGCCTTGTAAGCCGTCGCTTCTTCAAGAATGTTCAAATCCTCACGCTGTATGTTTTCAATTATTGCCACTTCGGCAGATGACTTTTCATCAAGCTCCATAATAATTGCGGGAATCTCCGAAAGACCTGCCATCTTTGCGGCTCTGTATCTTCTTTCGCCTGCGATTATCTTGTAAAATCCGTCACCCGACGGTCTTACTGCGATAGGCTGTATAACACCGTGCGCCGCAATCGACTGTGACAGCTCGGCAAGCGATGAATCGTCAAACGATTTTCTCGGCTGTGACTTGTTTGCTTCAATATCCGATATGCGTATGACGGAAATACCGCCTGTGTTTTCCGTGGAATTGGAATCGAATATAGCTTCAAGCCCCCTGCCCATTGCAGGTTTTTTTGCCATATATCTTTATCTCCTTATTTTAATTATACATTATTATATGTATTATATCACTTATATATTATTTGCGTTCTATGATGTTGTTAACATTCGATGAATAAAGTGAATGTTCCATTAGATATAATTAATATATTTCCGATAGGAAATATGCGCATCCCCCGGTGGGGGGTCCGGGGATGCGCCGTTGTCACGTTGAAGTTAATGAAAACAAGCCCATTAATTTGTAGGGGTCGGCGCCTCGACGACCCGAATGAAATAAACAAAAATGGGTTTGAAACGGCGGGAGTAATCTCGCTGCGGCTCGGTCACGTTCGGGTTCTGACATACCACCGGTATGTCATTCATTACCCTCACGCCGCTTCGCTACCCCCGCCCTACGCATTGACGTCGAATATAACGAACAAGATGGAAATTTCCCCAATCAATCAAACCCTGTAGGGGAGGATATTATCCTCCCGCAAAAAAGATAATAGATAATAGAGGATAGATAAGAGATAATAGATAAATAGGGTGTAAATGAAACCTGTTCATTTACACCCTATTTTGTTCCACGTGGAACAAAATGTGCTTTTATTTCATTGTTTTTTGTGTGTCATCACGTCGAGCGGAATGAATAAAAAATATATTTCCGATAGGAAATATGTGCGCTTATACCGTGCAGTTTACTTTGTAAACTGCGGTAGTTCGAAGTAATTCGAACTACATGGGGGATTGCAGGCGGGGTGCAGTTATCACGTTGAATTAAATTAACAAAACAAATTAAAAAAGGGGTTCTTCGCATCCCCATTTGTTCCATGTGGAACAAATGCGCCTTGTTTTTGCGTCGTCTTTTAATATCATCCGCACAGCGGATAATATCAAAAAAGGGTGCATTGTGCACCCTTTTTGTTCCACGTGGAACATTAAATTCTTATTGCAAGCTCACGTGCGACCTCGTTATACGCTTCGGCACATTTACTTCTGCCGTCGTAATACTGTATAGGCTCGCCGTAGCTGGGAGCTTCGGACAAGCGCACGCTTCTCGGCACCATCGTTTTGAAAAGCTTATCGGAATAGAACTTTTTAAGCTCGTGCAGAACCTCCGCCGAAAGGTTCAATCTGCCGTTATACATCGTGATAAGTATTCCCGTTAAGTCAAGTGTGGGATTGAAACGCTTTTTGACCTCACGTATCGTTATCATAAGCTGTGTAAGCCCCTCAAGGGAGAAATACTCGCACAGCATCGGAACAACGACGCCGTTTGATGCACCGAGCGCATTGAGCGTCAGAAGCCCGAGCGACGGCGGACAGTCGATGATTATGTAATCATAAATGTCTTTTATCTTATCAAGTGCCATTTTCAATCGGCTTTCACGGTTTTCTGTATCCACAAGCTCGAATTCAGCACCTGCAAGCGTTATATTTGACGGCAAAATATCAAGATTTGTAAAGGCGGTATTTGTAATTGCGCTCTGCACGTCTGCACGTGCAATAAGCACATCGTAAGACGACGTCTTTATCTGCTTTTTGTTGATACCCACACCGCTTGTTGTGTTGCCCTGCGGGTCAAGGTCGACAAGCAATGTTTTTTTGCCCATCTGACCGAGGGCGGCGGCTATATTTATAGCTGATGTCGATTTACCGACACCGCCCTTCTGGTTAGCAAATGAAATTATCTTTCCCATTATTTTTTACCCTTTTTGATTATCTTCTTCGGGCACTTCTCGGCGCATTTGCCGCAGTCTGTGCATTTTGTATAATCTATCTTCGCCACGTTATCAGAAACGGTTATCGCACCCGATTCGCACGCTTTTTCGCACAGCTTACAGCCGATACATCCTGCATCGCAGTATGTTCTTGTAACTGCACCCTTATCGAGTGACGAACAGCCGACGTGATATTCCGCCTCAAAAGGCACTAATTTTATTATCTTTTTGGGGCAGAACGATGCGCACACACCGCATCCCGTACATTTTTCATAGTCAACGACAGCCACTCCGTCGATGACACTTATAGCACCGAAGCGGCAATGCTTGACGCAAGAGCCGAGTCCGACACAGCCGTTGGGACACATTCTGTCACCGCATCCGAGCTTTACAGCGGCATTACAGTCCGCCTCGCCCTCGTAAATATACTTTTTTACTGCCAAGCCGTTTACGCCCGAGCACATAACCTGCGCTCTCATTCTCACAGGTGCTTCGGCTTCAACGCCCATAATTTCGGCAATTTTTTCCGCTGCTTCAACACCGCCGACAGGGCAGGCGTTCGTCTTTGCTTCACCCTTGACTATTCTTTCGGCAAGGTCACCGCAGCCTGAAAATCCGCATCCGCCGCAGTTAGCACCCGGCAGGCACTCTTTTATTTGGTCAACACGGGGATCAGTCTTGACCTCAAACACTCTCGAAGCTACCGACAAAAGCACTCCGAACAACACTCCAAGCCCCGCAAAACACAAGACGGCATATAAAATATTCATTTTTCTACCTCCTTATGTAAAGCTGATACCCGAAAAGCCCGAAAATACCATAGCAATAAGACCTGCTGTGATAAGAGCTATCGGAGTACCCTTGAACGATTCGGGAACGTCTGCATATTTAAGCTTTTCACGAATACCTGCGAAGATCAGCACCGCCAGCGTGAAGCCGACAGCGGCTGAAAAGCCGAACACAACAGACTCGATAAACGAATAACCGTTTGAAATATTGAGAAGCGCCGCACCCAAAACAGCACAGTTTGTTGTGATAAGCGGTAAAAAGATACCGAGGGAAGAATAAAGTGCGGGCACATTTTTCTTCAAAAACATTTCGATAAACTGAACGAGCGATGCAATTACGAGAATAAATGCGATCGTTTGCAGATATTCAAGCCCAAGCGGAACAAGCATAAAGTGATAAACCACCCACGTTACCGCAGATGAAAGCGTCATAACGAATATGACCGCAAAGCCCATACCGAGCGATTTGTCTATTTTGTCAGATACGCCGAGGAAAGGGCAGATGCCCATAAACTTTATGAAGATGAAGTTTTCGGTAAGTATCGCCGCAAGCATTATAACGAGTATTTCAGCCATCAGATAATTACCTCCTCACCGTCATTTTCCGTGTTTATTTCTGCTTTTTTCTTATTTTCAAGCGTTTTTTTGATTTTTTGCACTAATGCTATGACCGCACCGAGCGTTAAGAATGCACCCGGAGCCATTATAAATATCGTTGCGTGAAGTGCTTCGGGCAGTATCGCAATACCGAATATCGAGCCTGCGCCGAGCAATTCTCTTATACATCCGACAATGAACAGCGCACCGGTAAAGCCGAGCCCCGTTGCAACACCGTCAATAAAAGATGAGAAAACATTGTTTTTCGATGCAAACGCTTCGGCACGTGCTAAGATAATACAGTTTACAACGATAAGCGGAATGAATATGCCGAGCGAGTCGTAAAGGTCGACAAGATAAGCCTTCATCAGAAGCTCAATGGCTGTTACCGCACCTGAAATTATAACGATATATGATGCTATTCTTACTTGATTTGGTATTATTTTCCTTAAAAGGGATATTATAACATTTGACAGTATCAGCACCGCCGTTGCCGCAAGCCCCATACCGAGGGCATTTTCAGCACTTGTCGTCGTTGCAAGAGTCGGACACATACCGAGCACCTGAATAAACGTAGGGTTGTTCAGTATGGCGGCATCCTTGAATTGTTTTATTATTTTATTCATTTACTTTGCCCCCTTACTTGCTTGCTCTACCGCTGAAAGGCACGCATCGATTCCTGCTTGCACACCGTTCGAGGAAATGGTCGCACCTGATATGGTATCTGCCTTTTGTCCTGCGGTCAAGCCCTTGAAACCGTCTGTGTACTGCGGTTTTGTGATGTTCTGACCGAGGCCCGGCGTTTCCGACGTTGCCGACACGATGACAACGGAGATTATCTTGCCGGTGTCATCTACTCCGACCATCATATTGATGCCGTCGGAGCCGTAGCCCTTGGCTGTCACATCGACTGCATAACCGCTGACGGCGTCAGTTGTGACCTTATAAACGGCATTTATTTTTTCATCAAATTCGCCCGATACGGCTGTTTTTTCCGTATAATTCGGGAAAATTTCCGAAATCGCCTTTTCGGTCTTCTTTTCGTTATTTTGCGCTATTGTATCCTTTGTAATGGCATAAACGCCTGCAACGAGCAGGGAAATGACAGCGCAGATGCAAGTCAGCACGAGAACCGTGCGAATGGGGGAAATCTTCTTTTTCTCCATTATTTTGCACCTCCGTCAGCCGTCTTTTGTTTTTTGTATTTTCCGAATGGCTTCGGACGTGTAAATTTGTCAATATACCACACGAGCAGATTCATAACAAGGATAGCAAAGGAAACACCCTCGCTGAAGCCTGCGAAATATCTTATAAATACAGTAATTGCGCCGCATCCGATACCGTATATTATACGTCCTGTGGGGTTGACGGGCGAGGTTGCGTAGTCGGTTGCCATGAACCAAGCACCGAGGAAAAGACCGCCGGACAAAACGGAATACACCATAAACGAAACCGCATCGGCAGACTGGGGTGCGAAGGCATACGTAAGGAATGCGACCGTACCGATAAACGACACGGGAATGTGCCACGTGATGACACGGCGGAAAAGCATCAGAAGTCCGCCGACAAGTAAGAGCATACAGGAAATTTCACCGATACAGCCTGCCTTATCTCCTATAAACGCCTGAACTATATCAAGGTCTATTCTGCTCATATCTCCGTTTTTAAGCGATGCAAGCGGTGTTGCCGAGGCGACTACGTCGCCGCCGCCGAATAACGGCAGCCATTCGGGTGCGGCAAACGTCGCCATAGGCTTCGGCCAGGCAATAAACAAAAACACTCTTGCCGCAAGTGCGGGGTTCAAAAAGTTCTTACCGATACCGCCGAAAAGCTGTTTTACCACTACTATGGCAAAGATACCGCCGAAAATAACGAGATAATACGGTATTGTCGGGGGTAGATTGAATGCTAAAATCACGCCTGTGACAGCCGCTGACAAGTCGCTCACGGTTATACGCTTTTTCATCAGCTTCTGGTATAAAAATTCAGATGCAACGCAGGTGATAACGCTCAAAAGCGTTACGATAAGCGGACGGAATCCGTATATGTAGATAGCCCAGACAAGTGCGGGCAGAAGTGCAATGAGCACCGTGAGCATAAGCGAGCGTGAGGACGCCTCCGCCCTTACGTGAGGAGATGCCGACACGGTCAGAAATTCGGGCATTGATGCCCCTTTTCTCTTTTCTGTGTTGTTTTGTGTATCCATTTTACAGTTCCTTTCTCATTTCATCGCTCTGACACGGACCTTTGCAGAGCGTATGAGCTGAACTATCGGTACACCGCCGGGACAGCCGTACGTACAGCTTCCGCACTCAACACAGCTCATTATGTCGTATTTTTTACATTCTTCAAAATCGTCTGCACGTGTAAACATCGCAAAATAGCTCGGATAAAGGTGCATAGGGCACACCGAAACACATTTACCGCAATGTATGCACATACCGTCGGAGGTATAAGGTGCGGCGGTACGGTCTGACAGCACAAGCACCGCAGACGTTCCCTTTGTAACGCTTCCGTAAATATCCCACTGCGCTGTGCCCATCATAGGACCGCCGTTGATTATCTTCTTGGGAGTTGCTTTAAGTCCGCCGCAGAAGTCTATCAAGTCCATATACGATGCGCCGATGGGCGCAAGCACGTTCTTCGGCTTTGCAATGCAGTCGCCGTCAACGGTGACGATCCTTTCTACAAGCGGCATTCCCTCTGTAAGTGCACGGTATACCGAGTAGCACGTTTCCGCATTGAACACGATACAACCGACATCGGCAGGGAGCTTGCCTGTAGGTATTTCAATATACTTCAGAGCGAAAATGAGCTGTCGTTCATCACCCTGCGGATATTTCGTTTTCATCACACGGATATTGAACATCGAGGGATCTTTCTTTGAGATCTCACGCTCCATTACGGCAACGGCATCCATTTTGTTGTCCTCAATAGCGATATCGCACGTGCGAAGACCGAGAGCCTTCATAAGAATGACAGCACCGCCGATGATACCCGACGGATTTTCAAGCATAAGTCTGTGGTTTGCGCATATATACGGCTCACACTCACAGCAGTTTATTATCATAGTGTGTACCTTTCCCGCCGCTGATGCGATCTTTGCATACGTCGGGAACGTAGCGCCGCCCATACCCGAAATACCTGCACGGCGGACAGCTTCGACTATCTCATCTGTCGTAAGCTCCTTTATCGTTTTTTCACAGGGAACTATATCGGGTGATAGCGTGTCTTCAAAATCGTTTTCAATAATTATATTTTCAATTACCCTGTCATCGGGCATTCTTTTCGAGATTATCTGCTTGACAGTACCAGAAACACTTGCATGAACAGGTACGCCGAGAGCGTTTTCAACATCGCCTATCATCTGCCCCTTGAGTACCTTATCTCCGGGCTTTACAAGCGCACGGCACGGTGCGCCGATGTGCTGTGAAAGCGGGATACTCACAAGCGCAGGCGGTGTGAGTCTGACGATCTTTTTCTCTCTTGTATTTTTATTTTCTTTAGGATGTGTGCCTCCGTTAAACGTAAAAGCCATAAATTTACCGAGCCTTCCATATAATATACCTATTTTATTTTATCATCATATTATAAATAATACAAGAAATAAAATAAAATTATTAAAAAATATTTTTATTCGTTTTATTCGGGGGAAATAAATAATTGAAAATGAAAATTGAAAATGGTAACGGTGCGCCTGCCCGTCCCCCCATGTAGTTCGAATTACTTCGAACTACCGCAGTTTACAAAGTAAACTGCACGGTATGGGCGCACATATTTCCTGCGGAAATATGTTTTTCATTCATTTTATTCTGGTGGTGATAATCGCCTCCGCCTGCGCATATTTCCTATCGGAAATATGGTTTTCGTTCATTTCATTCAACGTGAATGTGTAGGGCGGGGGTAACGAAGCGGCGTGAGGGTAATGAATGACATACCGGTGGTATGTCAGAACCCGAACGTGACCGAGCCGCAGCGAGACTACTCCCGCCGTTTCAAACCCATT
>JAFXFN010000033.1 GCA_017520505.1 Clostridia bacterium
CACAGAGCAAACATTCAAGAGCACTCCATTTGGTAATTGGGTAACAAAAACTTATAGTTTTTATAATGATAGTGGCTGCTTTACAATATCTGAATTGTTGCAAAGAGATGAAATAGATTTTTATTTTTCTGATATTTTTTCAACTGCTTATCCCGATTTAAAGCAAAGACAGTTGAAGGTTTGGGATAATAACGCAATATTAGAAAAACATCAAAAATGGATATTTGGTCTTAAAAATCCGTTCTTTTGGTACAGTAAGAAAAAATATATGAAAGCATTAGCCGAAATTATCCAAACAAAAATTAGTAAAGACAAGGAGTTTTTTGGTATAAACGTATAAATTCCGATTTATCAAATAACAAACGCCGACAGATTTTGGTCTGTCGGCGTTAATTATTTGTTTACTGCGAAGCAAAACTGCATCATATGAACCAACTGACTATAAACTCTCCGCTAATTTTGCACAAAATTTTCGTACTTCTTTTTGTTTTACACAGCAATGTGCGGATGCTTATATATTATTTATCGCATACGCATAAAACGACGCAACGTTGTCAGAGGATCCGTTGACGAGTCTTTTATAAACCTTATCAACGGGAGTTGCTCTCCAACCGTCATCGCAAACAAGCAAGGGAATTTTTGAGGTATCTTCTTTTCCCCAGCGGTATCCTTTTTGAGCGAAACCGTTTTTCAAAATCGTTTCACCCAAATAAGAGCCGAATATCAATGACATACTCCATATCTGGTTATCGGTGGGCTTGCTTACGGAAATATCCTTGGAATAATAATCCAATATTTCCTCAAGTGACTCAATGCTTTCTGCTGAATAATCAAATTGTTTATTAAACTCTCTTGCAAAGGCAACAGCGGTATTGCTGAGCCTTTTGATTTCGTTTATAAGCGCATCATCTTCATTGTTTTTTTTGTTTTTTTTGAATATACTGAACAATCCCATAGAAAATCTCCTGTCATTTTACGTTATTTGGAAATGACTTTTCTTCCTTTTCGCTTACGAATTTTCCGAGAATACCGCCTGCTATCACCATAACAACAAAGCCGAAGAGGTTGTTAAGGAGCACAAGCGCATACCTTTCCGCAAAATAAAGATAGTGGGAAAATTCTTCAGGCTTACCTGCCGACGCTATTTCGAAATACGTCGAAACGCTTCGCACGATAATATCGCACACAAGGCTCACCGAGAAGAAATGAAGCGCAAGCTTGAAATTTGCACCCGTTTTACCGAATGCCCTTTTGAAAAATCCCGCATTTTCTCCGTTGCAAGGAGAAAGCCACACGCTTTGATCATCTTTTTTCATCCTCTTGACGGTTACGTGCGTGTAGATGAGAAGCACCGCATTTTTCGACAGCATAAATACAGACATTATTACCATTGAAAGAAGCGCAAAAAAGCTTCCCTCATCCGAAACGTCAAATAAAACGTATCCGTTTTCAATACACGTGCATATATAAACTACAAGATACAAAAACAGAACGCCGCCCATAAGGCACGTTATTCTGCCGACACTTTTACCGGACGTGTAATAATAAATCGACAAAACGACCGCCGCATACGAAAAATATACAGCACACGCCGAAATAAGCGGAATAAAATATGACAAGAATATATCAAGCCATTTGAGCGTATAGTCGCCGCTTACGTAAAGACCGTGCAAAAGCGACACCGCACCGTCATTCAAAAAAGGAATGATAAAAGCGGAAAAAACGAGCGACAGCGTAAGGAGCTTTGAAAACTCATACTCCTTACGTGCCGCCTCTTTATCGTTAAGTATAAAGGGTTTACGTTTTTTAAGTGCCATTTAATTACATCTCTATTGTGTTAAGCAAGTCTTTGAGTCTTTTAAGCTCATCAGCGGAAAGAGTGATACCCTTGCCCATCTTTTCGTGAGCATCGTCCCATGAACGGATATCGTATTTAGCTTCGTTACCGTTCCAGCTGACAAGGTTAAGCTCCTTTGCCCAACCGCCCTTTTCATCAGAAATACAACCAAATTCCTTCTGTATCTCAAATTTAAGCTCTGCCATAGCTGAATCCTCCTTTATTTTTAAAATAAAATATATTTATATAGCCATAATAACGCAAGATAATTAAATTAATGTTAATGCAGGGTAACTTTTTAATATTATTTATAAATAATTATAAAATATTTTACTATATTTAATTTTCGACACCAAATTAATTGACAAACGGCGTGTTATGTGATAAAATTATAAGATACAAAGAACACGAAAGGAGAGTCACATGTACGACGAAAATGACGACTTCTGGGATATTGAGCGCATAATGCCTCCAAACGTCACCACAGCCTTTGACGGTGTTGATACAGACGGGGTTGAAATATCCTTCGGAAACGGTCAAGCTGACACGGGAACACCGATACCCGAAAGACGAAAGCAAGCACGTGCCATCATTGAAAGCTTTGAAAAAAAGACGTCAAGACTTCTCTTTTCATATAAGCCCGATATACGTTTATTTGAAGAAGTAAGCGTATTTGCGTGGCCGACAAAATATCCGTTTTATGAAAAATTCGTAAGCGACGGAGAAAAATATTACCGTGCAACGTATAACGATTGCACGTACACTCCATTTTTCTCGTATATGCCGCAGTACAACCAGCTGACTCTCGGACAGCTTCGTTATTATCTGAAATGGCGGTCGGGGCTTCGCCACGGACACTTTTTGAAAACGGATTTCAGCTATATACTTTTATTTATTTACGAGCTTTTAAATCTTGAAAACGTGTCAACTCCCGAAAAAAGACTGACAGCGCTTTGCGCCGTCTGGCTTGCATACAGAGGAATTTTTCCGAAGCTTGACAATATTCTTGCCGAATGGGTGTGTGACTTCTGCCTTTTTCACAAGCTTCCGCCGCCTTTGGAAAAGCTTGCGCCGATACTTTCATCCGTCACATCCTCGGCATCGCTTAAGGAATTTTACTGCTCTGACATCAACGAGTCACTTGAAAAATTCATTTCTTCATCATCTGCATACAGATACGACCGTTCGGTGTATTATCAAAGAAATAAGGAGCTGTTTGATTCTCACGTAATTTCTGCCGCCGCTTTTGCTTTATCTAAAGCCGACGAAACGCAGGCGAAGAGCTCCGAACCTCGCAAGACGAAAATAAGCCGTGACATTTACAGCGGTGCTTTATGTGTCAGCGAGGTCAAATGCAGAATTGACGTAACCTACTACAGCTTCAGCCGTGAAACAAAATACAAGTCCCAGCTTTCACAGCTTGTAAAATACTGTGAAAACGGTGTGCGTGCGCACCTTGGAATAAAAAGCAGGCTTTCATCATCAGGTCTTTCCGAGGAGCTTCAAAAATACGCCGATGAATATTTTGAAAATAATCTTCCTCCGTCAGAATCCTCCGCAGAAAAGCGGAAAAAGGACGAGGACAAAAGATACGCTTTATACGAAACCGACACGTCGGATTTCACAACTGGCGATGCGCTTGAAATTGAAGAACGCTCGTGGAGCATAACACGTGAGCTTGTTCCCGATTGGGAAGAGGAAACCATATCCGAGGTAAAAGAGGAAGCCGCCGATACAGAGCTTTCGCCGTACGAGCTTTTCATTTCACATCTGTCAGAGCTTCAGCTTGATATTTTGAAGCTTATATATGGCAAAAACGTTGCGGAGGCTGAAAAAATATGCCGTAAAAGCGGTGCGATACTGTCGGGAATAACAGACGAAATAAACGATATTGCAGCATCTGACACAGATGACATAATCATCGAGGATGAAAAAATAATCGAGGATTACGAACAACTGCTCGGCGATGCGCTGAAAGAAAGGGGAAACTGAATGGACGAGATAAAGATACCGAAAAGAATACTGACTTCTCTTATGAACTCCATCTCCGCAGGTGTTGTGCCGAGAAGCGGCGCACCGTTCATAGCCATAGGACGTGAGGACGAAATAAAGACGTTTGCATCTGACCTTGAAAACGTCGCCGACGGCGGTGCGGGTATGCGCTTTATCATCGGCAAATACGGCTCGGGTAAAAGCTTTCTGATACAGCTTATGAGAGGTTATGCCCTTGAAAAGGGCTTTATAACCGCCGATGCCGACTTATCCCCCGAAAGACGTTTGTGCGGAACAAAGGGCACGGGCCGTGCAACATTCAAGGAAATAATGAAAAATCTTGCATCAAAGTCAAGTCCCGACGGCGGTGCGCTTAACGGAATAATCACGAAATGGTTTTCCAATTTACAGTACGAAGCAACGTGCGAGGGGCTTTCACCCGACACCGACGAATTCAGCCGCGCGGTGACAGGGAAGGTGGTATCTGCCCTGCGTGTGTTGCAAGAGCAGGTGGGCGGTTTTGACTTTGCCCGTGTGCTTATGAAGTATTACAGAGCACAGCACGAGGGCGATGACGAGATGTGTGCGCTCTGCTTAAAATGGCTCAGGGGTGAGTACACGACGAAAACGGAAGCGAAAAATTATCTGTCGGTCGGAAGCATCATCGACGACGAAAACTGGTACGACTTCATCAAGCTTTACGCCGTTTTCTTCCGTCTTATCGGATACAAGGGCTTCGTCGTATTCATTGATGAGTGTGTGAACCTTTACAAGATCTCAAACAGAATATCACGTGAAAACAACTACGAAAAAATTCTTGCAATGTTCAACGACACACTTCAGTGTAAGGCTGAGGGCTTGGAGCTGATACTCGGCGGAACACCGCAGTTTCTTGAGGATTCAAGGCGAGGCATATACAGCTACGAGGCGCTTCGCAGCCGCTTGTTTGACGGAAGATTTGAAAACACGGAATACAAAAACCTCATAGGCCCCGTCATAAGATTGAAGCGGTTATCAGATGCCGAGCTGTTTGCGCTTATTGCGAGAATAACACGTCTTCACGGACAGCTTTACGGAATTGAAGAACGCATTACAACAGACGAAATGCGTGCATTTTTAGAGCTTTGCTTGAAGCGTGCGGGCGCTGACGTTATGATAACGCCCCGTGAGATAATACGTGATTACATCACACTTTTGAACATTCTTATGCAAAATCCGACGGCAAATGCCGCCTCTGTGCTGAAAACAAACGTCATAACGCTCAGCACGGAAAAGAAAGAAGAAGCATCACAAAATACGGACTTTGATCCCGAAGATATTGAAATATAGGAGAATTAAAATGAGTGAGATCAAGGATATAAATTTATACAAATCGGGTAATGACAAAATTGATTGGGTAGCGTCATATATGCCCGTGCTCAATCTTATCAAGGCAGATTTTGAGAAAAACAAGCCGTTTGCAGGCTTGCGTATCTCAATGTCGATACACCTTGAGGCAAAGACCGCATATCTTGCAAAAACACTCCGTGCAGGCGGTGCAGAGGTGTTTGTAACAGGCTGTAATCCCCTCTCAACGCAGGACGACGTTGCCGCCGCCCTTGCGCACGACGGCTTTGAAGTAAACGCCGTACACGGAATTGATATGGAAGGCTATGAAAAGCATCTTGAAAAAACACTTTCGTTTTGTCCGCACCTTATAATCGACGACGGCGGTGACTTTATAAACCTGCTTCACGGCAAATGCAGAGAATACGGCAAAAATCTCATCGGCGGATGCGAGGAAACGACAACGGGTATACACCGTCTGAAATCACGTGAAGCACGTGGCGAGCTTGATTACGTTATGATAAACGTCAACGACGCCGACTGCAAGCATCTTTTCGACAACCGTTACGGCACCGGTCAGTCAACACTTGACGGAATAATGAACACAACAAATCTTATGATAGCAGGCAAAACTGTCGTTGTCGCAGGCTACGGCTGGTGCGGCAAGGGCTTTGCGATGAGAGCAAAGGGTATGGGCGCTGTCGTTATAGTAACCGAAATCGATCCCGTGAAGGCACTTGAAGCGACAATGGACGGCTTCCTCGTTATGCCTATGGAAAAGGCAGCACCTCTCGGCGACCTTTTCGTAACTCTCACAGGCTGCCGTGACGTTATAAGACGTGAGCATCTTGAGGTTATGAAAGACGGTGTTCTTCTTGCAAATTCAGGTCACTTCGACGTTGAAATCGACAAAATTGCTCTTGCTTCCATGGCAAAGCGCAGTTGGGAAAGAAAGCCGAACATTATGGGTTATGAGCTTAATGACGGCAGAATTTTAAATCTGCTTGCAGAAGGCAGACTTGTAAACCTTGCCGCAGGCAACGGACATCCTGCTGAAATTATGGATATGTCCTTTGCAATCCAGGCACGTGGACTTGAATACCTTGCGAAAAACGGCAAGAATATGGAAAAGAAGCTTTACAGCGTTCCCCGTGAGATAGATATTTCCGTTGCAAAGGAAAAGCTTAAAGCAGGAAATATAGCCATCGACACACTTTCAAAAGAACAGGAAAAATATCTTAACGCATAAGGAGAAATTATGAAAGCGGTTATAGGAATAGACGTGGGCGGAAGCACCACGAAGATCGTCGGCTTTGACGAAAATAAAAATCTTATAGCGCCTATGTGTGTAAAAGCAACCGACCCGATAACGTCTGTTTACGGTGCATTCGGTAAGTTCACCCAGACAAATTCGCTTGAGCTTTCCGACGTTTCGAGAGTTATGATAACGGGTGTCGGCTCGTCGTATCTTGCAAAGCCGATATACGGACTTGAATGCTGTCACGTTCCCGAATTTGAAAGCGTGGGGCTAGGCGGTCTTTATCTGTCGGGGCTTGACAATGCCATTATAGTGAGTATGGGCACGGGTACGTCAATTACACACGCAACGATAAAGGACGGTAAATATAACTTCAATTATCTCGGCGGTACGGGTGTCGGCGGCGGTACGCTTTTAGGGCTTGCCAAGCAGATGCTCGGCGTCGGAAGCATTGAGTCGGTCGTTATGCTCGCAGAGGAAGGAAACATTGAAAACATCGACCTGCGCATAAAGGATATGACGGATAAAAACATAGGTCTTGCCGAAAATATGACGGCGGCAAACTTCGGAAAGCTGAGCGACCTTGCGACGAAGGGCGACATTGCCCTCGGTCTTATCAACCTCGTATTTGAAACTGCGGGAATGATGAGCATATTTGCCGCAAGAACAAACGGTATCCGTGATATTGTCCTGACAGGTCATATGACAAGAATTCCGCAGGGTACAAAGATATTCCCCGCTTTGTCGGAGCTGTTTGACGTCAACTTCATAATCCCCGAAAACTCCGAATACGGTACGGTAATCGGCACGGCGCTTTTAGACGGTAAAAGATAATGAATGAAATACTGAAAAATAAAAAGCTTTACATATTTGATATGGACGGCACGGTGTATCTTGAAGACACCGTTTTCCCCTTTGCCGTTGATTTTATAAACAAGCTCAGAAATTCGGGGCGGCGCATACTGTTTTTCACAAACAACGCATCAAAAAACATTTCCGTATATTTTGACAAGCTCAACAAAATGGGCTTCGGCGTATCAAAAGAGGAAATTATGTCCTCTGCCGACGTTTGCACGGAATTTCTGAATAAATACAGAAATGGCAAAACGGTGTATCTGCTCGGCACACCTGCCCTTGAAGAGCATTTTATAAGCCACAAGATACCGCTTGTGACGGATAAACAGCCCGATATTACCGTTGTGAGCTTTGATACGACGCTCACGTATGAGAAGCTGAAAAACGCCTGCACGTATATACGTAACGGTGCAGAATTTCTCTCAACGCACCCCGACTTCAACTGCCCCGTCAAGGACGGTTATATCCCCGACAGCGGTGCAATTTGTGCGGCGGTGACAGCATCAACGGGCGTCAGCCCCAGATATTTCGGAAAGCCTTATCCCGAAACTGCCGATATGATATGCGAGATAACGGGTGTTGAAAGAGCTGATATGTGCATTTTCGGTGACAGACTTTACACCGATATTGCCCTCGGTAAAGCAAACGGCATCACCGCGGTGCTCGTGCTGACAGGAGAGGCAACGCTTGAAGACGTTGAAAATGCCCCCGAAGAATCAAAGCCTGATTTTATATATCCCTCTTTAGCTGAGGTAGATAAAGAAATATTCAATTAAGAAAGGAATACCAAAATGATTTGCGAAAAAGTTTTTTATCCCACATCGGGAGATGACAGCGTACACCTCACCTGCTACATTCGTGAGGAATCCCCCGAAATGAGGAGCGAGCCCCGTGATGCTATGCTCGTTTTGCCCGGCGGCGGTTATCATGTATGCTCTGCACGTGAGGCTGAGCCGATTGCGCTTGAATATATGAGCTACGGTATAAATGCGTTCGTTCTGCATTATTCCGTAAAAGAAAATGCAGTTTTTCCCCGCCCTCTTATAGAAGCATTCAAATGTGTTAAATTTATAAAGGACAATGCAGAGCGCTTCAACATCAACCCCGACCGTATATTTGCCGTTGGATTTTCAGCCGGCGGTCACCTTTGTGCGTGCCTTGGCACGTTCTACAACTCCACAGCACTTCTTGCAGAGGCGGGTATGACGGCAAACGACACACGTGTGTGCGGAACGGTGCTTTCCTACCCCGTTATTTCCGCAGGTACATTCGCGCACCGTGGAAGCTTTATGGGCATACTCGGTACGGAAACGCCGACGGATGAGGAGCTTGACAGCTATTCCGTTGAAAAGCACGTAACGCCCGACAGCGTTCCCGCATTCATCTGGCACACGTTTGAAGACAATGTCGTGCCCGTTGAAAACTCGCTTTTAATGGCAAAGGCGCTTCGTGAAAACAGCGTTCCCTTTGAAATGCACATTTTCCAAAAGGGTGTTCACGGTCTTGCACTTTGCAACGAGATAACACTGTCACCCCATCACGACCGTTTCTTGAACAAGGAAGCCGAGGGCTGGCTTGATATGTCAGTCAAGTGGATGAAAAAGCAGTAATGGTAATTGATTTTCACACGCATATATTTCCCGATGCAATAGCATCACGGGCTATAACGTCGCTTGCAGAGAGTATAAATTACCTCTACCATCCCGTGACAAACGGCTCAAAGACGGAGCTATTGCAAAGAATGGACGAATGGGGCGTTGACGTATCCGTGGCAATGCCCGTAATCACAAAGCCGTCACAGCACGTAAAAACGAATGATTTTGCAAAAAGCGCAACTGACGGACGTGTTATTTCATTCGGCGGCATTCACCCCGACACAGATGATTACAAGCGTGACGTTGACTACGTCGTATCGCTCGGCCTTAAAGGCATAAAGCTCCATCCCGAATATCAGAATTTCAAGATCGACGAGCCAAAAATGATGAACGTATATGACTATATACTTTCAAAGGGGCTTATGATAATGTTTCACGCAGGTGCTGACCCTGCGTACAAGCCTCCGTTTCGTTCTTCTCCCCGTGCTTTTAGGAAAATACTTGACGAAATGAAGGGCGGTGTCATCATCGCCGCACATCTCGGCGGTCACGCACAATGGGACGACGTTGAAAAATACCTCGTCGGTACGGACATTTATCTTGACACCTCGATGGGTACGGAATATTATTCAGAGGAGCAGTTTCTCCGCATCGTCAAAAACCACACGAAGGGGCATATTTTGTTCGGCTCTGACAGTCCGTGGAGCAATGCGAAAAATGAAATAGACCGCATACTTTCAATGGATCTTACAGAGGAAGAAAAGGCGGATATTCTCGGCGATTCTGCAAGGAAGATTTTGAATATATAAATGAAATGAAGATTTATCACTTTGGTAAAATGTGATAAATCTTCATTTTTTATATATATTATAAACAAAAACTATCAATTTCAATTGTGCAAAAGGGAGAAAAATGTTTTTTTTCTTGCCAAATAACATTTTTTAAGGTATTATTAAAGTAGTGTGAAAAAAGGAGTGATTAATTATGAAACGATTTCACAGTATAAAAAGTATCATTTCAGCCGTTGTCGCAGCGTCTTTTTTACTCGTATCACCTGCTATTGCTTTGTCAAACCGAAGCATATCGGAAGAAGAAAATGAATCCCTCACAGTTGAATACACGCCCGATTCTGCAATACCTCTCAGCGCTTCGGGAAGCACAACGGGGTGGGAAAATAACATACGTTACTCCAATAGCGTAAAAAACGGTGTTCAGGTACGGTATTCGACACCCGACAGACTATCACTTGAAATCGAAAACAACTCTTTTTTGGCAACGTACAATCTCAACACGTCGAATAAGCTCGTCTCATCGTTTAAAAACAAGAACGGTGCGGCTTATTTCACGGATTCATCAGATGCGTATATTTCAAGCTCATCAGGGCTTTCATTTGCATCAAAATCAAATACCGCACCGTATTTCAATTCGTTCAGACTCGGATATTACTACTATGACGTGCACATCCTCGGTCAGAATATACAAGGCGGAAACGTCACGGCAAGCGGTAACAGCTCGTATAACATTCTCAACACAGTCCGCAGAAATTGGTCTGCAAACAAGGTTTCGAATATTTCATACAGAAATGGCGTGCTGACATACAAGGTAACGGACGCATCCGACCCGTTTTGCTTCAGCCAGAACATAAGATTTTCCACTTCAAGCTACAACGCTTTGCAAATAACCATAAAGAGCCAGGTAGCTGACGACTGTGCAATTTACTTCTATACCGACACCGTCGGCGGCTTTTCTTCAGAGCAATGCGTATTTTTTAATATTACCCCGGGACAGACGAACACGCTTACAATTCCGATAAACCACGTTTCAAACTACTCCGGCTACGTCAGAGGTATAAGAATCGACTGCGGTATGCAGGTGGGAGAAACGATAACGGTTTCCTCCCTGAAAGCGGTATATGCACAGAACATCATCGCACCCATAAATTTTGAAAGAACGTTCCACACGTTTTCCGAAAAGCTCCACGATGAGCTTCGATTCATCGCAACGGATGATGTCACCGACATAAATTCCGTCGGTGTGCAGACGAAGATTCCCTCTTCTTCAGTTTCAAAATACATTCTTTCAGACGGCACAAACACTTATTCCTCACTTTCGGGCACGATGAACACTCTTGTCACCGCCGCCTTTGATACAAACGCAGGCGTTATCGGCTTTATCGTTCCTCAAGGCTCGGATATGGGCAATATATCAGTTGAGCTTAAAGACGGATATTATATTATAAACAGATATTTAAACGTAAGCAAGCTTGCAAAGGATGAGGAAGTAAGGCTCAGCACACGTGTGTATAACGACGAAACACACGATTTTGCAGGCTTCAGCAATGAGGCATTCATTGAAAGAAATCCGTTGTCAAGCCAAAACATCACGGTTGCACAAAATTCTGACGGCGCACGCTATTCCAATTACGATCCGTATATCGGCGCATACGTTTTTGAAGTAAACGATATGGGCTTCAACGATGCTTATTATGTACGTCCCGACAAGCATTTCAACATTCCGATAACCATAAAGGGCGACAGCACGAACAGACGTATCTACGTTAAGACCCACAGCCCAAGCGGAAGCCTTGAATGCGGTGCGCTTCTCGATGAAAACCAAGACCTTCTGCCCATTCCCGTTGAGGTGTGCAAAAACTTCTGCGGTGAATTTGAAGAAAACGTCTACTATCCGGAGGACACGTCATACGGAGAGATATATTTCCCCATGATACTCAATGCAAATGAAGAAAAGGAGTTCACAGTCGTGCACCTTTTCCAGAATTGGGGCAAATATCCCTTGAAGCAGCTTTCGTCAATTCAGTTTTTCGTTTCTTACTACCACCTTTCAACGGGTGTTTCGGAAACGAACTGTATTTCTCCCTACTTTGTAAACGGTAAGGACGGCTGGACACTTCCCGACTTCCGTGCGCTGTCGGCAGTTCTCTGGGCTGATCAGCCGCAGCACTACAGCGGCGGACAGATATATTTCTTGAAATATACGGATTCAAGCGGAAGAAGCTGTAAATCCGAAACGCAAAGGGCAAAGATCCACAGCGCAGGGCCTATATATGCCGACATCGATATGGATTATATTTCCGATGACGGAAAGATAAAGGCGGAGTATAAGCACATTGAGCTTCCGCAAACGGATGAAACACGTACGAATTACCAAATAAAGCTGACAGTGCTTGAGGATGTTTCATTCAGCAATTTCAAACGTGATTTTTCGTTTGTTTCTTTTGACGGACGCCACGTATTCTACCGCACGCTCAGCTATCTTGATGCAAACAACAAAGTTGCAACAAAATCACTCACTTATAATACGAGCACGACGGATTATATCACCCTCGGAAGCCTCTCCCCGTTCTTCTGCTATTATCAGCGCCAGGGAACGTCAGAGCAGGTAACGAATATGGCGCTTATCGTCAAGGATTCCGACATAACGGTGGGCGGTCAGAAATATAACGGCAATTTTATTCTGAAAAATACGTATCTCAATAATATGAACTACGGTGCGCTGACACTTGATTTGGGGGCAGTCACACTTAAAAAGGGAGACGTTATCTCGCTGAACGTGGTGCTTCTGCCGTGGGGAGATCCCGACGACACGGAAATTTCAAGCGTACTTAATGTAAGAAATGACTCTTGTCTTGATCCGTATAAGATAAAGGTTGCCGTAGGCGAGGACATCTCAGATCCCTTCCTGCCCAAGATAATGTCAGATATGGGCATGGCTGAGTTCACGCTTTCGGGCGGTGACAACCACGCCGCTGTACGTATTTACGGCTTCGACAGCTATTCTATCGACGGACTGTATGAGCTTGTAGACGGCGAATACGTCAAGTACGATACAAGCACACACGGCTACGACGGTTATCAGGTATACTACGACGAGGACGGAACGTACAGCTTTGCATATAATATTGATATGTCAGACGGTAACGACCGTACGTTTAAAATAGTACAAGCAGGAAAACCGGGGGACATCAACGGTGACGGTGTTATAAACGGCCGTGACGTTGTCAGACTTAAAAAGCATCTGCTTGATCCCAAAGTAAGAATAAGAAAAAATCTCGCAATGCTGAACGATGACGGCGTCATTGATTCAACAGATCTCGAATTACTCATTGATATGATAATGAAATAAAAAACAAGCGGTTGACTTTATTGAGTCAACCGCTTATATTTTACTGTTTTTTCTTAAGCCTGAAATAGTATATTCTTCCGCATTTATAAGTCTTTACTTCCTCGTAAAGCTCCGTAACGTCGGGGTTTTCGGCAAGGAAATTGCCGTTTTCCGTTTCGCAGAGAATTATCGCCTCGTCTTCAAGCAAATCTGCCTTGTATATTCTTACAAGGGCATCTGAAAGATAGTCAGAGGCATAAGGCGGATCAAGAAATACTATACCGAATTTACGCTTTGAATTTGATGCGGCACGTATATATTCCTTGTAATCAAGGCGCATTATCTTGCACTTTGAATAGAGCTTTGTTTTCATTGCATTTTGTCTTACTATCTCCACAGCTTCATCGGAAAAGTCGCAAAATACAGCGCTCATTGCTCCTCTTGAAAGTGCTTCAAGTCCCATCTGACCTGAGCCTGCAAAAAGGTCAAGCACAGCTCTGCCCTCTATTTCAAACTGTATTGCACTGAAAATGGTTTCCTTTGCACGCTGAAGCGTCGGGCGTGTTGCCTCCCCCTCAAGTGTCAGAAGTGAACAGCCTCTTGCTGTACCTGTTATGATCTTCATTTAATACTCCTTAAATACTATATATGTGCCGAAAAATTACATAAGCTCGTTATAAAGAGCTGTTATTTCTTCAACGCTTGTTTCTCTGGGGTTACCGGGACGGCAAGCATCGTCATAAGCCGACTGTGCAAGGAAAGGAATGTCCTCTGCCTTGACTATCGCTTTAAGGTCAGCAGGGATGCCAACGTCAGCCGAAAGCTTCTTGACAGCTTCTATTGCCGCTGTGCGGTATTCGTCAACCGACATAGCATCGACGTTTTCAACTCCCATAGCCTTTGCGATATACTTATATTTGTCGCCTGTTTCGGGTGCGTTATACGCCATAACAGTCGGAAGAATGATAGCATTTGCAATGCCGTGAGGTGTATCGTAAAGCGCACCGAGCGGGTGAGCCATAGAGTGAACTATACCAAGACCGACATTTGAAAATCCCATACCTGCAACGTACTGACCGAGAGCCATACCCTCACGTCCGTCAGCCGTACCGTCAACAGCACCGCGCAGGCTTCTTGCGATTATCTCGATAGCCTTCAGATGGAACATATCTGAAAGCTCCCAAGCACCCTTTGTTATATATCCTTCGATTGCGTGCGTAAGTGCATCCATACCTGTTGCTGCTGTAAGTCCCTTGGGCATCGTTGACATCATATCGGGGTCAACGAATGCAACAACGGGAATGTCGTGAACGTCAACACAAACCATCTTGCGGTTCTTTTCGGCATCTGTGATAACGTAGTTGATCGTTACCTCAGCCGCAGTACCTGCCGTTGTGGGAACTGCAAGTATCGGAACAGACTTGTTCTTTGTGGGTGCAACGCCCTCAAGCGAACGGATGTCAGCAAATTCGGGGTTTGCAATAACGATACCGATAGCCTTTGCCGTATCCATTGACGAGCCGCCGCCGATAGCAACGATACAATCAGCACCGTAAGACTTGTAAGCTTCAATTCCCGCTTTGACGTTTTCAATAGTGGGATTGGGCTTTATGTCAGAGAAACGCGTGTAGTCGATTCCCTCTGCTGTCAAAAGGTCGGTTACCTTTGCCGAAACTCCGAATTTAACGAGGTCGGGGTCAGAAGCGACAAAAACCTTTTTGAAGCCTCTTGCTCTGATCTCATCGGGAATAGCCTTAATAGCTCCTGCGCCGTGATACGATGTTTCATTAAGCACAAATCTGTTCATTGTTATTTTTTCCTTTCAATTTATAAATCAAGGAATATTATTCCTTTACGTTATCATTATATCCCAAACTCACCGCATTTACAATAGATTGTTTGTTAATTATTAGAAGTTTTATCGTCAGAGTGTTGATTTTTCGATTTATTAATTATATAATTAGTCAGTATTATTTTACGGAGAGCTTATGAAAAACGAAAACGATATAATCATACACAGATTTGAAGACCTTGCGGAAAGATCACTCTGCAATTATACCCCGACGTATACGGATTTTTTGGATATGAATGAGCAGAGCATACTTTCTTCATCATACCTTCCCTGCTCGTTTACGCTTTACGGAGGATATGAGATGGCTGAACGTAAAATCGCCTGCTTCAACGAGGAGGAGCTGACGGGCGAAGCACCCGATTTTCCTGCCGTTTGGCTTAAAATTTCACCAACTGCGCCAAAGTTTGCAAATGAGCTTTCACACCGTGATTTTCTCGGTGCGTTGATGAATTTAGGGCTTGAGCGATGTGTATTCGGAGACCTCATTATAAACGAAAACACCTGCTTTGTTTATACACTTGAAAAGATAGCACCGTATATTCTGGAATCGCTTACGACCGTTTCAAGAACAAAGGTGAGCTGTCAGACAATCGACGAGCTTCCCGCAATGTCATTAAAAGAACCTGAGGAAATGACCGTCATAGCTTCGTCAAACAGAGCCGACGCACTTATCGCATCTGTATACAACCTTTCAAGAAGCGATGCACTTTCACTTATTGAAAGCGGTAAGGTCTTTATAAACAGTGTAGTTCTTTCGCAAAATCACAAAGCCCTCAAAGAAAACGATACCGTTTCAACTCGAGGGCTTGGCAGATTTATTTTTGTTTCCGAAACCGATAATAAAACCAGAAGCGGCAAAAGCAGAATAGTAATTAAAAAATTTTAACTTCCTTTTGCAAAAAATATAATTCCATTACTTTCTTGCTATTATGATAGGTTGATAAAATTCTGTTTGTTTCGGGAATAACCACAGAACATTTTTACAGCCGCTATTTATAAAAAGGCTTGTTATTTCTTCTCGTTTGGTTGCCCTGTATTCACATTCAAACTTGTTTATTTTTAAAAGCTCGTTATCATCAATTATATACTGAACAAGCTTATAGCAGTCTTCATTCCAATCCCAAGTCTGAAAAGAAACACGTTGCCCTTTATCGGTTTTATGAATATACGGTGCAGAGTAAGGCGGTTTGTCTTTAAGTAAAGCATCATAATCTCGGATGCTGCCCACAAAAATACCGTTTTCTTTAATTTGCTTTGTAATGCTTTTTATCGCTCTTTCCAAATCTTCATTTGACAGCATATGCGGTAAAGCATTATCCATAGCAATCACGATATCAAACTGTTCTGTAAAAGTTTTTGACAAATCACAAAAATCAGCATTTTCAAAACGAATTTTGACATCAGTATTTTTTGCTCTTGCTTTTGCTTCCATAACTGCACCGTTGCTTATATCGGAAGCAGTTACACAATAGCCAAGACGAGCAAGCCCTATTGCCTGCGTTCCGATACCGCAAGCGCAATCAAGAATATGTGCTGTATTATCAAACCCATTATTTACAAAAAGTTTGTGCAGAATCGTTGCTTGTTCGTAAGTAGCAGCTTCCCAATCAAGAAACAATTTATCATAATGTGCTGCTAAATTGTCATAAAAGGTCTGCGTTATATTCATACAAACACCTCCGTGAAATTCTTATCAGTATTTTTATTATATCATAATTCAATCGATTAATAAAGGGCAAATATAAAAAATACCCGCAGTTTTACAACTGCGGGTATAATTTTTATTAAACTGTCTTTCGGGATATAACCCGAAGTGTTTACTTATTCAGCGTCCTTTTCGGCTTTCTTAGCAGCCTTCTTATCAGCTTTTTCATCCTTTGCTGCGGGCTTTTCGTAGCCTACAAGCTTAATTACTGCCATTTCAGCAGAGTCGCCTCTACGGGGACCGAGCTTGTAAATTGCGGTATAACCGCCGTTTCTTTCAGCATAAAGGGGTGCAAGTTCATTAAATACCTTGCTAACAACAGCTTCTTTTGTTATGAACGCAAGAGCAGCACGGCGGGAAGCCAAAGTGTTCTTCTTGCCGAGTGTGATCATCTTCTCAGCCAAGGGTCTTACTTCTTTTGCTCTTGTAAGAGTTGTTACTATCTGACCGTTTTCAAGCAACAGAGTAACCATGCCTTTGAGCATTGCCATTCTGTGCTCGGTGGTTCTGCCTAATTTTCTTGTACCGGGCATTTATCTATACCTCCTTATTTTCTTGCTCAATCTTCGCTCTTCTTGAAGCTGAGATTGAGTGAGGCGAGCTTCTGGTGAACTTCGTCAAGAGACTTCTTTCCGAGGTTACGTACCTTGATCATCTCGTCCTCTGTTTTATTGATCAAATCTTCCACTGTGTGAATATCCGCACGCTTCAAGCAGTTGAAGCTTCTTACGGATAAGTCAAGCTCCTCAATGGTCATCTCAAGAACTTTTTCTTTCTTGGTTTCCTCACGCTCAACCATAATCGCTTCGCTCTTTGCTTCATCGGAAAGATCAACAAAGAGGTTGAGATGCTCGTTGAGTATCTTGGCGCCGAGTGATACAGCTTTCTTTGCCATTATAGTACCGTTTGTAACAACGGAAAGTGTAAGCTTATCAAAGTCTGTTATGCCGCTGTTTCCAACCCTGGTGGATTCAACCGTGTAATTGACCTTCAGTACCGGGGTGTATATGGAATCGGTATATATCAAACCTATCTGCGGAGGATTGATTTGCTTGTTCTTCTCCTGTGATACATAGCCACGACCGCGATCGAATGTAATTTCCATAAACAGATTTGTGTTTTCGGAAAGTGTAGCGATATGGTGATCCTTATTAAGAATTTCAACATCAGCATCACCCTTGATGTCGCCTGCCTTAACCTCACACTCACCCGTCATATCGATAATTACTCTCTTAGGGCCCTCACAGTAAAGCTGTGCAACGATGCCTTTTACATTAAGAATTATCTCACATACATCCTCTTTAACACCGGGAATAGTGGATATTTCGTGCAAAACGCCGTTTATCTTAACGCTTACGGGAGCAACGCCGGGCAACGAAGACAGAAGAACTCTGCGCAATGAGTTACCGAGTGTTGTACCGTATCCTCTTTCGAGGGGCTCTACTACGAATGAACCGCTTTTTCCGTCCTCGCTGAGGTCAACTGCGGTTATGTTCGGCTTTTGTATTTCTATCATTGAGTACCTCCAAATTATTATTTAATTCAAATAAAGCACCTATGCCGCCCTGTATGGCGCATCGGCTTCAGGGAGGCTGTTATTACTTGGAATAAAGCTCTACGATGAGGTGTTCTTCAAAGGGGAATGTTACATCCTCTCTTGTGGGAAGAACAGTTACCTTTGCAACTGCATTCTCAGCGTCAACCTCAAGCCACTTGGGAGCAGTCTTTGTAGCCATTTCTTCGATAAGCTGCTTAACTCTTGTACCGTTCTTAGCCTTATCTGTAACAGCTATAACATCTCCTGCTTTTACAATAATGGAGGGAATGTCAGCCTTCTTGCCGTTCAAGGTAAAGTGACCATGACGAACGAGCTGTCTGGATTCCTTTCTTGATGAACCCATACCCATCTGATAAACTACGTTATCAAGTCTTCTTTCAAGCAAAGAAAGGAGGTTATCACCTGTTACGCCTGCCTTCTTGTCAGCCTTTTCAAAATACATTCTGAACTGCTTTTCAGCAACGCCGTAGTATCTCTTTGCTTTCTGCTTTTCACGCAACTGCATACCGTACTCGCCGACTTTCTTCTTCGCAGCGCCATGCTGACCGGGAGCCGATTCTTTTCTGGTAACGAGTGCGCATTTGTCTGAAAGGCACTTGTCGCCCTTCAAAAACAGCTTTGTACCTTCTCTGCGGCAAAGTCTGCACGCAGGACCTGTATATCTTGCCATCTTGTTTCTTCCTCCTTACACGCGTCTTCTCTTGGGAGGTCTGCATCCGTTGTGAGGGATGGGTGTAACATCTCTGATAAGAGTGATGTCAAGACCCGTTGCCTGAAGTGCACGGATTGCCGCCTCTCTGCCTGAGCCGGGGCCTTTTACGTAAACTTCAACAGTTTTCATGCCATGCTCCATAGCGAGCTTTGCAGCAGTTTCTGCCGCCATCTGAGCTGCAAACGGAGTAGACTTTCTTGAACCCTTGAAGCCGAGTTCGCCGGCGGAAGCCCACGAAACTGTATTGCCTTCTGTATCGGTTATGGTTATGATTGTGTTATTGAAAGTAGACTGAATATGTGCAGCGCCTGATGCAATATTCTTACGTTCGCGGCGCTTCTTAACAGCCTTCTTTGCTGTTTTAACCTTTGCCATTTAGCTTGTCACTCCTTATTTCTTCTTATTCGCTATTGTCTTAGCGGGACCTTTTCTTGTTCTTGCGTTTGTCTTTGTTCTCTGACCTCTTACAGGCAGACCTTTTCTGTGACGAACGCCTCTGTAGCAACCGATTTCAACGAGTCTCTTGATATCCATTGCAACCTCACGGCGAAGTTCACCTTCTACCAAGTGGTTGTTTTCGATCTCGTCACGAAGCTTTGCTACATCTTCTTCGGTAAGATCCTTACATCTTGTATCAGGATCGATACCTGTCTTTGCAAGGATCTGGTTCGACGTTGTTCTGCCGATACCGTATATATAGGTAAGACCTATTTCAACTCTTTTTGCGTTGGGTATATCAACACCAGCTATACGTGCCATTGATTTTATTACCTCCTGTATTATTAACCCTGTTTCTGCTTATGCTTGGGGTTTTCGCATATGACCATTACACGGCCCTTTCTTCTGATTATCTTGCATTTTTCGCAGATTTTCTTTACGGAAGGCTTTACTTTCATATTGTGACACCATTCCTTTCATAATTTTGAATGTGCGTTAGTTTATTTTGTTCTCCAAGTGATGCGGCCCTTTGTGAGGTCGTAAACAGACACCTCAACGGTTACCTTATCACCAACGAGTATTTTAATGCAATTGAGTCTGAGCTTGCCCGAAATATTTGCAGTCACCATATGACCGTTGGGCAATTTAACCTTGAAGGTCGCATTGGGAAGTGCTTCCGTAACGACACCTTCAAATTCGATTACATCATCCTTTGGCAGAATAATCCCCTCCAAACTTAATTAATTTGTATACATCATTTTCCCTCAACCGCTTTGTGATACTCTGATATAAACAGCCGTATCTCACGGTTTGTCAGGTCTGTCTTACCGTCCTTGATACCGTCGCTCGGTACACTGTGATCGGTAAGGCTCAAATGCTTCAGCTTTTTCTTTTTCGGTCTGTCAATGCGTCTTCCGCGCCCGTCGGCAATATATGCATATTCACCGTCAAGCTCGGTAATGATACAGTAAATTCCCGCATCATGTCCCGCCGTCGAAAGTGCAACAGCACCGACAGTTCCCTGTCTTTGACACGGCTTGAATATCCGCATATCTTAAACCTTGGTTAAAAGTATCGGCTCGCCGTCTGTAATGAGCACGGTATGCTCATAGTGCGCCGAAAGCTTACCGTCGGCAGTTTTTACGCACCAGCCGTCGGGCATTTCCTTAACACTATGCGTACCGATATTCACCATAGGCTCAATAGCGATCGTCATTCCGGGATAAAGGCGTGAGCCTCTGCCCGCTGTTCCGGAGTTTGGCACTTCGGGATCCTCGTGAAGCTCTCTGCCCACACCGTGACCGATATACTTCCTTACGACCGAATAACCGTACGTTCTGACATGAGAATCGATTGCAAAACCGATGTCGCCTACACGGTAACCGGCTTTTGCAAAGCTGACGCCTTTATAAAAGGCTTCCTTTGTGGCTTCTATCAGCTTTACAGCTTCTTCGGAGGCATTGCCACACACAAATGTGTTTGCGCTGTCTCCGTTAAAGCCCTGATAGCACGCCCCCACATCTATCTTGACGATATCACCGTCTTTGATAATGCGGTCCTTCGAGGGTATCCCGTGGATAACCTCATCGTTTATACTTATACATGCGCTTGCGGGAAATCCGCCGTAGCCGAGAAATGACGGTTTAGCACCGCACTTTTCGATATGACTTCTTATTATGTCATCGATGTGCTTTGTGCTTACGCCCTCCTTAACAGCCTCACCGCCGAGGCAAAGTGCCTCGCCCGTGATCCTGCCGGCTATCTTCATAAGCTTAATGTCTTCAGTATTTTTGATGTGTATCATAATTAATTTTTCGATGCCTTGTCGATTACCGCAAGAGTAAGTGCTGTTGTATCAGCAAGCTCCTCCTGTCCTTCGACAAGCTGCAACTTTCCTGTGGATTTGTAATAATCCTTAAGGGGTTCTGTCGTTTCGTGGTATACTTCAAGACGCTGAAGCACGACCTCGGGGCGGTCATCGTTTCTTATTGAAAGCTCTGCACCGCATTTGCTGCAATGCACACCGTCCTCGGAGGGCTTGTAAAGTGTATGGTAAGATGCGCTGCAGTTGGGGCAGACACGTCTTCCGCTCATACGCTTTACGATATCATCGTCAGATACCTCAATGGAAATTACGAGGTCTATCGGTATGCCCATTTTATCAAGGGCTTCCGCCTGAGGAACAGTTCTCGGAAAACCGTCAAGAATGAAGCCGTTTTTGCAGTCATCCTCGGAAAGTCTTTCCTTTATGATTCCTATTACAACCTCGTCGGGAACGAGCTTGCCGCCGTCAGTATAAGCCTGAGCGGCAAGTCCCATTTCCGTTTTGTTTTTAATTGCTTCCCGTATAATGGAACCTGTAGAGATCGCGGGTATTGAATACTTCTCACTTACGATTTCTGCCTGTGTTCCTTTTCCGGCGCCGGGTGCACCAAGGAATATTATCTTCATATTACCGATCCACCCGTGATTACGCCTTCTTAAAGATACCTGTCGGACGACGGTATGTTGTAAGCTGAGCTTCAAGTTCCTTAGTTGTTTCGAGTGCAACACCTACAACGATAAGAAGTGATGTACCACCGAATGCAACGATACCGAGGCTGCCTGTAAGGAATATGTTTACAAGCAACGGAACGATAGCAACGATTGCAAGGAAGAGTGAACCCAGAAGCGTAATGCGATTTGTAATCTTCTGAATGTAATCTGATGTGGGCTTACCGGGTCTGATACCGCGGACAAAGCCACCGTTTTTCTTGAGGTTATTAGCAATTTCGATAGGATTGAAGGAAATTGCAATGTAGAAATAACCGAATGCAATAATAAGCACAAGGAATATTACCGCATACAACCAGCTTGTATATGAGAACCAGTTGTTTGTAAAGTTGTACCACCAGCCGGAGAAACCGGATGCATCCTTTGCACCGGGATAGATAAGAGCGATTGTCGAGGGGATCGAAACTATCGACTGAGCGAAGATGATAGGCATAACGCCTGTCATATTCAGCTTGATAGGAAGATCACTGCTCTGACCGCCGAGCATCTTTCTGCCCTGTACACGCTTAGCGTATGTTATCTTGATTCTTCTTTCAGCAGCTGTCATATATACGAGGAACGCAATAGCAACTACGAAGAAGAGGATAACGCCGATGGAGAGAAGTACAAACCAGTGCATAGCCATAGGATCTTCGCCTACACGGTTTGTGTAGTAGAAGGTGTATATCATCTGAGGAACACTGGAAAGGATGTTGATAAAGAGTATTATCGAAATACCGTTTCCGATTCCACGCTCGTTGATCTTTTCACCAAGCCACATAATGAGCGCCGCACCTGCACAGTAGCAAGCGATTATAACGAACGCTGTAAAGAATGTGTTGAAGCTTGCATTTGAGAAAAGCTTAACGTTAACGATATTGCCTTCGGATTTAAGATACTTGTAATAACCGTAAGCCGTGATAAGTGCAAGGCCTATTGTTACGTAACGAGTATATTTGTCGATCTTTCTTCTGCCTTCTTCTCCGCCTTCCTTAGACAGTCTTTCAAGTGCGGGAATCGCAACTGCAAGAAGCTGCATAACGATGGAAGCCGTGATGTACGGGGAGATTGAAAGAGCGAACAGTGTTGCCTTTGTAAACGCTTCACCTGCGATGATGCTGAAGTAAGAAAGCAATGAGCTGTCTGTTATTGCAGCAACTTCGCTGAACAAAGCGGGGTTTACATAAGGAACAGGGATGACTGAACCTATACGGTACAGTACAACTATGAAAAGTGTAAAAAGTATCTTTTTACGTAATTCGGGAACATTCCACGCGTCGCGAAGTGTTTTTAACATATCACTTCACCTCGGTCTTTCCGCCGGCAGCTTCGATCTTAGCCTTAGCGCCTGCAGAGAAGATTGATGCTTCTACTGTAAGCTTCTTGGTAAGTTCACCGTTGCCAAGAACCTTAAGACCGTCATAGGGCTTTCTGATGATACGCTGATCCAAAAGAAGATCAAGTGTAACTGTCGTTCCGTTTTCGAAAACTTCAAGATCTGAAACATTTACTATAGCGTAAGTTGTTGCGAATTTATTGTTAAATCCTCTCTTGGGGAGCTTTCTGTAAAGCGGGATCTGACCACCCTCAAATCCGGGTCTTACGCCACCGCCTGAACGAGCGTTCTGACCCTTGTGGCCCTTACCTGCGGTTTTACCGTTTCCGGAGCCGGGACCTCTTCCCTTGCGCCAAGCCTTTTTAGCAGAGCCTGCCGAAGGAGAAAGTTCATGGAGCTTCATGTTGGTATCCTCCTTATTATAATTTTTTGTATCCGACTTATGCTTCTTCTACCTTAACAAGGTGGGATACTATTGTGATTTTGCCGTCAAGTGCGGCACCCTTTTTCTGAACGGTATAATCACCGATCTTGTGAAGGCCGAGGGATTCTGCCGTTGCCTTCTGCTTCGGCTTTGTACCTATAAGACTCTTAATAAGTGTTACCTTTACCATTTGTCTGCCTCCTTAACCCTTAAGCTCAGATGCGGACTTGCCGCGCATAGCAGCAACTTCTTCTGCTGTTCTGAGGGCTTTCAAGCCTTCAAATGTAGCCTTAACAACGTTGCCGGGGTTGTTGGAACGCAAGCACTTAGCTCTGATGTCCTTGATACCCGCCATGTCGATAACGGCTCTTACATAACCACCGGCGATGACACCAGTACCTGTTGAAGCGGGCTTGAGAAGAACGCGGCCTGCGCCAAACTCACCGATAACTTCGTGAGGAATTGTTGTGCCAACTGTGGAAACTTTGATAAGATTTTTCTTTGCATCTTCGATGCCCTTACGGATAGCGTCCGGAACTTCGGCTGCTTTGCCGAGACCGTAACCTACGTGACCGTTACCGTCACCAACAACCATAATAGCTGTGAAACGAGCGATACGACCGCCCTTAACGGTTTTTGAAACACGGTTGATTTTTACAAGCCTTTCCTGAAGCTCAAGTCCGTTGGGATTAATTCTCTTTGCCATATTATCCTCCTATTAAAACTTCAGTCCGGCTTCGCGTGCGCCGTCCGCAAGCTCTTTAACACGGCCGTGGTAAACGTAACCGCCACGGTCAAAAACAACCTCATTGATGCCCTTGTCCATTGCTCTCTTTGCGATTGTTTCGCCGACTTTCTTGGCTGCCTCTTTATTTCCGCCGTTTCCTTCGAAGCCCTTTTCAAGGGTGGAAGCGGAAACAAGTGTGATTCCGGCAACATCATCGATCACCTGAACGGAGATGTTGTTAGCGGAACGATACACACACAGACGAGGACGTTCCGGTGTACCGGATATCTTTGCTCTGACTCTCTTATGTCTCTTGAGTCTTTGTGCATTACTGTCTTTTCTCGATACCATCTTACTTCTCTCCTTTCATCATTTACCAGTTTTTCCGGCCTTGCGGCGGATTTTTTCGTCGGAGTATTTAACACCCTTGCCATGGTAGGGTTCGGGGGGTCTCTTGCCTCTGATAACAGCTGCCATCTGACCTACTTCCTGCTTGTCGATACCGGAAACAATGATCTTGTTGGGATCGGGTACTTCAAACTTGATAGTATCTGTTTCGTCGATCGTAATGCCGTGTGAATAACCGAGAACGAGTGACAAGCTCTTGCCTGTCTTTGCTACTCTGTAACCAACACCGACAATTTCAAGTGTCTTCTGATAGCCTTCGGAAACACCGACAACCATGTTGTTGAGAAGTGTTCTTGTAAGGCCGTGAAGTGCCTTGTGTTCTTTTTCATCGGAAGGACGTGTAACAGTAAGAACTGCACCGTCTTTCTCAATTTTCATAGCAGAGCTGAGCTGCTTTGTAAGTGTGCCCTTGGGGCCCTTAACTGTAACGAGGTTTCCATCCTCGATCTTTACATCCACACCAGCGGGAACTGTGATGGGCATTCTACCTATTCTTGACATCTCTATACCTCCCGCTTACCATACAAAGGCGATTATTTCGCCGCCGATGTTGAGGCTTCTTGCCTTCTTATCGGTCATGATACCTTTGGATGTTGATACGATAGCTACGCCGAGACCGTTCATAACTCTGGGCATATCTTCGCAATTTGAATAAACTCTCAAACCGGGCTTGGATACTCTTCTGATACCCTGAAGTATCTTCTGCTTACCCTGACCGTATTTAAGTGTTACTCTGATGATACCCTGCTTGCCATCCTCGATGATCTGAGCGCTCTTGATGTAGCCCTCGTCAACAAGAATGTCCGCGATGGATTTCTTCATCTTGGATGCGGGAATATCTACTGTTTCGTGCTTTGCGTTGTTTGCATTGCGGATTCTTGTAAGCATATCCGCAATTACGTCTGACATCTGCATTTTAATATCCTCCTATGCAAGTAATGTTTTTGTTCTTGCCGCCGCAAATTGCGGCAAAAGTACGCCGGTTAAGCCTTTCGGCTTCCTGTCGTAGAACGGAGCTAAAAATTTATGATTACCAGCTTGCTTTCTTTACGCCGGGAATCTGACCCATATATGCAAGCTCTCTGAAGCAGATACGGCAAATACCGTATTTGCGGAGGTAAGCATGGGGACGGCCGCAAATTTTGCATCTGTTGTATTCACGTGTGGAATACTTCTGCGGACGCTGCTGCTTTAAGACCATAGCCTTCTTTGCCATTTTCTATTTCCTCCTTATTCCTTGGAAAAGGGTGCACCCATAAGGGTAAGCAACTCTTTTGCTTCTTCATCTGTCTTTGCTGTTGTAACAAATACGATGTCCATACCTCTGATCTTGTCAACCTTATCGTATTCGATTTCGGGGAATATCAACTGTTCCTTAAGGCCGAGAGCGTAGTTGCCTCTGCCGTCGAAAGCGTTGGGGTTGATACCCTTGAAGTCACGAACACGGGGAAGAGCGAAGTTGAACAGCTTATCCATAAATTCGTACATAATCTCGCCGCGAAGTGTAACCTTTGCACCGATCTTCATGCCTTCTCTGAGCTTGAAGTTAGCAACGGACTTCTTAGCGAATGTAGGAACTGCCTTCTGACCTGTGATGATCGTGAGGTCGTTGATAATGCTGTCGATAACCTTTGAGTTATCCTTTGCATCGCCTGCGCCTACGTTGAGGACGATCTTGTCGAAGCGGGGAATCTGCATTGAGCTTTTGTACTCAAACTTCTTCAAAAGAGCCGGAGCTGCTTCGTTCTTGTATAAATCTTTCAATCTTGCCATAACTCAGCCCCTCCTTATATCTCTGCGCCGCACTTAGCGCATACTCTTGTTTTTGTTGTTTTGCCTGTCTTTTCGTCCTTTTCGAGCTTGTAGTTAACTCTTGTAGGACCGCACTTGCTGCAAAGAAGCTGAACCTTGCAAGCGTACATAGCGCTTTCAACCTGAACGATGCTTCCGTGCTCGCCCTGCTTTCTGGGCTTAACGTGCTTGGAAACGATATTCGCCTTTTCAACGATTACCTTTCCTTCCTTGGGGGAAACCTCAAGGACCTTACCTTTAACGCCTTTGCTGTTACCGGAAACAACAATGACTTCATCGCCTGTTTTAATATGCAATTTGCTCATTTTCATTTCCTCCTTACAGTACTTCAGGTGCAAGGGAGAGGATCTTGAGATAATCCTTTTCACGAAGCTCTCTTGCTACCGGGCCAAAAATACGTGTGCCTCTGGGCGTTTTATCTTCTCTTATGATAACTGCTGCGTTTTCGTCAAACTTGATCGTTGAGCCGTCTGCTCTTCTAAGACCGTGTCTTGATCTTACAATTACTGCCTTAACGACCTCACCTTTCTTGACAGTACCGTTAGGAGCAGCTTTCTTTACGGAACATACGACAACGTCGCCGATGTTTCCGTATCTTCTGCCTGTACCGCCAAGGACGCGAATACACATCAGCTCTTTGGCGCCTGTGTTATCGGCTACCTTCATTAATGACTGCTGCTGAATCATTGTGTAATCCTCCTGTATTAATAATCACATCTCACGAATCGCGCACGCCGCTTGCAGTACGGATGCCTTTTATTGGCTTCCTTACGGCGTGGCAATCATCGTAATTATGCAAATTATTTAGCTTTCTCTATGATTTCTACCATGCGCCATCTCTTGTCTTTGGAGAGAGGTCTTGTTTCGGCTACGCTGATCTTGTCACCTATGCCGCACTCGTTGTTTTCATCGTGTACCTTCAATCTGATGGTACGCTTCATAACCTTGTTGTACTTCGGGTGCTTAACATGGTCTTCAATTGCAACTACAACGGTTTTGTCCATCTTGTCGCTTACGACCTTGCCGACTCTGGTTTTTCTAAGATTTCTTTCACTCATCGACTGTTTCTCCTCTCATGTACTCAGGTTTCGCTCTTCTTCTGCTGAAGAACCGTCATAACTCTTGCGATGTTACGCTTTGTTTCCGGGATCTTGTTGGGGTTATCCAACTGGTTGATCGAATGCTGGAAACGGAGACGGAATAATTCATCTTTAAGATCCTTAAGCTCTTTGTTAAGCTCTTCAACAGTCAATTTTGTAAGTTCTGCTGCTTTCATTTGAATTATACCTCCTCACTTGCGATTTCTTTTTTAACGAACTTTGTCTTGATAGGAAGCTTGTGGCTTGCAAGACGCATAGCTTCACGAGCAACTTCTTCAGAAACGCCGTCCATTTCGAACATAACTCTACCGGGCTTAACAACTGCTACCCAGTATTCAGGTGAACCCTTACCGGAACCCATTCGAGTTTCAGCGGGCTTTTCTGTAATAGGCTTATCGGGGAATATCTTGATCCAAACCTTACCGCCACGGCGGATGTAACGTGTCATCGCGATACGGGCTGCTTCGATCTGGTTAGATGTGATCCATGCGGATTCAAGGGCCTGCAAACCGAATGTACCGTTGGAGACTGTGTTGCCTCTCATCGCTTTGCCCTTGAGTCTGCCTCTCTGGACACGTCTGTATTTAACTCTCTTAGGCATTAACATTGCGGCGTCCCTCCTTGTTGTGGGGTCTATCCTGTCTGTTATCACGTCTGCCGTGATTGTCGCGTCTGTCACCACGTCTGTCGCGTCTGTCGCGGCGGTCGTAATCACGTTCACGCTTTACATCGGCGAGAACCTCACCTCTGTATATCCAAACCTTAACACCGATCTTACCGTATGTGGTATTTGCTTCAAAGAAGCCGTAGTCGATGTCTGCACGAAGTGTCTGCAGCGGAATTGTACCCTCATGATAGTGCTCTGTACGAGCGATTTCTGCTCCACCGAGACGGCCGGAGCAAGCGATCTTGATACCCTTTGCGCCGAGCTTCATTGTTCTGCCGATAGCCATCTTCATAGCACGGCGGAATGAAATTCTGCGTTCGAGCTGTGAGCAGATGTTTTCTGCAACGAGCTGAGCATCAAGGTCAGGCTGTCTTACTTCGATAACGTTCACAAGAACTTCTTTATCTGTAAGCTTCTTAAGCTGTTCTTTCAGCTTTTCCATTTCTGCGCCGCCGCGTCCGATTACCATACCGGGCTTAGCACAGTGGATGATTATTCTGATATATTTGTCGCCGCGTTCGATCTCAATACGGGGAACGCCAGCGGGCTGAAGCTGCTTCTTGAGGAATTCTCTGATGTTGTAGTCAGAAACGAGTGTATCACCGAATTCTTTATCGGATACGAACCATCTGGAATCCCATTTCTTTATAACTCCCACACGAAGGCCGTGGGGATTTACTTTCTGTCCCATTTTTCGTCTTACCTCCTTTTACAAGATTAGTTCTTTTCCGCTACCGCGATGGTAACGTGGCTTGTTCTTTTAAGGATTCTGTTTGCTCTGCCCTGTGCTCTGGGTCTTATTCTCTTGAGCGTGGGGCCGGGGCATACGAAACACTCTGTAACATAGAGCTTTTCGGGATCCATATTGAAGTTGTGCTCAGCGTTTGCAACTGCACTCTTCAAAAGCTTTATAAGATACTCGCTTGCGCTCTTGGGTGTGTTATTGAGAATCGCCATTGCTGTGTCTACCTTCTTGCCTCTGATGAGGTCGAGGACGATGCAGACCTTACGGGGCGATATTCTTGCGTATCTCAGGTACGCTTTAGCTGTCTTGTTAGCTTCCATGATATTGCCTCCTTCAATTATTTACCGTTATTGGATGTCTTGGAGCCTGCGTGTCCTTTGAAGGTTCTGGTGGGAGCAAACTCACCGAGCTTGTGACCTACCATATCTTCTGTTACGAATACGGGAACGTGCTTCCTGCCGTCGTGTACGGCAATTGTGTGTCCTACAAATTCAGGATAAATAGTGGAAGCGCGCGACCATGTTTTAAGAACCTGTTTGTTGCCTTTTTCGTTCATGGCTTCGATTCTTGCAAAGAGTTTTTCTTCAACGTAAGGTGCTTTCTTTGAACTTCTGCTCATCTTTACTTCCTCCTATCCTTATTTGCCGTTACGATGCTTTGCTATAAACTGTTCTGTTCTCGACTTCTTGTTTCTTGTCTTCAAGCCGAGTGCAGGTTTACCCCAGGGGGTAACAGGGCCGGAACGACCGATAGGTGAACGTCCTTCACCACCACCGTGAGGGTGATCGCAGGGGTTCATGACAGAACCTCTAACTGTAGGACGGATACCCTTGTGACGTGTTTTACCGGCTTTACCGAGTTTAATATTTTCATGCTCCAAGTTGCCTACCTGGCCCACTGTCGCTTTGCAGTTGAGGCGAACGTAACGCATCTCACCGCTGGGAAGACGAACGAGTGCCATGCCGTTTTCCTTGGACATGAGCTGAGCTGCAGTACCTGCAGATCTTACGAGCTGAGCGCCCTTGCCGGGATAAAGCTCGATGTTGTAAATGAATGTACCCGTAGGAATACAGGAGATGGGAAGTGTGTTACCGGGCTTGATATCAGCTGTTTCGCCGGAGTAGATAACGTCACCTACTTTAAGACCGACGGGAGCAATGATGTAAGCCTTCTTGCCGCCTTCGTATTCGATAAGCGCGATATACGCTGTTCTGTTAGGGTCATATTCGATAGCGAGAACTGTTGCGGGTGCATCGTTCTGACGCTTGAAATCGATAATTCTGTACTTGATCTTGTTGCCGCCGCCTCTGTGACGAACAGTGATCTTACCGTAGCTGTTACGGCCTGCGTGCTTTTTCTTTGTAAAAATAAGACTTTTTTCGGGTGACTTCTTTGTGATCTCCTCAAATGAAGGAGTGGTCATCTGTCTTCTACCCGGAGTAGTCGGTTTATATGTTTTTACTGCCATTGCCGCTTACCTCCATTACATAAGACCGTCAAAGAACTCGATCGTCTTGGAGTCAGCAGCGAGTGTAACGATCGCCTTCTTCCAAGTGCGTGTGTAACCGGAGTGTACACCGAGTCTCTTCGGTTTTTTCTTTACGTTGATTGTGTTGACAGATGCAACATCTACCTTAAAAAGTTCTTCAACCGCTGCTGCGATCTCAGACTTTGTAGCTGTGCGAAGTACTTCGAAAACATACTTCTTTTCAGCAGCCATAGACATTGAAGCTTCCGTAACTATAGGACGGATGATTATATCGTATGATGTTTTCATTATGCGTACACCTCCGAAATTTTCTCGGCTGCTGCCTTAGCAACTATAAATGTATCGCAGTTAAGGATATCGTATACATTTATTGTGTTTACCTGAGCCGTCTTAACGCCGGGTATGTTCGCAAAGCTCTTTACAACCTTTTCATCGTTGCTGTCAAGAACAACAAGTGCCTTCTTACCTGCGTTTACTGCTGCAAGCATTGCAACCATTGTCTTTGTCTTGAACGCATCTGTTGCGATCTTATCAACGATAACGAGCTCATTGTCGATTGCTTTAGAAGAGATTGCGCTCTGCATAGCCAATTTTTTAACCTTCTTGTTAAGGTCGATGCGGTACTTTCTGGGCTTAGGACCGAGAGCTATACCGCCGTGTGTCCACTGGGGTGAACGTGTGGAACCCTGTCTTGCACGACCTGTTCCCTTCTGCTTCCAAGGCTTGATACCGCCGCCGGAAACCTCTGTACGTGTGAGAGTTGACTGTGTACCCTGTCTCTGGTTCATAAGGTACGCGCGGACAGCTGCGTGAAGTACCGCTGCATTGGGCTCGCAAGCATATACTGCTGCGGAAAGCTCAACTTCGCCGACATTCTTACCAGCCATGTCTACTACATTGAAATTAGCCATTGTTTATATCCTCCTCTCTCACTTGCATGTGCTGCGAACGAACACGATACCGCCGCGTGCACCGGGGATAGCACCCTTAACAGCGATGATGTTCTTCTCAGCGTCGATCTTTACGATGTCGAGGTTAAGGATCGTAACCTGTTCTGCACCGTACTGACCTGCCATTTTCTTGTTTTTGAATATTCTCGAAGGGCTGGAGTTAGCACCCATTGAACCCGCCTGGCGGTGAACAGGGCCGACACCGTGTGTCATTCTGAGTCTGTGGCAGCCCCATCTCTTGATAACGCCGCTGAATCCGTGACCCTTGGAAATACCTGTCACGTCAACTCTTTCGCCTGCTTCGAATGTTTCTGCTGTGATTATATCACCAACGTTGATATTTGAAATATCATCAAGTCTGAATTCCTTCAGATGTCTCTTGGGCGCTACGCCCGCCTTTTTGAAGTGTCCCTTTTCAGGCTTTGTGAGGTGCTTGTCCTTAACATCCTCAAAGCCCATCTGAACAGCGTCATAGCCGTCTGTTTCAACAGTTTTCTTCTGTGCAACAACACAGGGACCGGCTTCAATTACAGTTACCGGAATTACCTTTCCGGATTCGTCGAAGATCTGTGTCATACCGATCTTCTTACCAATAATAGCCTTTTTCATTTTCATCCTCCTGTAGGTTATTGGTTGGAGGCTTTTTCGCCGCCAACATGACCACGTGTCGTCCTCATATCAAGATTATAACTTGATCTCGATTTCAACGCCGGCCGGAAGTTCGAGCTTAGTAAGAGCGTCAACTGTGTCCTTAGTGGGCTTTATGACGTCAATAAGTCTCTTGTGGGTTCTCATTTCAAACTGTTCGCGGGCATCCTTATATTTGTGTACCGCACGAAGAATTGTAACGATCTCACGTTCTGTGGGCAACGGAATGGGGCCCGACACCGCAGAACCTGTTCTCTTTGCTGTTTCAACTATCTTTGCAGCAGCTGCATCAGCAAGAGCGTGTTCGTAACTTTTCAGTCTGATTCTGATCTTTTCTTTCGCCATTTGGTTTTTCCTCCTTTTAAAACTTGTGGGTGATTTAAAAGGGCTTTCAAAATTTCAAAACACGACTCCGGGTGTTTCACCCGTCTCCCTAATAAAATCCGGAACACCAACAAACGATAATTCCGGAAAATTCGGCAGATAAAGTCAAGCTTTCGGATTGCCGCCGTAGCAGAATAACAAACGGCGGAATATCCCGTGACTTTCCCGTGTCTTTTCATTTTTCCTATCGCCCGGTTAAAAATCGGACATACTCTGCGGAAATTCCCTATGCAGAAACTTGCGTTTCTCATAGCCACCTCCCGCTTCATCGCACATCAAGCAGAGAGATTATAACATATATAAGAGTGTATGTCAACACATTGCTTATACAAAGTTATGAATTAATTGTAAATTTTAGCCATTTTCTGCTTGTTTCGCTGAAATAACATATAATGAAGGTATTTATAATACATTATATATATTACTCGGTATATAATACTCGCACTTTCACACAGCTTCTCCGTCTTTTAAGCGAAAAAACACTGAAATTAAAGCAGAAATCGTTGCAGAACCAATATATTAAAAATATAGCTGAGTAAATAACAATAATTAAAATACGTTTAACAGATTTAAAATAAAAAGAATTAGAATATTAGCCATTTCTAGAAGGAAAAACTAAACAAGATTTAATAAGATTGACTATTATGTTGGAACATTTGATATAATATTTTACAGCAATTTAAATTAATTAAAAACAAAAACACGGAATACATTCCGTGTTTTTGTTTTGGGTGCTATGACTCGTGGTGTATTCGTATGTATACATAGCCACCGTCACATTGAAAGTAAAAAAATTGTTCGTCTCCTAATGCTGCGATAAAACGATATTCTTCACATGTGACAGTATATCCATACTCCTCAAATGATTCAACATATGCTTTCATAGCTACTGTGACATCCTCAAGATTTTTAATGGATATCATTTTGAAATTTTTAAGTTCGAAATCAGATGAAGTTAATTTTCTGCTACGCCAATCAGCCTCTTCATCGCTGAAAGGCAATGGTATTGGAAGCAGTCTCTCAAAACCATGTTTTCCCCATTCGGAATAATCCACTGAGGGATCTTCTATTGGGGCAGTAGTTACCGGAGCCGTTGTGGTATCTTCCACGGGCTTCGTTGTCGGAGCTTTCGTGGTATCTTCCGCGGGAGCTGTTGTCGGAGCTTTTGTGGTATCATCCGCAGGGGCTTTCGTTTCGGGGGCCGCAGTATCTTCTGCGGGTACTTCCGTTTCTTCGGGTTCTGCAGTATCTTCTGCAGGCTCATTCGTTCCTGCGGGTTCGTCCGCAGAATCTTCGATAGATGTATTTGTTTCAGCAAGTTCTTCCGTTATATGATCTGAAGCGGATTCAGGTGCTGTCGCAGGAGCAGTTGAAATCTCCTCCGTCGTGTTCTCGCCCTCATCTTCGTTACACGCAATAAATGTAAACGCCATAGTGAAAACGAGAATAACTGAAATAATTAATTTGATAGACTTCATAATCGTATATCCTCCAATGTAATAAATTAATAACACTTACGGTGAGTATCTCCGAAGCTGAATTTTTACCGCAGGTTCCAATATACCACAAATTTTCCCAAAAATCAACCCTTGATTGTTTTTTTAAACCATAAATTGCTTTAATAATACCCCGAAATGTGATTATTTTTGTCATAATGCTTGAATATCGATAAAAAATATGGTACAATACCTCCGTAATAAGCGGTTTTTTACCGCAATTTTATCTCGGAGGTAGAAATATGATACCGATAGTTGCTATTATGTATGACTTTGATAAAACCCTTTCCCCCCGTGATATGCAGGAATATGCATTTATTCCCGGTGTAGGAATGACGGGTGCTGAATTCTGGTCGAAGTGCAATTATATAATGCGTACAAACGGCATGGACTCGATTCTTGCGTATATGTACTGTATGATAGAGGAATCCAAAAAGCACAACCTCAAATTGAGCCGCGAGGAATTCAGAAAGCAGGGCAAGGACGTCGTTCTGTTCGACGGTGTGGAGGATTGGTTTGACCGTATAACGAAATACGGCGAAGAACACGGAGTTCAGATCGAGCACTACGTTATCTCCTCAGGTCTTAAAGAGATCATCGAGGGCACCCCCATCGCCGACTGCTTCAAGGAAATATACGCCTGCGAATTTATGTACAATGAGGACGGCGAGGCTATCTGGCCCGCAATGGCAGTTAACTACACAAGTAAAACGCAGTTCGTTTACAGAATCAACAAGGGTGTGCTTGACGTAACGAAGCACGACGACCTTAACGATTCCATTCCCGATGAACAGAAGCGTATTTCCCTTTCAAATATGATCTACATCGGCGACGGTCTTTCAGACGTTCCCTGTATGAAGCTTGTAAAGACAAGCGGCGGTCACTCCGTTGCGGTATATCAGGACAAAAAGGATCAGGCTGTGACACTTCTCAAGCAAGGCAGAGTAAGCTATATTGCCCACACCGACTACCGTGAGGGAAGCAAGCTTGACACCACGATCAAGGCGATCATCGACCAGATCAAGGCGACAAACGTAACAAAAGAAATATACAAAAAGGATATTGCGGAGAACTGATGATGAAAAACGTCTGGAACAGATACAAATCTTTGGCACTTTCCTATGTTCTCATCAAGGGAATGCTCGCTTTAATAATCATTTTCGCAGTAGCGTTACCTTTTCTGTCGCAGATGTACTGCGACACACTCGTTGCACAAACCGCTGACAAGATAAAAATACCGCTTATCGTTTCGCTCTACGTTGCAACAGTTCCCGTGTTTCTTGCCGTGCTTTCGCTTGACAGACTTCTTTCAAACATAAAAAAAGACGTCGTCTTTGACAGAGCGAACGTCAAGTATTTACGCCATATTTCGTGGTGCTGTTATTTCGCGGGTGCTGTGTTTGTATTTTTGGGATTTTACATTTTCCTCTCGTTCATCATTGCAATAGCGGCAATATTTTTCGGGCTTATCATCCGCGTGGTGAAAAATCTGTTTTGCGAAGCAGTGGAAATAAAGTCCGAAAACGATCTTACGATATAGGAGGACGAAATGCCCATAATTGTAAATGTCGACGTTATGCTTGCAAAGCGCAAGATGTCCTCAGGTACACTTGCTTCAAGAGTAGGTATAACTCAAGCAAATCTTTCAATACTCAAAACAAACAAGGCAAAGGCGATCCGCTTTTCAACGCTTGAAGCAATATGCAGAGAGCTGAAGTGTCAGCCGGGTGACATTCTTGAATACGCAGAGGATGACGGCGAAAATTCAGAAATCGAGTCCAAATAAGTCAAATTCAGGGGTATATACGGACGTATCTGCCCCTTTATCCTGAGAAAAACCGTGAAAACCGAGGTTTCTTGCCTCATTTTCCACTTTATTGAATTCATGCGTTGTAAGCTTGCGGTTTATTTCCTTATACTCCCCTGCTCTGTGGCAGGGATAGTATTGACGCATAAGACTCAAAGAATAATCATCAGCACCGAAGCTTTCCTTCAAAAAGCGAAGCACCTTTACCGATTCGTCCGAATGTGACGGCAAAATAAGATGGCGGACGATAACACCTTTTTTCATCATTCCGTCATCACCGTACTCCTCTGCCCCTGCAAGCTTCAGCATTTTTTCAAGTGCTTTTGCAGCATACAAGGGATAGTCCTCTGCATTTGAATATTTCTTTGCAAAGCTCGGCGTCACGTACTTGAAATCGGGTAAAAAAATATCTACGTAACCACGCAAAAGCTCAAGCGTTTCGGCACTTTCGTAGCCGCCCGTGTTCCAGACAACAGGTATATTCAATTTATCACGGCACAAATCGAGCGCCTCGATTATTTCATACGTGTACGGTGTGGGGCTGACAAGATTTATATTTGATGCGCCAAGGTCACGAAGGCGCAAAAATACCTCACTCAAGCGATGTGCATCTGTTTCCATACCGAAACCGCCATCGCTTATTTTATAATTCTGGCAAAAAACACATTTCAGATTACAGTGTGAAAAAAATACTGTACCTGAACCGTTTTTACCCGATATCGGCGGTTCTTCCCATAAATGGAGCGATGCTCTGGCAGCCTTGACACCCGACGGCGCTGAACAGAAGCCTTTTGCTTTCGTGCGGTCGACACCGCAATTCCTCGGACAAAGATTACAATACATAAAAAAACTACCATTAAAAATATTTTGTAAATTATGAGCTTATTTGAAAAAACAGAACAACTTATAAAAGACGGGGTGAAAAACAATGTTTTCCCCTGTGCGGCTTACGCCGTCGGCGACCGTGACGGTATACACCTCAAAGGATTTTACGGCTTTCGCCGTGTTATAATGAACGATGATGCACCCTCGGGGATATTTTGCGGTACCATACCAAGCGATGCGCCAAAGCTTACCACTGACACGCTGTTTGATATGGCATCACTTTCAAAGGTGATGTCAACAACGGTAATAGCGCTTCGTATGATAGAGGACGGAATGATATGCCTCGGTGACACCGTGGGCAGATTTTTCGACTGTCCTGCTGACAAAAGCGGCATAAACATTCAAGCACTTATGACACACTCAAGCGGACTTATACCGCATATACAGCTTTACAATATATGTAAAAGCCCGGATGAAATACTGAATACTATCCTTGAAAGTGAGCTTTTATATCCAACAGGCACAAGAGTTGAATATTCTTGTATGGGGTATATCCTGCTTGGAAAAATACTTGAAAAGGTATCGGGTAAAAGCCTCGACACTCTTGCCGAGGAATACGTATTTTCCCCTCTCGGAATGGACAAAACGGGCTATAATCCCGCAAAAAATCCAAAGCTTGCAAATCTTGATTGCGTATGTGAGGAATATTCACCGCACGAAAAAAAGTATATCGAGGGTGTTGTACACGACGAAAATGCACGCTTTTCAGGCGGTGTTTCGGGAAACGCAGGCGTTTTTTCAACGCTCGACGACGTGTGCCGATTCGCCGTTATGCTGTCAAACAAGGGTGTGTACGGCGGAAAACAAATAATCACGTCTTCGATGTTTGAAAAGGCGATATGCAACTATACACACGGCCTGCCGGGTGAAGACAGAGGACTCGGCTTTTATCTTTCATCACATCCGCTGTCACCGTCGGGAGATCTGTTCCCCTACGGCTCATACGGTCACCTTGGATTTACGGGCAATTCCCTTTTTGTTGATCCGAAAACAGGTGTCTTTGCCGTACTTCTGACAAACAGAGTCCACTACACACGCCAAAACGACAAAATTTTCAGATTCCGCAGGCTGTTTAATAACTGCGCCGTGGCGGAATACCTGCGAATGAAAAATACCATTTGAAATTATACCAAATTAAAAATAAAAAATCAAGAGGAATAACTATGAATACAATACCGAGAAACGAACATCCAAACCCGCAATTCGAAAGAAAGAGCTTTGTCAACCTCAACGGTGAGTGGGATTTTGAAATTGACGGCGGTAACAGCGGAGAAGAAAGAGGTCTTATCGAAAAAGAAACTCTTTCGGATAAAATAATCGTTCCGTTCTGTCCTGAAAGCGAGCTTTCGGGAATTGCCAATACCGACTTTTTAAACCGTGTATGGTATAAAAAGCGTATAACGGTTACCGAAGATGAGCTGTCGGGTGAGGTCATCCTGACCGTCGGCGCCTGCGACTATAAAACAAAGATTTGGGTAAACGGCGTATTTTGTACAGAGCATATCGGCGGATTTACCCCCATCACAGTTGCCATCGGAGCAAAACTCAAGGCAGGCGAAAACGTAATAACAATATCTGCCGAGGACGATATCCGCCCCGGCAAACAGCCCGGCGGTAAGCAAAGCCCTCGCTTCGGCTCATTCGGTTGCTTCTACACGCGAACGACGGGCATCTGGCAGACGGTAATGCTTGAATTCGTTCCGAAGGCATACATAACTTCCGTAAAATACGATTCGCTTCCCACGGGTGACGTAACGATAACTGCCGAAACCGAGGGAGCACACGGAATGACATTTTCAGCCGACATACTTTTTGACGGTAAAGCAGTTGCCAAGGGTGAATGTACCGTTTGCGGCAAGGTTGCCAAAATGGCGGTAAAAATCGAAAACCCCAAGCTTTGGGATACAGAAAATCCGAACCTCTACGACGTCGTGCTGACACTCGGAGATGACAAGGTCTACAGCTATTTCGGTATCAGAACGATAGCGTATAACGATCACAGAATGTACTTAAACGGCAAGAGCATCTTCGGCAGGTTTATTCTCGACCAAGGCTATTACCCCGACGGTGTTTATACAGCTCCCACAGACGAAGCGCTCAAAAATGACATCACGATGTCACAAGCCTGCGGATACAACGGCGCAAGACTTCATCAGAAGATTTTTGAGCCCCGTTTCCTTTACCACTGCGACAAGCTCGGATATATGGTCTGGGATGAGCACGCAAACTGGGGACTTGACATTTCGGGTGCTGACGGTTGGCGAGGCTTCATCGGTGAATGGTGCGAGATCATGAAGCGTGATTACAACCACCCGTCAATTATCGGCTGGTGTCCGTTCAACGAAACGCAGAGAAATCAGGACAATGAGCTTATAAAAACAGTTTACAAGCTCACAAAGCTGAACGATCCTTCACGTCTTTTCATCGATTGCAGCGGCTGGTTCCACGTTGACGGCACTTGCGATATGGTAGACTGCCATTTGTATGAGCAGGACGTTGAAAAATTCACACGTCTTATAAGACTCCGTGATGAGCCCGATTTTGTCGGTCATATGATGACAGAGGACCTTTGCTTCGTTTCGGAATTCGGCGGTGCGCATTGGGACGAAAACAATGAAAACAGAGCCGAAAGCTGGGGCTACGGCAACGCACCGAAAACAGTTGATGATTTTATAGACAGATACGACGGACTTGTAACGAGCCTTTTGGAAAATGACCAGATATGCGCATTCTGCTATACACAGCTCACCGATGTACATCAGGAAAAGAACGGGCTTTTCTACTTTGACAGAAGACCTAAGTTCGACTGTCAAAAGCTGAAAGCAATAACAGCTAAAAAGTCTGTTTGCGAAGACTGAAATACCGATATTTTTCGCCATTTATTTCCAATTTTTACATTTTATTAGGCATTATGCACAATAGACACTTATAATTTTTGTTGAAATTTAAGCAAAGAAAAGTATTGCAAATATTTCCAGAATATGGTAATATAGTGCTGTAAAAACCAATATATTACAGAAAGGAAATAATTATGGAACCGAAGATCAAGATACTTGTGGCAGATGCAAATCTTGAATTCAAAATGCAATGCCGTGAAAATTTCAAAAAAAGTATAGATTGCAGTATTGACGAGGCATCTAACGGAGAAGAAGCACTCGAAAAAATAAAGCACGGTAAATATGATTTTGTGCTCTGCGATACGTGGCTTCCGAGAATTGACGGGGTACATATCGTAAAGGAAGCAAAAAAACGCCTCGGCTCTGACAGCTGTCCCGATTTTATCATACTGTCGGTGATAAACAATCAGAATATTTACATTGAAGCAGATGAAGCAGGTGCTTCATACTGTATGACCAAGCCCGTTGATTTCAGCATTCTTATCGACCGTATGAGAAGGCTTTATGCAATGAAAAACGGAGGGAGCGAGTCATTTTCACGCCCTGCCCTCGATGACAACGTGATGGAAACGCAGATAACGAAGATTATTCACGAAATAGGTGTGCCTGCGCACATCAAGGGATATCAATACCTGCGCTGCGCTATACTTATGTCGGTAAAGGACAGCTCTATAATAAACTCCGTAACAAAGATCCTTTATCCCGAGGTTGCCAAAACGTACAGTACAACGCCCTCTCGTGTTGAGCGTGCTATCCGCCACGCCATTGAGGTTGCGTGGGACAGGGGTGACGTTGACGTTCTGAACTCCTATTTCGGCTACACGATACAAAACAACAGAGGAAAACCGACAAACAGCGAGTTCATCGCAATGATTGCAGATAACTTACGTTTGAAAAACAACATAAGATAACTTTGCTGACAAAGGTTTTCCGTGAGTTAAACCGACAACGGAGGTTTTACTCATTGGGAACACCTACAAATAGCGAATTCATCGCAATGATAGCAGATAACTTACGTTTGAAAAACAACATAAGATAATACCGTTTTTATTGCGGACAACCTGCACAAAAGTAAACATAAGAAGGACAGAGAAAAATCCCTGTCCTTTTTGTATAGACCGATAACATTTAAAAATTTACATCACATATTTCCGCAGGAAATATCTGCGCTCCGCCGAGGGGGGTGGCAGGGGCGCAGAAGTTCGTATTTTTTGATATTATTTTTCGCTCACGAGCTTTGTAAATTCTATTGAACGCTCTACAAGATAAGCTATATTTTTTTCTTCAAAAATTGTATCCTTTCCCGTATGTATGCGGTCCATATACAATATTCCACGTTTTGATTTTTTAAGGGATGCCACACCGACACCGTTTACAAAGCTCGCTTGATCCGACGGATAAATGACCTTTTCGTAAGCAATCTCCACATTGAACATATCGTTAGGCATATATGCCTTTTCAAGCTCTTTTTTGAGATGGCTTGCCTTTTTGTTGATTACAAAGAGAATCGTATCACCGTCTGATACGCAGTCGAAATTTATGACAAGTCCGTTTTTCTTAAAATCCTTATGCTTTGATGCGTATGATGACGAGCCTATAAGTCCTGATTCCTCAAAATCGAAAAATATATATGCCGCATCGTTTTTGTGCTCGGTCGGCATACTTTTCATAAGCTCCAAAAGCGTGACAACGCCCGATGTGTTGTCGTTTGCCGTGTGCTTGTTGGCAGGACCTGCCATTATCAAACCCAAAATAACAAAGAATATAATTTCAAATGACCAAAAAAATATCGCCCCTCCAACATTTGCACTTTCCGTACCGAGCCACGATTCCACAAGCGGAGTAAACAATTGATCCGCAAGCACGGCACCGCCGAAAGCTAATGCAATCATAGCAAGCGTCAAAAAAATCTGATACAACAAATATATACCGATATTTTTCGGTGTTATAAAATTTGGAAAAGGAAGCCATGCACAAGTGTCGTAATGTGCTGTGTATACGACCTTTGCTTGCTCGGGATCACCGACAACAATATTTCTTGCACCAAACGAGCCTTTTTCAACATTTACATCATAGCCGTGCTTTGCGCATTCGCCCTTTACAAACTCAATAAAGGCAGTTTTTTTCTTTTTGCCCTTTCTCACCTGATAATTTTCAAGTATTATATTTGAATAATATGACATTTTAAACTCCTTAAACGTCCGAATAATGATAATATATCACACGGTGTATATTTTTTCAAGCCAAAATTTACAATATTCGATTTAATTAAGCCTTATTTTTCAATATAATTAAATGATAACTTATTTACGGAAGAATTAATATGTATACCATCGGACTTAAAAACAATAAAACCACCTTTTATAGGGGTATGAAGGACGGAATACCGATAGGGCTTGGTTATTTAGCCGTGTCATTTTCGCTCGGTATTGCCGCAAAAAATGCAGAACTTTCAGCCTTTCAAGGTTTGCTTGCAAGCTTTTTGTGCAGTGCCTCGGCAGGTGAATACGCAGGATTTACGGTCATTGCCGCAGATGCATCGTATTTTTCAATGGTGCTTGCAACGCTTGTTGCAAACATCAGATATTTGCTTATGGGCTGCGCCCTTTCCCAAAGGCTTGACGGCAAAGCGCCTCTTCGCCACAGGCTTTTGATGGCGTTTCATCTGACAGATGAGATCTTCGGAATCGCAATATCAAGAAAAACAGAGATAAATCCATACTACAGCTTCGGTGCCGCACTCACAGCCGCACCGCCGTGGGCAGTCGGAACGATGCTCGGTGTAATTGCAGGAAGCCTTTTGCCGAATAATCTCGTAAGTGCGTTCAGCGTTGCCCTCTACGGTATGTTTTTGGCGGTAATTATTCCGAAAGCAAAGGAAGACCGCACGGTTTTTGCCGTGGTTATCGTTTCATTTGCTTTAAGTCTTACCGCATCGCTTGCACCCGTCATATCACAACTCAGCGAGGGTATGAGAACTGTCATTTTAACGCTTATAATATCAAGTGCGGCGGCAATTTTCTTCCCCGTGAAGGATGAGGAGGCAGAAAATGACGCATAATATATATATTTACATATTTATAATGGCAGCCGTCACGTATCTTATACGTGTCACCCCTCTGACTTTGATCAGACGGCAGATAAAAAACACGTTTATCCGTTCGTTTTTATATTACGTGCCGTACGTAACGCTTTCGGTTATGACCTTTCCTGCAATCATCCACGCAACACAATCACCGTATTCGGGCATTTTGGCGCTCATCGTCGGCATTGTTGCCGCTTGGCGTGGTTGGGACCTTTTCAGGGTTGCCTTATGCGCCTGCGGTGCGGTATTGTTGCTTGAATTTATGATAATATAACCCAAACACAAATTGTATTTGACACCTCATCCGACGGCACGCCGCCGCCTTCTCCCGGGAGAAGGCGGCGGCTTCGAATGATACAGAAATTCAGCAGACTTTATTATCGGTCAAAAATCACTCTTTTTGTACTGTCTTAATGAAAGATGATACGACAGAAAAGCAGACAAAACAAATATACAAAACAATACAGTCATAAAAGGTGCTAAACCATCGTATGACAACACCTCTTTATTTTCCATAAACATTATACCCAAACCGCCTGAAAAAACACCTATCAGAAAATACATTATTCCCACGATCTTGCCCCGAAGCTTGAAGTAAAGCGGAAGTAATAAAAATGATATTATATAAAGCGCCAATATGACAACGGTCGCAAAAACGGACACACTTGTGAAAAACGGTACGTCAAATATAATGCTTCGTATTCCCATTGAAAGAAGAAACATTAAGAGCAAACCGACCTTGATGCCCACATCAAGTATGTATTTTGACAAAACTATTTCTTTTTCACTGCACGGAAGACTGAACGCATATTTTCCCCAACCTGCTTCCTCAATATGCCATAAGCTGAAAGCGACCGCACAACCCAATATACACGGATAAAAGAACATCGGTGCGATAATATCGACGAAAATTCCGCCGATCCAGATGATGAAAAATATCACCGCTGTTATTTTTATATTTTTGTTTAAAGTATACCAATTCTTTAAGAACAAACCTTTTATCTTCATTTTTTCTCCTTAATCAAGCTCTTGCTTTTCGTAGAGTTTAACGGTGATGTGATACGTTACGGGTATTGAAACAAGCAGTACGCACAGCGAAATAATAACAGGTACAACACCCATCATATTTACTGACAATTTATCGTTAAACCCTAAGATATTTACTGTAATTCCTACCGCAAACCCGATCATCGCACATAGGGCAACAGACGCCTTGTTTCCCCATTTGAAATACATCGGAAAAAGGAAATACACTACGGTATAAAACAAGAAAGCAAGTGTTAAACCGAAGGCACAGTTACCTGACAAAAATTCAAAGTCAAATATAAAGCTTCCGATAATTCTTCCTATAATCAGCAAAAATAACGTTCCGAATCTCCATACAAAATCAAATATATATTTTGATAAAATTATCTCTTTTGAGCTGCACGGCAAACCATAAGCATATTTTCCCCAGCCTCTTTCATCAAGGCTCATGCTGTTAAGCCCTGCCATACTTGTCATAAGGCAATAAAATATCATCATGTGCCATGTTTTGTCAGATATAATTGCAGCTGCAAAAAATGCTACAAACGCAATTGACCATATTATAAGTGATGTTTTCTGTGCGTACACTTCTTTTAGAAAAAGTCCTTTGACCTTCATTACTTGTTCTCCTTTATCATCGACACGAACAGCTCCTCAAGTCCTACGGCACTTACGGAATAACCGTCCGGCAAAAGGTCACGTTTGACTATAGCTTCCGCACCGTAAGGTGTTATTTTTTTGTGCTTCACGGCATCTTCGGGAATATCCGAAAGTTCTTCTTCCGTACAGCGGAGTATTCCGTACTGTGAGAGTAAAACGTCCTTTTCCTCACAAAGCATCAAACGTCCGCCGTGCAAAAATGCAATATAGTCACACAGCTTTTCAAGGTCACTGACGATGTGTGAGGATATTAAAATTGAGTGTGACTCGTCCCTCGTGAAATCGTAAAGCATTTCCACAAGCTCATCACGCACAACGGGGTCAAGCCCTGCTGTCGGCTCATCAAGCAGTAACAGCTTTGCGCCGTGGGAAAGCGCCACTGCGATACCAAGCTTCATTTTCATACCCTTTGAAAGTTTCTGTATTTTTCTGTCGGTCGGCACAGAGAGCTTTTCAAGAAGCTTCATATATTCCTCGCTGTCCCAGTTTTTGAAGATACACTTCATAACCTTATCGACCTGAGGGGCGGTCATTTCATTCGGAATTCCAAGCTCATCAAAGACAACACCAACGTCTTCCTTTGTAAGCGCACCGCCGTCTATGTGGTCTTTACCGAGTATTTTGATACTTCCCTCGTCTTTTTTCACGATGTTAAGTATCAACTTAAAAATGGTGCTTTTACCCGAACCGTTTTCTCCGACGAGTCCCATTACACATCCCGACGGCAAAGTAAGGCTCACTCCGTCAAGTGTGAAGCTTTTGTATTTTTTCGTAAGATCTTTTATTTCAAGTGCATTCATTTTGATTCCTCCAAGCTAAATCTGACCATTTCAATAATTTCGTCTGTGCTTAAATTACACGAGGCGGCAAGCTTTACTATCTCGTCAATATGTCCTTCTATTTTCTTTAGATTTTCTTCACGTAACAGCTCAACATTTTTCGGTGCTACATAGCATCCCTTTGCCGCAACTGTATATATAAAGCCTTCTCTTTCAAGCTCGTCATACGCACGCTTCGTTGTAATAAAGCTTATTTTCAGATCCTTTGCAAGTCCACGTATCGACGGCAGCGGATCGTTTTCTTTCAGCGTACCGTTTATTATCTGATCCTTTATCTGCGAATATATCTGATCGTATATCGGACACCCGCTTTTATTATCAATAAATATGTTCATCGCGCATCTCCTTTCATCTGTATATATACAGTATATACAGTAATATCAGTTTTGTCAAGTACTTTTGCAAAAAAAAATCAAATTTATATAAAAAAACGGGAATCACAGCAAAAGTGATTCCCGTTTAGGTTATTTTTTCGAAAATTTTTCTTTGATCTGACGTTTTTTCACCCTCATCAACCATCTTATATGTTGATACTTTTTCAAAACAACCCTGAAATAGTAATATAATGCAGGAGAAAAACGAAACAGTCTCTTTTTAAAGCTTTTGGCAAAAAGATTCTGATCATACATTTCGTTTGCGGTTTTTGCCAATCTTTTTGCTTCAGCGAGATATACCTTATCCTTTCTTTCAGCATAACACATACAAAAACAATTATAGTAGGCATCATAATACATTCCCATAGTATAGTCGGCATATTTTTGTACACATTTGTCACACTGTGCCTTTTCATTAAAGAAATCCGCAATACTCTTTCTTGCATTTATAGTAGATAAGTTTTTTAAATTAAACTTGCTTCTCGAAAGAGAGTTTGCGCGGATATTAAAATTATATAAATTAGAGTTTATTTTAATTATCTTATTACTTAAATATAATGCCCTTGGAGTATAAGGGATATCCTCATTTGCTGTATTTTCTAAAAATCTCAATTCTGATATGAGTGAGTGCTTATATAACTTATTCCATACAACTATTGACAACCCTCCCCATATCTGATCTCCGAAATACAAAGCCTCCAAAGCTGAAATACTGTTATACTCTTGTATCTTTCCTGTATTCTCACGGCTTACAACAAGAGTGCCTTCATTTTTTATATATTTATACCCGCACTCGACAATATCAGCATCATATTCAACAGATAACGATAAAAGCGTTTCATATATATTGTCATCCACCCAATCATCGCTATCCAAAAAGGCAACATAATCACCGGTTGCAATATCAAGTCCGGAATTTCTTGCCGCCGACAATCCTCCATTCGTTCTGTGAATCACACGAATGCGGTCATCTTTTAATGCATATTCATCGCAAATTTCAGGACATCTATCCGGACTTCCGTCATCGACAAGAATTATCTCAAGATTTCTATACGTTTGATTTAAAATACTGTCTATACATTTAGGTAAATACTGTTCGACATTATAAATGGGAACTATTACGCTTATTTTATTCATATTATCATCCTTGTAAATATTTTTTCAAATCCACAATTATATCCTACATCGTACCACATGATTTGTCAAGTTTTTTTAAAAAAATATTATTATTACAAGCTATAAAATACCGACTTGTATCAAAACAAGTCGGTATTTTACTATATTATTCTGTTCTGAGAGCTACGACGGGGTCTTTTTTCGCTGCACTTCTTGACGGAATAATTCCCGCAAAGAGTGTTAAGAGCATACTGATTATAACGAGTATAACCGCCGCACCTATCGGAAGCTGTGCTGACAGGTTATTGATGCCCGTGACGTAATGAAGAATAATGTTTATCGGTATACAAAGCAGGTACGTTATCAAAACGCCCATAAGTCCCGATGTAAAGCCTATTATCATCGTTTCGGCATTGAACATTCTTGAAACATTCTTCTTTGATGCGCCGATAGCACGAAGAATACCTATTTCCTTTGTTCTTTCCTGAACGGATATAAGCGTGATAACTCCTATCATAATAGATGAAACGATAAGCGATACCGCAACAAACGAAATAAGAACGTACGTTATAGCATCGATGATAGTTGTGACAGAGGACATAAGAAGTCCGACGTAATCCGTATAATTGATACGTGAAAGCTCCTCAACGTCCTCATTATACGTCTTTATTACCTCCTCGATAACGTCCTTATCGGCGAAGGAAGCGGCATAAAGATTTATCATTGTAGGCTTGTCAAGGTCAACATAACCGAGCGCTTTGAGGTTTTCTTCATACGTTGAGTCGGAAAATTCAAGTATTTCATCATAATACTGTGCGCACATTTCGGTCGTATAAGTACCAAGCTCAGCATCGAGAAGTGCCGCACGCTGTTCGGCAGGAACCTGCGAAAGACGCGATGCAACCTCTTGAGCATACCTCTGCTTAAGCTGTTCCTTTACCATTTCGGCGAAATATTCTTTAATATCTTCATCCGACATTGCATTGATATACTCTTCAACGTCAATGCCCCCCATTCCCATCTGCTGTGTAAACGCCTGCAAAAGTGTCGCACGCATATCTTCAACGGACATTGAAGAAAGTGTTTGTTCAAGCGTTGTCTTTATAAAATCCTCTGTAGGAATAGATTTTATTCCTATATAAGCCTCTGCTTTCTTTGCGGTATCGAGAGCTTTGATATACTCTTTAAATTCTTTTTCCTTAACATCATTTGCCATACTTCCCTTTGAAGGCTTAAACGGCAGATTTGTGAAAATGTCAAGCGTGGGATCGTCAAGCTGTGCTTTTATTGCCGCAGAGCTTTCGGATTTTTCAACAATATGCTCCGTAAGAAGATGTGTATAACCGATAGAGCCTGTAAGCATCGATGCCACAGCATCCTCAGACGGCTTTATAATACCCGATACCTTGAGCACCATACCGTTATCATAAAGATATTTAAGTCCTGTATCGGTGTCACGCAGGTCTGTATATACTCCCGTAACTTCATCGTATTTGAAGCAATCGGAATTAAGAATCACTTTATATTCAAGTGAGCATATTTCCTCATACGTCCACTTGCGGCTTTCGATGTTAAGCTCCGTGCCGTTTATTGCGGCATCCATTATTGCATCGATATCAGCCTTGGGCTTAAGACCGAGTGCATAAAGCGTAAGGTCATCAAGCTCATTGTTTGAGTCGAGCACAAGCACGATCTCGTTGTATTCATCGGGCCAAGCGCCGTAAACAATATCGTACTGCTTGTCAAGCAGATCGCTTACAGGTGCGCTGTCGCCGGGAAGAAGCTGCTGCCACATTGTCGGTGAGGACATATTTGACGATGACATCGACATAAATCCGCCGCCTGATGCCATACCCATCATACTCGACATATCCATACCGAACATCTCAGCCATAAGATCCTGGAATATTGCCTGTGAGTCAGAACGGATTATTTCACCGTCTGCGCTTTTTGTATACACCAGCATATCAAGTCCGTATGAATACTGAACACCGCTGAGTGATTTGTAAAGCTTGCTTTCCTCGTCCTTTTTCTGTTTCTCGATGTACTTTTTGAATGATGCCAGGTCATTTTCAGACGCTTCCATATTGTTCAGCGCATTTATCATATCGTACATCATTGCTTTCTGATATACGGCATCGTTTTCGTGCTTTTCAGCCGCCTGAGCCGTACCCAAAAACGTCGTCATAATAGTACCGAAATCCATATGCTTTGCTTCAAGCATAAGCGGATAGGATGAAAGCGTATCCTCCTGCACCGTATCTATGTATGCAGTCGTTCCCTGTGAAACCGCAAGAATAAGCGCAATACCGATAATACCGATGCTTCCTGCAAATGACGTGAGCACGGTTCTTCCCTTTTTGGTGAAAAGGTTTTTAAGAGAAAGCGAAAACGACGTTGCAAATGACATAGACGGCTTTTTATCCTTCTTTGCCTTTGCTGTTTTTTCCTCTGCCACCTCAGGCACGGCAGGTCTTGTGTCTCCCGTTATCACGCCGTCAAGCATACGGATGATACGTGTTGAATACTTTTCCGCAAGCTCGGGGTTGTGTGTTACCATAATAACGAGGCGTTCTTTTGAAATTTCCTTCAAAATCTCCATTACCTGAAGGCTCGTTTCGGTGTCAAGTGCACCCGTCGGCTCGTCGGCAAGGATTATATCGGGATTGTTGACTATTGCACGAGCAATTGCAACACGCTGCATCTGGCCGCCCGACATTTCACCGGGGCGCTTGTTATACTGTGTTTCAAGTCCGACAAGCTTCAAAGCATCCTTCGCTCTTTGACGTCTTTCAGCCTTTCCGACACCGGAAAGCGTGAGTGCAAGCTCAACATTCTGCAAGACCGTCTGATGAGGAATAAGATTGTAGCTTTGGAAAACAAAGCCTATGGAGTGGTTACGGTACGTATCCCAATCTCTGTCCTTATAATCCTTTGTTGAGGTTCCGTTTATAATAAGATCGCCGTCTGTATATCCGTCAAGACCGCCGATTATATTGAGAAGTGTCGTCTTTCCGCATCCCGACGGACCGAGGATAGAAACAAATTCACTTTTACCAAATGTAAGGTCAACTCCGCGCAGGGCGTGAACAACGCCGTCACCCGCAGGATAATCCTTAATTATATTTTTCAGCTCAAGCATTTAAAAATATTACCCCTTTATTTTTGTATATTATAGTTATTGTATCAAATAAAAATAAATAATAATACATCAATACACACTACTTCTGTTATCATTTTATAAAATATGTAAAAACACTTATGGAAATAATTATCGGAAAATGGTTTTATTCGCAAAATAAAACTGTATAGCATAAAAGACCGTGGGGCACTAAGGCAAGGCATACAGTGCTCATAGGCGATACGCAAACGTACGTTTGCTGTGATATTTGCCGCAAAATAAAAAAGATATTCACAGTAAAATGCAAATATCACAAAAGGCGGCATAAATGCCGCCTTGTATCGCCATATATCAAATTAACTTTTTTCGGGAAGTATGTGCGCTGATATCAAATTCATCAGCCTTGCCTGCACCTATAACGGTGCACGAGATCGGCTTTTCGGCAATTTTGACGGGAGCACCGGTTATAGAGGAAACCAATTTATCAATACCTCTTATAAGGCTTCCGCCTCCTGTCATCAGAATTCCGTTTTTGGCAATATCCGAAACGAGCTCGGGCGGTATTTATTCAAGTAATGAGCATACAGCCTCTGCAATTCTCGTAACGGGCTCTTCAAATGCTTCCAAAATATCACGTCCTGTAACTGTCACGCTCACGGGTGTAGGCGTACGCTCGCCCTTTCCCTTAACAACGACATCGCAAAGTCCCTCGTTTATCACCGTGCCCGCCTTCAACTTTGCTTCTTCAGCTGTCGCATCGCTTATCGAAACACCGTATTTTGCCTTGACGTATTTTATAAGTGCTTCGTTGAAGTTATTTCCGCCGCATTTGACTGACACCGACTCAACGATACCGCCAAGAGATATCACCGCCGCATCTGTCTTTCCTCCGCCTATGTCTATAACCATATTGCCGACGGGTGCTAAAACATCGATTCCCGCACCGATAGCGGAGGCAAACGGAGCATCTACAAGATACACGTTTTTAGCACCTACCTCCTTTGCAATATCTCGAAACGCCATTTCCTCAACGTCAGAGATACAGCACGGAACTGAAATGGTTATATCGGGGCGCACGACAAATTTTCCGCAGCTTCTTTCAAGAAATTTGCGCAGCATTACGAGCGTATGAGTGTAGCGGTTTATAACACCTGCACTCACGGGAAATACAGTCGCCACGTTTTCCGCCGTACGCTCTGTCATTTCCTTGGCTTCACGCCCCGCCTTTATCACACGGTTCGTAATATTGTCCACCGCAATAACGGTTGGCTCCTGCAAAACGAGCCCTTTTCCTTTTATATAAACAAGTACGGATGACGTACCTATATCAATAGCAATTTTTTTATTCATAACAAAAATCCGATCTTTTTGATACCTTATTATACCGCAAAATACACCATATTGCAACATAATAAATGAGATTTTTATAAATTTCTTTTGGAAAGTGGCGGTGTTTTTGCCACAGATAGAAATTTCACACTTTCCGCACCGCAGTTATGCAAAAATGCGGCAATGCAAATCGCTGTAGCACCCGTTGTTATGACATCGTCTATCAGTATAACTGTCTTTCCTCGGAGCTTTTCCGAGGCTTCAGCTGTATTTTTGATATAAAAGCTTTCAAATGCATTTTTCGCACGGCTTTCATAGTTCAGATATTTCTGCTCCTTGCTTCCCTTATGGCGCATTCCGTGAAAAACAGGAATACCTGTCAGACTTCCAAGCTCATTTGCAAGCATTTTTGCGTGGTCAAAGCCGTATTTTTTAAGCGATGACTTGCTTCTCGGAGGATATGCAATAATGCAGTTATCAAGCTTAAGACCGTATATCATATACATATTGCTCATAAGCTCATTTGCCATAAATTTTATAAGGCACTTTTGTCTTTTGTATTTTAAAGAGGCAATTATTTCCTTCGAAAAATCGCTTTCATACATAGAACACGAGGAATAATATGAAATTATCGCCGTTTTATTGAGCTTTGCGTTGCAAGTACAAAGAGATGCGCATCTTGTGCACCTTTCACATTCCTTTTCCTTTTCATCGTGCCATTTTTCAAGGCATTCAACGCAAAGCGTTCCGTCGTTTATATTCAACAATTTTCCGCACACGGCACATTTCGGCGGCATAATAAACTGAAGAAAAAACTCCTTTATTTTTGAAGCTTTTTCCGTCATAGCACGTTTATTCATATACAGACAGCATCTCCGAAAGTGATGTGTAACGCATTGCACGCTGATTGTTATCAACCATTTTTTTGACTATCTCCTCGTCACCGACGAGAATAACCATCTTCTGCGCTCTCGTCACAGCCGTATACAAAAGATTTCTCGTCAAAAGACGGCTTGAATAGCTGTAAATGGGAATTATCACAACGGGATATTCACTTCCCTGGCTTTTGTGTACGGTTATGGCATAGCCGTGCTCGACCTCGTCCATCATAGTAAAATCATACTGCGCAATACGGTCATCGAAATTTATCGTGACGTATTCACCCGACGGATTTATCTCTATTATAGTTCCGATGTCACCGTTGAAGATTCCGATACCGTCACGGTCGTCCTTGTGCCATTCGATATTATAATTATTTTTTATCTGCATCACTCGGTCGCCCTCACGGAAAATGACGTGGCGCAGTTTTTTCTCTTTTTTGTCGGGTGACGGGGGATTGAGTACCGCCTGAAGCTTTTCGTTGAGAAGCTCCGTTCCCGCATTTCCCTTTCTTGACGGAGTTATCACCTGTATCTGACGGATGATGTCAACACCGTACGCCTTCGGCAGTCTTGTTTTGCAAAGCGTTGCAACGGTGTGAGCCGTCATCTCGTCATTTTCTCTCGCTATGAAAAAGAAATCATTTGACTTTGTTTCAAGGTCGGGGTATCTTCCGCTGTTTATTGCGTGGGCATTTGTAACTATCAGGCTTTGCTCCGCCTGACGGAATATTTCCGTAAGCTGAACCGTGTTGAATCTTTCCGAGGCTATAATATCCTTCAGCACGTTTCCCGCACCGACTGACGGAAGCTGGTCAAAGTCGCCTATCAAAAGCAGCTTTGCGCCCGGCTTTATGGCTTTCAAAAGCGCTTCGGCAAGACAAATATCTATCATCGATGCTTCATCGACGATTATAACATTTTCCTCAAGCAGATTTTTTTCACATCTTATAAACTTAGGCTCAACACCGTCATTATACTCCATTTCAAGCAAACGGTGTATCGTCTTCGCTTCACAGCTCGTTGCCTCCGACATTCTTTTTGCGGCTCTGCCGGTAGGGGCGGCAAGGGCAATTTTATAGCCCATTTTTTCAAATATGCTTATTGCCGCCTTAATTACTGTTGTTTTACCCGTACCGGGACCGCCTGTCAGCACCATAACACCGCTGTTTATGGCAGAGGATATTGCCTCTCTCTGCATCGGGGCGTATTGTATACCCTCTGTAAGCTCAATATTTTTTATGGTACGGTTTATATCGCTTATACCGTAAGCGATATTCTTGTCTTCAAGAAGCTTTAATTTTTCGCAAACGTATTTCTCGGCATCGTAAAACTTCTTCAAATACACGCATTTGCGGTCACCGAGTCTTTTTTTGTATACAGTACCGTTTTTGATAAGCTCGTCAAGTATGTCAGACAGCGGCTCTTTATCCATATTGAGTATTTGCACAGCCGCGCCGAGAAGCTTTTCTTCGGGAATATACGTGTGACCGTTCTGGTTTGCATTGTGAAGAAGTATATATTTAAGCGCCGCTTCAACACGCTGCATACAGTCCTTTTTCATTCCGAGGTCTTTGGCAATGCGGTCGCAGTCGGAAAATCCCACGCCGTATATTTCATCGCCGAGCACGTACGGATTTTGTTTTATAATGCTGACGGCAGAGCCTCCGAAGCGTTTGAAAATGCGTACCGCTGTTGACGGCGGGAAATATTCACTGCAAAACGTCATAACGGAGCGCATACCGTGCTGACGCTTGAAGTCCTCGCTTATCTGCTCGGCTTTTGAAGCTGATATGCCCTTTATATCGGTCAGCCATTCGGGATGGTTTTCTATAACGTCAAAGGATTCCGTTCCGAACTGCTCAACGATCTTACGTGCCACAGCCTTTCCGACACCCTTGATAGAGTTTGAGGCAAGATATTTAAGTATCGTGCCCTCCGTTGACGGAAGCTCCTTTTCGTAATATTCGACCTTGAACTGACGGCCGAACTGCGGATGCACGGTGAACGTGCCGTAAGCCTTTATCGTTTCGCCCTCCGTGATATACGGAAGTATACCGACGACGGTCAGAAACTCCGCTTCGCCGACTGAAAGCTCGGCAACGCTGTAGCCGTTTTCTGCGTTCTGATATATAACTCTCTCGACGGTTCCTTCCGCCATTTCCATATTGTCCAAAACGGGCAAACCGTCTCACCTCCATAAAATCAAGCACTTCGATACAGGCACAGAAAATGCCGTAAACACAAAACACCGAAAGTAAAATATCACATATAACAGAACAGAACATATATTTCTCCAAAATCAGATTTTGATATCAATATATGTTCTCTGTTCTATTGTGGTTAAATTAAATTTTTAAGTGTATCTGCTAAATCTCTTTCCTCCCAAGGAGCCGCAACGTCCTCACGTCCCATATGACCGTATGATGAAAGCGGTGAGTAGATGGGACGGCGGAGATCAAACTTCTTGATTATCGCCGCAGGTCTGAAATCAAACGACTTCATTACGGCATCATAAATTTTAGCCTCGTCAACCTTTGCCGTGCCGAACGTTTCGATAAGCACGGACAAGGGCTTTGCAACGCCTATTGCATAAGCTATCTGAACCTCGCACTTTGCGCAAAGTCCTGCCGCAACGATGTTCTTTGCAACGTATCTTGCGGCATAAGCAGCACTTCTGTCGACCTTTGTCGGGTCCTTACCCGAAAAAGCACCGCCGCCGTGGCGTGAATAACCGCCGTATGTATCAACGATTATCTTTCTGCCCGTAAGACCGCTGTCACCCTGCGGACCGCCGATAACGAATCTGCCCGTGGGGTTGACATATATTTTTGTATTCTCATCCATAAGCTCGGACGGAATAATGGGGTTTATAACGTATTTTATAACGTCTTCTTTTATCTCTTCAACTGATGTGTTTTCATCGTGCTGTGAGGAAACGACGATAGCATCTATTCTGACGGGCTTTCCACCATCGTATTCAACCGTTACCTGCGTTTTACCGTCGGGACGGAGATAAGAAAGTGTGCCGTCCTTTCTGACGTCGGTAAGCTTTTTCGCAAGCTTGTGAGCAAGTGAGATAGGAAGCGGCATAAGCTCAGGTGTTTCGTCGCACGCAAAGCCGAATACCATACCCTGGTCACCTGCGCCCGTGTCAAGACCGTCTGTCATCTCGCCCTGCTTTGCTTCGTAAGCCTTGTCAACGCCCATTGCGATGTCGGGCGACTGACCGTGTATGCAGTTGATAACGGCACATGTATCACAGTCAAAGCCGTACTTTGCACGTGTGTAGCCGATCTGTCTTATTTTTTCTCTTGCAACGCTCTGAACGTCTATCACCGCATTCGTTGTGATCTCGCCCATTACCATCAAAAGACCTGTCGTTGCAGTACATTCGCACGCAACACGAGCCGTAGGATCCTTTTCGAGGATCGCATCAAGCACGGCATCGGAAATACCGTCACATATTTTATCGGGATGTCCCTCAGTTACTGATTCAGATGTAAAAAACTCTCTCATTTATATATCCTCTTAAATATAATTTACGCAACATTAAGCTTGCTTCCAAGCATCCAGTCAAGTGCGGAAAGCGCGCCTGTTGATATCAGAGTGACGATAGTTCCGGCGATAAGAATACCTGTAATACAGCATATAACAGCTCTTCCGAACTTCATATTCGTTACAGCCGCAACGAGCGCACCAGTCCACGCCCCCGTCATTGGAAGCGGTATTGCAACGAACAGTATAAGGCCGAAAATGCCGTAACGATTTACTTTATCTTTATTTTTATCTGCCTTGTTCTGTATCCAAAGGGAGACCTTTTTGAAAAATTCCACCTTTGATTCGGCCATCCATTTTATCACTTTTTTGATGAGAAGCAAAATAAAAGGTACGGGTATAAAATTCGCAATACAGCAAAGAATATAACATTCATACCACGGAATACCATACGCCAAACCAAGCGGAATAGCGCCTCTCAGCTCCGACACGGGAACCATAGCGAGGCCGAACATCGTCAAATATCTTAACCAAACTGCCACAAATAACCTCTGAAAATTACGTATTTTATATTATTATAGAATATTATATATATTAATGCAATATATTATTTGTAAATTATTTAGATTCAAATTTTGCAAAAAGCGGTTTTATGCTTTTATAAAGCACGGCGGCAATTATAACACAAATTACCCCCTTGACGAAGTTGAACGGAACGTTGAAAACAAGAAGGGCTTCAAATAAAGAATTGACAGAAGAATTGAGCTCGGCATACATTCCGATTATAGCATCGATAGGAAGCATTTTTGAATATACGGGATATGTTATATAGTAGTTGACCGGAAGGCTCACAAGCGCCATTGCCATTGATCCCGTTACACCCGAAACGACAAGCGAAAATTTTTTCTCTTTTAAAAATCTGAAAATATATCCTGTTGTAAGTACAAATACAGCGCCTAAAATAAAGTTGGCAACCTCTCCGATACCGCCCGTTGTCGTAACTATCAGATGCACAGCATTTTTTATAAGACACACTAAAACACCGGATACGGGCGAAATTGCTATAGCGGCAAAAACACCGGGTAATTCCGAAAAATCGAATTTTATAAATCCGGGCATAAAAGGCGTTGAAAATTCAAGCATCATAAGAATCGATGCAAGTGCGCCAAGCATAGCGGTCGTTGTAAGATTCAGTACAGAATTTCTGTTTTTCATAGTAATTCTCCATAATGCCTTGCGGCAAGTTTAAATGCAATTTGTTTTTAGTAATGTAACGTAGGGAGAGGCGTCCTGTCACCGTTTGAAACTCATTTTCGTCAATTTTCATTCAGGTGTGGTGTTATGCCTCCCCAAGGGGGAGGTGCACGGCTATGAGTTGTGTGCAACTTATGAGTTGCACGCAACTCAATGTGACAAAGAGGGTAAAACCCATTTCCGCTTACTTTATTCGGGGGGGCGGCACAATTCACGTCTGCGTGAATTTGACGGATGCGCACAGAAAATTATGCTTGAAAGCACGCACTGATTATGCGCACCGACAGTTTCGCAAAATGCGAAACGTGCCGCCCCCGAAAAGAACATTTCAAATAATAGATAAATTACGTGACACTTGCCTCTTCACTTTTCACTCTTACCTATTACTAAGTCATAACCATCGGCTAAGCCGGTGGTTTGCTCCGCCCTATAAGGGCATATTACCGGCGAGGCTGAAAGCCTACCGAAACATTTGACACTTGCAAACTCGTCCTACCGCCACAGATGTGGCTGATATTTCAGCCTCCCTTGTGCAAAGGGAGGTGGCAAGACGGAGGGATTGTTTGGCTTACTCTTACACGGCTACAACCCCTCAGTCGCATCGAGTTGTAAACAACTCGGCTGACAGCTCCCCTTACACAGGGGAGCCTTTCGCTACGGAGGGATTGTCGGGCGGCAAAAGTCTATACGGAACCACCCGCTTAGTGGGTGGTTTTCGGTAACCAACAAAAGCCCCTCGGCAAAATACCGAGGGGCTTGTTACGTCGGATATAACACGGCGCAAAGCGCCATGACTCTGACTTAATCATTTTCTCTCATCCGGACTTTACCGTCGGCACAGGAATCTCACCTGTTCGGCACACATTTCTGTGTGTTAGCGGGCTTTACCGCCGGTTTGGAATTTCACCTGACACAAGATTTTGTGTCCCTCGAAAATAATCTTTATTAAATTTTGAGTTTAATTACTCGATGATTTCAGAAACGACGCCTGAACCAACTGTTCTACCACCCTCACGGATAGCGAAACGGAGACCCTTTTCAATAGCGATAGGTGTGATAAGCTCAACTGTCATATCAACGTTATCGCCGGGGCGGCACATTTCAACGTCAGCGGGAAGACCGATAACGCCTGTAACGTCAGTTGTTCTGAAGTAGAACTGAGGTCTGTAGCCGGGGAAGAAGGGCTTTTGACGGCCGCCTTCTTTTTCTGTAAGAACGTAAACCTGACCTACAAACTTTGTGTGAGGCTGAATGGAGCCGGGCTTACAGATAACCTGACCTCTTTCGATCTCGTTCTTCTGGATACCACGGAGAAGAAGACCGATATTGTCACCTGCCTGAGCAGAATCAAGAAGCTTTCTGAACATTTCAACGCCTGTAACAACTGTCTGTCTCTTTTCGTCGGAAAGACCAACGATTTCAACAGTATCAGACATGTTTACGATACCTCTTTCAACTCTACCTGTAGCAACTGTACCACGACCTGTGATGGAGAATACGTCTTCGACAGGCATAAGGAAGGGCATGTCGGACATTCTGTCAGGTGTAGGAATGAAGGAGTCAACTTCGTTCATAAGCTCGAAGATAGGAGCGTAGCAAGCGTCGTTCACATCTGTGGAAGCAGATTCAAGAGCGTCTCTTGCGGAACCTCTGATGATAGGTGTATCATCGCCCGGGAAGTCGTACTCGTTAAGGAGTTCACGAATTTCCATCTCAACGAGGTCGAGAAGTTCGGGGTCGTCAACGAGGTCGCACTTGTTCATGAATACAACGATTGCAGGAACGCCAACCTGACGAGCGAGAAGGATGTGCTCACGTGTCTGCTGCATAGGACCGTCTGTACCTGCAACAACGAGGATAGCACCGTCCATCTGAGCTGCACCTGTGATCATGTTCTTAACATAGTCAGCGTGTCCGGGGCAGTCAACGTGTGCGTAGTGACGTGTGTCTGTTTCGTACTCAACGTGTCTTGTGTTGATTGTGATACCTCTTGCTCTTTCTTCGGGAGCGTTGTCGATCTGGTCATAAGCCATGAATTCGATGTTACCGTTCTTCAAAGAAAGTGTCTTTGTGATAGCTGCTGTGAGCGTTGTCTTACCATGGTCAACGTGGCCGATAGTACCAATGTTAACATGGTCTTTTGTTCTGTCAAACTTTTGCTTTGCCATTGGTTTTTCCTCCTAAAATATGAAACAATGTTTCAAAAATTTTTAATTTTATTGTTTAGCTCTTCCGGAAATAATAGCTTCCTGAATGCTCTTGGGAACTTCTGTAAAGTGGCTGGGCTCCATAGAGTACATACCTCTACCCTGTGTACGGGAACGGAGCTCAGTTGCGTAACCGAACATTTCCGCAAGCGGAACCATTGCGGTTATCTGCGATGCGCCTGTCATGTTATCCATCGACTGGATAGCACCGCGGCGTGAGTTAAGGTCACCGATAACGTCACCGAGGTAATCATCGGGAGTTACAACAACGACCTTCATGATCGGCTCTGTAAGCACGGGGTCTGCCTTGCGCATACCTTCCTTGAGCGCCATAGAACCTGCGATCTTGAACGCCATTTCAGATGAGTCGACTTCATGGTAAGAACCGCCTGTGAGCGTTACCTTAACGTCAACTACATCGTAGCCTGCAAGGATACCGGACTGCATTGCGCCCTGGATACCTGCGTCAACAGCGGGAATGTATTCCTTGGGAATATCACCGCCGACAACCTTGTTTTCAAACAAGTAGCCTGCACCGGGTTCGTTAGGCTCAATAGTGATCTTAACGTGACCGTACTGACCCTTACCACCGGACTGACGTGCATACTTCATATCGACATCGGCGCTCTTTCTGATCGTTTCCTTGTAAGAAACCTGGGGCTTACCGATGTTTGCTTCAACCTTAAACTCACGAAGAAGTCTGTCAACGATGATTTCAAGGTGAAGCTCACCCATACCGGCGATGATAGTCTGAGCTGTATCCTCGTCTGTATAGGTACGGAATGTCGGGTCTTCTTCAGCAAGCTTTGCCAAAGCAATACCCATCTTTTCCTGACCTGCCTTTGTCTTGGGCTCGATAGCAACTCTGATAACGGGTTCCGGGAACTCCATTGATTCGAGAATTACGGGATGAGCTTCATCACAAAGCGTGTCGCCTGTTGTTGTATTCTTAACACCTACTACTGCGGCGATATCACCGGAGTAACAAATGTCGATATCCTGTCTGTCGTTAGCGTGCATCTGAAGAATTCTTCCGAAACGCTCACGGCCGTTCTTTGTTGAGTTGTAAACAGTTGTACCTGCTTCAACCTTACCTGAATAAACTCTGAAGAAGCAGAGCTTACCAACGAACGGGTCAGTCATGATCTTGAATGCAAGTGCTGCGAAAGGAGCGCTGTCATCAGCAGGTCTTTCCTCTTCTTCCTCTGTCTTGGGGTTTACGCCCTTGATAGCGGGAATGTCAAGAGGTGAAGGCATATAGTCGATAACTGCATCAAGAAGCTTCTGAACACCCTTGTTCTTGAAGGATGTACCGCAGCAAACGGGAACGATCTGGTTAGCGATCGTTGCCTTACGAAGCGCCGCTTTAAGCTCTTCGATGCCGATCTCTTCGCCTTCGCAGTATTTTTCGAAGAGTTCTTCGTCTGTTTCGCAGATCTTTTCAACCATTTCAGCTCTTGCTTCTTCAGCCTGAGCAAGCATATCGTCAGGGATAGCCGCAACAGTTACGTTCTTACCCTGATCGTCCTTTGAGTTGATATCCGCAACCATCTCCATAAGGTCGATGATTCCGACGAATGTATCTTCACGTCCGATGGGAAGCTGTATCGGAACAGCATTCGCATGCAAACGCTCGTGCATCATTTTTACAACTCTGTAAAAGTCTGCACCCATTATATCCATTTTGTTGACGTAAGCCATACGGGGTACCTTGTACTTGTCAGCCTGACGCCAAACTGTTTCGGACTGAGGTTCAACACCGCCCTTAGCGCAGAATACTGTAACCGAACCGTCAAGGACACGGAGTGAACGTTCAACTTCAACTGTGAAGTCAACGTGTCCGGGTGTGTCGATGATGTTGATTCTGTTACCCTTCCAGAAGCATGTTGTAGCAGCGGAGGTAATTGTGATACCTCTTTCCTGCTCCTGTGCCATCCAGTCCATTGTTGCGGAACCGTCGTGGGTTTCGCCTATCTTATGCGTTTTACCGGTGTAAAACAATATACGCTCAGTAGTAGTCGTTTTACCGGCATCTATGTGAGCCATAATACCGATGTTACGGGTAAGCTCAAGCGGGTATTCTCTTGCCATAAAAACAACTCCTTACCATCTGAAATGTGCAAAAGCCTTGTTTGCTTCTGCCATCTTGTGCGTGTCTTCCTTCTTCTTTACCGATGCACCTGAGTTGTTCATTGCATCGAGTATTTCCGCCGCAAGGCGGTCTGCCATTGTTCTTTCGTTACGTTCTCTGGAATATCTTGTGATCCAACGCAAGCCAAGTGTAAGCTGACGTTCAGGTCTTACGTCCATAGGAACCTGGTAAGTTGAACCGCCGACACGGCGAGCCTTGACCTCAAGCTTCGGCATGATGTTGTCAAGTGCGCTCTGGAAAGCTTCCAAAGCACTCTTTCCTGACTTTTCTTCTACGATAGCGAAAGCGTCATATACGATTTTCTGAGCAACGCCCTTTTTACCGTCATACATAATGTTGTTGATGAGCTTTGTAACAAGCTTAGAGTTATAAAGCGGATCCGGCAGAACGTCTCTCTTTGAGATTTGACCTCTTCTCGGCACTGTACTTCCCTCCTTCATTAATTTTCATGATATCATTGGTACTCGAAAGTATAACTTTTCGTCCGTGCAGAAAGCTGTCGGGGCTGATAATAAACACCTTATTTTTGAATAAAGGATCTTCCCGGCTTTTGCAGTTCTGAAAGCTGAAACTTTTTTAACCTGCAGACTTATTATTTGCCTGCCTTTGCTCTCTTTGCGCCGTAGAGCGAACGGCTCTGGTTTCTCTTTGCAACACCCTGTGTATCAAGAGTACCTCTTATGATGTGGTAACGCACACCGGGGAGGTCACGCACACGGCCGCCGCGGATAAGAACGACGGAGTGCTCCTGAAGGTTATGACCGATACCGGGGATGTAGCACGTAGCTTCAAGACCGTTAACGAGCTTAACTCTTGCGATCTTACGGATAGCGGAGTTAGGCTTCTTAGGTGTAGCTGTAGTTACCTTTGTGCAAACGCCTCTTTTTTGAGGTGAGCTTTGGTCAGTTGCACGCTTCTTAAGGGAGTTGTAGCCCTTCTGAAGTACCGGTACTTTAGACTTGTACTTCTTGTCGTGACGACCGTTTTTAACTAACTGGTTAAAGGTTGGCATCTCGGGAATCTCTCCTTTCTTCAAAAATAAGTTGTCTATTATACAAACGCAAACCCGAAAGCTCACGAAAGTACCGTTTTAATGTGCTTTCAAAGCACAGCATACAGCGCACGGAACCTCAATGTTGCAAAGCACACCGAGCTGTAACATTGAAAAGTCAAGACACACCGTGACGTCTTTTTCACCGACACAGTCTGTAACCTTGCTCTTTACGGCATCGTCCGCATCGTATGCAATAAATACAAGTGCGGCAGAATCCTTCTTCACGGCTTTGACCGTGCTGTTCAGCCCTATCTTTAATTCAGACGGGTGAAAATCCGCAGGACTCATATTAATTCCTCCTGTTTCCGCCGACTATATACATACGTATAACAATATAGCATAAAAATCCGATTTTGTCAATAGCTACGGCAATTAAATTGCGAATTTAGCCGTTTTACAATTTTGTATAAATATAATTGCCTTTTTTATGCAACTTACACAAAATCATTCGTTTTTCGCTTTGAACGAGGATCTTTTAAGAACTCCGAAGAATATAAGACCGCCCGCAACCATCACGGCGCATCCTGCAATTATAATATATTTCATTATATTTGTATCGTTATCCTTTTCGTCGGGCTCTGCCGTTGTTTCCTCGCTTTGTTCGATCTTTTGCGCCGAAATACTGCGTGTGTAAACGTATCCGTCTGCAAACGGAACACGCATGGCAAACACGCCCTGTCCCGACACGCATCCCTCGTGGAATATAGGCGTACCGCTGACCGTCACAAATTCTGCCTTGTCGGTAACGTCATAAACCGTGCCGTCTTTTTTCTCTGCCGATACTGTCACCCGTCCGTCGCCGTCCTTTTGCACTTCAAGGCTCTTTATCTCTCTTGTATCGTTTTTAACGACCGTTATTCCCCTTGAAAGCGCATAATACAGAAATTCACGTGTCAGCTTTGTATTCTGCGGAAAATATGCGGTATTTACGTTTCTCGTTTCCGTTTCTATACAGCACACAGCCGTGTTGCTGTCAGCATTCAAGGGAGTATACACCTTCCCCGTACAGCTTGCGCCTGTTTTAAGACTTGTATTTGCATATTTGGCAACGGAACGCTTTTCGGTCAGTATCACCACACGGGATTCCATTCCGTATTCAGCCGCCGATGCATTCACCGCATCGGCGGTAAATGCTCTGTCGTCTGAAAGTCTTGTGTACACGACAACGTCGGGATATGCATTTTTCAAGTGCTTCAGCACCTCGGAAAGCGTTGCGATGGTTTCACCCGGAATTCTTTTATCTGTATAGTGAAGCTTTTTAAGCTCGCTTATGGTCGCCTCGTATATGCTCACATTCTGATTAAGATATGCCGTTTCATCGCCCGCACTCAACACCGCACAGCCGTCATCCGTTATACAGACATCGACCTGTATTGCATCCGAGCCGTTTTCCGCCGCAGACATTACCGCCGACAGCGAATTCAACGGTGCTGTCAGCTCATCTCCGCCAAAAGATACCGAAAGAGGTATGCCGAAATGTGTCCTATCCTCAAACGATTCCATATAGCTTATAATCGCATCGGCATCGCCGATTATACCGTCACAGCCCGATGAAAGACACGTATATATGTCGCTGTTCGTGCTTTTTTCTCCGCACACCGCATACACGGTAACAAACACGGAGCGCAGGGCGTTCACGGTATTCGCATTGACGCTTCTCTGAGGCAGAATAACTGTATTACAGCCTGCCTTTTTCGCCCTTTCATAAAGGTCAAAGGGATTGACGGTAATCGATGACGACGCATCAATTACCCCCCTTACAAGCGGATTTGCGGCTGTGACTATATTTATATTTTCTTCCTTTGCCGAAATCACGAACGCATCTTTTATTTCGTATTGGATAAGATGCGCCGACAAAGCCGCCGCAGTCTGTTCATCCGAAACGGAAAATGCGGGAACTGTAAGACCTTTTGAAAGCTTCAGTCTGTCCTCAAGCTTGCCGAGAATTTTATCGTCGGAAAACACCGACAGCACACCGCCCGACAGCTTGACATCATAAACAGTTATCGCCTGACGCTTCATATTCACGTCATACTGTCCGTTTTTTGCGTTATCTCTTTCGATAACGACGGGAGGCGAAACGATGCCTGTTTTCGGAACATATACGGCTGTGTTATAGCTGTCCGATATTTTTTCCACATTCGCCTTTCCGTTTTTGATGCTCACATTATCGAATCGTGCTGTGACGAGTCTTGCGTGGACTCCGACACGTCCGACCGTCGGATACGGTGCACCGCACAAAAGGAGCGTTTTATCTCCGGCATTCACGCAAAGCTCACCGTCAGCCGATGCAAGCTGTAAACGAAATTCCGTACCGCAGTCAAGCTCACGTGAAGAAAGCACGGTAAAGCTTTCGTTTTTCTGCCAATACGACAGCTCAAACAATGTTTTTGAGCCGTTTTTGCGTACAGCGAGCTTATATTCGTTTTCTCCGTCAAAGCCGAAGAAAAGACCGAATTCGGCACTGTCATAATCAGATCCGCCGAAAGAAATATCAACCTCGTAAAGAAATTCAGCCGTACACTCAAACGGGAACAAAACCCTCGTTGACGGAGGATATTCGACCGTACCGACTACTGTAAGCACACCGTTTTCGGTGTAGACCTCACCGCCGTTAAGCTGTACGGTTATATCATTCAGTGATTCGGTATTTGAAAAATCATTGGCATATTCCTTGCCTGCACCGAGAACGTTCAGCGGAAGCACGGTGAAAAGCATTACCAGAACAGCAAATATACAATATATTTTTTTAAAATTCATATTAAATCCAAAAAATGACGGGGGCGTACCTATGCAAGGGCGTTACATCGCACGTCGCACAGGGTCGCCCCCACTCTCATTCAATTAAAGCTCTGTGAAATCAATGTTCTTTTCAACGTCAATCGCACGGTATTTATCCATACCTGTACCTGCAGGTATCAGCTTACCGATAATAACGTTTTCTTTAAGTCCGAGCAAGTGGTCGATCTTACCTCTGATAGCGGCATCCGTAAGAACCTTTGTCGTTTCCTGGAAGGAAGCGGCAGAAAGGAAGGATTCCGTACCGAGTGACGCCTTTGTGATACCGAGGAGCATCGGCTCGCCCGTAGCAGGACGAAGCATAACCTCACCTGCGGCTCTTCTTGCCTCGATCTTATCGTTTTCGTCATTGAATTCGTTTATATCGATCTGTGCGCCGACCATAAGTGCAGTGTCACCGGGATCTTCAACACGGATCTTTCTTGTCATCTGTCTTGTGATGACCTCAATGTGCTTGTCGTTGATATCAACGGACTGGCTGCGGTAAACCTTCTGAACTTCCGTTATGATGTAATCGTATACAGCGGAAAGTCCCTTTGTATGAAGGATGTCACCGGGAGCTATGCTACCGTCTGACATAGGCTCGCCCTTGAAGACGTGGTCGCCGTTCTTGACTGTAAGCGACATAATGTTCGGTATTGCAACCGTCCACGTTTCGCCGCTTTCGTGTCTGACTGTAACATTTCTTGCACGCTTTGTTTCAACGACGGAAACTGTACCGTCAAGCTCGGAGATAACAGCTGTCTTCTTCGGTCTGCGTGCTTCGAAAAGCTCTTCGACACGGGGAAGACCCTGTGTGATGTCGGAGCCTGCGATACCACCCGTATGGAACGTACGCATCGTAAGCTGGGTACCCGGTTCACCGATGGACTGTGCGGCGATAATACCGACAGCTTCACCGACATTGACGGGCTTAGTTGTTGCAAGGTCCATACCGTAGCAGTGTGCGCAGACACCGTGACGTGCCTTACACTTGAGAACTGTACGGATCTCAACCTCTTTTATGCCTGCGGCAATTATGCGGTCGCACATTGCGTCGTCAAGCATAACGTCTGCCCCCGCAATGACCTCGCCTGTTGCAGGGTCGACAACGGGATGAACAGTGTATCTTCCGAAAAGTCTTTCCTTGAACTTTTCGATAGTTTCGTTGCCGTTTTTGATCTCGGTAACAACAAGACCTTCCTTCGCACCGCAGTTTTCCTCATAAATGATGACTTCCTGCGAAACGTCAACAAGACGTCTTGTAAGGTAACCTGAGTCAGCTGTACGAAGAGCCGTATCGGCAAGGGACTTACGTGAACCTCTTGCACCCACGAAGTAATCCAAGACGTTAAGACCTTCACGGAAGTTCGACTTGATCGGGATTTCCATCGTCTTACCGCTTGTAGCAAACATAAGACCACGCATACCTGCGAGCTGACGCATCTGCTTGATACTACCACGGGCACCGGAGTCACTCATCATCTTGATGGGGTTATAAAGGTCAAGGCACGCCTGAAGTGCATTTGTAACGTCGTTTGTTGTCTGGTTCCACGTTGCAACGACAGCTTCATATCTTTCTTCATCGGTCATAACACCGTGGTTGAAGAATTCCGTGATCTGCTCAACTCTCTTTTCAGCCGCATCGAGAAGCTCCTGCTTCTGCTTCGGTATTGTCATATCGGGAACGGCGATAGAGATAGCGCCTCTTGTTGAATACTTGAAGCCCATCGCCTTTATCTTGTCAAGCACCTGCGCTGTAACTGCTGCGCCGTGTGCTTTGATACATCTGTCAACGATCTCACCGAGCTTGCCCTTTGTAGCAACGAACGTTACTTCAAGGTCAAGACAGTGCTTAGGATCGTTTCTGTCAACCCAGCCGAGGTCCTGGGGAATGTTTTCATTGAATATGAGTCGTCCGAGAGTTGCATCGATGATACCTGTCTTTTCAACACCGTTTATCTCTCTTGTAACTCTTACCTTGATAGGTGTGTGAAGCGTGATGCACTTATTTTCATAAGCCATTACAGCCTCGTCCATATCCTTGAATACCGTACCGCGTCCGAGGCACGATTCTTCATAGAATTTAACTGTATATCTTCCGTATTTTTCGTCATCTATTGCAGGAATTCCGCCGATCTGAGCCTTATATGCCTCGTAAGCGTCAAGGTCTTCATCCTTTGCCGCAAGCGTAAGGTAATAAGAACCGAGGACCATATCCTGTGAAGGAACTGCAACGGCACGGCCGTCAACAGGCTTCAAAAGGTTGTTAGCGGAGAGCATAAGGAATCTTGCCTCTGCCTGAGCCTCAACAGAAAGCGGAACGTGTACAGGCATCTGGTCGCCGTCGAAGTCAGCGTTGAACGCAGAGCATACGAGCGGGTGAAGCTTGATAGCACGGCCGTCAACGAGTACAGGCTCAAACGCCTGAATTGAAAGACGGTGAAGGGTCGGCGCACGGTTGAGAAGAACGGGGTGTTCCTTTATAACGTTTTCAAGTGCATCCCATACAAAGCTTTCTACCTTGTCTACCTTCTTCTTTGCATCCTTGATGTTGGAAGCCTTCTGAGTTTCAACAAGACGCTTCATAACGAAGGGCTTGAAAAGCTCAAGCGCCATTTCCTTGGGAAGACCGCACTGGTAGATCTTGAGCTCAGGACCTACGACGATAACGGAACGTCCGGAATAGTCAACACGCTTACCGAGAAGGTTCTGACGGAAACGTCCCTGCTTACCTCTGAGCATTTCGGAAAGTGACTTAAGAGGTCTGTTGTTGGGGCCTGTTACGGGCTTTCCGCGTCTGCCGTTGTCAATAAGTGCGTCAACCGCTTCCTGAAGCATACGCTTTTCGTTGCGGATGATTATTTCGGGAGCCATAAGCTCCATAAGCTTTTTAAGTCTGTTGTTACGGTTGATAACACGTCTGTAAAGGTCGTTAAGGTCAGACGTTGCAAATCTGCCGCCGTCGAGCTGTACCATCGGACGGATTTCCGGAGGAATGACGGGAACGACGTCGAGTATCATCCATTCAGGCTTGTTGCCCGATTTTCTGAACGCTTCGACAACGTCAAGTCTTTTAATGAGCTTTACCTTCTTTTGACCCGTTGCCGTTTTAAGCTCCTCTTTAAGCTCTTCAGCAAGCTTTTCGATGTCAAGCTTCTGCAAAAGCTCCTTGACAGCTTCAGCGCCCATACCAACCTTGAAGTCGTTTTCGTGACGCTCGTATTCCTTGCGGTATTCAGCCTCTGTCAAGGGCTGGTTGAGCTTCAGACCCGTTGAGCCGGGATCTGTAACGATATACTGTCCGAAGTAAAGTACCTTATCGAGAGTTCTCGGAGAAATGTCAAGCAAAAGTCCCATTCTTGAGGGGATAGCACGGAAATACCAGATGTGTGACACAGGGCACGCAAGCTCAATGTGTCCCATTCTTTCACGGCGCACCTTCTTCGTGGTGACCTCAACGTGACACTTTTCGCATATCTTTCCCTTATATCTTACACGCTTATATCTTCCGCAAAGACATTCCCAGTCCTTCGTCGGACCAAAGATCTTTTCGCAGAAAAGACCGTCTTTTTCAGCTTTCAGTGTTCTGTAGTTGATCGTTTCGGGCTTGAGGACCTCGCCGTACGACCATTTGCGTATCATTTCGGGAGACGCCAGACATATCTTGATCGAATCAAATATATTCTTATCCATATATCGTTCCCTCCTTATTCTTCATCCGAATAATCATCGGAGAATTCTTCGGCAAATGCTGCAAAATCATAGCTGTCATTATCTTCACCGAAGTCAAATTCATCTTCATTTTCTTCAACAAAGTTTTCTTCAACTTCCTCGTCAACAAGCACGGATTCGCCGACGTCGTGAGCATCATAGCCCTGCTCTGTCGTAACATCGTCGGAAAGTGATGAAAGCTCAATTTCCATACCGTTCTTGTCAAGCACCTTAACGTCAAGCGCAAGCGCCTGAAGCTCTTTTACAAGGACCTTGAAGGATTCGGGGATACCCGGTGTCGGGATGTTCTGTCCCTTGACGATAGCTTCGTACGTCTTTACACGTCCCGTTACGTCGTCACTCTTGACAGTAAGTATCTCCTGAAGCGTATAAGCTGCACCGTAAGCCTCAAGCGCCCAAACTTCCATTTCTCCGAAACGCTGACCGCCGAACTGAGCTTTACCGCCCAGAGGCTGCTGTGTAACCAGAGAGTAAGGACCTGTTGAACGTGCGTGGATCTTATCGTCAACCAAGTGGTGAAGCTTGAGGTAGTACATTATACCAACGGTTACGGGGTTGTCAAACGGCTCGCCCGTACGTCCGTCGTAAAGTATCGTCTTACCTGTTTCGGAAAGTCCCGCTTCTTTAAGACATTCCGTAATATCTTTTTCAGTTGCACCATCAAATACGGGCGTCATTACCTTCCAGCCGAGCTTCTTTGCCGCAATGCCGAGGTGGACCTCAAGCACCTGACCGATGTTCATACGTGAAGGAACGCCGAGGGGGTTAAGCACGATGTCGAGCGGTGTACCGTCAGGCAAGAAGGGCATATCTTCGGGGGGCAGGATACGTGAAACGACACCCTTGTTACCGTGACGTCCCGCCATCTTGTCACCGACAGAGATCTTTCTCTTCTGTGCTATATATACTCTTACTACTTTATTTACTCCGGGGGGAAGCTCGTCGCCGTTGACACGTGAGAACACCTTAACGTCAACAACGATACCGCTTTCGCCGTGAGGCAAACGCATTGAAGTATCTCTTACTTCTCTTGCCTTTTCGCCGAAAATGGCTCTGAGCAAGCGTTCTTCGGGTGTAAGCTCTGTTTCACCCTTGGGTGTTACCTTACCTACAAGGATATCTCCGGCACGTACTTCCGTACCCTTGCGGATGATACCATCGGCATCGAGGTCCTTGAGAACTTCGTCGGAAACGTTGGGGATCTCTCTTGTTATCTCTTCCGGTCCGAGCTTTGTATCTCTTGCCTCGTGTGAATATTCTTCGATGTGGAGTGATGTATAAACGTCATCTCTTACGAGTCTTTCGTTAAGAAGTACGGCGTCCTCGTAGTTGTAACCTTCCCAGGTAAGGAAGCCGATAAGTGCGTTTTTACCGAGTGAGATCTCACCGTTGCTTGTAGCAGGACCGTCTGCGATGACCTGTCCCTTTTCAACGAATTCGCCTCTGTTTACAACGGGGCGCTGATTTACGCAAGTGCCCTGGTTGGAGCGCTTGAATTTAATGAGATAATAAACGTCTTTTCTTCCGCTTTCAGTAACGATAACGATCTCGTCAGCAGATACCTTTTCAACAAAGCCTGCTTCCTTTGCTACGATACAAACACCGGAGTCAACACCGGCCTTGTATTCCATACCTGTACCGACGATCGGGGAGTCGCAGGTAAGAAGCGGAACTGCCTGCTTCTGCATGTTTGAACCCATGAGCGCACGGGAGTTGTCATCGTTTTCAAGGAACGGGATCATTGATGTCGCAACGGAAACGACCATCTTCGGGGAAACGTCAACATAGTCGACCGCTTCTCTGTCCATTTCGATGATCTCCGATTTGTGACGTACAACGACACGCTTGCGGATGAATCTGCCTTCTTCGTCAAGCGGCTCGCTTGCCTGACCTACAACGTAGTTGTCTTCGATGTCGGCAGTCATATATACGACCTCGTCTGTTACAACGCCTGTTTCCTTGTCTACCTTGCGGTAGGGCGCTTCAATGAAGCCGTAATCATTTATTTTAGCATAAGTGGAAAGATATGTGATAAGACCGATGTTAGGACCTTCAGGCGTTTCGATAGGACACATTCTTCCGTACTGTGTATAGTGAACGTCACGCACCTCAAACGATGCTCTGTCACGTGAAAGACCGCCCGGACCGAGAGCTGACAGACGGCGCTTGTGAGTAAGCTCGGCAAGCGGGTTTGACTGGTCCATAAACTGTGAAAGCGGAGAAGAACCGAAGAACTCTCTGATAGCTGTCACGATAGGTCTGGGGTTGATAAGTCCCTTGGGAGAAAGTGTATCTGCATCCTGAATGGTCATTCTTTCCTTTACGATCTTGTCCATTCTGGAGAAACCGATTCTGATCTGGTTCTGCAAAAGCTCGCCTACAGAGCGCAAACGTCTGTTGCCGAGGTGGTCGATATCGTCTGTCGTGCCGATACCGTGGCCGAGGCAGAGCATATAGTTGATGGAAGCGAAAATGTCTTCCTTTGTGATGTGCTTGGGCATAAGCTCGCCGATTCTTGCCTTTGCTTCTGCCTTTATAGCATCAACGTCGCCTGCGTTCTTCTCCATAATTTCAAGAAGAACACCGAGGTTTACCTTTTCGTTGATTCCGACATCCTCAAGTGAGAAGCCGAGAGCATCCTCCGCACGGATAGTACCGTTTGAAAGGATCTTCATTTCTCCGTCAGCAACCTTTACGTAAGCTTCGTTTACGCCTGCGCTTTCGATCATCAGAGCCTTTTCACGGTCGATGTATTCGCCCTCGCTGAAAATAAGCTCACCCGTAATGGGGTTGATAACATGTCTTGTAAGCGTTCTGCCGACAAGTCTTTCGGAGATAGCAAGCTTCTTATTGAACTTGTAACGTCCTACGTTTGCAAGGTCGTATCTCTTGGGATCGAAGAAGAGGTTGTTTATAAGAAGAAGTGCGCTGTCAACAAGCGGAGGCTCGCCGGGACGGAGCTTCTTGTATATCTCCTTGAGCGCCTCATCACGGATGGAGGTGTTGTTCTTCTTCGCTTCTTCCGCAATGGTATCCTTTTCAAGAGTTGCAACGAGTCTGGGGTCATCACCGAAATAGTTGATGATCTCAGCATCGGACTCGATACCGAGTGCTCTTATAAGGATAGTGATGAACATTTTTCTGTTCTTGTCGATACGAACGTGGAAAATGTCATTTGCATCTGTTTCATATTCAAGCCAAGCGCCTCTGTAAGGGATGACTGTAGATGAAAACGTCATCTTGCTTGACTTATCGATGGCACTTTCGTAGTAAACACCGGGAGAACGGACTATCTGCGAAACGATAACACGCTCTGCACCGTTGATAACGAATGTACCGTTATCTGTCATTATCGGGAAATCGCTCATATAAATGAGCTCTTCCTTGACTTCGCCCGTTGTCTTGTTTGTAAGACGTACTGTTACACGGAAAGGCGCCGCATAGTTAACGTCTCTGTCCTTACATTCCTCAACGGGATATTTGGGTGTATCATCGATGGTGAAATCAATGAATTCGATAACGAGATTACCCGAGTAGTCCGTAATAGGGGACACATCTCTGAGAACCTCATTGAGGCCGTCCTTGATGAACCAGTCGTAAGACTTCTTCTGAACCTCCAAAAGGTTCGGAAGCTCAAGCACTTCCTTAGTTCTTGCAAAACTCATTCTTGTGTTCTTACCAAGCTTCTGAGGTTTGACCATTAAATCCTTCACTCCATTCGTTTTATTGGCTCCGCACGCACAGGGCGGGAATTATAAATATAACAATGCGCATATTATGCGATTTTAATTTATCGAGCGATTTTAACATATAAAATAAAATATGTCAAGGGGCAAACGCACTCCGCATAAAATAACATTTAAAGGTTTTTGTGTGAACTAAATCTGAATTTTGCGTTTTATGAATTATAATTTACATAATGTTTATTATTTTTTTACACTTTTCCACACCTCTTTTCTCGTCAAGCTACAAATATTACATCAAAATAAAGTAGTTTTTGTGTATTTTTACCAAATTTTTGAATTCACAATTTATTTACACGATTGTATGGAAGAATAAATAAAAAGCGCCGTGTCAAACACACGGCGCATCCTTCAAGCACAAATATATTTTTATTTATTCTTTTCAAGTGCCTCTATCCGCTTTTCCAGAGCCTTCACCTTCTTGTTAAGCTCTGTCGCCGCTTCGTTACCCGCAAAAACGAATATTGACAGGATAACTGCCGCACCCACTTCCACAAGAATAGGATCTCCGCTTTCAAAAAGCTTCCAACCGCCGACAAAGACCATAAGATATATTATCAAAAAGCAAACAACAAACCAGCCAAACCAGCGAAGCATAGTCTTGAATTTTTCTTTCATATCAAAAACTCCTTATATAATTTTTTCCTCACAATCATATCACGTAAATATAAAAATAAATAAATATAAAATTCAATTAAATATGGATTTCCGCAGGAAATCTGCACCCTGGTGGTTCGATGTTTTCAGCGAACTACAGGGGGCTGCAGGCGGGTGCAGACCTCTATTTAATATTATCTTTCAATATTCCTCTCGCTTCATTAAACACTTTTCCCTCTGCATAGCTCATCATCGCATTATTTCTCCAAGCGTGACAAACAGCAAAAAGCAAAACGGATGATGCAGTTAAAAAATACTGTTTTAAAATAAGTCCCGTCAGAAATAAACCTATAATAACTGCACCCAAGCAACACATAATTGCGATATGTTCTTTTAACCACTTTTTCTTAAAGAATTCAAGCCTTTCTTTAACGGTGAAAACGCTTTGAGTGTAAAATCGCAGATTTTCCTCTGCAGCCGCTTTGTATTCTTCATCTTTAAGTCTTTTTCCGCAAAGCATTTCGTTGATACTGACACCGAACATCTCACTCAAAACCAACAGCATATCAGCAGGCGGTAAATACGTTCCCGTTTCCCAACGTGACACCGTTTTATTTGTTACACCTATTTTTTCACCGAGCTGTGTTTGCGAAAGTCCCTGCTCTTTTCGCAGTTCTGCAATAAATTTACCTATTTTTATTAGATCCATATTCTCGCCTCCCAAAAAAGTATAACAAATATATGGAAAATTGTCTATACCATAAACAGCGAATATAAGGACATTTTCAAAAAAATGCTTTATTACAGTATTTCTTTGAACTTTTCGAGGAACGTTTCTTCTCCCCACGTATTCATTTTGAAAAACAATGCTTGACTTCCGCCCGACGTTATAGCCGAAACGTGTATGGGGCTGTCACCGTTTTTAAACAGAGTTACGGAAAGGCTCACACGGTTACCTCCCGCATAGCTGTACCGTTCAAAAACACGCACGCTGCATCTTGCCTCCCCGTTTGCAAAGTCGCTCGATTCCTCAAGGGAGGCTGAAATACTGCCGTCAAGCACTCCGCCCTCTATCTTTTTGAGTATTGCATCAAAATCACCGTATAACACTTTTTCAAATTTAGCCATTATAACCTCACAAATCAATAGGCGGACGTCCGTTTGAAAACGTCAGATGTACAGACCATTTTCCGAGCGAAGCCGTCACACTCGTTCCGTCGGAAAGCGGTATTTCAAGATAATGACTTCCCCACGACAGTCCCTCGTTACTTCCGTTTACATATAAGCTCGGACGGAGGATGCCCTTGTAAAAGGTGATATAATCACTTCCCGCTCCAACCGTTTCCAGCTTCACAAACAAGAGGTCAATTATCAGAAATATAACACACCACATAAGTCCGAGGTATCCTGCCGCCATTCCGAATACGTAGTCATTGTTGTAAGAAACAGACTCATATACAAACGGAGGTTTTCCGATAACCTCCACAGTCTTGCTTCCGTCACGAAGCACAGTAAATACAATGGCAATTATCAAAAATACAACACTCAAAACCATCTCGGTTATTCTGCGATTCCGAATGCGCTTTTTCAGTTTGTTTTCAAGCTCAATATGTCCCATCTGTGTCCTCTGAAATTTTCTTTTTATCAACTGCATCATATCATAAATTCGCAAAAAAGTAAATACCGTAAAATGAAATAACCACCGATTTGCAATCGGTGGTTATTTTTTATCATTTTAAAGGTTCGCCGTTTTCGTCAAAAAGGGGCAGATACTGAAGATATTTAATATCATCACGGCTTGCCGCATCACCCTCGGCAAGAATGGCAACTCGTCCTGCGACAGTACCCCCTGCCTGTTCTACAAGCGCTTCAAGCGCACGAAGCGACTCACCCGTGCTGATAACATCGTCAACGATAAGTATCTTTTTGCCCTTAATAAGCTCGGCATCGACACCGTCAAGATAAAGCGTCTGCACCTTTTCCGTCGTTATGGATTTCACATCGCATTTGACGGTATTGCGCATATAAAGCTTCGGCGCCTTGCGTGCAAGAATATATTTATTCTGTCCGCTTTGGCGTGCCATTTCGTGTGCAAGCGGTATACCCTTGCTTTCAGCCGTTATCATATAGTCATAATCCTCGGTAACAAGCTTCAGCAAAGCCTCTGCCGATTTTTCCGTAAGCTCAACATCACCGAATATAACAAATCCTGCGATATAAAGCTTATCCGTAAGCGGACACAGCGGAAGCTGTCTTTTTAAGCCCGCAACCTCTATTTCGTAATAATCCTTCATTTATCAGATAGCTCCGAATATAAATTTGAACACGAACAGCAAAGCAATGATAGTTACAACGATGTCGTTCTTCTTGTACTTGCCTGTGAAAAGTGTGATAAGAACGTAAGAAATTGCACCGATACCGATACCGTTTGAAATGGAGTACGTCAAGGGCATCATAACGAGTGTCAAAAATGCGGGAACTGCGGAACGCATATCCTTCATATCAACATTAGCAAAGTTCTTGAGCATAAGAACACCGACAAATATCAAAGCGGGAGCTGTAGCGGCTGACGGAATAATATTTGCAAACGGGCTGAGGAACAAGCAAACAACGAAGCAAGCAGACGTTACAAGGCTTGCAAGACCTGTTCTTGCGCCTGCGGCAACACCGGATGCGGATTCAACGAACGTCGTACACGTAGATGTACCGAAGATAGCACCTGCAACAGTTGCCAAGGAGTCACTTGTCATTGCCTTGTTAACGTCAATGGGGTCGCCGTTTTCGTCAAGCATACCCGCCTCGGAGGCTGTTCCGTAAAGTGTACCGATAGTGTCGAACATATCTACAATGCAGAATGTGATTATAAGAATAATTGCAGAGAACACACCGCCGATATAGTCAGCATTGAACGCTTCCTTCCAAGCGTCAGCGCTGAACGCACCGCCAAGACCAACGCTTGCAAAATCCTTGAAGGACTGACCGATCTGGCTCATATCAAACGAAGGAACTGTCCACGTCATAAGATAGTATACGACAGTTGCGGCAAGAATACCGATAATTACAGAGCCCTTTACTTTTTTCCACGTAAGAATTGCGATTATGATAAGACCGATGATAGCAACAATGGGAGCTGCCATTTCTTTCAGCGCATCAGCGCCTGTGAAGCCGTCAACACCGATCTTGTTGATAACTGCGTTGAAGTTGAAAAACTGAACAAAAGTATACTGGTTATCCACAACGATCGATGCGTTTTTAAAGCCGATGAAAGCGATAAACAAGCCGATACCGCCGGGAATAGCCTTTTTAAGTGCATCGGGAAGCGCTCTTGCTATGTGTGTACGAAGTCCGGTTACAGACAGCAAAAGGAATATTAAGCCCGACAAAAGAATGATGACAAGTCCTGCCTGATAGCCCTTTATAACGTCACCGCCGCCAAAGAAAGCGTTTGAGATAAAGCACGTGCAGAAGAATGAGTTAAGTCCCATGCCGCATGCCTGTGCAAAGGGTAATCTTGCGTAAAGCGCCATAAGAAGCGTACCGAATATTGCAACGAGAATTGAAGCAATATAAACGGAGTTCCAGATCTGTCCCATAGCAACGGGATCAGCACCCAAGCCTACCAGCCAGCCGTTTGCGCCCTCTGCCGCAACCTGATTGGGGTTGACGAGAATGATGTACGCCATGGCAAAAAACGTTGTTAAGCCACCGATGATTTCGAGCTTGACATTTGAGCCACGCTCTCTGATTTTGAAAAATTTGTCCATTTTTCCACCTCATAAATTTTTTTATACTAACCTACACCGTAGGATAATACCAAATTTACAACGCAATTTTATCACACGTTTTGTCCGTTGTCAACACTTTCGTTTACATTTTTCATCACTTTACAACACTATTTTTCAATCATTTATGTTAAAACTTTTGTTTATTTTGTACATAATACGAAAATTTTCCACAAATATCATCAAAAATAAATAAGACATCGTTTTTTCGCAAGCGGAACCGCCCTTTTTGTGATGCGTGCATTGCAGTCCGCAGATTTTAATAAAAACAGACAACCGATGGTCGCCCCTACAAGATATTACAAAACAAAAAAGCCCTGCAAAGCAGAGCTTTTGAATATCTAAATAATCCCAAACGGGTAATTATCTCTTGGAGTTTTGAGAGTACCGTTTGATATCGTGAATATCGTGTAATATCGTGTGATATCGTAGCTTTATTGTGTGATTTCGTGCGATATCGTGAATATCGTGAGTATCGTTTGATAAAGTGTTGCACCAAATTTGCACCAAAATCACACCACATTAAACGCCCATTTAGCTCGACAAATTGGAATTGATTGCTCGCTTCACTTAAATCAATTATACTCAAACTCAAAATCACCATCCACACATTCGCCTACCGATTCGAGAATAATGTAGATTGTTTTTTCATTATCATATTTTCCGTCGAGTGTAATAGTTTCATCGTAGGATTCTCCGCCCTTAACTGTACGGAGTAATTCTTTTTCACCATCAACGCCGATATAAACATTCATCTCGCCTTCAACAAGACTTGCTTCCAAATCAAGTGTATGTTCAGCGACACCATCTCTTCTTAATTTGAAATTATTTGTTCCCGTAAAGGTATCAAATTCCATACTTGCTTCATCACCCTGACAGGAAGTAATCAAAATTGTTGCAGAATAACTCTTGACATATCCCCCACAGCTACAGAGCGTAATGAGTGTAAGTGTAAGTATCAGTGCCAATGCGAAACTGATTTTTTTCATCCTTATATTCTCCTTTTGGTTTTCGTCAAATTGGAATTTGTTATTCATCATCTTTATCATATGCCTGTTCTATCAATCCATCATCATTTAAAAAGACAGCATCATCAATCTGAAAGTTTTCTTCTTCCATCTGTCCTTTAGGGACAATAACAATACTTTCCTCTTCCAATCTATTAACAATTGTGATTATATATTCTTCTTTTTCTTCATCCTTTTTTATATCTTTAATAGTGTATCCCTCTTCTTCAACTTGTTTATTAACCTCTTTATCTTTCAATGAGCCTAAAGCAAGTCCAATTGCCATACCAATACACATGCCTAAAGAAGTTCCCATAGCCATATTGTCAAATGTTGAACCTATTGCTGTTCCAATAGAAACACCAAAGCACATTCCTAATGCCATTCCCATACGTGTATTCTTGTTTGTTTTTTTCATTATAGTCACCTCTACAAATTCAAGTTTATCGATTAGTTAGATTATACCATAAAAACGGCAAAAAGTAAATAGGACGGCTCCATTCTTTACAAATTGAAGTGCCATTTTTGTAGGGGGTGTGCATTAAAAACGGACGACCGATGGTCGCCCCTACAAGATATTACAAAACAAAAAAGCCCTGCAAAGCAGAGCTTTTTGTATATCGAAATAATCCCAAACGGGTAATTATCTCTTGGAGAACTGGGGTGCACGACGAGCGCCCTTGAGTCCGTACTTCTTTCTTTCCTTCATACGAGGGTCACGTGTGAGAAGACCTGCCTTCTTGAGAAGGGGTCTGTACTCAGCGTCTGCCTGGAGCAATGCTCTTGCAACGCCGTGACGGATAGCGCCTGCCTGACCGGAGATACCGCCGCCTACAACTGTGCAAACGATATCGAACTTGCCTGCTGTGCCTGTAACGCCGAAGGGCTGGTTAACGATGAGCTTGAGTGTTTCAAGACCGAAATACTCGTCAATGCTGCGCTTGTTGATCGTGATGTTACCTGTACCGGGGATAAGTCTTACTCTTGCGATAGACTTCTTTCTTCTTCCTGTGCCGTAGAAATACGGCTTTGCGCTTGTATACATTATCTATAACCTCCCTTGATTATTCAGCACATGCTTCGGGCTTCTGAGCTTCGTGAACGTGCTCAGCACCTGCATATACCTTAAGACGTGTGATTGCTTTGTCACCGATGGAGTTGTGGGGAAGCATTCCCTTAACTGCCTTCTGCATAGCAAATTCGGGCTTCTCCGCCATGATCTTCTTGTAGCCTTCAGCCTTAAGACCGCCTACGTAACCTGTGTGACGGTAGTAAACCTTCTGGTCAAGCTTCTTACCTGTGAGAACCGCCTTTGCTGCGTTGATGATGATTACGAAATCACCGCAGTCAACATGGGGTGTGAATTCGGGTTTGTGTTTACCTCTTAATATTTCAGCAGCCTTTGCAGCTGTTCTTCCGAGAGGCTTGCCCGCAGCATCGATTACATACCACTTGCGGTTAAGCGTCTCTTTTTTAGCCATAAAAGTAGACATTCTTTTATTCCTCCGTATTTTTCGTTTTATTATCAAACAGCGGTAGTATATCACAAACAAATTGCATTGTCAATACTTTTTTATCAAAAAGATTTTGCGTTTTTAATTTTTATATATATTTTCTCGTTTTTTCTCGTTTTTTCACCTGTTTTTCTCTCGTTTTCTTTTTTAGTAAAATAAATTTATTTACAATATTTACAGTTACGAATATGTTAAAATTCTTGTTTTCTATTGCAAAACCGAAATATATGTGTTATAATACGCTTTGCAAGCTATGAAATAAGGCCATACCAGCCGGGGAGTCAGCGGTGCCCTGTACCCGCAATCCGCTACAGCGGGGGTGGTATCCGATGCCGAGGACTTCGTTTGTTTGGTCTGTGATACAGTACCTGTGTTGAGAAGCGGGTCTTGCGCAATCAAAATCCGTGAACCATGTCAGGTGGGGAACCAAGCAGCATTAAGCGGAGCTTTTGATGTGTTGCAAGGGTGCCTGCTTTGAGCAGGGCTGTGTTGTACGCATATAAACGGACGTTCGACGTTTCGGTGTATGGTCTTATTTGATAGCTTGCTTTGATTTAGCAAGGGAGGCGTGTGTTATGAGCGAAGGCTACAAGGCATTATACAGAAAATACCGTCCGATGACGTTTGACGACGTTCACGGGCAGGAGCATATAGTTCCGATTTTGAAAAACCAGATAGCCACGGGCAAAGCCGCACACGCATATCTTTTCTGCGGAACGAGAGGAACGGGAAAAACAACGTGCGCAAAGATATTTGCACGTGCAGTAAACTGCGAAAATCCACGTGACGGTTCACCGTGCGGTGAGTGTCCTTCTTGTATCGCCTCGTCAAGCGGTCTTAACACGGACATCGTTGAAATGGACGCCGCAAGCAACACAGGTGTCAACGACGTGCGTGACCTTATCGATGAGATAACCTACACCCCGACAGAGCTTAAATACCGTGTTTACATCATAGACGAGGTCCACATGATGAGCACGCAGGCATTCAATGCCCTTTTAAAAACGCTTGAAGAGCCGCCGTCGCACGTCATATTCATTCTTGCGACGACCGAGATACACAAGCTCCCCGCAACCATCGTTTCACGCTGTCAGCGTTTCGATTTCGGAAAGATAGACACCTCCGTTATCTGCAAAAGACTCGGTCAGGTTGCCGAAAAGGAAAACATCGACATCGACGAGGATGCCCTTTTCGTCATGGCAAAGCTTGCAGGGGGCGGCTTGCGTGATGCGCTCGGTTATCTTGAGCTTTGCGCAGGTCAATCGGGTAAGATCGACGGCAAGCGTGCAAGCGAGCTGCTCGGTGTCACACCGTACGATGCCCTGCTCTCGGTCGTAAGCGCCGTTTCCGAAAAGGATATAGGCTCGGTGTTTGCTCAAATTGAGGATGCTTGCAGAAAAACAAATGACATATCGGTATTTGTTGAAGGTCTTACCTCGGTCTACCGTGATATGCTCGTTGTAAAAACAGTACCCAACTACCGCAAATACGTTGACTTGACACCGTCACAAGCGGAATTACTTGAAAAAACAGCACAAAAATTAAGTAAAGAAAAAATACTTTATCATATAAAAACGCTTAACGATGCGCTTTTCCTTATGGCAAAGAACACATCTGTCAAGCGAATGGCGGCAGAGCTTGCGCTCGTCCGTATGTGCGACGAAAGACTTGACACGTCAAACGATGCAATTTTGTCAAGAATATCAAGCCTTGAAGACAAAATAACGCTCGGTGTATATTCCGCACCCGTTCAATCGGAAGTGAAGGCAGAGCCTGTCAAAAAAACAGAAGAAGCACCAAAAGTCCCCGTAAAAGAGGAAAAAACGGAGATCAAGGAAGAAAAGCCGATGCCTGCTGAGCCTGCGGGTGACAAAAAAAGCCTCAAGGTCTACAAGAAATGGGGCGAGGTAACATCTAAGATAACAACATCCGACATTTCATCGATGATGTATCTTTCGGGAAGCAACGCTTACGAGGGCGACGGAATACTTTTCATTTTCTTCCCCGGTGAGCTTGCAAAGACCATTGCCGAAACAAACCGAGGCAAAATAGTGAATGTCATCACGATAATTTCAGACGGCAAATATAATGAGCGCAATATCAGCTTCGGCTGTAAAGAAAATATAAATGAGGAGTACACGCTTCTCGATGATTTTGTAAAAGATAATGTAGAAGGAGAATGAAACAATGAAAGCAAGATTACCCAAGGGTATGGGCGGCGGCCCTTCAAATATGCAGTCTGTTATCCGCCAGGCACAGAAGATGCAGGAGGATATGGAAGCACTCCAGACAGAACTCGACGCAAAGGAATATGACATTTCCGCAGGCGGCGGTGTTGTAAAGGTAAAGATAATGGGAACGCTTGAAGTCAAGTCCATTGACATCAGCCCCGAGGTTATTGACCCCGAAGATCCCGAAACACTTTCTGACCTTCTCGTTGCGGCAGTAAACGAGGCAATAACAAAGGTAAACGAAACAAACGAAGCGGCAAAAGAAAAGATCACGGGAAATCTTAACATTCCCGGAATGTTTTAATATATAATGAATAATTATATACCGCCGATGCAAAAGATGATCGACTGCTTCCGCAAGCTCCCCGGAGTCGGAAGTAAAAGTGCGGTGAGAATGGCATTCGGCGTACTTAATATGTCAGAGGAGGAAGCGGGTGAATTTTGCCGTGCGGTAATGTCGATGAAAAACGACGTGACACATTGTGAAATTTGTCAGAATCTTTCCGATTCTCCCGTATGCTCAATATGCTCCGATGACAGACGTGACAGAACGACCGTTTGTGTGGTTGAGGATGCACGTGCCGTTATGGCGATCGAAAAAACGAGAGATTACAAGGGACTTTATCACGTTTTGGGCGGTGTTATCTCCCCCGTTGACGGAATAAGCCCCGATATGCTTAAAATAAAAGAACTTATCGTGCGCCTTTCGGGCGACACGATAAAGGAAGTTATAATTGCAACAAACCCGAATATTGAGGGGGAAACAACAGCAATATATCTTTCAAAGCTTGTAAAGCCCCTCGGCGTCAAGGTCACACGCCTTGCCTACGGTGTACCCGTGGGCGCCGACCTTGAATATGCTGACGGCGAAACACTTGCCCGTGCAATATCGGGCAGACAGGAAATTTAAACAGCAAAATCGGCAAATAACATTTGCCGATTTTGTGTTATAACACACAGAGGAATCAATGAAAACTAAAAGTTCTTATTTACCTTATATACTGCCGTTGCGAAGTATTATTTTTCTATTCATTTTTATAATCGGTACTTTTATTACAGGCAAAAAGGCAGAGAATATAAGTAATTGGTGGTCAGTAGTTGCAAGTATAGTCAACATAGTAACAATACTTACTTTAATCGTTATTTCAAAAAAACAAGGAAATAATTACCCGAAACTTATAAATTACGAAAAAGGCAAAACAACAGCAAAACAAATATTAACAATGACCTTGGTTATTCTGACAGTCGGATTGTCAGGAATGTACATTGCAGGCTATATCTGTTACGGCATAATACCGTATACAGCGCCTATGATGATAGCACCTATACCGATATATTTAGCCATAACTAACGTAATTTTACTTCCCGTTTCCACGGTATTCGCCGAAGAAGGTCTGTATCTCGGATGCGGTGTAAACCAAATTAAAAATAAACACTTGGCGATTTTGGTTCCTGCGTTTTTCTTTGCATTACAGCATTGTTTTATACCGACACTGTTTGATGTAAAGTACATTTTATACAGATTTTTATCTTTCTTGCCGTTGACCATTATTTTGTGTCTGAATTACAGCAAAACAAGAAACCCTTTACCTATAATGGTAGGGCACGCAATTATTGACATTGCAACAGCCGGGCAAATATTGGCAACATCCACAATTCCGGGATTATACGAAACAATGTGCGGAATATAGAAAAAGCGCCCCTGCCTGCCCCCCAAAGTTGACAGGCGAAACGCAGTTCGCCACGTCAACTGCCACAGGCTTGGGGCGCACACCGCAAAGCGGTGTTTTCGTAATTATAAAACTTATCCCCCAAAAGACATTATTAATGTCTTTTGGGGGATTATCATTTTATGGTCTTAATGCCCTCTTATATCAAGGTTTGCAAAAAATGAGGAACTTCCGCCGAACATATACACAATATAATAATTGTCACCGTCAATTACTGTTTCAAATGACATTTGTTCGTGTTCCACGGCCTCGATTTTTTGCGAGGTCTGTTTTTTCACGACTGCACCCGAATAAAAATCGGAAAGCTCATCGGGTGTAAGGTCGCTTTTAATAAGCACCGCACCGAAATACTGCATACCGTTGCCGTTACCTGTCAGCTTCCCTGCTTTTGATACGGATTCAATTATAACCGTATCGGCAGGTACTGAAGATTCAAGCTGTTTTGCGATATTTTCCGCCGTGCGGTCATTTGAAAGCGGAATAAATACGGCAACAAAGCAAACAAGAACAGCAATTACACAAATAGGTATAAGAATTTTTTTCATTTAAACAACCTCCGCATTTCTATCGTACTGACACATCTTGTTTATTTGTTTGGAGAATCAAATCGTCTTTTTATCAGAAGGAAAGCTACTGTACACAAAAACAGAACTGCGGTAAAAACGCAAACTATTATTAATATTCCGTAATTATTTTCTTTGTTATACAGTTCTTTTTCGGCTTCAAGTCTGAGTGTTCTGTACTCGCCTATAGAATAACTACGCACATCAGACCATACTGTTTTATCAGCGTTTGCATTCACGCTGCCCGAAACATCAAGAATAAGCGTATCATCTGCTGTTTTTATTACAGCGATCTTTTCCATATCATCAGATAAAGACGAGGGATATTTTATCAAAAACATCTGCTCTGATGTAATGTTATTCTGACTTACAAAGTCTTGTATCTTCTCAAAAAATCCGACAGTTTTTCTGTCCTTGTAATCATTGCTCGGTAGATTATAAAACGCTGAAGACAATCTGTAATCACGCTCATGCGAATCATAATCCAGCTTAAAATATCCTATTACACGGTTGTGAATTTCTCCGTTTGTATCGGAAATATCACCGAAAACAGGGACATACACCGTAGGATAACTGCCATATATAGCTTCGGTCAAGCTCTTATAATTATTTTCCGTTACGTTGTTCCAATAATCAGTACCTACATTGTATTCCAATAAATATACAGACGTATCATACGTATATTTTTCGGGCTTTTCAAACGACACCGTATTGTACCGCTCATCGGCGATTTCCTTTGTTAACCTCTCACCTATAAGCGATTCGATATCGACGTCCGGTTCTTTGACGGTGCGGGATACAAATGTAAAAGCGCAAGTTGAAAGAAGAACAACAGTTATCATTAGAACTGTGAAAATACGTGCTGTTATCTTCATATTGACCTCCCGATTTATATAAGTGCTTTTATTACATTACATACACACAGCAGAATAAAGGATATAATTATAGATATCAAATCAGCTTTTTTAAGTCTGAAGCCTCGTCTGAATATGAAATATCCTATAACAGCACATATTGCAAGCCAAACTGTTGCCGTAACATCATCAAAAAGGCTTGTAAGGCACACAAAATACAGCGGAATATTAAGTGTGTATCCGAATATTGAATCGGATACCTCCCCGACACGCTCTACCTTTTTGCGCCTGAACGTAAGCACCGTTCCGAGAAACGCAAGAACACCGAGAACACACCAAAGTGTAATAAATATTGCATCGGATCTTGCAAAAATTTCTTCTCTGTTTATCATTTCCGCACGGTACTGAAAATGCGACGTCACACCGTTTATAGGTGCATATATTGCCGTCATATCATAAAAATATTTCAAATCGAACAATCTGTCAAAAAAGAAAAATACAAGGTATAAATTGAACGTCCAGAATCCGCAGAACACAATGCCGTCAAGCGTTGTATTTGCCTGTGTGAAAATGAATGTAAAGATAAAATAAACTGCCGTACCAAGACCGAGAACGGAAAAATAGTAAGGAATTATATAATAAAGGTCATAAAATTCCGCAAAATCAAGGTGGGATGCAAAAAGTGCGGCAGTTGATACGGTGAATACAAGAAGCATCTGTATAAAACCGACCGCAATATGCACCAATGCGAGCGAGCTTCGGCTTATTGGCAGAGAAAACAACGTGTCGAGATTGCGCTTGCTGTTGTAAACCGAAAACTCAAACATAGGTATTACCGCCGCTAAAAATCCGATTATGACGGAAAGGATATAAAAAGCAACGTCGCTATGTTCGGGGGCATATTTTGAATGTGCGCCGTTTGCCGTCATTACGGTTATAAGCACGGAAATTACTGTAAATACAGCCAATCGAGGTAAAACAGATTTTAAGTGATGCAAAAAATATCTTTTCGTGTTATGCATTGTTTTCTCCCCTTTCAACCTCGGTTATAAACGCTTCCTCAAAGTCCATTTCCATTTCCTCATAGACTGCAGGGCGCACGGGTAAGCTTTCGATATATTTTACGGCTGTATTGCTGTCACATTCAAAAACGACCTGAACAAATTTGCCGTTTTGATGCACCGTGGCTGTCGGAATATGCTTAAAGATATCTTTAGGTTCTTCGTAAAAAGCAAGCTGGAATTTACAGAAGCTTCCGACTTTTTCTGCAATATCACCGCTTGATTTGACGGTTTTATTATCTATCAGAATAAAGGAATCGCAAAAGCCCTCAAGCTCACGAAGCGAATGGCTCGTTATAATGACCGTTGTGCCGTTTTCATCTGCACACTTTACTATTTCGTCCTTGAAGCGCTTACGTGAAAGCGGATCAAGTCCGTCAAATGCCTCGTCAAGCAAAAGATATTTCGGCTTCACCGCAAGCGACACGGCAATGTAAAACTGTCTTTTCATACCCTTTGAAAAGTTGCGAAGCGGCTTTTTTGTGTCAAGCTTGCACTTTTCCATATAGTCGCCATAAGCTTTCATATCAAAATCGGGGTAGAATGTTTTATACATTTCGACGACGCTTTTTGCTGTTGCCCCTGCTGTATAGTAGGGATCGTCGGGCAGGAAAAACAAATTCTGACGCACGGCAGGCTCACTCGGGGAAACGCCGTCAAACTCAACGCTTCCGCACCTCGGCACGTAAACGCCCGACATAAGGCGCAAAAGCGTGCTTTTGCCTGCACCGTTGATGCCGACGATGCCCGTCACCGTGCCGTCTTTTATTTCTATGTTGACGTCTTCAAGAACGTATTTATCCGAAAAAGCGTGATATAGACCGTTTATTTTAATCATCGTATTCTTCTCCTTTGTAGATCTTGTCAAGTGCTGAAAGTATCATTTGCCGTGTTACGCCTTTTTCTTTAAGAGAGGCTATCGTCAGCTCACATTCGTTCAGTTCCTCACACTCGGATGTCGGAGTATATGAAACGTATATTCCTTTTTTGGGAAGCGATGCGATGAATCCCTTTTCTTCAAGTAAAGCGTATGCACGCACGACGGTATTCGGGTTTACCCCGCAATCCTCTGCCGCAGTACGCACCGACGGAAGCTTTTCACCGTTTTTAAGCACGCCGAGCTTTATATAGTTTTCGTATTTTTCCGCTATCTGCACGTAAACGTCACTTTTGCCAGAAAATTTCCACGCCATATATTCACCGTCCTTTAAAATCTGTATCAACTGTACTATCTGTACTATTTGTACTATACCATACAAAATATATTTTGTCAAGAGGTCAAAAAAAAGATTGCAATTTTACACAAATTGCAATCTTTTTATTTATTCTTCAATATCTGCAAGTGCCGCTTTAATGGCAATAGCACATTCGACACGCTTTTTCTCAAGGTCGCAGGCTATTTCGTAAGGTTCTTTTATATCCTTGTGGAAATTGTAGTTATTCGCACAGCAACCGCCGCCGCAGAAATATCTTGCCCAGCATTCCTTGCACTTTTCGTTTGTGAGAATGTTACATTCAGCAAACTCAGATGCAATTTCACCGTTGAACGTATCGTCAAAGATGTTTCCGAGCTTCATTTCTGTATGCTCAACAAACTGGTGACAGGGGTAAATATCGCCCTTGGGAGTTACGGCAACGTACTCAGAACCGCATCCGCACCCCTTTGTGCGCTTGTAAACGCAAGGACCTGCATCAAGGTCGATCATAAAGTGGAAGAAAGTGAATCCTCTGCCCTCTTTTTCACGCTTTATCATCTCCTCGGCAAGCTTGTCGTATTCCGCATATATCGTGGGGAGATCCTCACGTCGGATAGCAAACTCACTTTCGTCGGGCAAAACAACAGGCTCAACGGAAATGTTGGCAAAGCCCTCGTCGGCAAGACAAAGCACGTCGTTTACAAAATCAAGATTTCGTCTTGTATACGTGCCTCTGACGTACCAGTCCATCGTTCTGTCCTTTGTCAGCTTTTTATAAAGCGGAAGTATCTTGTCGTACGTTCCACTTCCGTTTGCAAGCGGACGCATATAGTCGTTCACTTCACGTCGTCCGTCGATGGATAATACGGCATTTGACATATGCTCATTGATGAAAGCGATGGATTCATCGTCAAGCAAAACGCCGTTTGTCGTTATTGTGAAACGGATATTTTTGCCGTATTCCTTTTCCTTTTCACGTCCGTAAGCCACGAGCTTTTTGACAACGTCAAAGTTCAGAAGCGGCTCACCGCCGAAAAAGTCAAGCTCCAGATTCTTTATACCCTTTGATTTTTCAAGCAGAAAATCAATAGCACGGCATCCGCACTCATAGCTCATAAGCCCTCTTGCACGCTTATAGTCACCGCCGTCTGCAAAGCAATAGCGGCACCTCATATTACAGTCGTGCGAGATGTGAAGACACATTGATTTTATGGGCGAAACACCGGGGGTATATTTAAGCGGCTTTGTTATTACAGGCTCTGAAAAAAGCGCACCGTCATCACGAAGCTGACAAAGCTCCTCATAAGCCTCTTTTGTATCTTCCTTTGAAAAGCCTTCGAATTCGGGCACGTCATCAAATGATGAGGGCAGCCCATCGGGGAATTTTTCAAGGATTGAATATGCAATATCGCTTAAAATATGGACAGCGCCGGATTCGCTGTCCAATGCCAATTTATAACCGTTCTGGCAAAAAATATGTACCATTATTTGCTTTCTGTCTTGCTCTTATTTTCGCACTTCTGGTTAGCAACCGTGCAGGATGTCTTGCAAGCGGACTGGCAGGAAGCCTGGCATTCGCCGCAGCCTGCGCCGATAGAATTCTTTGCGTATGTTGTCTTGTTAAGTGTTTTTACGTTTTTCATTTTTGGTATATCCTTTCGAATTTCATTTATTGTAACCGTTAAGCTTAACGGTCTTTTTTCTTTTTATTCCCGTGGGATGCGTATTTTTGGGAGATGAACCCGTACAACCGACACAAGCGGTAAACACAGATACCAAAACACCCGAAAACGGCAGTAAAATGTCAGCCCCCCCGCCGATAGCACCCACAGCGGCTGACAGCAATACAGTGGTAAGACAGTACATAACTCCCGAAACAAGCCCGCACAAAAATCCTTGCTTACCCGTCTTTTTGCCGCATATAAAGCCGCACACGGCAGCACCTGCAAAAAAGACGCATCTGCCGAGGAATGTAAGCGACCTCGGATGCTCCGCCATCATGGCAAATCCGGTACACAGCACCGTCAACACGGCGCATATAGCGTACGAAGCACCGAAGGACACAAGCCCGTTTTTGAATATTTTACCTACCGTCACACCGCCATTACGGTCATTACCGTTCATTTTCACCCTCCGAACGTTTTTGTTTTATCTATATTCGGAGTACGGTGCTTTTATGATTATTTTTCGGACGCTTTCACGTCAACGCACTTGATAGAACCCTTGAGAATACGGATTCTCGTTCTGTCACGTGAGGATTCAATGAGAACTGTTTCGTCCTTTATGCTGACGATCTCGCCGATGATACCGCCGATCGTCGTTATTTCATCACCTACAGAAAGCTCGTCAAGCATCTTGGAAACTTCCTTTTCCTGCTTTTTCTGCGGTCTGATAACAAAGAAATAGAAAACAACGATCATCACAACGATGAGAACTATTGAAAAAAGTCCCGATCCCGTTGTGGGTGTTGCTGCTGTAAGAAAATTGTTAAGCATTGATATACAACTCCATTTTAATATTTAAATAGCCTTTTTATTATACAATATAATCCCCCGCTTTGCAATATATTGATATGAAAAATGATGAATAAAATGTAAATTTATCATCTGATATACTCAGTTGACAAATAAACACTTATGGGTTATAATTACAAAAAAGCATTTCGGAGGCGAATATGAAAACGCTTGTCGGTATAGACAGAATAAAAGAGGAAAAAATATATAAATTTTTACGCTCGGGCAGAATAGGGCTTATCTCCGCTGTGTCGGGCATTTCATCGGATTACCGTTTTACGGTCGATATAATGAAAGAATCATTCAACGTAACGGCGCTTTTTGCACCCGAGCACGGAATCTGGGGCGCACTCGGTCCGGGCGAAAAGGTTGACGGAGGCGTTGACAAATACACGGGAATACCTATGCACAGTCTTTATAAGGACTTACTTGAAACACCCGGCAAGGAAGCCGAGGGGGCTGATGCCTCAGGTGCTATCGGAGATGTTGACATCATCGTTTTCGATATGCAGGACGTCGGCTCACGGTATTTTACGTACGCATCAACGCTGTTTTGCGCCATGAAAACGTGCGCATCGCTTGGCAAACCCCTTGTTTTGCTTGACAGACCGAACCCGATAAGCGGTAAGGTTGCGGGCAACTGCCTTGATATGAAGTATTCATCTTATATCGGTATGACGTCAGTGCCGATACGTCACGGAATGACACTTGGAGAGCTTGCAAGATTTTATAACGGCGAGTACAACCTCGGCTGTGAGCTTCATATAGTTGAGCTTCTGAATTGGAGCCGTGATATGTACTTTGAAGACACAGGCGTGCCGTTTATCAAGCCCAGCCCCAACCTGCCCACAATGGATTCTGTCGTCGCATATAACGGCACGTGTATGCTTTCGGGAACAAACGCATCCGAGGGCAGAGGCACGACAACGCCCTTTACGTCCGTCGGCGCACCGTACGTTGACCCGATAGAATTCACAAACGAGCTTAACTGTCTCGGTCTTGACGGCGTTAAATTCACTCCCGCTTTGTTCATTCCGAAATTCTCAAAATACCCCGATGAGCTTGTGTGCGGCGCAAATCTCCACATTTACAACCGTAACACGTTCGACCCCATTCGTCTTGGCGTTTCGCTTATCCGCACGCTTCAGAAGATGTACCCCGACGATTTTGCGTTCAGACAGCCTGCAAAGGAGGGCGCACATTATCACATCGACCTTTCGACGGGCAACACAGATGTGCGTGACGGCATTTTGTCGGTAGATGAAATTATGGACAAATGGACAGCACAGGCTGAAAAGTTTGAAAAGGACAACGCAAAGTATTTGCTTTACTGATTATGAAATGTATTATTTTTGACCTTGACGGTACGCTCACCTGCTCGGGCGAGGGGATTATGAAAAGCGCTGTAGTCACCTTTGAGCATTTCGGATTGACACCGCCAAGCGAATCCGAGCTTCTGACGTTCGTCGGCCCGCCCTTGCGTGACAGCTTTTTGAATCACGGCATAGACAAGGGGCATATCGACGAGGCAATTAAGGTATACAGAAGCAGATACAACACCGTCGGGAAATTTGAAAATCACGTCTATGACGGCATTGAAACGCTTTTAAAAAGGCTGAAAGGTGACGGATACCGTTTGTTTGTCGCAACGGCAAAGCCTGAGGAGGTATCGGTTGAAATCCTTGAGCATTTCGGACTATTGCAGTATTTTGAAAAGGTGTGCGGCGCATCACCCGAACGCATTGAAAAAGCCGATATAATAAAGCATCTCTTGAATTCCTCACCCGATATAATAAATGCCGTTATGGTCGGTGATACGATGACCGACGTAAACGGAGCAAAAGAAAACAACATTCCGACCGTTGCGGTTTTGTGGGGGTATGGAGATAAAGCTGAAATTTCGAATTTCGCATACGCTGTAGCCGGAACAACCGACGAGCTTTATGAAATTTTAAAGCAATAACCAAATCACACGGCGGGTATCCCCCGCCGTTTTCAACACTTTCTTTGCAAAATATTCAGAAATTATATTGACAAAAAAACAAAACTGTGATAAACTATATTCTGCATTGATATATTGCGTGTAACTCAATTATGGTTACGCTGAAATATCTCGGGGTGTGGCTCAATTTGGGGAAAAATTCCTTGCGCCGCCTGCGGCGGATGAAGCAAGGTGTTTTGAGTGGCAGCAGCTCGGTGATTGCCGAGTAAGCCTGCGAACGAGAGCAGAACCGCCAGCTGCAACAGGAAGAGTGCGTAGCGCTCGCAAAGCAGAAATCAATTATATTAAACAATAAATCTTAAAATTTCATATTTCGGGGTGTGGCTCAGTTTGGTAGAGCGCTTGGTTCGGGACCAAGAGGTCGCGTGTTCGAATCCCGTCACTCCGACCAAAAAAAGCCAAGTCTTATGACTTGGCTTTTTTCAATTCACTCATTCGTCAAGAATTCAATTTCCGTGTGATAATCAAAAGGAGAAAAATATGGAAAACAACTGTTTACTAAACAAATTCTATATTTTTCCTCGTATATCATACATTTTGATCTTCATTCAAGAACATACACATAAACACATATAAATTTCGTAGACAATATTAATAAAAGAAAAGGACAGACTCGAAAAACGGTAATGTCCTTAGCGGAGAATTTGAAACAGGGGCATGGGCATAGCCCAAAGCATTTGTAAAACAAATGCGAAACCAGCAATAATGCAGAAAACGCTCTATAGCCTCCCTCCGGGAGGGAGGGGGACCACGAAGTGGTGGAAGGAGCCTGCGGAGCTTTCAGTACCACCTAACTTCATTGTCACGCACTCTCCCTCAGTCGCATCGAGTTGTAAACAACTCGGCGCCAGCTCCCTCCCGGAGGGAGCCTTTCTCCGCCATTTCTTCTGCCTATATAAATAAAAGTTCCCACAAACCGTAAGCTTCGGTCTGTGGGAGCTTTTTGTTGCTGCATTTTCTCCGTTAAGGACAACAGAGAAATCCGAGTTTGTCCTTTATGCTTACTTATATTTCGCTTTCCTTTTTCGTTATTTGCTCATTGGAGCAAACGTATTTATTCGTAATATGCGCATCTGTTTTTATATCATTTACACTAAGCGCCGTACGGGATACAGCAGCATTATTTACTGCCGCAGGATACGTATTTCCGTACGTTACCTTTGACTTAAGTATGTCATTTCCGAGCGCAACGGACACCGAATTCCATTGCTCCGATGTTCCCGTATAAGCCGCTTTGGCAAGTGATATACAATTTTTGAAGGCTGAAATATCGACCGTGCTGAGTGTAGACGGAATTATGATATTTTTAAGTCCCGTACATTCATTGAACGCAAGCGCACCTATACTTGTAACAGAATAAAGTGTTACGTTGTCAAGTGAGGAGCAACCGTAAAACATTCCCTCGCTGATATCTGTAAGATTTGCCGATACGCTTGCCGTTTTCAGCGCCGTACAGTCTGCAAATGCATATTCTCCCGCACCGGTAATATTTGACGGAATGGATATCTCTTTTATTTTACAGCCCTGAAACGCATATTTTCCAACCGAAGTAACAAGCGCCGGATCCGTGGGCAGTGTGCTGTTTAAAAATCCTGCTGTCACAGCTTTGGCGTTAACGTCTATCAGACAGTTTCCGATCACTTTATATTTTGACGAGGCTGAAGTGATAACCGGTGTTGCATATTTTGCGTATCTGAACACACCGTAACCGATACTTGTTACAGAAGACGGGATATTTATTTTCTCAAGTCCCGAGCAGTATTCAAAAGCATGATTATATATCGTCTTTACAGTAGACGGAAGTGTAACTGATGCAAGAGATCTGCAGTTGTGGAAGGAATATGCTCCGATGAGTGTCACGCCCGATGGGATAGTGATATTTTTAAGCGCCGTGCAATCGTAAAAAGCGTAATCGCAAATATCAACGATTCCCTTTTCTATTATGACATTCACTATTTCCGCACGGTGTTCTTTCCACGGAATCGTAGACGGTGTTGCAAATTTCCCCATTGAGCCAACGCCTGAAACAGTAAGTGTTTTTGTGTTTTTATCAAACGTAAAGCTTACGTTGCTTTCTTTACACGGCACTTCAACACTTTTAACCGCACTGCATTTACTGCATGAGTACGATGCCGTACCGACATTTGTGTATGTAGGGGCTGTAACTGTATTTCCGTTTTGCCACGTGTGCTTGTGAACAAGGCTTTCCTGACGGCTTCCGTCTTCAAACATAGCCATCGCCGCATTATACGCTCTTGTCATAACCTCAGACTCTGTACCGGAGGGCAGATTATACTGTATCACAGGAGGACAGTACGACGTGTTTGTTGTCGTAAAAGGTGTGTATATCGGCCCTACCCCGTCAACGACAATATCGGAAATTACCTTATATCGATTCGTTACGCTTGCATCGTATTTGAAGTAGCTGTACTTATTGTACGTTGCCAGAGTTGCCGCTTTACCTATCTTATCCTTTAAAAGATAGCAATTTTTAAGCTCCACGGTCTGCACGGATGTGCTGACAGAAAGATTATAAAATGCGTGAAGATCGCTGAACACGGTGCAATTTTCAAGATATATCTTCGAATAATTTTCAACCGCCATAAATGCACCGTTTTCAGATGCTTTTGTATAGCTGAGTGTCGCAAGCGAGATACAGTTTCTGAAATCTGCATTTACACAAAAATTATAACCCATAAAAGAGCTTACCCTGTTTTCGGCTTTATAATTTCCCGTAAGGAACACCTTATTCGCCTTGACTGTCGGGAATGTTGAAATGTCAGATGTATTGTATCCGCTCGCCGTATCACCGCCGACTATACCGGATGCAGAATGTCCCACAGCACAGATGTCAGCATCAACGGCACAGTTACTGACTGTGAGATATGATGACGACATACTGACAACACCGACAAGACCGCCTGCATACTTTCCGCCTGTGTATATGCTTCCCTGCACCGTACAGCCTGTTATTTGCGCTGTATCTGTCACGTTTGCAATAATACCGCCGACATAATTTGCACTTGTTTTAAAATCAAGATTTTCAAGATGCAGGTCCTTAACTGCCGCACCGCCCCCGGCAACACCGACAAAACCGAGATTTTCCGCTGTATAATTCAACGAGGTGAGATTACTTACCGTGTGTCCGTTGCCGTTTACAGCTCCTTTGAATGCAAACGCTGTATCTTTTCCTATCGGTATCCACGTTTTGCCGTTCATATCGATATTTTTTCCGATATTGATAACGGCTGAGGAAAATGCTGTATCTGAATTCACCTTTGATGCGGCATCCATAAGCGCATCCGCAGAATATACGGTAAATACCGTACCTGCACGGACAGAGCCGCTTACCGTTTTACTTCCCAAAGCGGTAACCGATGCACCCGATTTTACAAATCCGACCAAGGAGCCTGCATCTATCGATTCGGAAGCAACATTACCGTCAAATGTACAGTTGCTTATTTCAAGTGCTGCGTACGAGGAGGTAACTGCTCCGACAAAACCGCCGACACCGCCGGTAGTATTCTGCACATTTCCCGAAACGGTGCAAGCACTGACTGTCATTTCCCCTGCGCCCTTTGCCTTTCCAATGATACCGCCGACATAGGCTGTATCCGTACGGCTTGATGTAAAATTAACATTTTCAAAATTAAGGTCCTGAACCCTCGCGCCAACCCCCGCAGTACCTATAAAGCCGAGGCAGATGCTCGAATAATTCTTTCTTGTAAGATTGCTTACCGTGTGTCCGTTACCGTTTACCGTACCTGTATAAACGTACGCGTCGTTTTTACCTATCGGCTTCCACGCTTTGCCTGACATATCTATATCGTTTGCAATATTTATGCTGTATGCGGTATACAAAACCGAAGTATCCCCCGCTTCACCGTTTATTATTTTTGCCACTTCCATAAGTCCGTCGGCTGTATACACCGTAAAGGCTGTGCCGTTCAAGGTATAGTCAGACGAAGCATACGTTGTAAGTGTAACGGCAGAAAGCGTGATACACAAAATACTTAAAAATAATATTATCTTTTTCATATTATTCCTCCGAAATACATTCATTCCCTGTTCATCCGACAGTAAACTCAAAATCAGCATATACAGGACAATGGTCGGAAATTATATGGAAATATCCGCTTGTACTGTATAGCGTATTATGAGAAAGAACCGATGTTTTGACCGATGATGTTGAAGAAGTAAATACAATATGGTCTATAAAGCTGTCCTTTACGGGTGTGAAATCATCTCGTGTACCGTACTCGTTCATATTGGAGCCTGAGCCGTGGTATCCTCCTGCCACCTTCAACGTTCCCGAGGTACGTGCTGCATCGCTTGCGATCGTACCGCCAATATCCTTACAAAACTGTTTGAAGTATATTCCGTTATATCTGTGGCTGTTGAAATCTCCGACGCAGAATATACGCACACCGGGATATTGCGTCTTGTACGCATTTACTATCGCTGCCTCAGAAGATGCGCATTCGTTCATCTGATACGGTCTTGCGGTTGTAAGCTGACCTGCGTGGTCCCAATGTGAGTTTATCACTATGAATTTTTCCGATGAATTATTTTTATTTTGCAAAACGAGCTGGGCGGCACCTCTTAAATAAGTGCCGTTTGCATCAGCGGAGCTTGTGTGATAATCGTAATGCTGATATTTACAAACAAGAGCATCGTATTTATCCGCACGGTATATCATCGGAGTATAGTTATTTCGTCCGTTATGTGAAGAAAGCACAAATTTGTAACCGATACCGTAATGCTCGTTCAGAACCTCTATATAATGCGGCAGCTGCTCCTGCCATTTGTAGCACGCCTCCTGAAGTCCCACAACGTCAGGGGCAGATGATATGAGCATTCCCGCAACTATTTCCGCCCTTTCTCTTACCGGAAGGACATTTGCATATTCCGCTTCCCCGAGCACATACGGCATTATGTTAAGTGTCATAATACGTACGTCTGTTGAATTTGAGCGTGTCAGGCTTGAAGCAAGTAAATTTTTATAAGTATATCTTCCGACACCGAGCACCTTGCTTGCGTTTGATGCTTTAAAGAGATTTGACAGAAGGTATTCAGTAGCTTTTCTTGCCGTGAATGAGCCGCCGCAAAGTATCTGCAGTTTGCCGTTTTTCGCCGTCACATCGTATTCCATAATATATCCGTCGTTTGCATAATACCCTTCGGACATTTCACGGTTAGTGTGTCCGATAAGTATTTCACGTGCCGAAATCGGACATTCGTCATCGGGGTATATAGGTACGTTTATGTTATAAGCGTTTTTTATACCCGCACGCAGCGTTTCGGCAACAACACGGTAGCCATCAAGGTCGGTTGCATAAACGATCTTCGTTTTTGAAAGCTCTGCCAAAGAAAAGCCGTCGGGGAGCAAGTCATTACCTCTGTTGTAATACCCTCTGAATATAAGCGTTTTTGAGTCAGCATCATAATTCTTTTTCAAAAGATTATCAACGTAATAATCGGCGGCGGTTATTATATGATCATCATAATTCGCAATAATAACTATGTTTCCCGTATCCGTCTGACCTACGGCGTAGGTATCTGCGGCATTGTTAAAGCTCGCTTTGATCTTCAAGGAATCTTCAAGAGAGCTGTCGCCGACGATTATATATTTTTTCGACATATCCGCCGAGGTGTCATATACAAGCTCAAGCAGTACACCTGTGTACGAGTATATCCCGTCAATAATTCTCTCTGAGGCCTTGATAACATTGTCCGATGCATCGGATGAGCAAAGCACGGAATATCTTGCTTGTCCGTTTTCGATTATTTTTGTGTTTTTATCAAAAAACGGGAAAATGGCATCTATGTCATCTCTTGAAATTACACCGTCGCCGTTCACGTCAACATTCTCGCTGTACGGGTATTTTTCCGGCTCCTTGATATATTTCAGCAAGCGTACAATATCCTTGCCGTTGATAACTCCGTCGCCGTTCGCATCACAATCAAGTGAAATAACAGCGGCGGCAATATCCGACATAGGAACGAACAGCGCACAAAGCACAGGCGTTATTGCTAAAAGTATGCACAGCAGCTTCAGTAATTGTTTTTTCTTCACAGCGTCCACCTCGTTTTTTTAATAGAAGTTATTTCATATTCATTATAACATGTATAACTCAAAAAGTCAATTGCCGAAAAAACTTTCGAGGACACAGGTGTGAATATTGCAATTTTCATATTTGTATGGTATACTTTACAGCAGCGTTTTGAAGCGCAAAACAAAAACGGAGATAAAATTAAAATGTGCAAATTACCTGTATTATACCAGATAACGCCCGACTGCGATATGCTTATGAACGGCTACGCTATAAAAACCAAAAACGGCAAGCTTATAGTAATTGACGGCGGCGGTGCAGGCTCTGAAAAAAATAACGGTTACTTATACAAAAAGCTTCAGGAAATAAGCGGCGAGGAATCACCCACCGTTGATGCGTGGTTTTTATCACACATGCACGATGATCACACAAATGAATTTATCATAATAGGAAACGACGAATCAAAAAAGATAACCGTTAAAAACGTGTATATGAATTTTGCCTCACGTGAATTTATGAAAAGCTCCGAGGGCGGACATTTTGCATATCTTTACGACGGTATCATATCGGCTTATGACCGCTTTTTCGGCAAAGGCGCATTTGAAAAAGCAAACGGAAAGACCGCATTTGAGGGTGACATAATCGAAATTGACGGAATTAAAATCGAAATAATGCTCACCGTGTCAAATGAAGAAAAAGAAAAGAATATCAACGACACGTCGATGATATTCAGGGCGTATATAGACGGGCAAAGCATACTTTTTCTCGGTGACGGACACATTGAAGTCAGTGAAAGACTTATCGAAAAGTACGGCGAGGCTTTAAAAAGCGACATTGTGCAAATGGCACACCACGGACAAAACGGCGTGACGTTTGAAGTATACAAGACCGTATGTCCGAAGCTGTGTCTGTGGCCGACACCTATCTGGGTATATGAAAACAAACAGGGTATATACCAGACAACAGAGGTAAGACGCTTTATGATGGATATGGGTGTAAAACACCATATAGTCGCCGGGGTTGACCTTACAAGGTCGCTTACATTCCCCATTGATTTTGATACGCTTTCCGAAAACGATATAACACCGTAAAAAAAACAGCCGACTCAAACAGGGTCGGCTTTAATGCTCTATACACCGCAAAGCGGTGTGCGCCCCGTCCACCGAGGGGGGTGGCGGTGGGGCGCTTATTTGATATACATTTTGTTTTTCACACGGGTAATTCGTGGTTTTGCGCCATTAAAGAACCAAGGACGGGGGATTGTATACTCTTCCCGCAAGCTCCTGATTGAGCATATAAAGGCTCTTGGGGTCGGAACCGAACAGCTCCATTTTGGAAATGAGGTCGTTTGCGTTTGTTTCTTCCTCACCCTGTTCCTTTACAAACCAGTCCAAAAACTGCATTGTGCGAAAATCTCTTACGTCGTAAGCTGCGCCGTAAATATCGTTGATAAGCGACGTTACGTACTTTTCGTGTTCAAGTCCTGCCTTGAGGACGTCCATATTGCAAGTGAAAACCTGGTCGGGCTTAGCAATAGCATCAAGTGTTACGGGCATATTTTCATTCTGAAGATATGTGTAGAACAGTATTGCGTGATCTCTTTCCTCCTGTGCCTGTATCATATACCAATTTGCAAATCCGTCAAGGCCTGCCGCCTCGAAGTAGTTTGAAAAATCAAGGTAAAGATATGCAGAGTATAATTCTTTGTTGATCTGCTGATTTAAAAGCTCGTGTACTTTCTTATCCATTTTTTTATTCTCCTGAATAAATTTTATTTTATAGTTTGATTATATCACAAATAATAGGAAAAATATGTTGTTTTTTCGAAAAATAAGTAAAATCTTTGTTTTAAAAACCGATTGACGGAAATATTTTTTTATGATATGGTTTTATTGTAACCTTATCGGACTTTTTACGACTTATAGTATAGAAGGGTGGGATGAGTATGGATGACAAGACGATAGTATCGCTGTATCTTTCAAGAAATGAGTCGGCAATAACTGAAACCGACAAAAAATACGGAAAATATCTTTTAAAAATTGCATACAACGTCTTAAATGACCGTGAGGACAGCAAGGAAAGCGTAAACGATACGTATTTAGCGGCATGGAATTCAATACCACCCAACATTCCCGAAATACTTTCCGTGTATCTTTCACGCATAACAAGACGGATAAGCATTGATATATTCAGAAAAAAGAACAGCCAGAAGCGCAAAAGCTCCCAGCTTACATATTCGCTTGATGAAATGTCGGATTGTACGTCAAACACTCCCGAGCCCGATGAAATTATTGAAAACAAGCGTTTATCCGAATCGATAAGCGCGTATCTTTACAGCGTTTCAGAAGTACAGCGTAATATTTTCATCTTCCGATATTACTATTTCGATTCGGTAAAGGATATTGCAAAATACTGTAACATCACCGAAAGCAACGTAAAAACTACCCTGCACAGACTCAGAAACGGTCTGCGTGAGTATCTTTTGAAGGAGGGCTTTGAAGTATGAACGAGCACGATATAATAAACGCAATCGGCACCATTGACGATGCGCTTATCATAAATGCGGAAAAAATAAGAAAGAAAAAGAAAAGCTTTCCCTTATATAAGCTGACAGCAGTTGCGGCAAGTCTTTTCCTCTGTATCGGCTGTGTGTATCTTGCCGTAAGATTTGCCGATGTGAACGACGTTACCGACAGCAGTGATATGAACGGGGTAGCAGATGCTCAAACCGATGACCGTGATGAAATGTCACCAACGCTTAACGAAGGCGCAAGCGGCGCCGAAACGCAAAGCGCCGCCGACATTATCCCAAACGAAGACGAAGCACCCGAAAATACCGATGGCGGGCAGGAGCTTCCCGAAATAAAGGTTGAGGTAACGGGCGTATTTGAAAGCGGTGTATTTGCAACGGTAAAAGACGGTATGGCGTCATATTTGAAAGGTGATGAGGAGGTCATTATCAAATTTGAACCTGTAATATGGTTTTCCGTTCCTGTCGAGGAGGGCAGATGGATAAACGAAACAAAGCCGTTTGATGAAAGCGTGTTTAATATCGGTGACACGTTTATAGTTCAGTTTTCATCATTTGAGGATAATAAAGGCAAAGACACGCTTTATTCCGCCACAGTTATACTTTTACAAGGAGAAAACAATGAAAAATAATATTTTTAAGCGTATATTATCAGTAATTTTACTTTCCGTTATGCTTTTGGGTGTCGTCGGATGCTCACAAGATGATATTTTTCTATCCGTTTCAGCAAACGATTTGATGAAAGGTATCGAAAAGGATGAGGGCATAACACCAAAAGATATTAAAGACACCTCATTTTATACCGACTTTACAGCAAAGCTTTTCGGTGGATGCTATACAGATGAAAAAAACACGCTCATTTCCCCCATTTCAGTTCTTTCTGCCCTTGCTATGACGGCAAACGGCGCTGACGGTGACACGCTTAAAGAAATGGAAAAGGCTTTCGGAATTTCACGTGATGAGCTTAACGAGTTTATGCTTTCGTATATGAGCAGTTTATCAAACGGTGAAAAATACAAAGTGAGCCTTGCAAATTCAATTTGGTTCCGTGATGATGAATCGCTTACGGTAAACGAGCGTTTTTTAAAGACGAACGCAAACTATTACGGTGCAGGGCTTTATAAAGTACCGTTCAACGAAAAAACACGCAATGATATAAACAGCTGGATAAAGAACAAGACCGACGGAATGATAGACAACGTCATTGATAAGATTCCCGAGGCAGCCGTTATGTATCTTGTAAACGCCCTTTGCTTTGACGGTGAATGGGAAGAAAAATACAATGAATATCAGATAAACGAGGGTAAATTCAACTGTCTTGACGGCGAGGCGAAGAAAGTTGATTTTATGAGCTGTAACGTGTCTGATTATCTTTCCGATGACACAACGACGGGATTTGTAAAGTATTATGCAGGACGAAAATATGCCTTTGCCGCTTTGCTTCCGAACGAGGATGTTTCCATATCCGATTACGTTTCCTCCCTTACGGGTGAAAAAATTTCAACACTTCTGACCGAACGCAAAAAGGGTGTCGAGGTCATAACCAAGACACCTAAATTCGAAACGGAATATTCAAGCCTTTTAAACGGCACACTTGCCGATATGGGCATAAAAAAGGCATTTGACGGAGATCTTGCCGATTTTTCAAAGCTCGGCAGAAGTGAAAACGGAAACATTTGCATAAACCGTGTAATACACAAAACGTATATTTCGGTAAATGAAAGCGGAACAAGGGCAGGTGCAGCAACAGTTGTTGAAATGAATGAAGGCGCAATAATGCCTGCCGATATGTACTTCGTAACGCTTGACCGTCCGTTTGTATATATGCTGATAGACTGTGAAAACGATCTTCCTTTATTTATAGGAACACTTACAAATATTTAATCAAAACATACGGCAGGGGGTATCCTTTGCCGTATTCTTTTCGTTATACACAAAACGCCGCGCCTGCCCCCCCCACAGTTGACAGGCGAAACGCAGTTCGCCACGTCAACTGCCTGCAGGCAAGCGGCGTATATTTCCTGCGGAAATATACTTATTGAATTTACCAGACGATATAAAACGGCAGAAGATTAATGTGCCCCCTGTCAAGTAGACAGACTAAAAAACAAAAGAATTTACAAATTGAATAGGTTCTTTTATCTCCCCCTGCTGCGCAGCAGGGGGAGATTTTCGTCACGCGGCGGTGGCGAAATAATACTCGCAAGGCGTCA
>JAFXFN010000034.1 GCA_017520505.1 Clostridia bacterium
ACGCTTCAACTGCTGATCTCTTAAATTCTGTACTGTATTTCTTGTTCTTGCGTGATTTTCTCGGCATAAAAACAACCCCCTTAAAGTAATCTTGAAAACTTTTTGTTTTTTCAAGTGTCTACTCTAAGGGGATTATATCAGATACCCTCTGCCGTATAATTTTAATTTTATTTAACGCATTCGACCTTAATTGTATTCGTATTGCCCGACGTGCCGTTTATCATACCGCCCGTGAGCACTACGTTATCTCCCGATTTAAGCGAGAAAATGCGCTGTGCGTGGTTGAGTCCCTGGAAAAATACGATGTCGAGGGAGTTGTATTCCTCGCTCATAACGGGTGTTACACCCCAGCTCAAATTAAGCTGGCGCCACGCACGCTTGCTCGTCGTGATGCCGATTATATCGGCAGGACAGCGGAAGCGGCTGACCATACGCACGGTATTTCCCGAAATTGAGTTTACGACGATACATTTTGCCCCAACGTCTATTGCCATAGCGCACGTTGCGTGGGATATTGCATCAAGCGTATTTCTTATTTTGAATTCCGTTGACACGAACCAATTTTTGTAATCTATTCTTTCCTCTGTAAACTTTGCTATCTGAGCCATATTCATAACAGCCTCAACAGGGTATTTGCCCATCGCCGTTTCACCCGAAAGCATAACAGCGGATGAGCCGTCATAAACGGCATTTGCAACGTCTGATATTTCCGCCCTTGTAGGTCTCGGATTCTGTATCATAGATTCGAGCATTTCCGTTGCGGTGATAACACGCTTACCGAGCAGACGGCACTTCTGTATAAGATACTTCTGCACCGACGGCACCTCAACAAACGGAATTTCAACACCGAGGTCACCTCGTGCTACCATAATACCGTCTGCAATACTGCATATCTCGTCGATATTGTCAACGCCCGAACGGTTTTCTATCTTCGCAATTATATTTATCGCACCGCCGCCGTTTTCATCCAAGAACTCACGAAGCTCTGCGATGTCTTTCTTTGATGACACGAAGGAAGCGGCAACAAAATCTATCTCGTTTTCTATGCCGAACAAAAGGTCTGCCTTATCCTGCTCGCTCAAAAATTGATGCTTCAGCACCTTGTTGGGGAAATGCATACTCTTTTTGTCGGAAAGCACACCGCCTATCTTGACACGGCAGATGACGTCCGGACCTTTAATTTCTTCGACGGTAAAGGCAACGAGTCCGTTATTGACGGTCACGTTGTCACCGATAGAAAGGTCTTCTGTCAGATTTTTGTAGTTTACCGAAACACGTGTATTGTCACCCTCAATATCGTCCGTTGTGAAAATGAACGTGTCGCCCTCATTAAGTGTGATATTTTTTTCTTTAAAAACACCTATTCTGTATTCGGGGCCCTTTGTGTCAAGCATTATTGCTATCGGCAAGCCGAGCTCTTCTCTGACGCTTTTTATAAGGTCTATCAATATTTTATGGTCTGCATGTGAACCGTGCGAAAAGTTAAGTCTTGCAACATTCATGCCCTCAAGACACATTTTCGTAAGCGTTTCCCTGTTATCGCACGCAGGGCCTATCGTGCATATTATTTTCGTTTTTCTCATAATAACCTCCAAAAGCGTTCTGTGCATAATATACCATATTGTTTCAGTCAAAAGTCTGCAAAACACATTTCCGCAAGAAAATATATATGCACAGTAGTTCGCTGTTTGCAGCGAACTACAAGGGGTTTGCGGACGGGGCGCAGTCAAATCACAGATACAATATTTGAATATAATTTCTTCGAGCTGTCTTTTTTTTATTTCTTTCCGTTCATAACGTCGGAAATAATATTTATTACTCTGCCGTAGCAGCCGCCGCAGCCTGTTGAGCAGTGAGTTGTGTTCTTGACGTTTTCAAAAAGCGACAAAAGACTGTCGAGGGATTTTGAGCCGTGAACGGCATCAAGAATGTCAAAATACTTTACGTTATTGCAGTAGCATACAGTATAGTTTTCGTCAGTATCCGTATTTACGGGCGGAAGATCGCACACGGGCTCGATCTTGTTTTCAGCCATCCAGAGGCTGTGGAGGTTACAATAAGCGTAAACCGCCTCAACTTCATCGTTTTCGCATATAGAGAAGCAAGCCGCAGGCTTTTGCTCGGGGCTCAGCGCCTTTCTCTGGTTGCCCATTTTCGTCTGAATGGATATCCATTCTATGTAGTGGTCGGGGCTCATCGGATGCTCAACATCCCCTACCACAACGTAAACCTTGTTACCGTCAACCGTGAAAACGGGCACGTGCTTTTCGACGGATGCATCAACAGCCCCCGGTACAAGCTCACCCATTTTTTCGCCGCAGCACATCATAGGCACACCCGTGTCCTTTACGACACCGACAATATTCCCGCAGTGCGCACATCTTAAAAATCTCTGTTTCATATCACACCTCACGCCTCGCTGAAGCTGTCCTTGCCAACGCCGCAAATGGGGCAAACGAAATCGTCGGGAAGATCTTCGAATTTTGTGCCGGGCTCAATTCCGTTATCGGGATCACCGACTGATTCGTCATATTCCCATCCGCATACATCGCATACATACTTTTTCATAATTTTTTCTCCTTTTTATTATTTTGTAGGTTCAAAGTCAGCGGCACCGTGCTTACAAAGCGGACACACGAAATCATCGGGAAGTGTGTCACCCTCGTAAACGTAACCGCAGATCTTACATACATATCCTTTTTTACCCTCTGTCTTGGGCTTGGGCTTTACGTTGTTCTGATAATACGTGTATGTCATCGTTTCTCTGTCGGATATTACTCTTGATTCGACAACTGAGCAGATAAACATACCGTGTGTATCAAGGTCGATATACTGCTCGACTTTAAGTGACATAAACGCATTGATATATCTCGGCAACACGACAAGACCGTTGTCGGAGCGAAGCGGCTCGCAGTTTGCAAATTTGTCAACGTTTCTTCCGCTTTGGAAGCCAAACGTTTCAAACACCTTGAACGGTGCGTCAACTGACAGACAGTTTATATTCATAACACCCGTCTGCATAATTACGTGGTGCGAATAATTTTCTTTATTTATCGTAACGGCGATACGGTTAGGCGTATTCGTAACCTGCGTTACGGTATTAACGATAAGTCCGTTATCCTTTTTGCCGTCGTTTGACGTAACGACGTAAAGACCGTATCCGATATTGAAAAGCGCCGACGGATCGTTTTTATCGGTTCTGTCACCGGAAAGTGCAGAATATTCACGGCAAAGCTCATTTGCCATATCGTCAAGCTGTTTTTTGCTTTCGTCATTCAGACTTGAAACTATCTTGACCGTCGTATCGGTATACGTCAGATTCTTGCTGTTTTCAAGCATTTTCTTCATAACCTTGGCGGCAAGCGGTGCCCAGCTTCCGTTTTCGATAAACGCAACCGTTCTGTTCTGGAAATTTCTCTCGGTAAGGTGAGTGATAAACTCACGCATAAACGGGAATATTTCAGCGTTGTACGTCGTCGTGGCAAGCACGAGCTTGCTGTATTTAAAAGCATCGGCAACAGCCGCTGACATATCGCATCTTGCAAGGTCATAAATGACCGTTTTGGGGCATCCGAGCGAATTGAGCTTGTCTGCAAGCTGCATTACGGCTTTTTTGGTATTTCCGTAGACGGAGGTATACGCAATTACGATTCCCTCCTCCTCAGCCTGATAGCTTGACCATGTACTGTAAAGGTCAATATATTTTCCGAGGTTTTCTTTCAAAACCGGGCCGTGCAAAGGGCATATCATCTGAATATCAAGTCCTGATGCCTTTTTCAAAAGTGCTGTGACCTGTGCGCCGTACTTTCCGACGATGCCGATATAGTAACGTCTTGCCTCGTCCTCCCACGCCTCTTTTGCATCAAGCGCCCCGAACTTTCCAAATCCGTCAGCGGAAAACAGCACCTTATCGTAAGAATCGTACGTTACGATGACCTCGGGCCAATGTACCATAGGAGCTGTGAAGAACGTGAGCGTGTGCTTGCCGAGGCAAAGCGTGTCACCCTCGCCGACGACCATACGGCGATCTGCAAAATCCGTACCGAAAAAGCCCTTCATCATTGTAAATGCCTTTGCCGATGAAACGACAACGGCATCGGGATATGCTTTTGTAAAGTTTATTATATTTGCCGAATGGTCAGGCTCCATATGCTGAACGATAAGAAAATCGGGAGTTCTGTCACCTAAAGCATTCTGAATATTATCAAGCCATTCGTGTGTATAAGCGGCATCGACCGTATCCATTACGGCTGTCACATCATCAAGTATAACGTAAGAATTATACGATATACCCGACGGTATTTTATACTGACCTTCAAAAAGGTCTGTTTTTTTGTCGTTAACGCCGACATATTTTATATCATTTGTGATTATCATAAATAGACCTCGCAAGTGTTTCCTTTATTTTTCCCGAAAAGTATAAAAATAAACTTATACCTTTTTTATTATACTACCAAATTTTTTTGGAAATTTCAACCTGTAACACAAAAAATATATTAAAAATTTGATAAACAGCCGTTTATCAAATACAGAGCAATTTAAAAAGCGGAGAATATTTCTATACTCTCCGCCTTTTTGACAAGTGTTATTTAATTTGCCGTTTCTCGTGCGAAGCACATATCGAGTCTGCAAAGACATATCGAGCACGAAGGGCATATCGATCGCCGCAGGCGAATATCGACACATACGCCGTTATTTTTCATCAAACAAATTCCAAGGGGAAATATCGTGCGGGGTGCTTACTGCTTTTATTTTCTTCTTTGTAAACGGGTGAACAAACGAAATACTGTGCGACCAAAGGGCAACAAACGGACATTTCACAAGGCTTCCGTATTTGCCGTCACCGCACAAGGGACACCCACGTGAGGCGAACTGCACACGCACCTGATGCGTTCTGCCCGTCAAAAGCGTAACGGATATGAGTGTATGTCCGTCATCGCTCACCGCAAGCTTTTTCCATATAAGTTTTGCTTCTTTAACTCCCTTGCGAGGGGAGTCCGTGACAAACGATTTATTTTTCTGCTTATCGTGAAACAAAAGGTCACAAAGCTCGCCTTCGTCAAAATCGGGATTTTTTGACAAAACGGCAAGGTACGTTTTTGCCATACCGTCATCACCGTTTACGTCGTGATGCGCAAAAAGCTCTGACAGCTTTGCGGCACTCTTGCCGTTTTTGGCATAGAGCATAACACCGCCCGTCGGTATATCAAGTCTGTGCACGAGCTTTATATCACGGTATTTTTCCGAAAGCTTCGTCAAAACGTCACCGAGTCCCGATAAGTCGGGCTGTGACGGAGTGCCCGCAGGCTTTTCGCACAAAAGCAGGTGCTTATCCTCATAAAGAATTTTTATATCTTCCATATTTTATCAGCCTAAAAGCACGTCAAAAACGAGCATCACGCAAAATCCGAGCAAAAGCGTATACGTTGCGCCCGTTTCGTTTCCGTGTGCGTGCGTTTCGGGTATCATTTCGTCGCTGATAACGTAAAGCATCGTACCGCCCGCAAACGCAAGCGCAAAAGGCAGGACGGACGCGGAAATGCTTACCGCAAAGTACCCTATAAACGTTCCTACGACCTCAACAGCGCCCGTAAGAAGTGCTATGCCGAGCGTTCTTTTTGCATTTATTCCCGATGCCAACATCGGTGCAATTATGACCATACCCTCGGGGATATTCTGAAGCGCAATACCGCCTGCCACAGTCAGCGCCTGCGCCATATCGCCAGTACCGAAGCCGACACCTGCGGCGATACCCTCAGGCAGATTGTGTATTGCGATGGCGATGACAAAAAGCAATACCTTGCTAAGCTGTTCTGTTTTGTCGGGGTGCGCTTCTATGTCAACGCCTGTCATTTTGTGCAAATGCGGAACTATCTTATCAATGAGATTAAGGCACACCGCACCGCAGAAAATACCTATAACGGTTACTGCAAGCGGGTATTTTCCGCCGTACTCAAGCGACGGAATGATAAGTCCGAGCACAGCTGCCGCCAGCATTACTCCTGCGGCAAATGAGAGAACGATATCATTGAATTTATGCGATGTTTTTTTGAAAATAAGCCCTATGAGTGCGCCGACGGCGGTTGAGCCGCCGACGCCGAGAGCTGTTAAAAGTACATATTCCATAAACGTCTCCGTTTTATATATTACGGCGCTTTATGCTCTTTAAGCACCGTAGTTTTATCGTAGAATGTCCAGTTATCCTTCTCCCACAAATTGTCCTTGACGCTTGCCCAGCGTGAAGGCAAAAATGTGTTGCCGTTGTTTTTGCTCGTGGAGAATGTGTCGGATACGATGATAAACTGCTCGTGAGCTGTTTTTTCGTCACTCGTTATTTTGTTACCCGTAAACGGATTCACGGGGTTTTCGATAAGTCCGTTCATCGCAATTACAGGCACGTCGGCATTCGTCATAAATTCCTCCGACACGGTAAACTCACGGCTGTTAAAGTCCTTTACCATAAACAAGGGATAGTAAAATTCAGCATCTATTTCACCCTTCTGAAGCTCTTTTATCTGTTTTAAATTTCGTCCGTGGTCTGCAACGATGATGATTTTTGTGTTATCGTACACGCCCTCTGCCTTCAAATGGTCAAGCCACGTGCCAAGACGGAGCATTGATGCCATATTGATATGGTAATGGCTCATTTCAAACGTGCTGTCAACCGTCATTTTAACACCGTCAACATTGAATCTGTCCTTGTGGGCTTCATCGTATTCGGTATTATCGACGTTCATTGACGGAACGTAATCGGGCGTCTGAAGAAGTGCGGGCTCGTGTGTGGAATCGTTTGTCATAAACAAGAACGTGTTTTTCTCCTCATCCGTGACATTCGTCATTCCTATCATATTTTCAAGCACCTCGTACGACTGCATAAACGGTGCGTAAAGTCCCTCTGCCGTTGACATATCGTGTATGGTCTGGCTGGTGGTATTTCCCTGCTCAAAATCAGCCTCAACCTGATTGTAAAGTCCGTCACCGTATACAGACGGCTGGAAGAACAAGGGCATACACTTCATAAAGCTAAGACAGAAGAAATTTCTGTGATTGTTTTCTATGACCTTTTCCTTTTGCGAAAGCTCGCCGAATCTGCCCTTTGTGATGTAAGCATCAATGTCGGTATACTCCTCAAACACGGTAAGGTCGGGAATCCACTTATAGTTTGCATAAACAGGGTCAAATACCGTTACGTCGTAGCCGTTTTGGTCAAACAGCACGGGCATAACCTTCAAAGCCTCGTTGTGCTTTGAAACGAGGGATTCTTTATCACGTTTATTAAGCTCAACGGGGGTATACTCATATCCGCCGAGCAATGCGGGGGAGGCGAAATTCGTATAGCCGCCGAACGAGATCGTGTTTTTGTAGTACGTGAAGCCTGCAAACATCTCACGAAGCTCGGGCTTTTCGTTGAACATATAAGGCACATACTGTCCCATTGAACGGTCAAGCATAATTACAATTACGTTTTTGCCGTTTTTGGAAAGCGTGAAATCGGGGATAGAATCATTGTCAGCCGACACTTCATTTACAGAGGTGTTTATTGCCGAAACATTCACCGCCGACATACCACCGACAGCAATAATGGCTGTTAAAAGCACGCTTGACGTTATGCGCTTGAATTTGATACAGCAGAAAATGAGAAGTGCGCAAAGCGCAATTATTATAAGCACGTTTATCCACTGCTCAAGGATGCCGAAGCTGACACCGTTTTCGTACTGGAGCGTGGGGGAGATAACACCGAGGTCGGTACCGAAGAACATATAGTTTACGACCGTGACACCCGAAAGCACCCACATAAGTCTTTCAAATACTACCTTTCCTTTGGGGCTTGCAAGCCAATAGAACACTCCGAACCAAACGAGGAAGAAGCCGCCTGCCATACAAGCAGTACGCAAAACGTACCAAAGAGGATTATGAAAATACGTAGCGTCGATATATTCCTGCGCTGAGGATGAAATGAACGCAGACGGTATAAGCACACCCAGAAGCACCGTCAGAAACACACCGCCGAGGATAAATGAAAGTCGGTTAGGTGTATACTGCTTTTCCCCCGGCTTGATGCTTACGTTCTTCTTTATAACGTGGATCAAAAGCGGAAGCTGTAACAAAAATGCAAGCGCAAGAAGTGCATTTTTAAGCTCTGTTTTTGCTTCGGTTGACGTAAAGAATGCATAAAGGCATACGATTCCGACAACGGAAAGGCCGATGCGCAAAACCTTTTGAGGATTTTTTATCTTGTAGAAGATATTTTTGACAAGCGAGAAAAGGTTGTTGAGCGTCCAATAAAATACGAGACACGCAGGCGATGTGTAAAGGAACACAAGGAAAAATGCCGCCATTGCGTAAAGCTGTATTTTCGTTTTAAGCGGAAAGCCTTTTAAATAAATTGCGCTTGAAATGACGTTTATCAGCGTCATAAGCACAGGAAGGACGTTTATTGCAAGTCCGCCTATAACGAGCATACCGTCAGGTGCGCCGAGGTCCTTTATAGGGCCGAATGAAACACCCTGAAGCACCGTGAGTCCCGACAAGAACTGATATGCAGCCATAAAAAACGGAATTTCAAGCAAAAGCGACACGGAGCCGTTGAGGGCATTCGTCGGCTTGTAGTTATTCTGTCTGTAATACGTCTGCAGCATCATCATTCTCTCATCACCCGAGAACGTTTTTTTGATGTGCGCAACACCCTTTGCAAGCTTTGCTTCGATGTCACGTGAACGCTCCTGCATTTCGTCAGCACGTCTGTAAAGAGGCAGGACGAGAATGTTCATCATAAGGCTCAAAAATATTATGGCAATACCGGGGTTGCCGATAATATTGTTGGCATTTCTGAAAATTATTTCAAATATCAGCTTCAGCGGGCCTAAAAACACCGTTTCGATAATTGACCAGAACGACATTATTTCTCCTCCTCCTTCGTTGTAAGCTCATTCAGCTTTTGTTCTATGTAATCGGCTGTGCGAACGGCACCTTCACCGAAATGCTCCCACGTTTCAGCCTTTACCTGCCGTCTTCCCTCTGCATATTTGGGGTCTTCAAGGCAAGCGTCTATCACGTTTTTAAGGTCGCCCATATTTTCGTCAGTCAGTCTTTGACCGATTCTCGGAAGTGCCGACGCCGTCCAAAGCGGCTTATCAAGCCACCACGCATCGTACGGACTCAGATCGAAATCGGGGTCGGTGTATATAACGGGCTTATCGTATACGAGCGTAAAGTCAAATATAACACCCGAAAAGTCGGAAATAAGTATATCGGAGCGTGAAAGCACGTTAAAGTTATCCGTATCCTTGTTCCACTGCAATCTGTCGCTTTCGGGATACTCTGCCATCAGCTTATCGAGCATTTCCTTTTCCGAGGTGAACGACTGCGGGTGGGGACGGACTATGACGTTATAGCCCGTATTCAAAAGCACGTCGAGTATTTTTCCGCCGTACACGCTCAAAATGGCGCTTTTGCCCCAGGAGGGCGCAAGAAGCACGGTGCGTTTTTCGTCCTTACGCTCAGCGCTTCCCTCTTTTTGCAGTCTTTTTGCCATTTCGTCCATATAGGGGATTCCAACCTTTACAAGCTCCTTTTCGGGAAGCTCTCTCAGCTTTTCAAGCGCACGGACGTCCTCTGCCTGATATTCACCCGACAGAAGAACTGCGTCGTAATAGTCTATGCCGAACATTCTGTAAAGTGTTATTTCACTTGCCGCATGCGGAATATGAACGTAAAAATCTGCAAGCTTTGATTTTTTCCACTGATACACCTCAAGACCGGGAGTTGTGGAAAGAACTATCGAAGCGTTCAAAAAATTAAGCTTCATAAACGCACGGCTTTCCTTGCCTATAAATTCAGCCTTTACGTGCTCAAATTTGCTTTCAAGCGCCTTGTCATCGTCAGACATCGTCATATATACGGTGTCAATACCGCGTTCATCAAGCTCACGGCATATAGGCTCAAATATAGACCAGTACCTTTTGTTGTCAGAAAATATGACAACAGGTATCTTGTTCATATCCGTCTTTGCGCTTCCTCCGCCGAGGCGGAAACGAAACTTGATAAAAAACATTCTCAAAGAAAAGATACTTGCGCCTATAACGCCTATAAGTATCGTAAAAAGCATACTCCCCGTGCCGGGGTCAATATACAGCAGCATAATTATCTCCGTTTTCAAATTTAATGCTATTCGTTTTAAACGAATAGCATTTCGTGTTTTTATATGTAATACCTTGTTTCATCTTAAAATTGACAAATAGATTTCCGCAGGAAATCTATGCGCCTTGTAGTTGACAAAGTCAACTACGGTAGTTCGCTGTTTCCAGCGAACTACAAGGGGCTTGCGGGCATGGAGCTGTCATCGTAAAGATTTAGATGAAACAACATAGCAGGGGCGGACGTCCCCGACCGCCCGTTTCAAATCAAATTCGATTTGAAATTTTATTCGCCTTTTTTGAATATTTCCTTGAAGTCGGCGGCGGCAAATATACCGCAGACGAGAACGACGACGGTACAGATTATCTGAAGAGCGCTGAATGTCGGCATCGCACCGCCGAAAATAACGAGCGCAAGCGGAATAACCGCTATCCACGCACAGTACGTTACGTTAAGTGCCATAGCCTTCGATGCGCCAATCTGCGAAATCGCCTTGTAGTAGTAAAGATATGAAAGCGTTGCGAAAAGTCCTGCAATAACTATCGTGGGGATAAGCCACTTTGTGTCGGGTGTGAAAAGATTTGCCGTAAAGCCCCAGCCCTTGATAACGGGGAGAATAATGACGGCATAAGTAAGCGCCGACGTTGTCTGACGTATCTGCAAGGCGTATTCGTCCTTGACCTCGGGGTCTGTAAGGCACTTTGCAAGAATGACCGCCTCAATGCCCCAGCCGAATGCACACATAGCCGCACCGACGATACCGAGGGCGAAGTTCTGTATATCAAGCTCGGGTGAGTAGCTGAGACCGTAAACGCCGAGAAGTGTGAATATAAGGAACACCCACTGATACCATTTCATCTTTTCTTTAAGGAAGATGTAAGCAAGTATTGCGCCTATTGCGGGGAACACAGCACTTGCAACAGCACCGACCGATGCGCCCATATAAGTAAGCGCCATAACGTAGCCCGTCATACCGACAGGGCCGCCGATAACTGCGGCAACGACTACCCATTTACCGCTTTTCGTCTTCGTAAGGGCGTTCCATACGTTTTTGAGATTTCCTCTGACACCGTTGTACGCTGTCGCCCAAACGGCTGAGGAAGCATCGTGAATGAATGTGCTGATGAACGTAACGAATAAAAGCGATTCTGCCGAAAACGCTTCCATTCCCGTTGCGAGTGTAAGAATGTATGATGCGATCGCCCAAGTAATTCCTGCGATAATTCCTGCTGTCATTATTTGTTTCCTCCCTTGATACTCATATATTCTTTTATGAAGCCTTTAAGACGTGTATATCTTTCCGTTGCCCAGTCCTCCATAGGCTGTCCGTCATAAGGAACTCTCGTTTTTGCCCACAGAGTCCACAGATAGTCAACGTAAATTTTGCTTGCCAAAAAGTGCTTTTTGTCCTTTTCGTCGGGTGTGTGTCCGAGATATGCTGTCAAAAGCTTTTCGTCGCACTCGCCGTCGAAGCCTGCTTCAATGGAAACGTCGGCAACGTCCCACATACCGTCGTTCATTCCTGCATATTCCCAGTCGATAAGGTACATTCTGTCAGCACCGAGCACCCAGTTTTCGCAAAGCGGGTCATTGTGGCACGGCACCTTTTCAGCGCAAATAAGCGCATCAATTTCCGTTTTCACGTCCATAACGTGATTTTTCATCTCATCATAATCGTCATACATCACCACTTTTTTGTCGGCAATTATCTTTTCGTATCCGCTTGCCATTTCAAACACCTCAAACGGTACGCCCGTGTTGACACCCGACGTATGCACCTTTTTGAAGATGTCTGCCATACGCTTTATGTTTTCATCATTTTTAAGCGTTTCACTTGACATTGTAACGGCATCCTTTATGTATCTCGTCACCTTTGAGCCGTCGTCACCGAAGTAAAGAAGCTCTGCATCAACACCGAGGTCACACGCAAGGCGTGTGCTTACCATTTCGTCACGGCGGTTTATAAGCTCCTCCGTTCCCTCTCCGGGAATACGCACGACGTAGTCCTCACCGTCTACGGTCACCTTATACGTGCGATTCGTAAGTCCACCCATACGGGAAATTGCGCTGTAATCATCGGTTTTGAGTACCTTTTGAAGCAGTTGCTTCACGGCTGAGTATTCTGTTTTTTCCACTTTCAAATCTCCTTTAATATTTTTTCGCTGTATGAGTATTTATATTTTTTGTCTTTGCAAACGAACGTAAAGCCGCCTGCGGCATTTGTGCCGTCCTTATATGATAAGACGGATTTTATATCACTTTCGTTACAGTCAAGCGATGAACAAATGCTTTTTAAAATATTCGAGCGTGTGTCGTTTACATAGCTTTCGTCAAATTCACGAAGCTCGTCAAGCGTGTCAAACTCAAAAATAACGCCGTCCTTGTACTTTCTTATCTTCATTTCAAGGCTGTCAATGTTATTTATATAAATGCTCTCCCACAAAAGGTCGGCAGTTTCGGGCTTGTCGTAATCAGAGCGCAAAATCTCAAGAAATTTCTTTGTAAAATCCTCACACCAGAACACGTGGCCGAGCATATACCAGGCGTTCTCACCGCCTATTTTAACATTTCGAATGGTGCCGTTTTCATCATACTCCATACACCATTCCTTTGTTGCCCCGTCTGCGTAGAGTGCCGAATAATAGCAATCCGACACTTCCTTTTCAAACGGATTTTCGGAAAAATAATTATCCGCTGAGCAAATATATGAGTTTTTAAGTATACCCTTAACGGCGTAAATGCTTGCGTTGTTGTTTCTCGTCAGAAAGTCGGGATTATGCACGAGCTTAACGGAAAATTTTTCTTCAAGATACGAAAACATCTCCGCCTTGTAGCCTGTAACGACGTATATTTCATCAATGCCCGCTTCCTTAAGCTGGCGTATCTGACGTTCTATAAGCACCTCACCCTTGACGGTGATAAGCGCCTTGGGCATTTCGTACGAAAGCGGTGCAAAACGGCTTGAAGTTCCTGCCGCCATAATTACCGCGTTATCAACAATATGCATTTTTTGTCCCCTTTTTCACATAAAAAAACAATAATCGACATTCGGTATTATAGCACTAACTATTTACGTTGTCAATATTATTATATATATAAATAAATAATAAAATATGGCGGGAGTATCTCCCGCCATATATTTCAAATCAGGTTATTCCGTAATTTTTCTTGCCACGTATACACCGCTTGCACTTGCGTGTGAAAGTGAATGTGTGATACCGCTTCCGTCACCGATAACGTAAAGACCGTCATATTTCGTCTGCAGATTTTTATCAACGGATACTTCCATATTGTAAAACTTGACCTCAACTCCATACAAAAGCGTGTCGTCATTTGCAGTACCGGGGGCTATTTCATCAAGTGCGTATATCATCTCGATTATTCCGTCAAGTATACGCTTGGGAAGCACGAGGCTGAGATCTCCCGGTGTTGCATTGAGCGTGGGAGTCACGAACGATTCCTCTATTCTGTTCGGTGTTGACCTCTGTCCTCTTATAAGGTCGCCGAAGCGCTGTAATATAACACCTCCGCCGAGCATATTGCTGAGTCTTGCTATAGATTCGGCGTATCCGTTTGAATCACGGAACGGCTCTGAAAAATGCTTTGCAACAAGCAGGGCAAAGTTCGTATTTTCCGTCTGCTTTGCAGGGTCCTCATAGCTGTGGCCGTTGACGGTGATGATTCCGTTTGTGTTTTCGTTAACGACAGCACCCTTCGGGTTCATACAGAACGTGCGCACCTTGTCGCCGTACTTGCTCGTTCTGTAAACTATCTTACTTTCATAAAGCTCGTCTGTCAGATGTGAAAATACCTCTGCGGGAAGCTCAACTCTTACACCGATGTCAACACGGTTTGAATTGACCTCGATATCAAGGTCACGGCAAATGCTTTCCATCCACTTGCTTCCGCTTCGTCCGACGGAAACAACGCAGTATTTGCACGTATATTCTCCGTTTTGACACGTTATCTTATATCCGCCGTCAACAATCGACAGCGTTTCAACGGGTGTATCGAAGAAGAACGTAACCTTTTCTTTGAGATAAGCGTACATATTTTCAAGCACGATATAGTTTATATCCGTTCCCAGATGGCGCACGGAAGCGTCAAGCAGGTGAAGATCGTTCTGAACGCAAAGCTTCTTGAACTTTGAGCCTGATGTGGAATAAAGCTTCGTGCCCTCGCCGCCGTACTGCATATTGATGTCATCAACATACCTCATCAGCTCAAGTGCGTGCTTTTTGCCTATATATTCGTAAAGTGTACCGCCGAAATCGTTTGTTATATTATATTTACCGTCAGAAAATGCACCCGCACCGCCGAAGCCACTCATTATCGAACAGCTTTTACAGCCGATACAGGTCTTTATTTTATCGCCGTCTATAGGGCATTTGCGTTTGTTGAGTGCGTGTCCCGCTTCAAAAACCGCAACCTTTAACATAGGATTCTTTTTTACAAGCTCATAAGCCGAAAAAATACCGCCGGGGCCTGCGCCTATTATAATTACGTCGTACGTCATTATTATTCCTTTCGTTTTTTATATCAGTATTATTATACAATGTTTTTCAAAAAAGTCAACAAAGCTGTTCCGAAAACGGAACAGCTTTAAGCTCAGATTTATCTTTCGGGCAAATACTTTTCGGGGTCAACCTTGGTTCTGTCGTTGATAATGACCTCAAAATGCAGATGGTTGCCTGTGGAAAATCCCGTCGTACCGACTTCGCCCAGCTTTTGTCCTTGATATACTCTGTCACCCTCGGATACGGAGCACTTCGACATATGTGCATAAAGCGTCTTTGTGCCGTCATCGTGCTGTACGATAACGTGTATACCGTAGCTGTTGTGAGTATATGCGGCAATAACAAGTCCGCCGTCTGCCGCCATTATCGTCACACCCTTGTTGGCAGCCATATCAAGACCGTAATGGTATGTTCTTGAGCCCATATCTCTCGGACCGAAGCGGCTGGAAATAATATATGTACCCTTCTGAAGCGGCCAGATGAACGCACCCGTGGATGCCGTTTTCGGCTTTTCCTTGATGCCCATATAAACGACCTTGTCAACGGGCGCATCTGTCATTGTTCTTTCAATAGCTGTACGTGAAATTTCCGTACCGTTTTCATATTTTATCTCATATAAAACTGTTACAGAACCGTTTTTACCGTCGCTTTTCTTTACGTAAACGCCTTCAAAATACTTTTCCGTTTCCTCATATACCGTTGCAAAGGGAACGTCCTCATTTACGGTAATGTACTTTGTCTGTGCCTGTACATCAACACTTGTGCTTATATCAGAGGAGCTGTTTGATGCCGAAATATCCGGTGCGAACGATTTGTCCGCATCATCGGAAAGGAAAATATCAAGAACGACCTCGTCTGTATCGTCAGTGTAAGATATTCCGCCTGAAAGCAAGGACAAAATACGTTCCTCGCCGTGCGCATATTCACCCGTGCAGTATATCTTTTTAATTTCAAGCGATGATGTGATGCTGACACCCTCACCCTGAGCCTTGACAGTGTCCTCGACAGTCTTCACGACCTTTGACAGCACATCTATGCTTTCGTTTGCGGCGGCAAATCTGCCGTCAACGTAAAGACCGAACATCTCACGGTATCCTTCCGTGGCGATGCCGTAAACCTTTTCGTATATCTGCTTTTGTGAAAGAGCCTCTGAATTTCTTTCAAGCTTTACCTCAAAGGTAATGCTCGGTGCTTTTGCGGGGGGATACGTTATAAGGCTTGCATCATTCGATGCCTGCATAACGGGCGCAAACACATCGGCTGAATCAACAACGCCTATGCGCTCACCGTCTGCATACGCAACCGTCACCGCCGTAAACGTACACATATAGCACATATATACCATACATATACAGCCGAACAATGCGACAGCTGTTATCTTTGCGGCTTTCACGGGATTGGCAAGCACGCTTGCGTATACCCTTTTCGCCGTCTGTCTTATCTTATTCATTGAATTCTCCGTTAAAATGTGATATCATTTGATTTTTTTCACACGCACCTTTCATTTTACTACTTTTTTTTAAACAAATCAAGTTTTTTCGCACTTTCCCGCACCATTTTATCGTTGTTGTAATAAACAAAAATTTCGTGGTGTTTTTGTGTATTTTGCATAATTTTCGCAAAAATCATCGCTTTAGAGTTTAGTTTTTTTGATTTTTTGTGAATAAGTGTTGATTTTTTTTGAATAGTAATGTACAATGGTCATATATTGACAAAGGGGGTAATAAATTGTTCCAAAAACAAAATACAGCTATACTTTCGCTGTATCTTTTCATCCTTTGCCAAATGATTTTTGCACGCTTCTCCCCCGATGATTCTGCGCTTTTTTCAGCCGTCGCATACGGTGTGTCAATGGCTGTGCCAATATTTTTTCTTTCCGTATATGAAAAGCCGATAAAAAAGCAACCGCAGAGACTCCCCAAAAAGCCTTTTTGGTGTATCGCTTTCACGCTTTGCGTTATTTTTTTCGGCAATCTTATTTCATTTGCGCTCTCGGAGCTTTTTGCCCGTTTCGGCTACGGCATTTCCGCCGACTTTCCCGTGTACAGCGATGGTGTGTCAGTTATAATATCATTTATACACCTTGTTGTTTTACCGCCTTTACTTGAAGAAACTCTTATGCGGAAATACATTCTCGGTATGATGCTGCCTTACGGCAAAAGCGGCGCTGTGCTGTTTTCTTCCCTTGTGTTTGCGCTTTTCCACGCAAATCTGATGCAGATTCCGTTTGCGCTTTTATGCGGTATTTTGTTCGGATATTTCACGGTAAAAACAGGCTCTCTTGCCTTTGCTGTGCTTATGCACTTTTTGAATAATCTTTCGGCGTTTATAGCTTCATATATCGGAATACACACAACGCTTCCGCAGTTTTTGTTGTACAGCTTGTTTGTCCTTCCTTTGGGTGTAATATGCGGTGTTATCCTTTATAAAAACGGATATTTCAGAGAAAAATTAACACCTATGAAGGTATCGTTTACCGTCATAGCATACGCTGTTGTTTGTTTATCCCTATCAATACTTGCGGTAAGACCGCTTTAAATGAGGTAATTATGGCTTATACCTATGAAGAAATATCATTTTTTATGAAAAATGCCCTTTCCGAGGCGGAAAAGGCACTTGATAAGAACGAAGTCCCCGTTGGGGCTGTCATCGTTAAAAACGGAAAAATAATCGCAAAGGGACATAATACGAGAGAAAGCGAAAAAAATGCGCTTCACCATGCAGAGATCTCCGCCATTGACAACGCCTGCAAAGCCCTCGGCGGCTGGCGGCTGTGCGGATGCGACATTTTCGTAACGCTTGAGCCGTGCGTTATGTGCGCAGGGGCAATAATAAACGCAAGGCTTGACCGTGTTTTTTACGGTGCGCCCGACACAAAGGCAGGCGCATTCGGCTCTGTTGCCGACCTCAATATTTTTCCGTTCAATCATCACCCCGAGGTGATAGGGGGTATAATGGAAAAAGAAGCGATGTCGCTTCTTTCCGAGTTTTTTCAAAAATTGAGAAGTAAACAGCGTTAAAATTCCTGAACATTAAAGCCGTTATTTGCAATAAATTCATTCATCGTGCGTACTCTTTCGGGGGCGTAATCATAGACACGGTGGCCGTCAAAGCCGACTGTCAGCTTGATTCCCGAATCACGCACGATCTTTTGTGTTTCGGGGTTTTCAAAGAAATCACGAACGTATCCGTGCTCATTAAAGCCGTGGATGCTGTCGTAGTTTACGTTCATCTCCCAGAAAATATCAGCCTCTGCAAATTTGCGCAGAAATTCTGTGGGGTCATAACCCTTGCTTCTTGCCATACTTATAAGGTCGGTGTGGGCAATTCCCGTCTTGCAGGAGAAGTGCTTGACATATTCAAATATATCCTCGCCCACGGTGCTTTCGGGACGGTCGATGTGCTCGATAAGACAGTATTCAAAATCGGGCAAAAGGTTTTCCGGATCATATACACCGAGCCCCGGAACGGTCGCAATTTCAATACCGCACAAAAGCTTTATTCTGTCCTTGTACTTTTCCTTCATTTCGTAAATGATACGACAGTATTCCTCACGTCTGTCACCGATGCCGTAGCAATGGTCGCAGATGCCGAACACCTCAATTCCGCCGTTTATCGCCGCTTCTATTATATCCTCGTGCTTGTCAGCGCCGCAAGCGCTGAAATACGTGTGTGAATGTATATCTGTTATCTTCATAAGATCCGCCTTTCTTTTCTGTCAAATTATATACCCTGTGACGATTTTTGTCAAGCGGATATTATTGACTTTTAGCGTAATTTGTGATACAGTTTATCTGAAAGAGAGGTTAGTAAAATGAGCACATTGCTTTATCAGATACATTCCGCAACACCCATTCAGATGATGTCTTACGTCATTAAGACGGAAAACGGCAAGCTTATCGTCGTAGACGGAGGAAACACAGCCGATGCGTGTTCGCTTCTTGATTTTCTTTATTCGCTGACAAACGGCGAAAAGCCGACGATCGACTGTTGGTTTATCACTCACAGCCACACAGACCACGCAGATGCACTCGGCGAAATTATGAAAAACAGCTTTGACAAGCTCGAAGTAAAAAAGGTCGTCTGGCATCTTATCGATGATGATTTCTTCAACAGAGTGCAAGCCCCCGCATACGCAAAGGAAAGCACCGACATTATTGAAAAAATGCTCGGGGACGCCGTGTATGTTGCAGAGGTCGGCGACAAAATAACGGTTGACAACGTTGAATTTGAGATAATTTACGTCAGCGAGGACAAGTTTGAATATGACCTTATCAACAACACCTCAATGGCGTTTATAATGAGGGCAGAGGGACAAAAGGTGCTGTTTTTGGGCGACCTTGCAGAGGAAGCGGGCAACCGTGTTTTGCAAATGCACTCCCCCGAAAAGCTGAAATGCGACATCGTGCAGATGGCGCACCACGGTCAGAACGGCGTTAATTTTGATTTTTACAAGGCTGTTAAGCCGAAAATGTGTCTTTGGACAACACCCAAATGGCTTTGGGACAACGATGCGGGACTCGGCTATAACACGCACACGTTCAAAACGATCGAAACACGAAGCTGGATGGATGAGCTGGGCGTCAAGCACCACGTAAAGGAGTACGAAGGCACAAAAGAGATAACTTTGCCATTCGATTTCAGCAAAAAATAACACAGCAATGTGCAAAATTTATAAAAAAACACACATTTTGCCTTGTTTTACTGTTGACAAAACAAATAGTTTTTATTATAATATTGGGTGAGGTATAATATATATCTCACCCATTGATTTAAAATTTCACAGAAAAGGAGGTAATTGTTGGAATTATGACAACAACAGGAATAATTATAGCTGTTGTTTGTTCCGTTGTATTCCTTGCTCTCGGTATCGTTATAGGTATAGTTTACCGTAAAAAGGTTGCCGAAGCGGCTATCGGCTCTGCTGAAGAAAAGGCAAAGCAGATAATCGACGAAGCGGCAAAAACCGCAGAAACGAAGAAAAAGGAAGCTCTGATAGAAGCGAAAGAAGAAATTCTCCGCCAGAAAACAGAAGCCGACCGTGATATCAAGGAACGCAGAAAAGAAGTGTCCCGTCTTGAATCAAGGGCAGTTGCCAAAGAGGAAGCACTTGACAAAAAGTACGAATCACTTGAGAAAAAAGAAGAGACGCTCAATAAAAAGATCCGTGAAAATACGGAGCTGACGGATGAGATCGAGAAGATCAAGCTGGCACAAAAGGAAAAGCTTGAAAAGATCGCAGGTCTCACAGCGGAAGAAGCAAAGGCAGAATTACTTGAAAAGATCGAAGCGGAAGTCCGTCACGAGGAAGCCGCAAAGATCAGAGAGATCGAAGCACAGTTCAAGGAAGAAGCGGAAACAAAGGCAAAGAACATCATTTCCTTGGCTATTCAGAAATGTGCGGCTGATCACGTTGCGGAAGCAACCGTATCGGTAGTTGCACTTCCCAACGATGAAATGAAGGGCAGAATAATCGGACGTGAGGGCAGAAATATCAGAACGATAGAAACTCTCACAGGTGTTGACCTCATCATTGATGACACACCCGAGGCTATAACCCTTTCAAGCTTTGACCCCGTAAGACGTGAGGTTGCACGCCTTACACTTGAAAAGCTTATTTCAGACGGCAGAATACATCCCACGAGAATCGAGGAGACTGTCGAAAAATCAAAGCGTGAGGTTGACGTTGCAATCAAGCAGGCAGGTGAGCGTGCTGTATTTGAAACGGGCATCCACGGAATAAATTCCGAGCTTGTAAGACTTCTCGGAAGACTTAAATACCGTACAAGCTACGGTCAGAACGTACTGAACCACTCTATGGAGGTTGCTTACCTTGCAGGTATTATGGCATCGGAGCTCGGTGTTGACGTTAACCTTGCAAAGCGTGCGGGACTTTTGCACGATATAGGTAAGGCAATGACACAGGAAATTGAGGGCTCACACGTTCAGATCGGTGTTGATATCGCAAGAAAATACAAGGAAAACAAAGAGATCGTTCACGCAATCGAAGCGCACCACGGTGACGTTGAAGCACAGACGATCATTGCAGTTCTTGTTCAGGCGGCTGACGCAATTTCAGCGGCTCGCCCCGGTGCAAGACGTGAAGACCTTGAAAACTATATCAAGCGTCTGCAGAAGCTTGAAGAAATTTCAAAGAGCTTCAGCGGAGTTGACAAATCCTATGCAATTCAGGCGGGTCGTGAGATCCGTATAATGGTCAAGCCCGAAGAGGTTAATGACGAGCAGATGATCGTAGTCGCAAGACAGATCGTTAAAAAGATTGAAAGTGAGCTTGAGTATCCCGGACAGATCAAGATCCATATGATACGAGAAAGCCGTGCGGTGGACTACGCAAAATAAAGTCCTCACAGCCTTAGTGCTTTAATAAATATATTTTAACATAAAACTAAAACGAGTAATATCATTGCTGTTTGGCATGTTTAATCTGATATATTTATTGAATAAAAAACTGACACTCTTGTGTGTCAGTTTTTTTATTCAACGTTGTTTCATCTAAATCTTTACAATGACAGCGCCATGCCTGCGCCCCCCACAGTCCGCAGGACTGCCCGCAGGCAAATGGCGCATATTTCCTACGGAAATATTGTCAGAAACGAAAGAATATTGGTTTCAATACAAAACCCCGACAGACTGTTAAAAAAACTGTCGGGATTCGTTTTACTCATCTTGAACGGTTTGAGAATATACCACCGTATGCGGAACGTCTATGTTGCCCTGTCTGAAAATGCGCCATTGTTCACGGTCATCACCGTAATGGGGACAGGAATGTGAAATAAACATTTGTATGCACACATCATTTTCCAACCAGATAAGCAGGTCATTCGTGTCTGTAAGCTGAGTTTCGATAACCTTTTTGTTTATTATCAAATCTATGTGACGGGCTAAATTATACCACATATCATTATGCTTTTCGTTTTCACCATCCCAATTCTGATAATCCGAAGTCGTCAGTAAAATCTGTTCATTACGGATAATTCTTGTAAAACACTGCGAATGTATGCTTATGTCGCCGAAACAAAACATCATCATCTCGCAAGCTAAATTCAAATCATCAAGATTTCTTCCATCAAGCTCTTTTAAATAGTCTTTGATTTTTTGTCTGCTCATTTTGTTCCTCTGTATATAAACTATATTTCCATACTCAATATATCATAGTGCTATATGAAAGTCAATATTTATTACTGTTTTTAAGAAAAAATCGCAGTCGAGTGTCCTGCAATATCTATACAAAATAAGAGAAAACAGACTCAAAGCGGGCGATTAATAATCGCCCCTACAAATATAGATTTCCGCAGGAAATCTGCGTCCCCGCCGTCCCCCCCACCTGGCGGGGCGCTTGTTTTAAAACATTTGGTGGGTAAATTTATTAATGAAATGCTGTTTCTACAAACAGCATTAAAAAAATAAGGGAATGCTTACGCATTCCCTTATGTTTTTAAGTTTTGATTACTGGGGAATTGTAGCCCAGTCCTTCATGAACTTTTCAAGGCCGCTCTTTGTGAGGGGGTGGTCAATCATCTGCATGATAACCTTGAAAGGAACTGTTGCAACGTCTGCACCTGCCTTAGCAAGCTCGATAACGTGAACAGGGTGACGAGTAGAAGCAGCAACGATCTGTGTTGTGCTGTTCTGGATAGCGAACATGTCAGCGATCTCTGTAACGAGGTCAAGACCGTTCCAGCCTATATCATCAACTCTGCCGAGGAAGGGTGCAACGTATGTAGCACCTGCGTTGGAAGCGAGAAGCGCCTGACCTGCGGAGAAGCAAAGTGTAACGCAAGTTCTGTAGCCTTCCTTGGAAAGACGGGAAACTGCCTTAAGACCTTCTGCGCACATAGGAATCTTGATGATCATGTTTTCACGGATCTTCTTGATTTCAGCAGCCTCTTTGCACATACCGTCAGCATCGAGAGAAATAACTTCACCGAAGATAAGTGTATCAGCGGAAACGATGTTGTCGATCTCCTTGATAGCATCTTCGAACTTCTTGCCTTCTTTAGCGATGATGGAAGGGTTAGTTGTAACGCCTTCTACGATACCGAGATCATAAGCTGTCTTGATCTCATTGATATTGGCTGTATCGATGAAAATTTTCATTTTTCGTATCTCCTGTTAATTTTATTTTATCATATCTCAATTCGGAATAATTCCGAATTGAGATATGATTGTCTTTTTATAAATGCGGTGTAAAGACTCGGCATCAGTTCAAGACGCCTCATCCGACGGCTACGCCGCCACCTTCTCCCACCGGAGAAGGCTTATTGTGGGATTAAACACCCTTCTTGCTCTTTCTGATGAGCTCTTCGCTTGTGAAGCTTTCTTCAGCAACGTATCCGGGAATGGGCATGAGCTTTTCGTGGATAGCGTCGATGAACCAAGAAGGCTGCGGGAAGAATTCCTTATCGTATTCGAATGCGGGCGTGATCCAGTTCTTAGCACCAACAACTACAGGGGGAGCATCGAGGTAATCGAATGCGAGCTGTGTGATGTTCTGTGCCATATCGTTGAGGATGTTACCTCTTGTGCAAGCATCGGAAGCGAGAAGGATCTTACCTGTCTTCTTAACGGATTCAACAACGGGCTCGTAGTTGAAAGGAACAACGGAACGAGCGTCGATAACTTCTGCTGTGATACCGTACTTTTCTTCGAGGATCTTAGCAGCGTCGAGAACTCTGTAAAGTGTTGCACCGATTGTAAGGATCGTGAGGTCTTTACCTTCACGTCTTACAGCGGGTTCACCGAAGGGAACTTCGTATGTGCCTGTGGGAACACCTTCCTTAACGAATCTTTCACCCATATCGTAGATTCTCTGGCTTTCAAAGAATACAACGGGGTCTGTGCCGTTAAGTGCTGTTGTCATAAGACCCTTAGCATCGTAAGGTGTTACAGGGAATACAACCTTCAAGCCGGGGATGTGAGCACAAAGTGCTGTCCAGTCCTGGCTGTGCTGTGCGCCGTACTTGGAACCAACGGAAACACGGAGAACAACGGGCATCTTCAAGCCGCCTGCAGACATTGACTGCCACTTAGCCATCTGGTTGAAGATTTCGTCGCCTGCGCAACCGATAAAGTCACAGTACATAAGCTCAACAATAACACGACCGCCTGCCATACCGTAGCCGCAAGCTGTACCGCAGATAGCGGATTCGGAAATGGGGGAGTTGAAGAGTCTGTGGTAAGGAAGCGCTTCTGTAAGACCTCTGTATACTGCGAATGCACCGTTCCAGAAACGAACGTCTTCACCGTATGCGATAAGTGTGGGGTCTTCGTAGAACTTAGCGATGATAGCTTCGAAGATACCGTCTCTGATGTTGTACATCTTCATCTTGGAAACTTCCTTGCCCTTTTCATCGTAAGCATAACGGATCTTTGTAGCAAGCTTCTTAACGTTTTCGTTTTCTTCCATAGGCTGGGAAACTTCAACGGGTCTGTCTTCCATCTTAAGAACCTTTTCATTGGAGAACATAAGGTCTTCAAGGAATGCGGGGTTCTTGTCATAGTCTGTGTAAGGAGCTATTTCAAGATCGGAAGCAAGCATGAACATTCTGTGGTTTCTGTCGATAACAGCAGCCTTAACAGCTTCAAGCTCTTCTGCTGTTGCAACGCCTGCATCTACGATCTGCTGGGGGAATATTGTAAGGGGATCGAGCTTCTGCCATTCAGCTTCCTCTTCGGGTGTTCTGTATGACATAACGTCGGATGTGGAGTGTCCGCCGAGACGGTAAGTAACGAGGTCGAGAAGAACAGGACCCTTACCTTCCTTGATGAGAGCCATCTTGCGCTTGTAAGCGTCGATAACTGCCAAGGGGTTCCAACCGTTTACTCTTTCAGCGTTCATCTGGTTCTGTGCGATGCAACCGAGTCTTACGAGGTCGCCGTAAGCCATTGTTTCGCCTCTTGTCTGACCGCCCATACCGTAGTGGTTGTTGTTGAAGTTGAAGATGATCGGAAGACCACCCTTGTAGCCGTCTTCCCAGAGTTCATTGAACTGGTCCATAGCTGCGAAGTTCATAGCTTCGAATACGGGACCGCGTCCTGCGGCGCCGTCGCCTGCGTTAGCAACTACGATACCGTCTTTCTTATTACACTTCTTAAAGAGAGCAACACCTGTTGCGATGGGGCCTGCGCCGCCAACGATAGCGTTGTTCGGGAAAATACCGAAGGGAAGGAAGAATGCGTGCATGGAGCCGCCGAGACCTCTGGAGAAGCCCATATCCTTAGCGAAAAGCTCGCACATAAGGCCGTACATAAAGTAGTCCTTTGCAAGATCCTTAACGTTTGTAGCTGTGGAGTACTTCTTAACAACTTCGTACTGAACACCGCCGTTGTATGTTTCCATTATCTTTGTAAGCTCTTCATCGGAAAGCTTCTTGATAGCGGACATCGCCTTAGCGATAACCTCGTGGTGGGAACGGTGTGTACCGAAAATGAAGTCGTTAACACCGAGGTTGTAAGCCTGACCTACAGCTGTTGCTTCTTCACCGAGACCGAGGTGAGAAGGGCCGGGATATGTGAATTCCTTGCCGTTATAGATACCCTTCTTCTTGATATCCATAAGCATTTCTTCAAATTCTCTGATAGCAACCATATCGGCATACATACCGATAAAGTCTTCCTTGGAGTAGTTGTCCTTTTCATCAGCAACTGTCTTGTCGTATTCACATACGGGAATATCTTCAAATGTCACTGTGCGCTTTTTAAAGCTTTCTTTAGGGTCTACAAACATTGACTTAGGCATAGTTTTTATTCTCCTATATTATTAATTATAAATTATTTTACTTCAAACAAAGCTTCTCTGATAACTTCGCATACTGTGGGATGGGGGAATACGATCTCCTTGAGTGAATCAAGTGTCATTTCCGTTTCAACCATCATAGCTGCGCCGTAGATTATTTCGGAAGCATAATTTGCGATCATATGAACACCGAGAACACGGTTGTACTTCTTGTCAACGATGACCTTAACGATACCGTTTCCGCCTTCGTTTTCAGCAACGTAACGTCCGCTGTAGTTCATTGTAAGGTTTACAACTTCAACGTCATAGCCCTTAGCCTTAGCGGATGCCTCTGTTTCACCTACAGCACCTACTTCGGGGTTTGTGTAGATAACGGAGGGGATAGCGTTGTATCTCATTCTGTCCTTCTTGCCGAGGATGTTGTTGATAGCAACCTCACCCTCACGGTAAGCTGTGTGAGCAAGCATTGATACGCCGTTGATATCGCCTGCGGCATAGAGACCGGGATATTCGTCTTCATCTGCTCGTCAGTCTTTACAGCGCCTCTTTCCATATATACGTTGAGGTTTTCAAGACCGTAGCCTGTTGTAACAGCACGGCGGCCGATGGAGCAAAGAACCTTGTCAGCCTTAACCGTTACGGATTCGCCCTTTTCGTTTTCGTACGTTACGGAATCAGCGGAAAGGCTCTTAACTGCGCACTTGAGGCAGAAGTCGATGCCCTTCTTCTGATAGTTGCCGAGAAGTATTTTTGCAATGTCCGCATCTGTGGGACCTGCGATATGGTCAAGCATTTCGATAACGGTTACGTGTGCGCCTACGGAGTTGTAGTAGGAAGCCATTTCAAGACCGATAACGCCGCCGCCGATAACTACCATTTCCTTCGGAATTTCTTCAAGGTCGAGAACTTCTCTGTTAGTCATAACAAAGCCTGTTTCAACGCCCTCACGAAGACCGGGGATCGGGGGGATAACGGGCATAGAGCCTGTTGCAAGAAGCATCTGCTTACCGCAGTAAACTTCGTCGCCTGCTTTAACCTTGAAGCCCTCGGAATCCTTGCCTTCGATCATAGCTTCAGCGTAAACTACCTTAACGCCTGCAGCCTTTTCCTGCATACCGATACCGCCGACAAGTGTCTTTACGACCTTGTTCTTACGTGCAACGACAGCCTTCTGATCGATGGATGAGCCTGTTACGGTAACACCGTACTGTGAGGAGTGCTTTGTGTAGTCATACACCTTAGCGGAGTAAAGGAGCGCCTTGGAAGGGATACATCCTTCGTTGAGGCAAACACCGCCGAGTGCTCTTTTTTCAATAATAACTGTTTTAAGTCCTGCGTGGCCAGCCTTGAGAGCCGCATTGTAGCCTGCGGGGCCGCCGCCGAGGATTATAAGATCAAACATTTCCATTTCGTTCACCTCTTACTTGGAAAGAAGAATGGAGAAGTTTTCAAGGGATGCACAGAGGTCCTTAAGGAACTTGGAAGCGGGTGCGCCGTCAACTGCTCTGTGGTCGTATGTGAGCGACAAGGGCATTGCGCTGTAAGCCTTGAGCTCGCCGTTAACTTCCTTAACTCTCGTCATAATTGTATTTACGCCGAGGATACCTGTCTGGGGGGGATTGATAACGGGTGTGAAGCTTTCGATGCCGAATGAACCGAGGTTGGAAATTGTGAAGGATGCGCCCTTGAGCTTATCCGGAGCGATAGAACCGGACTGAGCAGCCTTAGCCAATTCCTTAGCTTCCTTGGATATTTCAGCAAGAGACTTCTTGTCTGCATTCATAATCGTGGGAACCATAAGTCCGCGTTCTGTATCTACAGCGATACCGATGTGAACACCGTTGAACTTGCGGAGTATGTCGCCTTCGAGAAGGTGAGCGTTGAGAAGTGAGTGCTCGGGCTTAGCAAGAACTCTTGATACAGCGTAGATGATGATATCGTTGAGTGTGATGTTGGGAAGACCGAGAGCCTCTGCTCCTGCCTTGAGCTTCTTTCTGAAGCCCATTATCTCGCCTGCATCGAAGGATGCTGTATTTGTAAGCTGTGCTGTTGTTGCAAGAGAGTTCATCATATTCTTTGCAATAGCACGGCGGATACCTGACATCTTTTCATCTGTGTACGCGGGAGCTGCTTCAACTGCTGCCGCAGGTGCTTCAGCGGGAGCTACAGCACCGATGTCGTTTACAGAGAACTTGCCGGAAAGGCCTGTGCCTGCTGCACCTTCAAATGCGCCCTGAGCCGCATATGTGGGTGTAGGACCGTTTGCGATCATAGCACGGACGTCAGCCTCTGTGATTCTGCCTTCAGCGCCCGTGGGAACTGCGTATCTGTAATCAACGCCTGATTTCGCAGCGAAAGCCTTTGCTCTGGGGGATGCCTTAACGAAGCCTGTGGGAGCTTCTGTCTGAACAGCTGCTGCAACAGGTGCTGTTGTGGGAGCTGCTGCTGCAACTGCTTCTGCTGCTGCGGGTGCTTCTTCTTCAGCTGCGCCTGCAGGAGCAAATTCTGCTGTGGATTCACCGGGGTTACCGATGACAGCGATGTTTGTCATTACGGGGATCTCTTCACCCTCTTCGAAGAATACCTCGATAAGAGTACCTGAAGCGGTCGCCTTTTCGTCTGTTGTGGTCTTGTCTGTTTCGTAAGTAAAAAGTACGTCGCCTTCATTTACGGTGTCGCCTTTTTTCTTGTGCCACTCGGTCAAAATACAACTTTCAACCGAAATACCCACGTTGGGCATTTGTACGGGTGTTGCCATAATTGTTCCTCCTGTTTATTAAAACACAATTAATGTGCCGATATTTTTTCAATCACCATAATAATATAACATATACGCATTTTTGTCAAGTCGGTAATGTAAAAAAACATTAATAATTAAGTGAAATATTTTGTTACATATCTGCCCGAGGTGTTAAATCCTATGTTAATTTTCACATTATATGTGTTATTTCTTCAAAAAAGTTATCAAAAATCATCCGGATAGATCGGTATGTGCAGAAATCGACGTTCACAATTTCCGTATAAAATGAACGGTAATGGGTTTCAAACGGGACGCCGATGGCGTCGTCCCCTACAACGCCTCCCCAGAATGCAATGAACGGAAATGGGTTTCGCCCTCTCCGTCACGACGGTGTCGTGCCACCTCCCCCATGCCGACGTTCCTTACGGCGGTGGGAGGCATAATACCACACCCGAATTTAATTATCAAAAATGAGAATTTCCCCATTTATCCGTAGGGGTTGTGTGCCAAGTAGTTCGTGGCTACCACGAACTACACAACCCGTATGAAACAAACGAAAATGGGTTTAAAACGGGCGGTCGAGGACGTCCGCCCCTACAACATCACGTTGAATATAACGAACAAAAACGGGTTTGTTTTCAGGGGGCGTCACGTTTCGCTTTTTGCGAAACTGTCGGTGCGCATAGATGTTTTTTGTTTTTTTTGAAAGGCAACTGTGCGCATCCGTCAAATTCACGCACGGCGTGAATTGTGACGCCCCCGAAAACGATGCCAGCCTTTTTGACGAAATTTAAAGAAAATCTATTGAAAAAATAAAAATAGACGTTTATAATAGATAAAAGCATAATATAAAGTGGCGTTTTCATATAATCTACCAAAAAAAGAAACGGAGAATATATGAAAAAATACAGCTTTGAGCTTAAAATACTTACGACGGGCATTTCGTTTATTCTGGTATTTTTTATTTTGGCTCACACCCTTGCCCCGTCTGTGTCCGTTGAAACGCTGACCGAGCTTATCGTCAAACCGCAGTCCGTCCCCTCTTTCTGTGTACTTATCGATCCCGGCCACGGAGGTGCTGACGGTGGCGCTTCGTCAGATTCGGGTATACTCGAAAAGGACGTAAACCTGCAAATATCAGAAAAGCTTTTCGCAATTTTCAAAACACTCGGCATAAAATGCGAAATGACGAGATACGATGACGTAATGCTTGACGGCGGCGCATCCTCGCACAAAAAGATGCACGACTTGAAAAACCGTGTTCTCGCCTCGGAAAAATACGAAAACTGCGTTTTCGTAAGTATTCATCAAAACAAATTTCCTCAAAAAAAGTACACGGGAACACAGGTATATTATTCAAAAAACGATCCAGGCTCCGAAATACTTGCAGAACTTATTCAGTCATCTGTACGTGAAAACGTTCAGCCCGACAACACGAGGCAAACAAAAAAGGCAACCTCAAGCATTTACGTGCTCGACAGGATAACCTGTCCTGCCGTTTTGACCGAATGCGGTTTTCTTTCAAACGACGGCGAGGCACAAAGGCTTTCGGAGCAATCATATCAAAAGCAGTTAGCTTGTGCAATAACTGCGGGAATAGTGAAATTTCTTGCCGTGAACACGGCGCAGGGAGAATAAATATGAAAAAAAATACACAGTTTGTATGCTCGGAATGTGGGTACACAAGCGCAAAGTGGCTCGGCAAATGCCCCTCTTGCGGGCAGTGGAACACAATGGAGGAGCACACGGCTATCGAAGAAGATAAAAAAGGTGCTAACAAGAGACTTTTGTCATTCGGAGATGACGAGCCCGTACTTCTGAGCACCTCCGACAACGAAGAATATCTGCGCTCTGACACAGGCTGCGGTGAGCTTAACCGTGTGCTTGGCGGCGGTCTTGTTGACGGCTCTGCCGTGCTTTTATGCGGTGAGCCCGGCATCGGAAAATCCACCCTGCTTTTACAGATAAGCAGCACCGTCGGCGGCGGTTCTCCCGTTTTATACGTTTCGGGTGAGGAATCGAGGGGGCAGATAAAGCTCCGTGCCAACCGTCTTTGTGCAAATTACAACAATCTTTACGTTCTGACGGAAGCAAACGTAGAAAAAATACTTAATTATATAGATAAAATAAAGCCTGCCGTCGTTGTCATCGACTCGATACAGACGATGTATCTTGACAGGATAAATTCCGCCCCCGGCTCCGTTTCGCAGGTGCGTGAGGGCGCTATGTGCTTTATCAACAAGGCAAAAAGCGAAGGAATTTCGATGATACTCGTCGGTCACGTCAATAAAGAAGGCGCTATAGCAGGGCCCAAGGTGCTTGAGCACATGGTCGATGCCGTTCTCTATTTCGAGGGTGAGCGCCGTCAGTCGGTGCGTGTGATACGTGCCGCCAAAAACCGCTTCGGCTCAACGAATGAGATAGGCGTTTTTGAAATGACGGACAAGGGGCTGTGCGAAGTACCGAATCCGTCAGAAATGCTGTTATCGGGAAGGCCCGTCGGTGTTTCTGGCAACTGCACCGTTTGCGTAGTCGAGGGAAGCCGTCCGCTTCTTGCGGAGATACAGGCACTCGTCACAACGACGTACTTTCCCTCCCCACGCCGTACGTCAAGCGGATACGATACGAACCGTGCGTGTCTTATAATCGCCGTGCTTGAAAAAAGGCTCGGTCTTCGTTTTTCACAGTTTGACGCTTACATAAACGTCATCGGCGGTCTTCGTATTGACGAGCCCGCATCAGACCTTGCCTTGGCGCTTGCGCTCGTTTCAAGCATCAAGGACATCCCCATACCCGATGACATCGCCGTTATGGGTGAGCTTGGCTTATCGGGTGAATTGCGTGCCGTAAGCGGTGCCGTTATGCGTGTAAAGGAATGTGCACGTCTTGGATTCCGCCGTGTTATGGTTCCCGCCCTCAACTCCGAGGAACTGAAGGAAATAAACGATATTGAAATAATAAAAGTAAAAAGCATCTTCGATGCTATAAGAATATTCGGAAATTGAAATGAAAGAAAAGATTTTTGACAAGGAAGAATTTATTTTTGAGGGTATGGTGTCTGTTTCAGCCGTCATAAACTCTGAACTAAAGTGCAGAAAAATAACGAAAGTTCTGTTTGACCGTGACAAGATAAAATCAAAAAAGAAGCAATATGACTATCTTCGTGCTATGTCATCGATTCACGGCTTTGACATAGAGCTGACCGATGAAAAAACACTTGACAGCCTTACCGTCGGCACGACTCACGGCGGTGTTATCGCCTACTGTACCGACAGAAAAATTGAGGAAATAACTAAAGACGACATAAAAGACGGCGGTTTTTACGTCTATATCGAGGGCATTGAGGATCCGTATAATTTCGGATATGCCCTGCGCTCACTGTACGCATCGGGCGTTGACGGGGTGATACTTTCCCCACGCAACTGGATGACAGCCGCAGCAACCGTGTGCCGTGCCTCGGCAGGCGCATCGGAAAGATGTCCCTTGTTCATATCAAATGACGGTATGATAAATATTTTCAAGGAAAAGGGCTACAAAATCGTATGTGCAGGCATCAGAGATTCTGTAAGCGCATACGATGCCGATTTGAAAAAGCCCGTTTTGCTCATTGTCGGCGGTGAAAAAAGAGGCATTTCATCAAGCCTTTTGCAAAATGCCGACACGGTTGTGCGCCTTGACTACGGCCGTGAATTTATGCAGTCGCTTTCAGCCGCCTCTGCCGCAGGCATACTTGCCTTTGAGGTATTACGTCAGAACAGATAAGAGGAAATAAAAATGACAGAGCTTACCGTCGGTAAAAACGATGCGGGAAAAAGGCTTGACGCCTTTCTTTTAAAGGTGTTCCCCACAATGCCCAACTCCTTGCTTTACAAATATATAAGAACTAAAAAAATAAAGGTCAACCGTAAGCGCACGGAGCTTAATTACAGACTCGCCGAGGGCGACACGCTTCAATGCTTTATAAGCGAGGAATTTACAAATCCCCCGAAAAAAGAGGAGCTTTTCAAGACTCTTTCAGGCAATATCGAGATAGTTTACGAGGATGAAAACATCATCCTTGCTGACAAAAAGCCGGGGCTTCTCGCCCATTCGGGTGAGGATGAGGGCTTACCGACGCTCATTGACGAGATAAAAGCATACCTTTACAAAAAAGGTGAGTACAACCCTGAAAACGAGCTGTCCTTTGCCCCTGCCCTCTGCAACCGCATTGACCGCAACACGGGCGGCATAGTTATTGCGGCGAAGAACGCCGAGGCGCTTCGCATAATGAATGACAAAATCAAAAACCGAAATCTTGAAAAAAGGTATCTTTGTGCCGTTCACGGAAGACCTTCCAAGGAACACGCAACGCTCACGGCTTATCTTTTCAAGGATTCCGCAAAGGGACAAGCCTTCGTTTACGACACCCCCGGAAAAGGAAGAATGAAGATAGTGACGGAGTACACCGTCAAAAAGCATAAAGACGGGCTTTCACTTCTTGAAGTCAATCTGATAACGGGCAAAACGCATCAGATACGTGCGCACATGGCTCACGTCGGCTATCCGCTTTTGGGTGAGGGCAAATACGGAACTAACAAGGACGACAGAAAAAAAGGGTACAAGCATCAGGCGCTTTATTCCTACAAGCTGAAGTTTTTGTCAGATGGGGAGAAAAACGCCCTTTCGTATCTTGACGGCCGTGAATTCACCGTCAAAAAAGAAAATATTTATTTTCTGGAGAGCTTCAAATGAACGTCATTTTGCTTATTTTAAGCGGTGCGGTAAGCGGAATGGCTTATGCCGTTTACGATATTCCCTACATAATTTTTCTTGCACTTATCCCGTTTTTCTACGTGATATTCAAAAAAGCACCCGAAGCAGGTGGTGGCAAGATGTACTTATACGGCTTTGCGTTTTTCTATCCTTACTACATCGCCGTATTTCATTGGTTTATTTATCAATATCCGCTTGACTTCCTCGGCTTTTCAAAAACGATGAGCATAATTTATATTCTGCTCGCCGTCTTCGGCGTTGCGCTTTTAATGACTATTCTGTTTGCATTTATCCCCGTTGTTTTACGCTTTTACGTAAAATTCTTCTCACGCGGGGCTGATGCGCTGTCGCCTTTATTTATAAGCTGTGTATGGTGTCTTACAGAGTGGTTGAACTCAAAGACTTTTATGGCTGTGCCCTGGGCACGTCTTGCCGTAACACAGCAGTCGAATATCTTTTATATACAGAGCGCAAGCGTTTTCGGCTCGTTTTTCATTTCTTTCATCATCGTGTTTTTTGCATCGAGTATTGCCTATGCGATACTGCACAGAGAAGACAACAAAAAAAGCGCTGTTATTTGCACGCTTTGCGCCTCGTGTCTTGTTTTCGCCAATGCCGTTTGGGGCGTTGCGCTTTATTATACGGACATTTTCGGTGAGCCTACGGATGAAATGGTTACGGTCAGCGCAATTCAAGGAAATGTATCTTCAACGGAAAAAGCCGACGGCTCGTTTTTATACGAGGTCGACAAGTATCTTGAAATGATATACGATGAAGATAAAAGAACCGATCCCGATATTATCGTCACACCCGAATCGGCTGTGCCGTTAAATCTCAATCATTTCTCATCAGTTGCAGAGCGCTTTGCGCTTGCATCAGAGCAAACGGGTGCTGTTATTCTGCTCGGTGCTTTTCACGAAACGGAAAGCCATTCGTACAATTCGATATTTATGTTCACACCCGACGGCAAAGTATCACAAACGGTATACAACAAGCGCCATCTCGTTCCGTTCGGTGAATTTTTACCGTTCCGACCCGTTTTGCAAACGCTTCTTCCGTTTCTCGACGATATAAACTATATGGACAATGACCTGACAGCAGGCGAGGATGCCGCAGTATTTGATACAGGTCACGGACTTGTCGGCTCGGTCATCTGCTTCGACTCCATATTTGAGCTTTTATCCGCCGAAAGCGTACAAAACGGCGCAGAAATGCTTGCGGTGTCAACGAATGACTCGTGGTTTTCCGACTCTTCGGCAATTTTTGAGCATAACGGCCATGCAATTCTCCGTGCAGTTGAAAACAGACGGTACGTTGTGCGTGCGGCAAACACGGGACTTTCCTCGGTACTGACACCGAGAGGCGAGATACTTGCAAAGCTCGATCCGCTTCTGACAGGTACTATCTCGTCAAAAATCCCGATGCGTGACGACCTTACATTTTTCACAAAGCATCCGAATCTTTTCCCCATTTTACTCGTTTCGTGCGCCGTCATCGTCTTTGCTTTACCGAGTGTATATCAAATCAAAAAACGAAACGATTTATAAAAAATTTCCTGACAGACATTTGACCTGTCAGGAATTTTTTAATTCAAAATATGTATGGTTTTGTTTATGCGGGACGTCGAAGGCGCCGTCCCCTACCACCTTGTTTTATCTTAAAATTGACAAATAGATTTCCGCAGGAAATCTGCACACCTTCGCCCGTGGCGGTAGGCAAAGCCAACGTGTAGTTGACTTTGTCAACTACAGTAGTTCGCTGTACAGCGAACTACAAGGGGGCTACGGGCAGGTGTGCCGTTATCGTAAAGATTTAGATGAAACAAGATACTACAATGTTTTATAAATCGAGGAAATACCATTTTTGTTCGTTAGATTCAACGTGGTGTTATGGCTCCCCGCCATACAACATTCAATCACTCTTTTATCAAATTCAAGAGATTATTCAAATTCTCCGTGATGTCATTTTGTACCTGCATTTCAAAATCGCACGTTTGGCGGTATATTGGCAGGCGTTTTTGGTACATTTTTTCAATTGCATTGTCGCCTTGTGAAAGCGGTCTGCCATCCTTCGGAAGTGCATTTATGTCACGGTTAAGAAAGACAACACGGCTGTTATGGTGAAGATAACGTCTGTTTTCCTCACGAAGCACCGCACCGCCGCCTGTGGCGATTATCTTTCCCTGCTTAATCGACGCTTCAAATACGGCATCTGATTCAAGGCATCTGAAATATTCTTCGCCGTGATGCGCAAATATATCGGGGATATTACCGTATTTTTCTTCTATCATTGAATCGGTATCGATAAACTCACGCCCAAGCTTTTCAGCAAGAAGACATCCGAGTGTGCTTTTGCCGCACCCCGGCATACCGACAAGCACGATGTTTTCAACCGTTTCAAGCACCTCTTGTTCAGCCGTCACCATTTCTTCCTCGGTGTATGAGCAGTTCAAAAACTGCTCTGCCGCACGGAAGCCCTGGCGCACAAGCATCATTATACCGCCTGTCGCCTTTATTCCTCTTTTCCTTGCTTCAAGCACAAGTGCTGTATTGAGGGGATTGAAAATAAGGTCAACCACGCCCACACATTCGGGAAACATATCGAGGTCAACAGGGCAGTCCTTTATTTTATCCGGGAACATTCCCACGGGTGTCGTGTTAACAATGACTGCGGCATCTGCGTGAAGATGAAGATTTGAATAGTTGTTTTCTCCGCTTCTTGAAATATATACTATCTGCCCTGCGCCGAGGTCTTCAAGCACCGCATGCGCTGTCAGCGACGAGCCGCCCGTGCCGAGAATAAGCACCTTTTTGCCCCTCGGTGATATACCGTTTTTCTCGAACATACAGCGAAGACCGTAATAATCGGTGTTATCTCCGTAAAGTGTTCCGTCACATCTTTTAACGACCGTGTTGACAGCACCGATGCGCTTTGCAAGCGGAGATAATTCATCACACAGCCTGAACGCTTCTGTTTTATAAGGAATCGTCACATTGATTCCGTCAAATTCCCTCTTTTTAAAAAATTCTTCAACACATTCCGGCTCAAGCTCGCAAAGCTCATAGGGCAGTGCGCCCGTTTTCGTATGGATAAGCGGTGAAAGACTGTGCGGAAGCTTTCTGCCTATAAGACCGTATTTCATAATTTACCTTTTTCCGTTTTGCAAAATGTAATCACGCCAGATTGAGTAACTGCTTCCTTTAAAGTGAACGCCGTCGCCCGAATAGCTTGCAACGAGGTTGCCCTCTGCATCGTCAAACGGTGTCGTTGTGTCAAGATAGAACACCTTTTCATTGTCGGCGTATGTTGCAAGACGTGCGTTAAGCGCATCTATATTTGAATTTTTAAAGGGATTGGGGTCGGGTGCTTCCGACTTTTTCTTCGTTACGTGCATATTCGACTGGATAATGATTATCGCATCGGGCTGAAGCGCCTTGAGCGTTGCAATTATCTGCTTATAGTTATTCTCTATCCACGAAAGCGAATAGCCGATCTCATTGATTCCGAGCAAAATATATATTTTGCCGTAGCGGTTCTTCTGCAAAAGCTGTGCTAAATTGTAGTTACCCGTGCCTGTTTCCGACGGTGCATCGTTGAAGCACGTTTTAACCGTCATAGATGTTCTGCCGAAGTACGTTGCGCCCTCTATTCTTGCATAGTTATGAAATCCGACCGTACGTGAGTCACCGATAAACAGCGCATCCTTGAAATAATCGGGATCGTTTACCCTGTCAGACGGTGTTATGGGAGGTGACGGAGGTGTTGTCACGGGCGGGTCTGTAACCACAGGCTTTGTTGTTACATCAGCAGGCTTATCCGTATTTTCAGGCGGTTTTACAGTCGGCTTTTCAGTATCAGAAGGTACTTTTGTATCCTCAACAGGCGCATTTGTTCCGTCAATGACGGGCGGTACTACGTCCGGGAGCGTTACATCCTCACCCTCGGTTTCCGCAGGGGGAAGTATTATCCCCTCGGGAAGCGTGAAAACGTCGTTTTCGTCAAAGCCCTCCTCAGCCACAGTCTCACCCGATGCGTTTGTTTCAGGCTCTTTTTCCTCATCCTCGGGCATTTCAAAGCCGTTTTGTATATACTGCATCACAGTCTTTATGGGGTTTCCCGGCTTTACGGAAACGATAAGCCCCAAGGCTATTGCCACAAGCGTTGTAAGCACAACTGCGATGATAAGCAGACCGTGAAGAAGCGCATTTTCATTTTTCTTTTTCATCAGTTTATCTCCCATCAGTAATTAACGTACAAGAACGGATTGTTTTCTCCTGTTGCCGAAAGATACACAGCATACCAGAATATGCAAAGCATAACAGGAATTATGACCGCTTTATACTTTTTGAGCTTCATATATATTATTCTCGGAAGCGGTGTTGTAAATACAACGCCTGCCGCCATAAGCGTTCCGAGTCCCTTTACGTATCTCACCCAGTCGTCAGCGAAAACATATTCGGGCGTTTCCGTAAAGAACGGAAACATACGGCTTAAATATACCGCAATGCCGTCAAGCGTCGGCACCTTGAATATCATCCACGACATAAAGATGAAAAATACCGTGTAAACTCTCGACGTCACATTGAATTTAAGTATCGGCTTCATAAATTTCTGTCTTTCAAGCACTATAAGCACAAACAAGAACATTCCCCAGATGATATAATTTATACTGTCGCCGTGCCAGATGCCTGTAAAGAGCCAGACAACAAACATATTTCTTATCGTCTTTGCTTTACTGCATCTGCTTCCGCCTAGGGGAAAATAGATATTTTCCTTGAACCATTCACCGAGCGTCATGTGCCAACGGCGCCAGAATTCGGAAACGGAGCGTGACATATACGGATGCGTAAAGTTGTCGGGTGTCATATATCCGAGCATCATACCGATACCCTTTGACATAAGCGAATAGCCGTAAAAGTCAAAATAAAGCTGTAAGGTAAAAGCAAGAACGCCTATCCACGCAAGCGGTGTTGATACCGAGTCATATCCTATCGTTTCAACCCCGTTCCACACAGCGGCAAGACGGTTTGCAAATATCATTTTAAGTCCGAAGCCGAGTATAAACTCATAAAGTCCCTCGTTGACCTTTGCTACTGTTACCGTACGGCGCTTGAGTGCGGGACGGAAATCGCAATAAGTCTGTATCGGGCCCATCGTGACCTGCGGAAAAAGTGTAACGTATGCACCGAAATCAATAAACGAAAGCTCTGCTTTTACCTTTCCCGAATACACCTGATGCAGATACGATATGCATTTGAAAATGTAAAAGCTGAAGCCAAGCGGCAAAACGACGTTGAGTGCGGAAATGCTGTCGGGTGTCAGTGCTGAAAATGCGCTGACAACGGGCTTGAAATATTTAAACAGCAAAAGTGCGGAAACGTTTGCCGTCACACCCATAATAAATATGCCGGTTTTAAGCTCTTTTTTTGATTTGCCTATCAATACCCCTGCAAGATAGTTGCCGAGCGTAGATATAATAAGCCAGGCAAATGAATATATTCCGCCCGATGCCAGATAGTAAAATAAAAGACTTCCCGCAAATAGAACAGCATTTTTAAGCCTTGACGGTATTAAACTGTGTACAAGAACTAATACAGGCAGAAATATGAAAATAAAATCTAAACTGCAAAAATTCACATTATACTCCCAAAATTATCATCAACTTGATATTATATCACGTTTTTTTATATATTACAATTAAAATTAATACTATTATTTATTAATAAATTTTATTTTAAAAAATAAATTACATTTTATGCATTACAAGAGATAATAAAATTTTGTATAATAATTATATAATTCAAAAGGAGGCATATTTTTGGCAAGCGAACGAATTATAGCCGATGCGATAATGTCGCCTGTTTTACGTGATTTTCGCTCATACAAGCTCATAAGTCAGAACAGAACACCGAAAACGGTCGATGAATACGTGTGCGACTTGCGCATCTTCTTTAAATTTATAATTGCGAACAGAGGCGACTTGCCTGTTTTGGGCGAGGAATTTGAAAATATATCGCTGGCGGGTGTAAACGCCGAATTTATAGACAGCGTGCAAACGACGGAAATATACGATTATCAGCTTTATATGCGTAACGAAAGAGGAAATTCCGCAAGAAGCCTTGCAAGGAAAATGTCCGCAATAAAGTCATTCTACAAGTATGCGACCGTCGCCGTGCGCATCTGCAAAAACAACCCCGCAAAGGACATTGAGGGTGCTTTTATCCGCAATTCGTCCCCGAAATTTTTAACGCTTGATGAAAGTGCGCACCTGCTTGACACGGTAAACGGCGACACAAAATGCTGTACACGCCTGCGTGATTATGCAATCATTCTGCTGTTTTTAAACACGGGGCTTCGTCTTTCGGAGCTTGTTATGATAAACATCGAGGATTTTGACCGTGAAATGACACGGATAAACGTAATCGGTAAGGGCAGAAAGGAGCGTGTTGTCTACATCAATCCCGCTTGCAGAAATGCAATCGTTGACTATTTGGAGGAAAGACGTGACACACCGTGCGTTGAGCGTGGACGCCATCCGCTTTTTCTGTCAACAAGAGGCAAGCGAATTTCAAACAACGCCGTGCAGAAACGTGTGGAAAAATATTTGACAGATGCAGGCTTTGAATACAAAAAGCTGTCAACGCACAAGCTCCGCCACACGGCGGCAACGCTTATGTACCGTGAGGGAGGCGTTGACGTGCGTGTGCTTCAGGAGATACTCGGTCACGAGCAGCTCAACACGACGCAGATATACACCCACGTTGTAAACGAGGATATTGAGCGTGCAACGATGCAGAATCCCTTGTCAAGATACCGACCGAAGCCGAAGGAATGATTCAGGTATTCTTCACATCGCTTTCACATAAAAGATGTAGAATGAAGCATCAAAATACAGGAGAAGATTATGTACCGACTTCTTATCGTTGACGACGAAGAAAAAATAAGAGAAATAATTAAAAAATATGCCGTATTCGAGGGCTATGAAACAGATGAAGCCACAGACGGTATGGATGCGGTGGAAAAGTGCAGGGGCAATGATTACGACCTCATCATAATGGATATTATGATGCCGTTTCTTGACGGCTTTTCAGCCGCAAAGGAAATAAGAAGATCAAAGGATATTCCCGTCATAATGCTTTCGGCAAGAGGCGAGGAATACGATAAGATACACGGCTTTGAGGTGGGTGCTGACGATTACGTTGTCAAGCCGTTTTCACCCAAGGAGCTTATGATGCGTGTGAGTGCCGTCATAAACAGAACGAAGAAAAACGCAAGCTCAAGCGAAAAGGAAATAGTATCGTTTGGCGGTCTTACCGTTGATTTTACGGGAAGGCTCGTATACGTTGACGGTGAAAAAGCGGAGCTTACACCGAAGGAGTATGAGCTTTTATTCTATCTTGTCAGAAACCGAGGCATTGCCCTGTCACGTGAAAAGCTTATAACAGAGGTGTGGGGATATGACTTTTACGGCGATGACAGAACGCTTGACACACACATAAAGCTTTTGCGCAAAAGCCTCGGAGAATACGCAAATCTCATCGTTACGCTCCGCGGTGTCGGCTACCGATTCGAGGGTTGAGTATGTCGGAAAACAAAAAAGTGAAAAAGCGTACGAGCATAAAAACAAAAGCAATAATTTATACATCGGTATTTGCTTTACTGCTGCTCGTTACGGTGTGGATATTTCAGGTCGTGCTTCTTGATTCGTTTTACGAAGCGGCTGTCAACAGAACCATCGTAAAAACGGCGCAGACGGTAAGCGACGACATCGACACGGATGATATGGACAGATTCATCAAAACGCTGTCAGACCGCACGAAGGCGGATATCAAGGTCGTATTTGCAGACGGCTCATCTGTTCAATCTCTTTCATACAAAAGCATACTGAACAATGACGGCTTGGTAAAATACTACATTCAGCAAGCGGATGAAGAGGGCGGCGAATATTTTTCACGTCACGTAGAAGAGGTAAAAACACAGTCAGACGGTCAAAGACCTCCCGAAAATCCGGGCGGCGGTATGCCGCCTCAAAAGAAAGAGGAAAAGAAAAAGCCGTTTGAAACAGCTTACGAATCGGAAAGTCTGATATACTGTCTTAAAGCAACGACCGCATCGGGCGAAAACGCATACATTGCGGTAAGCGCTGAGCTTTCACCCATTGATTCAACGGTCGAAACGATAAAAAATCAGCTTCTCGTCATCAGTATTTTGTTCATCGTCATTGCCGCACTCATGGGCGCATTGATCGCAAAAAAGCTGTCCTCACCCATAATCGCCATAAATAATTCGGCGAAAAAGCTTGCAGACGGAAATTACAGCGCAGACTTCGACGGCGGAACGATAAAAGAAACAGCAGAGCTTTCCGATACGCTCAACTATGCCGCACGTGAGCTTTCAAAGGTCGATTCCCTGCGCCGTGAGCTTATTGCAAACGTTTCCCACGATTTGAAAACACCGCTTACGATGATACGTGGCTACAGCGAGGTCATACGTGACATTCCATCGGAAAACACACCCGAAAACGTGCAGGTCATAATTGACGAGGCGGTACATCTGCAAAGGCTCGTCGATGATATTCTTTCAATTTCAAAAATCGAATCAGGAATGGATACGGCAAATCTCTCCTACGAAAGCATAACCGACCTTATTTGCGATATAAGCGCAAGATATTCAAAGCTGAAGGGTGCTGAGGGTTACGAGATAATTTTTGAGCATCGTGAGAACATTTCCCTTTCATTTGACAGCGTCAAAATTTCTCAGGTCATATACAATCTTATCAACAACGCAATAAATTATTCGTCAGATGACAAGCGTGTTACCATCGTACAGACACGCACGCAGACGGGTGTCAGAATCGAAGTCATCGACACGGGCTGCGGCATCTCTGAGGAAAACATAAAACATATTTTCGACAGATATTACAAGGAGAACAAGGCTCACAAAAGGGCGGAAATAGGCACGGGGCTCGGTCTTTCCATCGTCAAGGGAATAATTGAGCTTCACGGCGGTACATACGGCGTTGTAAGCCGTATGGGCGTCGGCTCGTCCTTCTGGTTTGAGCTTAAAATTTGATATGAACAAAAAACAAAAGGCGGCGCTTTGCGTGTCAATTCTTGAGGGGATATATCCCGAAGCCGTCTGCGCACTTGAGTCGGGAGGCGACCCGTGGCGACTGCTCGTCATGGGCAGGCTTTCGGCGCAATGCACCGATGCAAGGGTAAACGAGGTCTGCCGACAGCTTTTTCGTGAAATTCCCGACATAAACGCAATGGCAAAGGCGGAGCTTTCGCAGATAGAACGGCTCATTTTCTCCTGCGGACTTTACAAAACAAAGGCGCAAAGCCTTAAAGGAATGGCTGAAAAGATAGTAAATGAGTATGACAGCCGTGTTCCCGACACGATGGAGGAGCTTTTAACACTCCCCGGTGTTGGACGGAAGATAGCAAACCTCATTTTAGGAGACGTGTACGGCAAGCCTGCAATAGTTGCCGACACGCATTGCATCAGAATAAGCGCAAGACTTGGATTTTGTCCGCCGAAGTCCTCTCCCGAAAAGACGGAGAAGATATTGAAAGAGCTGATAGCACCCGAAAAGCAATCCGATTTCTGCCACAGAATAGTTCAGTTCGGACGTGACACGTGCTCCTCCCGTTCACCGAAATGCGCCGAATGTCCTCTTTCCGAGGTGTGTACCGAATACAAGAAAAACAAAAGCAAGGAATCATAATATGGCTTATACAATAGGTATTTGCACGCTTGGATGCCGTGTGAATCAGTACGAATCGTCAGCACTCGCAAGGCTTTTTGAAAACGAAGGCTTTGTAATTTCACCGTTTGATGAAAAATGCGACGCTTACGTAATAAACACCTGTACTGTCACCGCCGAAAGCGACAGAAAATCACGTCAGACGGTGCGCCGTGCGCTGTCAAACGGAACTGTTGTCGCCGTTTGCGGCTGTTCTTCACAGCTTAACGCACAGGTTTTCTATGACCTCGGCGCACATTACGTTTGCGGAACACGAAATAAGCTGTCCGTGTTTGATTACATAAAAGAAAACATCGGGAAAGCTCCCGAAAGAAAAATAAACTCCACAGCGCCGTCAAGTCTGCCATACGAAAATATGAACGGCATCTCAACGGAAAGAACAAGGGCATACATCAAAATTCAAGACGGCTGTGACGGCGCTTGTACGTACTGCGCAATTAAAAACGCACGTGGATGCTCCGTTTCAAGGGACGAGGAGGAAATACTTTGCGAGGTAAAAACCCTTGTAAATGAGGGATTTTGTGAGTTTGTGCTTACAGGCATCGAAACATCATCATACAAAAATCTGCCCTCGCTTATAAAAAAGGTGTCGGACATCGGCGGAGTACAGCGCATCAGGCTCGGCTCACTTGACCCGTCGTTCTTGCGCCCCGATGTCACAGATGCACTCCTTTCGTGTGACAAGCTGTGTCCGCATTTTCATTTGTCCGTCCAAAGCGGAAGCGACAGAATTTTAGCACTTATGAAAAGAAAATATAATTCCGCAATTTTAAGGCGGAATATTGACTATATTCTTTCAAAAAACAAAGATTTCCGCTTCAGCTGTGACATAATTGCAGGCTTTCCGACAGAAACGGAGGATGACCTTGAGGACACCGCAAGCCTTTTAAAAGATTATCCGTTTGTCCACGCACACATTTTCCCGTATTCGGAAAGGTCGGGGACCCCTGCCGCCGAAATGATTGGTATGTTACCTAAAGCAGAGCGCAAAAAGCACGCAGAGTATCTTGACAAGATCAGCGCCGCCAAAGCGCAAGAGCTTATGGAAAAGAAAATAAACGAGAAAAAACAGCACACCGTGCTGTTTGAAACGTATAAAAACGGCATTTTATGCGGCCACGCCGAGGATTTTACCGAGGTGTTTATGCACAGCACCGAAGATTTAAAAGGAAAAATAATAGCCGTGCGCGCCGACAGTATCATAGACGGTAAGCTGTTTTGCGTTATGATGTCCGCAAATTGAAATATTGAATAGTCATACACATAAATTCGGCTCATAATCGAAAATGATTTACGATTATGAGCCGAATTTTATTTTTATATCATACTAAAAATTGCTGAACAAAAAGAACGTCTATTCTTTTGTACTATCCGCATCAACATACTTTTCAAGTTCAAAATTTAATAGCCATTCATCTGTCGGATCTTCCGTCAAATCATCTAAACAAACAAAATTGTACCATTCATCTGATGAACAATATAACGATACCGAAGCCGGTATTGCGGAGGATACGGGAAGGTCAAAATAATCCATTTTCAACCTGAATTTTTTAAAAACGGTCATAACTTTATCTTCGGCAATTACAGTATATCGTATAAACTTGAGCTCGGCTGTACCTGTTTTGCAATATATCACCTCTTTGCCATCATCAAGAGTTTCCATTTTAGTAACTACAATACGACTATTATTAAAAAAATCCAAATATTTCCTTTTATACAGCTCATCGAATTGACTTTTTGTAAAGCAATGAGAATATCCCGAGCTGCCATTCTCGAATTTATACGAAAAGGAATAATATGAACCACTCCACGATACGCTATTTATCCAGCCGTCTTCCGGAAGCTTCTGTATATACAGATTATTAAAATCACAAGACACAATAGCGCCTTTGTCATCTTTAGGGAAGGCGGTAACCATTATTCTTTTTTGCTGTTCAGTTAGTCTTCCTTTGATCACACTATCTCTGAATTCCTTCATTGAAGAAAAAATGACAGTAGCTAATTGCTGATTCTGTACTTTGTATACAGAAGGATCATCGAACACGATAAAATTGCCATCATTGTTACAGACAATGTTATAATCTGAATTATTATCTTCTATATCGACTATGCTATCGTTAGTCTGTGTTGTTACCTCATCGGTGTTTTCGCCAATGTCGGTATTCTCATTTGTTACCTCGGCTGTGCTTGTATCAGTGGCGGTATCAACGTAATCGCCGTTTCTGCACGAGCAGATTACCAGCATCAAAGTCAAACAAATAACAATTGTCAATTTCTTTTTCATAACAATATCCTCCGTATTTTTGACCATAAGCTATTACCGCTGTATTGCCTTTCCGAAATAATTATACCACACGATTTTTACTTTTTCAATGCCCCCCGCTGTGATTTTACACAAATTTTGACACTCTGACTTGTGCAAATTGAATAACGGAAAATAACCGAGTATCAAACGATACTCGGTTATTTGAGACTTATTTAAAAGTCTATTATTTGATTTCAACAGTAGCGCCAGCTTCTGTGAGCTTAGCCTTGTATTCTTCAGCTGTAGCCTTGTCAACGCCTTCCTTAAGAGCCTTAGGAGCACCCTCAACGATGTCCTTAGCTTCCTTAAGACCAAGACCTGTAAGTTCACGAACAACCTTGATAACTCCGAGCTTGGAGGAACCGAAGGAAGCGAGAATTACGTCGAATTCTGTCTTTTCTTCTGCAGCAGCTGCAGCAGGAGCAGCAGCGCCTGCAACTGCAACGGGAGCAGCAGCGCTTACGCCGTATTTTTCTTCGAGACCTTTAACGAGGTCAGCGAGTTCGAGTATTGTAAGGGAATCAAGTTCTTCAAGAATCTTTTCGATTTTTTCGTTAGCCATTTTTAATACACCTTTCGTATTTTTTCAGTAAATTTTATGAAGCCGAATTATTCTGCTGCAGCTTCTTCAGCAGGTGCTGCCTCAGCAGCGGGTGCGCCTTCACCCTGCTTGTCGATAACAGCCTGGAGTACATAAGCCAGGTTGTACAAGGGGGAGCGAACACATCCGAGGATCTTCGCAATAAGAGTTTCCTTGGACGGAATTTCAGCAAGAGCCATAACGCCTGCCTTGTCAAGGATCTCACCGTCAACAAAGCCTGCCTTTATGTCAAACGTCTCAACTGTGTCAGCGTACTTCTTGAGGATCTTTGCGGGAGCAACCGCATCGTTCTGGCTGATAGCAACCGCTGTCATGCCTTCAAGAACTTCGCCAAGCTGTGCGTAGCCTACTTCTTCAACAGCTCTCTTTGTCATTGTATTCTTAATAACAGAATACTCAACGCCTGCTTCTCTGAGCTCAGCTCTCATCTTTGTGTCGTTTTCAACCGTGATGCCGGCATATGTTACGATAACGCAAGAGGAAGCTGTCTTGAGCTTTTCAGCAAGGTCAGCAACGATCTGTTGTTTTTGAGCCTTGATCTTTTCGCTTGCCATTTGATTATTTACCTCCGTTTTGGTTTTGTCTTCCGAAAACAGAAAACGCCTTCTTTTCTCGACCGAAAAGAAAGCGTAAAAATACTTAAAGTATATACCGTTTTCCCCTCGGCAGGAAAGCTTTCGCTTTTACCGAAACCTGCTGTCTTCGGATTAACACGTGGATTATATCATATATTTTATTATTTGTCAATAGGTAAACACAACGTTTACATTTTATTTACTTATAAAATCTGATATTTGCGATTACCTTTCCGACGATCGTGACGTCCTTGACGATTATCGGGCGCATAGTGCTGTTTTCAGGCTGAAGCCTTATATGCCCTTTTTCCTTATAAAACGTCTTGACCGTTGCCTCGTCCTCGATAAGTGCCACAACGATCTCGCCGTTTTCGGCGCACGGTGTTTTGCTTATGACAACGTAATCTCCGTCAAGAATTCCCGCCTCTATCATACTTTCACCCTTGACACGAAGCGCAAATACCTCGCTTGACCTGTAATTTGCGGGAATTTGCACGCTTATATAGCCGTCGTAATTTTCCTCTGCAAATATGGGAAGACCTGCGGCGACCTTGCCGAGAACGGGAACTGCAGGTGTCGTACTTCCGCCTGCACGCACGGTACGGCATTTGCCCTGCTCTCTTTGAATATACCCTTTTTCTTCAAGCTTGCGCAGATAGCCGTGTACGGTCGATGTGCTTGCAAAGCCTATAGCGTCCTTGATGTCACGCACACTCGGCGAGCATTTTCCTTTATTTATTTCATCAACGATAAATTCGTATATTTTCCGTTCTTTTTCGGTGAGCTGTACCATAGTAAACCTCTGAATATTTTAATACACTATCATTATATCACGGAAAAATGAACAAATATACAAAAAATCGAATATTTGTTCGCTTTTTTAACGAGAAAATCTGTAAATCCGCAAAGAAAACATAAATACTTTTCCATTTCATTCAGCGTGCATATGCGCCCGCCTGCGCCCCCCCACAGTCCGCAGGACTGCCCGCAGGCATAGGGCGCAGATTTCCTGCGGAAATCTAATCAGATTCAAAAAAACGTGGACGGCTCATTCGGGAAATAATTCTCCAAACGAGCCACCCACCTTTTAAGTAGCTTATTTAAGTGCTGCCTTTGCCTGTTCTGCAAGTGCTGCGAAAGCATCCTTGTCGTAAACAGCGATCTCAGCGAGCATCTTACGGTTGAGTGTTACTCCAGCCTTCTTAAGACCGTTCATGAATGTGGAGTAGTTCATACCGTTAACCTTTGCCTGAGCAGAGATTCTCGTGATCCAGAGACGACGGAAGTCTCTCTTCTTCATCTTTCTGCCTGCGAAAGCGTAGTTGCCGCTCTTCATTACCTGCTGCTTAGCCATCTTGAAGTGCTTGCTCTTTGCACCCCAGTAGCCTTTTGCGAGCTTGAGCATTTTATTTCTTCTCTTACGAGTTGCTAATGCGCCTTTAATTCTTGCCATTTTTTATTTCCTCCTATTCTTCCTAAATCAGTCCTTGGGGATAAGAGACTTAACAGTCTTCGTGAAGCAATCGCTGAGGTAGCCTCTCTGTCTGAGGTCTCTCTTACGCTTTGTGCTCTTCTTGCCGAGCTTGTGACGGCGGTTTGTGTGATTGATCTTTACCTTGCCTGTGCCTGTGAGACTGAATCTTTTGGACGAGGCCTTATGTGACTTGATTTTTCCCATGATTTTTTCCTTTCCTGTAAATAAATTCTGTGATACTACGCATCAAAGGGGCATAATATCAGCCTTTGTTTTTTGCGTCGGGTTTGATGGGAGAAAGCATCATCGTGATGTTTCTGCCTTCTGCCACCGGGGGCTTATCGCAAGCACCGTATTCGGCGCAAGCATCGGCAAAGCGTTGGAGAATATCGTAGCCCATGCTCTGATGAGTGATCTGTCTTCCCCTGAATCTGACAACGACCTTAACCTTATCCATTCCCTTTAAGAAACGGTGGGCGTGCTTAACCTTTGTCATGAAATCGTGCGTGTCGATAGTAAGCGAAAGCTGGATTTCCTTGACTTCGGCATTCTGCTGTTTTTTCTTTGCTTCCTTTTCCCTTTTGTCACGGTCGAAGCGGTACTTACCGTAATCAATAACCTTGCACACAGGGGGATTTGCAGTGGGTGCGATAAGAACGAGGTCAAGACCTCTGTCGTATGCGATCTCACGTGCTTCGTCGGCGCTCATTATTCCGAAAACCTCGCCGTCGTCACCGACAACTCTCACCTGCGCGAGCTTAATGTCGTCATTGATTAAAAGATCCTTAGTGCTTATTGCCAAACACCTCCAAAATAGATTAAAAAAATGCGGTGAAACATTTTTCCCGCATACCAAAACCACGGCACAATACAGCCGTTTGTAAGTATTAACCCACAGCTTTAAGCGGTCAAGGTGAGAACGGAAAATCGTTTCTGCTTTTTTTGTACAAGATATAATATCATATTTATGATGTTTTGTCAAGTGGTTTTAATAACTTTTTTTATTTCAAAGCACCGCTATGCGGTGTGCGCCCTATGTCCGCAGGCAGTTCGTAGTAGTTCGTTATACGAACTACTACGAACTGTGGGGGGTGCGGACGGGCGCTTATTTCCTTGCGGAAATATATAATGTTAATTTTCAAGCACCGTAATATTTTATTTATTCCTTATATAATGGAATAGGCACAGTGCCATTGTGACGGGGAATATGATTATAACGAATATTCCGCATTTGAGTGCTATCTGCTCGCCCGACATACCGTCAAAAAACGCAAGACCTTCAAAAAACGACGTATTTTTCTCGATAGCATCGGAAACGATGCCCGTTATCCACGGTCCTGCCGAGCAACCGATGTCACCCATAACCGAAAGAAGTGCGAACATCACCGCTCCGCCGTGCGGAAAATCACCGTCTGCCCCTGCAACCGTTCCCGGCCACATAAGCGCAACCGAAATACCGCAAAGAACACAGCCGATAAGCGACACTGCGGGCGAATTAACAAGACAGATGAGCGCATACGAAGCAACGCAGAGAAGGGATGAGCACAAAAGCACCTTTTTTATATCAAATCGCTCTCCGAAAATTCCGTAAAGCATACGGCAAAGAGCCATACAGAGTGCAAAGCCGCACACGCCGATGACGTCACCGTATATTTTCGGTATCTGCAAGCCTATCTCCGCAAAATATGATACCCACTGCGCCACTGCTTGTTCAGCCGCACCTGAGCAGACCATAACGAGCATAAGCGTCAAAAACGCTTTTGACTTCAAAAGCTTGCCGATGGGCGTTCTTTCGCCCTCTTTTTCAAATTCGGGAAGCGGTGCTTTTGTAAACAAAACCGTCGCCGTCAGGGGAACTATCGACCACAAAACGGGAAGCACCTGCCAATTATCGGAAAAATGCAGATACACCGTTGACAAAAGGCACGTGAGCAAATGTCCCCAGCAGTAAAACGAATGCAAAAGCGGAATTTCGACCTTTGTGTTTGTTTCGGGCAGATGTGACACAACGGGATTGAGCAGTACCTCGATAAGTCCCCCACCGACGGAATACATCACCACAGCACATACAAGTCCTATATAAGGCGGTAAAACATTCGGAAGCACCGACATACCGACAAGGCCCGAAAAGCACAGTATGTGTGCTGTCAGAAGCTGAATGCGAAGCGGTACACGCTCAAGCACCTTGATGGAAACAACATCGGTTGCTATCTGCACGGCAAAATTTATGAGGATAAGACGTCCCAGCTCCTCATAGGAAAGCCCGAACTGTCCTTTGAAAACGATGAACAGCACGGGCGCAAGATTGATTATAACAGCCTGTGTGAAAAATCCTATGTAACAGGCAATTTTTGTAGTTTTAAACGATTTCATAGCACCTTAAAGGCTTTTTGTGTCCTTACAGAATATTTTACGGCACACGATAACGATAGTCATTGTAATGATCGCACCTGCACACGTATCGGAAAGGAAATGCGCACCGCACACCATTCTCGAAAACATAACGAGAGCAACCCAAAGAATTGCAAGTCCCTTGATGATGCCCGCTTTCTTTTTGTCGCCGAGCTTATCATAGATAAACGAAACCGTGTATATAATGACCGCATTTGACGTATGTCCCGACGGGAACGATTTGTGCGCATCATCCGCCGCACGTCCTACGGGTATGTACCATCTTGTAAAGTGGGAAATATCCTCCATTGCACGGAAGCGTTCCCTGCCCCATACGGTCTTGACAGCGGATATTATAACGAGCGTTGCAAGACCTACGGCAACAACCGTCACAAATGCAGGCTTTATTTTTTTGAGCGTTTCGTCCTTTATCATAGACGCAAGCTTCATAAACAGAGCCATTATAATGACCGTACCGACAACCGACAAAATCTTCGTCAAGGTCATTTCGTAGACCTCTACACTGTAATACTCAACCGTTCTTGTGATGGTCGAATACGTTGATATAGCACCGCCGACGGCACAAAGCACCGACAGATAAACGTGTCCCTTTACCTTTTGCTTTAAAACGTATACCGCAAGTGCGGCAAACGAAAACGCAACAAAAAGAAGTGACGGCGGCTCTGCCCATATTTCCATAAAGCGAGCCCACGAATCCTCCATCTGCGTCAGCGTCTGCGATATTTGATAATCATAAAACGTACCCACTGCAAGTCCTGCAAAAAGCAGGACGTACAGTATAACGGGTACAAAACAGTTTTTAATTTTCATATCATTTACCGAGATTAGCCGCACCGACGATACCTGCGTCGTTTGCAAGTGTTGCAAGACGGATAACCGTCTGTCTTTCGGGTGCGATAGTCTTTGTAAACACCTCGTTGTTTATTTTGTCCAAAAGCGGTTCAATAAGTCCTTTTCCCTCGTTTGAGATACCGCCGCCGATGCAGACGATATCGGGCTGGAACAGATTTATTACGTTTGTGATACCGCAAGCAAGGTAATCAAGATATTTTTCAACGACTCTTGCACCCGCTTCGTCACCCTTATTTTTTGCAATAAATGCGGTTCTGCCGTTGACCTTGCCGTTTTCCTTGGCAACCTGTGCAAGGCCTGATTCGGGGTATTTTTCAATTTCTTCTCTTGTCATTGCGGCAAGGGCGGTTGCGGAGCTGTATGCTTCAAAACAGCCGCGACGTCCGCAGTTGCACTGTCTGCCGTTATGCTCAATAACCATATGGCCTATCTCACCGCCTGCATAGTTGAAGCCCGAATAAACCTTTCCGTCCATAACGATACCGCCGCCGACACCTGTGCCGAGCGTTATCATAACGGAATATTTTGCTCCCTTTGCCGCACCTGCAACAGCCTCTCCGAGAGCCGCCGCATTAGCGTCATTTTCAAGATATATCTTGACGGGAGTAAGTGCTGAAAGCTTATCGACGATGGGGTAATCCTCCATGAGAAGATTACACGCTCTGTCGATCTTACCCGTGTCGCAATCGATAGCACCGGGAGTTGCAAGGCCTGCATAAGCCACCTCGTCAAGGCTGATGCCGTAAGATGAAGCAAGGTCGCTTATAAGCTTTGCAATATCTGCCGTTACCGCATCGTTTCCTCTTTCGGGAAGCGTGGGCACGGACATTTTTTTAACGATATTATTATCTTCGTCAACAAGACCTGCGGCGATATTTGTACCGCCGAGGTCAATACCTACATAATACATACAAAAACCTCTTTATTTAATTACGGAAACTTCCCAGCCCATTATCTTACCGAAGGAAGCGAGGGCAGAAATGTCACCGCCGTACACCATAGCGCCGTGGTGGATACCGCCGAGACGGCTGAATTCGGGGAGGAATTCCGTCAAGGGCTTACAAACCTTCATCCATCCGCTGACGTCGTTTCTGAACGATGTTTCATAGGGAGCTTCAAGCACCTCGACATCTGTGAGAATGAGTCTGTACTTACCGCCTCCGATGGGGTTAAGCGCAACGTATACAGCCTTGCCCGGCTTGAACACCGTCATCATATTGACGGGCTTACCTGCATTCTTGCCGTAGGGGAAGTTGCTGATTCTGCAATCGGGCTTGGAGCCTGCGCACTTTACGTTATATTCGCCCATGTGGGAAAGGTAGATAGTATCATCTCTCCAGTTGGGGCAGAACATTTCAGCAAACGTCGTTTCATCGTATACAGACAGAAGCGAGCCGACAAATGCCGCTGTCAGGCAGTCGCCCTCACCTGCGTAGCCGATACCTCTGCCCATAGCCTTACAAGCCTCTGCAAAGGGCATATGGTCAAACTGTGTTGAGCCGTCAACGCCCATAAAGTTCATTGTGAACGCTGTAAGGCCATATTTTTCTATCCATTTTCTGATGCCGAGTGCTGTACGGCAAGAGCCTTTATACTGTGCATACGTAACGCTGTTCATAACGAAGCGTTCGCAGTCAGCCTTGTATTCAGCTTCCATTTCTTCCTCGGTTACCGAGGGAAGCTCACCGTCAACAAACGGCTTTACCTGCATACCTATAGTCTTTTCAAGCTCGTCGGCGGGAATTGCAAAGTCACCCATACCTGCGAAAGGACCGCCGAGGTGTCCGACCTTTGCGTTTTTCATTGACTTCGCCATTTTAGCACCTTTAGCGGCACTTGCAACATCGTCAAGCACCGTTGAATTATCCCAATGGCCTGCAAATATCTGGAAGTCCTTGCCGTTTCTGATGAGAAGGTTACACATATCCTGAACGCCGTGGATGCCGTGGTTAGCACCGACCTTGTCGGAGGATATCGTATAGTCAAACTCATAGTGAGGTGTCGTATCAAGAACGATTATGGGAAGACGTGTGTTTTTAAGCACGTCGGAGGATTCAAGCGAGGGAGAGTAAGCAAGGTGAAGCGTTACGATAGCGTCAACGTCAGCCGCTTCAAAATCAGCAACAGCCTTTTCAAATTCGGGCTTTATACGGCACGTATCGGCTTCAACGACATCGATACCTCTGAAACGGAGCTCCATACATATCTGCTGATAAAATCCCTCAAGCCATACACGTCTTTTGGGGCTTGTTTCATCATAAAGCGCCACGTAAAGGGGCAAAAGACCTATTTTAGGATTGCTCATTTTATTTTTTCCTTTCTTAACCCAAGAATTTAACTGCGTTGTTGTAGAAGATGTCCTCAGCAAACTTTCTGCCGCCTACCTTGTAGGTTGCATCGAGAATGCTCTTGAGCTGTTCGTATATGAAGAACGTATACTTTGCTTCTGCCTCGGGGCCTTCGATGTGCTTGTTGAACGGGAAGTCCTCACGGGGCATATTGATATACTTGACGTCTGTCCACTGACGCTTACCGTGCCAGAGGAATATGGGAAGGTCAGTACCGTACATTATCTGGTCAAGCGGATAATGCTCAAATACGTAGTCAAGAACTACGGGGTTGATAAGAGCCGCCAGGTCATAGTGGAAGTAGTTACGGTCATCACCGAGCTTTTCAGTCGCTCTTACTATCCAGTCGATAGAATAGCATCTGCCGACGTGAGCAATAATGAGCTTGATATCCGGGAATTTATCCTTTATGTAGCGTATTTCCTTGATGTTGTTGTCATCGGGAAATCTGCCTGCACGTGGCAGGTGAAGCACGATGGACTTTTTGTATTTGTTCGCAAGTGCAAGCTGGTCGGGGCGGATAAAGTCAAGAAGACCGATTTCAGCGCCCTGAACGCCCGAAACGAAGTCGGGGTACGGCTTGAAGCCTGTGAATTCACCCTCAACGAGCATTTTTTCCGTAAATTCAACGTCCCAAGTAGGGTCAACCATCATGTGTGCATATCTTGCCTTGCCCGATTTTTTAAGCTCGGAGAGGTAGTTGTTGTTTGCAACAACGTCAAGTCCTCTCGTAACGCAGGGAAGCACGTTTGCTTCAACCTCGGAATCGGGATAAAATGCATCACGGTAGAACTCATAGTCCTGGAAACGCATTATGGAGTTGCACTGGTTTGACCAGTCCGTGGGGTCAGCCACGCAGTTTTTACGCATTTCAACATCGGAGATGTGAATGTGCATATCAATAATTTTCTTCGGAATTCTGTCCTTGATAAACTCGTTATAAAATTCCTCGTCTACCTTTGTTCTTTCAAAATAATCTACTATCATTTGTGTACCGCCTTTTCTACCGCTTCATACAAAGCGACGTATTTTTTATATTTTTCGTTGTAATGCTTATAAATTTTTTCGTCATCGAGGTTCATTACCTCGCCCTTTGAAAGTGACACGTAACCGTCTGTAAGTCCGCATCCGACAGCGGCTATTGCCGCAGCACCGACAGCACAAGCCTCGGCATTTTCCATTCTCGTTATCTTACAGCCCGTAACGTAGCCGACAATGGAGCACCAGAGGTCGCTTCTTGATGCGCCGCCCATTATTTTGAGTGCGGAAATGTCAACGCCCTGCTCTGCATACTTTTCAAGTCCTGCACGGACGTTGAACGCAACGCCCTCCATCAGCGCTCTTGCAATATCGTATTTATCATTTCCAAGGCGCAGACCGTATATACCGCCTGACATTGCGCTGTCACGGCGGGGGAAGCAAGCGCCCGAAAAATGGGGCAGGAAAATAATGTCCTTTGCACTTTCAAGACGTTTTTCAGCCTCGATATCAAGCGTTTTATAGTCACTTTCAAACGTGTCCTTCACCCATTTCATTGCGTTTCCGACACCCGAAAGGGAGGCAATATTGCCGTAAAGTCCCGTCTTGGGGTGAATACCGGGAACGATGTGAGCCTTCGAGTACGTCAGCTTGTCGCTGATGCCGAGAAGCACCCAAGCCGTACCCGTTGACAGCATCATATCCCCTGCTGTCAGCGCACCGCATCCGATGGATGCGCAGTATTGGTCGTGCGCACCGTTATATACCTTGACGCTTTCGGGAATACCGAGAGTGTCGGCGGCTTTCTTCGTCAGCGTTCCGATATATGCACCCGAGGGCATAACACGGGGAAGTCTTGATTCGTCAATTCCGATTATATCAAGTATTTCTTTATCCCACTTGCCCGTGTTGATATTGAAAAATTCTCTTATTGATGCGTTTGTGGGGTCTACCACGTTTTGTCCTGTCAGCTTTTCGTTTACAAACTCTATCGTTGACAAAAAGCTGTACGTTTTTTCAAACACTTCAGGCTCGTGCTTCTTTATCCACAAAAGCTTTGCCGCATCACTTCCCGGATCAGTCGTCCAGCCGCAGCGGTTGTATATTCCATCCTCACCGAGGGCATCGTCAAGAATCTTACATTCTTCTGTTGCACGCATATCCATCCAAGTGATAGCAGGGCGGATAGAGTTGAAGCTTTCGTCAACGAACGCAGTTGTAGCACCTTGTGTTGAAAGTGATAAAGCAAGTATCTTTGTTTTGTCGATATCCTTCGTGCTTTCCTTGACCGTATAAACCACGGCATCCCACCAGTCCTCGGCACTTTGCTCCGAGATGCCGCCGGGGGCGGAGGTTATCGGATAGTCCTTATACGCAAGACCGTGTATTTTTCCGTCTTTGTCGAGAACAACGGTTTTCGTACCCGTTGTTCCGACATCTATTCCAAGTACGTACATAGTTTACCTCAAAAGCTTACATAAGCTTGATAGCTTCTTTGATCTTTCCGCAGAGGAAGTCCATAGCGTATCTTGAAGCTATAAGCGGGGGCTTTACAAGAACAACAGGGGGACAGTTTGCTTTGTAAAGCTGTGCGGAGATGTCAACACACATATCGTTGAGTATCTTCGCAAACTTTGCCGCCTCATCGACCTTTGCAAAGCGAAGACCTGCCAAGTGACCGAAGCCGTCTGCTCTTACGATGAGGCTGCTGTTCTCCTCTGCTATCTTTTCAAGGCTTTCGTAGAAGTATTCGCCCGCATCCTTTATTTCCTCGCTGTTTGCCTTGGAGAATTCCATCGTTACGAGGTAGGAAAGCGATGCAAGCTCCTCCTGACCGTTTGTAACGAGTGCGCCGAAGAGGTTGAGCGCATCCATTTCAGCCGTTGTGATGAGCTTACTTGCAGGGTATTCACCGCCGGGGAAGCCCTTACCTACAACAGCAAAGTCGGGGTTAAGTCCCCATTTTCTGAACAGGAACATTCCGTCGTACCACATGCAGGACTGAATTTCATCACACATCGTAGGTGTGTCGTACTCACGGCAGAGCTTATATGCACCCTGCAAAAATTCCTTTGTGAGTCTTATTGCGCCGTAGTTCATAAGGATGATTTCGTGCGCAAAGCCTGCTGTCTTGTAGTTGCCGCTGTTGTACTGCTTCAGCTTTGCTTCAAAGTCAGCAAGGTCGTTTATCATAACGGGAACTATCTTGTAAAGGCCTGCCTTTTCGGCTTCTTTTGCAAAGCCGCCCCAAAGACCTCTGAGAGTCTGTGCGAATATCGTCGTACCGTGATAGTTTGCTTCGTTTGTGCCCTTCATATCAGCCATTACGAAGAAAACGGGTGTTTTGCCGTAATATTTGGGGTTTTCAAATGTGCCGTCAAGCTTATAGAATCTTGAAAGCATCATTTTAAATCCTGCTTCGCACGCAAGGCTTCCCGTTTCAAGGTTGATACAGCGGTTGAGCACCTTCGGCTCTCTTGAAGCAAGTATCTTTTCAAGCTCAGCATCGTCAACACCGCCGTTTGCCGCACGGATAAGCTCACGCTCTGCAAGTCTTGTTATGTAACCGCGTGTGTTGTTGTGTGTTGCGTTGGGAACGCCGAGCTTGCGTGCGTTATCGATAAGCTTGTAACCGCCGAAGCCGTGGCCGAGAGATGCGTGGTAGTGCTCACTCTTACCGATGAAGTAAACCTTACCGTCTTCACCTATACGGCAAAGACCTCTTGCTGAAAGCGGTGCCATACACTTGTGAAGCGCCTTTGAAAACGCATCCGTTGCCGCACCGTCATTCGTTGTTTCAAATGCGGGAACGACAGACGTACCGACGTCGTCAAGCATCTTTTCGTTTGCCTTCTGTCTTTCTTCGGACATAAAATCAATTTTTTCGGAAACTATCTTTTCAGCTTCCTCTTTCGTTGCATAGCCGTTGTAAACAGCGGAATTGCAAAGTGCGGCAGCGTAATCCGCACCCAAAATATCCTTAAGGGACATACAGGGAGATTTAAACATATCTTTCACCTATCCTTTATTTAATTACAAAATTATTTATCGTGGTTATTATATATAATATTTTCTTAAATGTCAATAGAATGACGGCTTTATCAATGAAGCAGGCTGTTTTTGTTCATTTATATTTCCGCAGGAAATATGCGCATCCACAGCCCCACCGGGGGATGCGCCGTCTTGAAGTCATTTCTGCTTGTTGCATTAACACCTCATACACCGCTTGCGGTGTGCGCCATTGCCCGCAAGGCAATTTGCTTCGCCAACGTGTAGTTGACTTTGTCAACTACGGCAGTTCGCTGTACAGCGAACTGCAAGGGGGCTGTGGGCGATGGCGCTTTTTATCTATTATCTCTTATTTCTTATCTATTATCTTTTGTTTCTTGCGGGAGGATAATTATTAGTTATGAGTTATGAGGCTCGCTTTCGCTCACCGTTATGAGCTTGCTTCGCAAGCGTTTATAACTATGCCGCAGGCATATCATAACTTGGCAAAGCCAATCATAACTCTAAACTCGCCACAGGCGATTATAACTTAATAAATATCCTCCCCTGCAATGCTCAAATTCGGGTGTGATGTTATGCCGAATCGAGGTCGTCTTCCTCATTTTCGGGCGGTGAGTCCTCGTTTTCGGGCGGCTCTATATCCTCACCGTGTTCACCGTCCGGAACTGTTATTTCCTCTGTATCCTCGACAGGTGTGTTTACCTCCTCGGTCACAGGGGGCTTTGTTGCCGTCGGCTTTTTTGTAACAACAGCTTCCGTTTCGGGTGCTTCCGTTTCCTCGGGTAATTTCACACCGTTTTCATCAAGTCCGAAGCGGTAAGAAATGACACCTGCAACAGACGTTGCCGCATTTCTGCCTGCCGCACCGTTTTCAATAACGCAGGAAACAACGATTTCGGGGTTATCATACGGAGCAAATGCCGTAAATACAGCATTGTTATTCTGCTTTGACGTCTGCGCCGTACCTGTTTTTGAGCCTATTGGGAACTTGTACTTCCGGAGCGTTGACGTTCCTTCCTGCGAGAGCTTCATACCCTGCTTTATAAGCAATGTATGCTCGTCGGAAAGCTCTGCCTCTCCGAGTATCTCGGTCTGATTATACTGAACGTCAGCACCCGAAAACGTTTCGGTCTTATAAAGCACGGTCGCCTTGTATCTCGTTCCGCTGTTTATAATCGTTGAAATGTACATCGAAAGCTGAAGCGGTGTCACGGCGTTCGTGTTCTGACCGATAGCCGCCTGAAGCGTGTCACCCGGCATCCACACACCGAGATTTTTTTCCGAATAGTAAACGGGGCCTGCAAGCACACCGTTTGATTCGGCAAGCTCGATTCCCGTGTACTGACCGAGTCCGAGCGTTGTGCAATACTCATTCATCGCTTCGATACCGAGACGCCGTCCGACATCATAATAATAGCAGTTGCAGGAAACGCCGAGCGCCTTTTTCAAATCAACGTCGCCGTGGCCGTATCTGTACCAACAATGCGGCTGATAGTCATTGTAATATTTGTACACACCGATACATTCAACACTGCTTCCGCCCGTCATAACTCCGCACGTCAGCGCCGCCGCAGATACGCCGAGCTTGAATGTTGAGCCGGGTGCGTAATTACCGAACAATGCACGGTTGAAAAGCGGTCTTTTTTCGTCATTTACAAGCTTTGAATAATCCTCTGTAAACGTCGTAAGGTCAAAGCTCGGATAAGAGGCAAGCGCATATACCTGGCCTGTATTCGGGTCAACAGCGCTTATCGCACCGCTGTCAGCAAGCTTACCCGTCATATCGTCCGTGGCATTATTGACTATCTTATCTATATTCGCCTTGAGCTGCTCCTCTGCCGCCCTTTGCAGGTCTATGTCAATAGTCAGATACACGTTTCGTCCGGGAACAGGCTCAACAACGGTTTCCGTTGAAATGATACCGCCGTATTCATCCTCGGTTATCTTGACCTGTCCCTCCGTGCCCTTTAAAAGCTCCTCGAAGGCATGCTCTGCGCCGTCAATGCCGACTATCGCATCGTACTTATATCCCATCTCGAGATATTTTTCTATTTCATCCGCAGGTATCTTGCCGACACGTCCGAGTATATGAGAGGCAAGCCCCGGATAATTATATACTCTTTTCCATTCCTTTTCGATGTATATGCCCGTAGAAGCACGTTCAAGTATTGCCGTGACGAGCTTCAAGGGTGCTTCTTCCTTTACAATAAACGGATTGTCGGAGGAGAAGTTCATCGTGTCAAGCTCATATCTGACTGCTATGACATCGTACTGTGTGCGCCCCTCATAAATATATGCGCCGTTTTTGTTTTTCAAGCCGTAATAATCAATGAGCCATTCAAAAAGGTCAACGCAGGAGATGTCCTCATCAAGTCCGTTCGTCTTCAGAAAGCTCTTGAATCTGTTTTTGGTAACGGAATTTTCAAGTGCTTCTTCATTATATGAAACGTGCGGATACGTTCCCGTTACGGGAAAATGCGTTGTGAAATCTCCGTAATAATCCTCAAGCACAAAGCTCAACTGTGCTATCACACCGTTTTTACCCGTTGAAGTATAATTTTTCAGTGAATTGTAGCTGAGCTGAACCGTATTCGTATATTCATTCGTTATAAGCGGTTTACCGTTTCTGTCATATATCTCGCCTCTCACCGCCTGAACGGTTTCGTACCTTGAATACGTTTTCGTATTCAGCGAAATATATTTATTCACGCCCGTTATCTGCATATTGACAAGCCTTATTATGTAGATAAAGCACACGGCGAGAAATACTGCGCCGAGTATAAACAGACCGCTTGTATAAAATTTCTTCTTTTTATTCCTCATAGTAATCAGCTTTTCTCCGTATACCAAAGACACTGTCGTGAAGTCTGCAAATGGGATATACCGCCGCCGTGCAGACAAGCGAATACACAAGCTGCGGAAGCACCGCGCCTGTAAAGGTATCCGCATAGGATGCGCCGTCAGACATCAGAAATATGCTTGTAAGCACGCCCTCGGCAACAAATGTTATCAATGCGGCTGTCATAACGCTCAAAAATCTGTTTTTGAAAAACACGTTTGAAAGCACCATACAAACACAAACCGCCGCAAGATATAAAAGCGGATAGTACGAAACGCCCCGTGTGCCTATTGAATGAAGCACAACACCTGCGCACACAGAAAGCACGCACACCGTTTTTTCGTTTTCAAAAAGAGCAAGACAGATCAAGCACGCCGCTGTTATATCGGGTATACATCCGAAAAACCGCAGATACGGAAAAACGGATACCTGAAGCAGGGCGCACGTAAGCACGCCGAGGCACGACAAAACGGTTCGTATGACCGTTCTTGCGGTGTTTTTTCCGTACATTCTCTCACTCCCTTTAGTCTATCTTTTCAAATCCCGTTATTATCATTACACGCTCCGTTTCCGTAAGGTCGGCAAACGGACGGACTATGGCATATTTTGTGCGGAGGTTATCGTCAAACTCCACACGCTCGACAGTACCTACAAGTATTCCCTCCGGGTATATCGAGCCGAGCCCCGAGGTCATCACTCTGTCGCCTACGGTGACATCAGAATCTCCCGAAAGATAATTTATTCTGCAAAGTCCCTCTTTTTTAAGGGAAAATTCACCCGAAAGCACGCCTGCCTCGCCTGTGCGTTCAACGTAAACGCCGACAGACGATGACGTATCGATAACGGTCGATGCCTTTGCCCAGTTTACACCCGCCTCGCTTATATAGCCGACGATGCCTCCGCCCTCGGAAATGATAGGCATATTTTTTTCAATTCCATCACGTGTGCCCTTGTTGAGAGAAAACACGCTGACGTAGTTCCCCGCCTCACGGTTTATCACCGTTGCATCGAGAAAGATGTAATCGGAATGCTCCTCTTTTATACCGAGAAAGTTTTTGTAAAACTCATTTTCCTTTTTCATAGCCTCAGCATCGTAAATAAGCCCCTTGAGGTCATTCACCTCGTTTTTGAGTGCTTCGTTTTCAGCCCTCAGCGCATCAACGGAGTCAAAATACTGCTTGTACCCCTTGATCGCAAGCCCTACGCTTCCGAAGCCCTCAGAAAACGGAGCAAGCATCACGTTTACACCGTTCGTTATCACCGACGCATGTCCCGATGCCGCAAGTGCGCTGAGTATCACCGTCAGCACCATCGCAATACAAAGAGTGACTATAAAAAATCTGCTTTTAAAAAATCTCATCATTTCAATCCAACATTTCCTGTCTGCTCACGATCTCCGCAAGCTCACCGGGCGAATCTATTATTTTTCCTATTCCCTTTACGATACAGTCAAGCGGACGTGATGCACGTCTTACAGGCATACCGAGTGCCTGCTCGAGCAGCTTGTCAATACCCGGCAGAAGCGAAGTGCCTCCGCACAGAGTCATTCCGTTATCGTATATATCCGATGCAATTCTCGGCGGCATATCCTCAAGCGTTGCGTGTATTCCGTCAACTATTCTTTCAAACGATTCTATCATAGCACCGCGAACCTCCGCCGAGGTTATGCTGACTGCCGTTGCCCTGCCTGTCACGATGTCCTTTCCGTATACACGGAAATTGCCCTTGTCAAACATAGGGTGCGCAGAGCCTGCCGTTTTTTTGATAAGCTCCGCCGTGTTTTCACCGATAAGCACGTTGAATGTGTTTTTGATGTAGGATATTATCGCCGCATCAAGGTCACATCCGCCGACACGTGTGATACCTGCGTGAAGCACGCCTCGGTACGATATAACAGCCGTCTGCGTTTTTCCTCCGCCGATATCGCATATAAGATTGCCTTTTGCTTTAAGCACATTTATTCCTGCGCCGAGTGCCGCCGCCATAGGCTGTGCAACAAGGTGTGTAACACCCGATGCACCTGCTTCCATACATACGTTTTCAAAGGCGTTGCGCTCAACCTCCGATATGCCCCACGGCACACCTACAGCAATTTTCGGGCGGTTAAAAAGTCCTGTGTATCCGTTTTTGACAAAAAACGAATAAAGCACCTCCGATGTATCAACAAAGCTGTCGATAACACCGCCTTTAAGCGGAAGCACCGCTTCCTTATCCTTCGGCGTTCTGCCGTACATTTTTCTTGCATCCTTACCGACGGCGATAACATCGCCCCTGACGGTATCGTATGCAATGGCAGTAGGCTCACGAAGCACGATGCCCCTGCCCTTTTCATATATTTTCGTCGTCGCCTGACCGAGGTCAAGCCCTATATATTTAGGCATTTCATTCCTCTTTCATTTCATTGTCAAACCCATTTTCGTTCGTTTCATTCAACGTGACTCGTAGGGCGGGGGTTTACTCCCGCCGATTTAAACCCGTTTTGTTAATTTAATACGGGAGGATAATATCCTCCCCTACAAGGTTTGGTTAATCGGGGAAATCCCATTTCTGTTCATTTCATACGATGTGGTGACGGCACACCCGCCCGTCACCCCCATGTAGTTCGCCGTACAGCGAACTACCGTAGTTGACAAAGTCAACTACACCGGGCAGTAGGGGTGTGCATATTTCCTGACGGAAATATCATTTTCGTTTGTTTTATTCGGGCGGTCGGGGACGTCCGCCTCTACAAAATATCTATTATCTGTTGTTTGATACGGGTCGTGTAGTTCGTGGTAGCCACGAACTACCGAGCGCCGCCCCCTACTCTCCCCCACTTCAAACCCATTTCCGCTCACTCTATGCCCTCCTTGTGTAAAGGAGGGTGGCAAGCGAAGCTTGACGGGAGGATTGTTCATAATGTTATCCGACATCGGATAACATTTCATGTTTGTAAACAAACATTTCATGCGGTTTACCGCATTTAATGCCGAAGGCATTTCATTACCAAACCCATCTTCGTTCGTCACATTCAATGTAGCGTTGTATGGTCAATTCACATTCCCAATTTCAAAAGATGCTCATACACCTTGCAAAGCGGCAAGCCCACGACGTTGTGGTAGCTTCCGTTTATGCCCTCGACGAACACGCCTCCGATGCCCTGAATGGCATAAGAGCCTGCCTTGTCACGGCATTCGCCCGTGGAAATATACCGCATTATTTCGTCTGCGGTCATTTCACGCATCTTGACGTCAGTCACGTCGTAGTCAAGTATGTACTTCTTGCCCTTTTTGAGAGCAATTCCTGTATAGACCTTGTGATATTCGCCCGAAAGCATAGACAGCATTCTGAAAGCATCCTCGTCATCACGGGGCTTGCCCAGAACGATTCCGTCATAGCAAACAATGGTATCTGCGGCAATGATTATATCGCCGTCATTTGCCTCTACCTGAGCCGATTGAAGCTTACGGCTCGCCAAGCCCATAACAAGCTCCTCAGGAGCAGGTGTAAAGCCGCAGCTTTCGTCGGCATCCGACGATACCGTTTCAAATATTATCCCTGCCGTTTTCAGTATTTCACAGCGTCTGGGGGATTTGGAAGCCAAATATATCATAGCATCTCCGTTTTGTCAGTTTTTTCCCGTCGAGCCGAAGCCGCCGACACCTCTTTGCGTATCGGAAAGCTCGCCCTCTGTAAATTCTCCTCTTATCACGGGCAGAAGCATAAGCTGTGCTATACGCTCGCCGTTTGAAACCGTGTAGGGCTTATCGGAAAGATTTACAAGCGACACCATTATTTCTCCTCTGTAGTCGCTGTCAACCACACCGACACCGTTTGCAAGCGTTATGCCGTGCTTTGATGCAAGTCCGCTTCTTGCGCAAATGATTGCCGCAATGTCACGTCTTTCGCACTCAATGGCAATACCCGTGGGTATAAGCTTACGCTGTGACGGCATTATCACCGTATCCTCACAGCAGGCGTAAAGGTCAGCCCCTGCGGCGCACTCGCTCTGATATTCGGGAGCCTTCGCCCCCTGTCTTAACACCTTGTATTTTACCGTCATAATCTTCTCACATCACCCTCAGGTGCTTCCTGATTTCTGTATTTATCGATTATTTCCGATGCTTCCGTGGCAGTTTCATCGGTAAAGAAGTAGTGTAAGTCGCCGACCTTTCCTCCCGACACCGCCGTAAGCTTGTCAGCCATATAAACAGGTACGCTGTTGTAAAGTATGTTTCTGTGTGCAAATGTACGTCTTACGGGTATTTTCGCACCGTGTCTGTCAATTATATGTGAATACGGATGCTCCTCACAGTAAGTACACTGCGATATTTCGGGAGCTTTTTTGCCCATAGCCACGTCACGTATAACGCATTTTTCAACCGTCATCGCAGGCAGCTTTCCGTATATTGCCGCACCTGTTCTTCCGGCAAGCGACTCGGCAATAGCCTTCATCGCAGGGAGCTTCAGCTCGGGACTGATAATGACGTCGTTGACACCGAGGCGGATGAATTCGTTTGCCGCCCTCGCGCTCTGCACGTTCAATCCTATACCGCCGTGAACGTTGAAGCCGTATTTAAGTGCGATACTAAGCGAGCCGATGTTGTTCACCATCACGTTTTTCATTCCCAAAAGCTTCACACGGACAGCCATATCGTCAAGCTCGTGATATTCCCTCATCATAACCACGTTCGGAAATTCGACGCCGTCAACGACCTCACGCACGTGGTCGGGAGCTTTGAGGTACTCCTCAACAGGCAGATAGATATGTGAAAATCCGCCGAGGAATATTCTTGCGGGCATCAGCTTCCAATGCGTGAAATGCGCAATGCTCTTGCCTGTGGGGTTGAATGTTTCGCACGTCACGGCAGGCGACGGAGCTTTCATTTCAAACGAGCCTCTTTCGGGGTGGAACACCGTGTTTATTTTACACAAAAGCTGATCCGTTGCCGTACGTCTTAATGAATTTATAGCAGACACGGGGAGCATAACGTTATCATCTATGACTATTGACACACCGCCCTCTGCCGGCTCAAACGGTGTTGCGCCGAGCTTCAGAAGATTTTTTCTTACGCTTTCCTGCGTAAGAGGCGCTGTGAGCGCTTCCTCGGGTGCGCTTCCGTAAACCGTGACGGAAATATCACCGTACGTCATCTGCATTCTGCAAGCCGTTCCCTTTTTGAATTCGGCAGTTATCTTAACAGGAAGCCTTCTGCGTGCATTTTTCAGCTCAAACGATGCTGTCGTTTCCGCTTCCTTTGTGAGTGCTTTGTCGGCTTCACGTCTGACTCCGAGCATATGAGAGCCGATGTTTCCCGTAAAATATCCGTCTGTAAATCCGTCACGTGAAAACAATGCTTCGAGCTTCTTTATCTCCTCATCGGTCGCATCACGTCCCTCATCAAGAAGCGTTCTGTATATTTTTCCGACACCGTAAACGTATTCCGGGCTCTTCATTCTGCCCTCTATTTTAAGGCTGTCAACACCGCTTCTGATGATCTCCGTCATATATTTTGCAAGGCAGTTGTCTTTGAGGGAAAGCGGATAGCTTCCGTCCTTTGCGGGCAGTCGGCACGGCTGTGCGCAGTCGCCTCTGTTTCCGCTTCTTCCGCCCATAAATGCGCTCATTGAGCACATACCCGAATGACAAACGCACAGTGCGCCGTGAACGAATATTTCATATTCCATATCGGGTAATTCCTTACGCATAAGGAGGATATCCTCAAACGATGCCTCACGTGCAACGACCATACGTGAGTATCCCATATTTTTAAGCACCTTTGCCGCCGATGCGTTATGCCCTGCGCACTGTGTGCTTGCGTGGAGCTTCAGATCGGGAAAATTCTCACGCAAAACAGCGCAAACGCCGGGATCGGCGCAGATTATCGAATCACAGTCGGCACGGTACAGAAATTCGCAAAGACGGAGAAGATCGGGATATTCTCTGTCGTGAACGCTTGTGTTGAGCGTGATATTCGCCTTAACATCGTAAAAATGGCATTTGGTAATTGCGTCCATTATCTCCGCAAGCTCAAAGTTGTCAGCACCCATTCTGGCATTGAACAGCTTTGAACCGAAATACACCTCATCAGCGCCCGCATTTATTGCCGCATCAAGCGATGCGGCCGATCCTGCAGGTAACAGAAGCGCAGGCTTTTTAAGTGTCTGTGCCACGTCAGTTTACCCCCGATTTATCCAGATCGAGGAAGCTGCCTGCTTTTGCGTTCTTGCCTCTTGCAAGCTCGCCCTCAAGCTTCTTTATCTTCTGTTCAAGGCGTAAGATCTCCTCTTTCTGCTCCATAGACTCTCTGCAATAGTCCATTGCGCAAAGAGCCGCCGCCTTCATTTTTGTGCAGTTTGTCGTCTGTAAAACGAGATTGTTTATTTTTGAATTGACCTTGTCCGCTATCTCCTCTGTGCGTTCCTTGCCGTCCTCCGTAACAACGAAAAACGTAACTCCCGCAACCTGAACCTTGACGCTTTCTTTCATAATAACCTCTTTTTTCCGAATATTTATTACTCTTTTGAAATTTATACTTGATTTTTTTCGGGCATAGTAGTATAATGCCGTTGTTACATTATATAACAGATATTTTAAATAAACAAGCGTATTTTAATAATAAATTTAGAAATACTTTGATTTATTCATATTACAGGGGGTTTTATGCTCGATATTACATATAAAAGAATCGTCATAAAGGTCGGCACGTCGACTCTTACGTACGATAACGGAAAGCTCAATTTACGCAGAATGGAAAAGCTTGCACGTGTCATTTCCGACATCAGAAATTACGGTGTGCAGGTCGTGCTCGTTTCCTCGGGTGCTGTTGCCGCAGGTGCGGCAAAGGTGAACCTTGAGCACCGCCCCACAACGCTTATCGAAAAGCAGGCAATGGCGGCTGTCGGTCAGACAGAGCTTATGCGTATGTACGACAGATTTTTCTCAGGCTACGGCCATCAGGTGGCGCAGATACTTCTGACGAAGTCGGTTATGGAAAAGGAAGAACCGATGCAGAACGCAAGAAACACGTTCAACACGCTGTTTGAAATGGGTATAATTCCCATCGTAAACGAAAACGACTCGATATCCTACCACGGTATCAAATTCGGCGGCAACGATACGCTTGCGGCCCTCGTTGCGCTTCTTTCCGATGCCGATCTGCTTATAAACCTTTCCGACATCGACGGTCTTTACGACAAAAATCCCCGTGAATTTGAGGATGCCGTAATGCTCAAGCGCATAAAGGACGTTGACGATGCCATTATGGAAATGGCAGGCGGCGAGGGCACGGCGCGTGGCACAGGCGGTATGAGAACGAAGATAGAAGCCGCAAAAACAGTCACCGATGCAGGAATTGCAATGGTAATTGCAAACGGTGAAAATCCCGACATCATATACGATATTGCCGCAGGCAGAGGCGTCGGCACATATTTCATTCCGAAAGAAAAGAAATAAATCCGTCGGCTCTGCCGACACCTTAAAAAATCACGCCGAAGGCGTGTATATCATCAAGGCGCAGCCTTGCATATCATCAAGATGAAGTCTTGCATATCATCAAAGCGAAGCTTTGCATTAAAAAAACCGTCCCATATACCAAAATTATTAATTTATTGTAAACTATGCCCGAAAAACTTGATTTTTCGGGTTTGTTGTTATATAATCAAATAAAAACGAACATTTGTTCGCCCTTTGAAAGGATAATATAAAATGGCTAAAGCAAAAAAACCAACCGCATCGCCTATGGCTGCCGCACCCGATGAAAAGCAGAAGGCGCTGGCAACATCCATTTCACAGATAGAAAAGAAATTCGGCAAGGGTACTATAATGAAGCTCGGCGACAACGCTTCAATGCAGGTAAGCGCAGTACCCACAGGCTCGCTCACGCTTGACCTTGCGCTCGGCATCGGCGGTGTGCCCAGAGGCAGAATCATTGAGATCTTCGGCCCGGAATCCTCGGGTAAAACGACAGTTGCGCTGCACGTTGTTGCAGAGGTGCAGAAGCTCGGAGGAGAGGCCGCATTTATAGATGCTGAGCACGCACTCGATCCCGTTTATGCAAAGGCTCTCGGTGTTGACATAAATTCCCTGCTCGTTTCACAGCCCGACAGCGGTGAGCAGGCGCTTGAAATAACAGAAGCCCTCGTTCGCTCCGGTGCCGTTGACGTTGTTGTAGTTGACTCCGTTGCCGCCCTCGTTCCTCAGCAGGAAATCGACGGCGAAATGGGCGCATCACACGTAGGACTTCAGGCAAGACTGATGAGCCAGGCGCTCCGTAAGCTTTCGGGTGCTATCGCAAAGACGAACTGCGTCGTTATATTCATCAACCAGCTCCGTGAAAAGGTCGGCGTTATGTACGGCAACCCTGAAACAACGCCCGGAGGCCGTGCGCTCAAATTCTATGCATCGGTAAGAATTGACGTGCGTAAGCAGGAAAGCCTCAAAACAGGCGGTGAAACGTACGGTAACCATATCAAATGCAAGGTCGTTAAGAACAAGGTCGCACCTCCCTTCAAGGTTGCGGAATTCGACATTCTTTACGGCAAGGGTATTTCAAAATCAAGCGAAATAATCGAAATCGGTGTTGAGCTTGACATACTTGAAAAAAGCGGCTCGTGGTTCTCTTACAAGGGCGAAAGACTCGGTCAAGGTAAGGAAAACACACGTAAATACATCGAATCGCACCCCGCACTTATGCAGGAGCTTGAAGACCTCATAAAGGCGAAGAAGGACGATATCGACCTGTCGCTCAGCGAAACGTATGAGCTTGATGACGATGACGAGGACGACGATGACGATTTCAACATAAAGCTCCTCGACATCAGCGGCGACGATGAATAATGATACTTTTTTCGTCACCGACAGCACTCCTTTTGGTGACGGAACATCGCAAATAACCGTCAATAACGGCAAAAACAGCCGTAAATTCATAATTTCAACACGTCTTGTCACTTCTCACGGTATCACCGTGGGAAGTGATATTTCAAATGACGGAATGGATACTTTGCAAGAGCTTTCGGAAATCACACGTGCAATAAAAAAAGGGCTTGATCTGCTTTCGTATTCCGACACGTCAAAGCGGACACTTGCACGAAAGCTCGTGATGAAGGGCTATACCGCTGAGATCTCCGAATGTGCTGTATCGCACCTCGAAGCGATGGGGTACATCAACGAAAAGGAGCACGCACTTCGCCTTGCAAGGGCGGCGGCAAAGCAGTTTTACGGCCCGCTTGCCATATCTGACAAGCTCCGCAGTAAGGGCTTTGAGCAGAAATATATACAGCACGCATTGAAGGTGCTTTACCGTGAGGTCGACTTTACCGAAAGCCTTCGGATATATGCCGAATCAAAGGGTGTTTTTGAGGTTTTATTCTCCGAAAACGATCCGAAGGCTCGTCAAAAGGTATGCGCATCGCTTCTGCGCCGAGGCTTCACATTTGAGCATATTCAGTCTTTGAGATCATATAAGTAACGGTAAACTTCGTTTTTTTAATGAGAATTACAATTTTTTCCGTCATCGGATGTCGCTTGTCGGTTATTTTTTCAAAATAAACAGCGAAAAATCACGAATTTATGCCCAAAAAGTGTTTGTAAAACGGCGGTAATTTAATTTTTCGCTCCGTTTTTTCAAAAAAATTCACAATTTAGCGGACTTTTTTTGAAAAGTGTATTGATTTTTTCGAAATCTTGTGATATAATGACCGTTGTCTGTTGTAACGGTATAAAATTTGTCGTTTCGACTTCATATAATCTGCCAGGGAGGTGTAAAGCATGGCAAAATGCAGCGTATGCGGAAAGGGTGTTACATTCGGTCACAATGTTTCCCACTCAAACCGTAAAACAAGCAGAACATGGAAGGCTAACATAAGAAAAGTTAAGGCTAATGTAAACGGTACTACAAAGACGGTAGCCGTTTGTTCCCGTTGCCTCCGCTCAGGCAAGGTAAGCAGAGCTTAACAGGCTGTTTGTACAATATGCTATAAAAGGGACGGTGCACGTCCTTTTTTTGCTTTTACTGATATTGGGGTAAATTATGAAAACTGTTTTTGTAGGCGAGGGCGGAGCATATTTTTCCGATGCTTTAAAAAAGCACGGATTTTTGCCCGTAATACTTCCGAAAGATGATAAACTGCCGGAATTTGTGTCCTCTCACGCAGATATGCTGACGGTAAAGCTCGGCGATGAGCTTCTTTTTTCATCGGGTTATTATGAAAAAAACAAAGACATTTTAAAAGACTTCCCCGTGATTTTGACAGAGGAAGAATACGGCGGAAGATACCCCCGTGATATACTTTTCAACGTTCTTTTCACCCCCACGCATCTGTACGGAAATCTCCCTTACGTATCTGAAAAAATAAAGGAATTCGCACATTCAAACACCATCACACCAGTGTGTGTCAAGCAAGGGTACGCAAAATGCTCCGTTGCGCAGATAAACGGCGGATATATCACCTCCGACACGGGGCTTTACCGCGCGCTTACCGAAAACGGCGAAAATGTTTTGAAGATCACCGAGGGGCATTTCGTTTTGTCGGGACTCAATTACGGATTTGTCGGCGGTTCGTCGTTCTACTCTGACGGAAAGCTTTATTTCTTCGGAGATATAAGTCTTCATCCCGATTACGAAAAAATAAAAAGCTTCTGTCTGGAATTCCGGACAGAAGCCGTAAGCTTATCAAGCGGTGCGCCCATCGATATAGGCGGTGCCGTTTTACTGTGAATTTTTCTTGATCCTGCCAAGCACAAGCCCCTTGCATTCAAACGTGTCATCGGGCTTTATTTTTATGTCAGCATACGAGGGGTTGAGAGAAATGAGTCTGTCGCCGCCGAACTTTTTGATGTATCCCTCACCGTTGAGTACGAATATACCGACCTTGCCCTCCTCAACACGGCCGCCCGACTCAATTATGACGATGTCGCCGTCGGAAAATCTCGGCTCCATACTGTCACCGCTTACACGGAGGGCAAAATCAGCCTTTTCAGTCAAGGGAGTCGACGCAATCGTTATTTTCTGCGCCTGCGTGCTGTCAAGATAATATCCGCAGCCTGCGGAAACGGGCATATCGTAAAAAAGTATCTTTACGGTGCTTTCGTCATCAAGCTCATACGCATTATTTTTCTTTTTCTTTTCCTCTAAGGTGCGTTTATATTCTCTTTCGAGACACTGGGAAAACGCTGAGTATCCGACACCGTCAAGTGTGCGGACTTTTTTTATTATTTCCCTTTCGTCATCGGAAATATCATCACCGCCGACAAGCGCGGAAAGCGAAACGCCGAGAGCATCGGCAATGGCGCAGACCATTGAAAGCTTCGGGCTTTCTGTCTGACCTGCAAGCACTTTATTTAAAGTTCCCAGGGGGATGCCTGCACGTTCTGCAAGCTCATCGTTGCGCATACCCTTTTCATTTTTTATTCTTTTTGTTTCGGAAAGCCAGTCCATACCGTACTCCTATCATCTTTTTACATTTACCATTATACACAATTTTACCGTTTTGTCAAGTATCTTTTCGACTTTTTGATATTTTTTTCGATTTTCCTATTGACATTTTACCGTTTTTGGTGTATACTTCAATCACATTAACCGATTTCGGTAATTCGGAGGTAAATTATGAATAACAACATTTCTTTAAAATACACAGCAAAGAAAACACTCGGCATCACGGAATCCTTCGTGTCGCTTATAGCTTCACTTTATCTCGGAGCTGAATATGCCGCTTACGTTTTGGGCTACGCAATAAGCGCTTGCGCATCTGTTTTCAGAACACGCCACACCTCTCTTTTCGTGACACTCGTCAAAAGATACGCATCTGTTTGCGCGGTAACACTTGGTGCGGTCGTTTTCTTCGGTGTCATCGGCGGAATGGAAGCAGGAACAATAGCTCCTGCCCCCGGCTTCATCATCTGCCTTGTTATGTTCGGCGCAGCCTTTGCAGGACTTAATTCACGTAAATAATTATTTAATTATTTTACATCTTTTTGTTTCTTTTTTATTAATACTTTCAAACGAGTGGATGTTTTTATGGTGAAAACGCACCAAAACGGACACTCGTTTTTGTACAAATGTACAAATATTTATAAAAGTTAATTTTTTATTATTGATTAATATAAGAAATGATGGTATAATGACGAGGTAAACTATATTTATATGTAAGAATCCAAGGAGGTTTCTGATCAATGAAAAGAATTATAGCATTGTTGTTGTGCCTTACATTTGCATTTGCCGCATTTACTGCTTGCGGCCGTGCGGAAAACGATAACGGCGCAATTATACATATGTTCCTTTCTTCGGAAATTAAAAATTTTGACCCTGCTACCGCATACAAGGATGCTGATGCCGTTAAGATGCTCGGTATTCTTTACGAGGGTATCACAAGGATCAACGCTGACGGCGATGTTGAAAACGCAATTGCTGATGACATCACCATCAACGAGGACGAGGACAGAAAAGAATACAAAATGCTCATCGAGCTTAAGAGCACAAAGTGGAGCGACGGCACACCTGTAAGCGCAGATGACTTCATCTTCGCTTGGAAGCGTATCCTTCAGCCCGATTTTTCAAGCGATGCGGCTGTTCTTCTTTACGACATCAAGAACGCAAAGCCCGCTAAAGAAGGTGTTGCAGGCGTCAGCATCGATGACGTAGGTATCACAGCTCCCGACAGCGACCTGCTCGAAATTGAATTTGAAGGTCCTATCGATTACGATCATTTTCTTGAGCTTCTTGCTTCCCCTGCGCTTGTTCCCTTGCGTGAGGACAAGGTAAGTAAGCCTTTGACAGACGATGACGGTGTCGTTCAGTACGACGAAAACGACCAGATGCTTTGCGACCCCACATGGGCAACAAAGGCAACAATGATGGTTACAAACGGAAAGTTCGCTATCAAGACAATGGATGACGAAAAGGAAAACAGCACATACATCCTCGAACGCAATAAGTATTACAGACTTAAAGGCGAAGACGGAGAAAATGAGCTGAAATTCGTTAAGCCCCACAAGATAATCGTTCATTACGAATACCTCGGCCGTGACGGCTCGGGACTTCAGGGCTTGCTTGACGCATACAACAACGGCGAGATCTTCTACCTTTCCAACCTTCCTTTGGATCAGATAGAGGCTAACCGTTCAAAGCTTCAAATATCAGACCTCTTCTCAACACATACATTCATGTTCAACCGTTCCAACAAGACGTTTGATTCCGCTGACGTGCGCCGTGCTTTGTCACTTGCACTCGACCGTGATCACATCGTTTCCATAACAGGCGGAACAAACAAGGCAGCAACAGGTATCGTTCCCACACCCGTTTACAACACAAAGAGCGGTACATCCTTCCGTGAGGTTCAGGGCAATATCCTTGCAACAGGCGCAAATATGGACGAGGCAAAATCGCTCGCCAAGGGTGCAGCATCCAAGGACATCAAGCTCGTTTGCAGAGATTACACACTCAACGGCGTTGATAAGCTCGTTGCAGACTACGCAAAGGAACAGTGGAAGCAGCTCGGCTTCAACGTTACAGTAAAGGCTCTTGACAGAGATGATTACGCAAAGGCAATTGAAGAAGGCGATTACGATATTCTTTCTGTTGACTATCAGTCAAACTCCACAGATGCTATCGGTACACTTGCTCCCTTCGCTATCGAATACAGCGGTGCGGCACGTGATACACTTAACAACGATTACTCAGCTAAGCCCAGCCTTGCAGGCTATACAGGCGAAGCTTACAGCGCACTTATAAAGGAAGCGATCGCACTTGCTCCCTACTCCAACGAAAGAGCTGCAAAGCTTGCAGAGGCTGAAAAGCTTCTTATGGAAGAAATGGCAATAATCCCGCTTCAGTTCAACACAGAATACTGCCTCATTTCCGAGGATCTTTCCAAGGTTGATTCCTCAATCTTCGGTTACAGATTCTTTGAAAAGGCAAAACTCAAGGATTACGAAAAGTTCCTTGAAACATCCGCTTCGTAAGGTATAAAAGCAAATCTCCCGACGGTGACCGTCGGGAGATTTTTTATTGGTTTGAATGAGAAAACGTAACGTGCAATACGTCGTTGCAAGCATTTCAGTGAACAAAGCACCGCAATGCAATCATTGCGGCACTTTGTTCATTTCAATTTTCAATTTTCAACTTTCAACTTTAAATATATTACATCAGCGGACAAAAACGGTATTTATACGTTTGAAGTAATCCGCATCTATGCTGTCGAGCTGTTCTTTTGTAAAACGGACTTCCCAGTTTCCGTCGGGAGTGCCCGGAATATTTATTCTTGTATCCGAGCCGAAGCCGCACATATCCTGAACGGGAACGATAGCCAAAGCGGCGGGGGATCTCCAGACAGTTTCGATAACAGCCCTTACAGAGCGTGAATAAAATCCGCCCTCGCCCCAGTTCCAATCCTTGAAGCCGCAGTAATCGAGCACGAGCTTTCTCGTTTCGTCATCGGCGATAGAATACAGCCAGCCGAGCACGGTGTCGTTATCGTGCGTGCCTGTGTATGCAATACAGTTTTTGGGGTGGTTTTGAGGCAGGTGTGAATTATCCTTGCCGTCAAATCCGAACTGAATTACACGCATTCCCGCAAAGCCCGTATCTTTAAGGAGATTTTCGACATCCTTGCCGAACTCACCGAGGTCCTCGGCGATGATAGAAGGATTTTTCAGCTTTTTATTGACCGCATCAAACAGCTTCATGCCGGGGCCCTTTTTCCATTTACCGTTTCTCGCCGTTTCCTCCTTTGCGCCTACCGCCCAGAACGATGCAAAGCCTCTGAAATGGTCGATTCGGAGCGTATCGTAAAGCGAAAGGCTGCGGGCAATTCGCTCGATCCACCAATCGAATCCGTCCTCCTCCATAGCTTTCCAGTCAAATAAGGGGTTGCCCCAGAGCTGTCCGTCCTCGGAAAAATAATCCGGCGGAACACCTGCAACGAGTTGGGGACGGAACGTGTTTTTGTTAAGCAAGAACAAGTCTGTATGCGACCACACGTCGGCAGAGTCGAGGTTTACGTAGATGGGCATATCACCTATAAGCTCAATTCCCAGCTCATTTACGCTCTTTTTGAACTCTTCCCACTGACGCATAAAAACGTACATACAGAAGCCGTGGAAGAATATTTCATCAGCAAACTCACCCTTGTGTTGTTCTGCAAGGGCTCTGACCTTATATTCTTTTTTCCAATTATAAAACGGCTCGCCGTCAAAATGCTCCTTCAATGCCTTGAAATACGCATAGTTGAAGTTTTCCGAATTTTTCAAAAATGCAGTTGTTCCCGCTTTATATTCATCTGTGATATTTTCGTAAGCCTTTTTCAAAAGTGCAAGCTTGTTTTTCGTTACCGCTTCATAATTCACCCTGTACGGTGTGCCGTTATAATAGCAGGCTTTTACGTCTTCCGCCGTTACAAGTCCGTCTTCTTCAAGCTTTTCAGGGTCGATATACAGAATATTACCCGCAAAAGCGCCATCGGATGAATACGGGCTGTTACCTGCACCCGGAGGGTTAAGGGGCAGTATCTGCCACTTTGAAAATCCCATTTTCTTTATTTTTTTTGCAAAATTTTCAGCTTCCGCACCTATAACACCGATGCCGTACGGCGACGGAAGCGAAGAAATATTCATAAGAACTCCGCTTTGTCTTTTCATTTTTTCACCTTCATATAATTGATTTTTACAGTCGGTAATTAAAACCTATATTATTTTATCACACAGACAGAAAAAAATCAATATACACGTAATTAATTTTATTTATACCTTAATATTTTTCATATACCCTCTTGAATACTGTTTTAATATCTGTTATACTAAAATGAAATATTATTGTGAAATGGGATATTATGATGAAAAAAACGCTGATTGCGCTATTGCTTATTTTTATATTTATGTTTTCAGCCTGCACGGACAGCACGCCTGTAACAACGGACACCGCTATGCCCGATTCCGACAGCCTTGTATCTGACGAAATAACAAATGATGATACGGCGCAAGGTGTTACAGATGAGCCCGAATCAGAAACGGAACAGCCTGTTTTGAGCGTTCCTAAAGAACCCGTTGTCATAAGCTTCGTGGGTATGGGCGACAATCTCATTCACAGCCCCATATTCAAGCAGTCGCTGTTATCAAACGGAAAATATGATTTCTTGCCTAAATACGAAAACGTCAAAAGCGTAATAAAAAACGCTGATATATCGTTTATAAATCAGGAAACACCTATGTGCGGAGAAAGCTACGGATACCATAATTATCCGCAGTTCAACACACCCCAACAGATGGGACTCGACCTTGTGACTTTGGGATTTGACGTTATATGCTTTGCAAACAACCACATCCTCGACCAGCATTCAAAGGGTCTTGAGGATATGCTTAAATTTACGAACACGCTCGGCGCTGTGACTCTCGGCGCATACAAAAACGAGGACGATGCCTCACAAATACGTGTGCTTGAGTACGAGGGTATCAAAATTTCATTTTTGGCATACACCTACGGCACGAACATAAAGCCGTCATCCTCAAGCGAAACGGTCGTACCGCTTATAGACGAGGACAGAATAACAAGAGATGTCAAAAAGGCTTACGAGATATCGGATTTTATCATCGCATCAATGCACTGGGGCAAAGAAGACAGATCGTATCTGAACGATCAGCAGACGTATTACTCACAGCTTTTGGCTGACCTCGGCGTTGACGTCATTTTAGGCCATCACCCCCACGTAGTTCAGCCCATTGAATGGATAAACGGTAAAAACGGCAACAAAACACTTTGTTATTACTCGCTCGGAAACGGCATAAACAATCAGGACAGACTCCGCAATATGGTCGGAATAATGGCAAGCTTTGATATAGTTTGCGAGGAAAACAAGCGTCCGTACGTTGAAAATGCAGGCTGTATTCCCACATTCTCCTATCAGACACCGGGATACAAAAATACATCCCTTTATCTGCTTTCCGACCTTACCGACAGTATGGCAAAGAAGCATCACTGCAACAACAAGGGTGACACCGTGACGGTCAAAAACGCATACAAGCAGGTAACAGACATTATAAAAGAGGAATTTTTGCCCGATTATCTCAAAGAGGACGGAGGTAAGCAAAATGGATAAAATACTTCAAAAGGTGCTTGAATACCTTAAAAAGGACAGCCGTAAGCAAGGAGAATTTCTTGATTATTTAGGTCTTTCATCTTCCGCTGTTTCCGATTGGAAGTCGGGAAAAAGCAGCTCGTATTTAAAATATCTGCCGCTTATTGCCGATTATTTTTCCGTGACGGTCGATATGATGATAAACGGCTACGGCGACAGCTTCACGGATGCCCCCGCACCGTCAAAAATACCCGTTATAAAGGTTCTTCCCGATGATGGGCCGTGCGTTAACGCCGACAACATCGAGGGGTACGATTGTGCATTCGTACGCTTTTCAAACGAATTTTTCTTCTTCAATGACGAACAGGCGCTTTATCTTATACACCGTCAGAATTACGCTGACGACGGAGATTCCGTGCTTGTAAGACATAACGGCGGATTTATCGGTGCATACCGCACAAGCGGTGAGCTTGTCGTATTTGTTTCCGACGGAAAGGGTGAAATTTTACCCGTGAGCGAGGACAGAGCAAGCAAATTTATTTCGGGTGTTGTTACAGAGATCAGGAGAAAACTGAAGTGATAGACGAAAATATCTCAAAAACGATGGATATGGCATCGTATGCAGGCAAGATACTGCTTCAGTCGGGTGCGGACATTGTCCGTGTCGAGGACACGATAAGCCATATTATGACATCGTACGGAATACACGATTTTGAAGTGTTTACCGTTGCAAACGGTATATTTTTAACGACGGGAGTTACGGAAAGAACGATCGACGCGCCGAAAAGACGTGACTTTTTGCGTATACGCTCCATTCCGCTTGCATCGACCAACCTCGGCAAGGTGGATGCGGTCAATTCCCTTTCACGTGCAATAGCAAGAGGCGAATACCAAAACGTCGACGATGCCTTTTCACGTCTTTGCGAAATAGACGCAATGAAACCGCCGAAGCCTTACATGCTTATGCTCGGCTCGGCTCTTGCTTCAATGGGACTTGCTTATATGTTCGGCGGTTCGTTTTTGGATTCCGTAGTTGCATTTATCGTCGGCTTTCTGTTTTACGCATCGGTCGTATTTCTTGATGAAAAAAAGCTGTCGAGGCTTTTGACGAATATTATCTGCAGTTCGGTTATGACCGTAATTGCAGGCGTTTTCACGGGTGTTATCGGTATCGGCGTGCTTGACAGAGTGCTTATCGGCTGTCTTATGCCGCTTGTGCCGGGTGTGTCGTTTACAAACGCAATACGTGACATTGCCGCAGGCAACTACATATCGGGGCTTGTCCGTCTTGTCGATGCCATCGTTGTCGCTCTCGGCATTGCCATAGGTGTCGGCGTTACGATACTTGCGCTTAAATTTTTCGGTATGGCATAAGGAGGAAATATGAGCGTTTTTATAGAATATCTCCTTCAATGCATCGCCGCATTCTTTGCGACGGTTGCATTCTGCATACTTTTCTCCGTTCCACGCAAGCAATATCTTTTCTGCGGTATATGCGGTACGGCAAGCTGGCTCGTTTACTGCATTTTTGACGGTATAACAGGACCTGTTTATGCGACGTTTTTCGCCTCCGTCGTCATCGTTCTGATGTCGAGAAGTATGGCTGTTTTGAGAAAATGCCCCGTTTCCGTGTTTTTGATAACGGGCATTATTCCGCTTGTGCCGGGGTCGGCAATTTATTATATGGCTTACTACTTCTTTATGGACGATATGCCAAAGGCGGGAGATTATCTGTTTTTGACCGTAAAGCTCGCCTCCGCCATCGTTATGGGCATCGTGTGCGTCTTCGCCCTGCCGATTAAACGTGTATTTAAATAGTTTTGTTTATTCGGGACAACCGTATATATTTCCAATTCAGGAGTTTGTATTATGAAAAAAATAATTTGTATTTTCTTATGTATGCTTTCTTTGTTATTTATATCCTGCTCTGATGAGAAGGATTATCTTACGAAAGAGGTCACCGTTATTCAGAGTATGACGAAATGCGATGCGGTGCTTGACGATTGCTTCTTTGCCGCAGATGATGACGGAGAATGGTATAAGATCGTGTGGGATGACACCGACGGAATAAAATCGGGCGACAAGCTCACGGTTTATTATGAGGAAATAACGAATATTTCTTATGAAACGGGATACCCCGACGGCTACACACCCAACAAACAGATAGTTGCAAGGAAGGTAAAATGATGTTTAACACACTTAAAACACCGTTTGAAATAAACAGAACAGATAAATTTTTCTCTGTATACCCACGCCCTCAGCTCGTACGAGATTCATATTTTTGTCTTAACGGCGAATGGGAGCTTAACGGAAAGAGAATAATCGTGCCCTTTGCTCCGCAGTCAAGACTGTCGGAATACGAGGGATATGAGGATTTCAACCTTGAAAGCTTCACCTACACAAAAGCATTTACGCTTCCCGAGGGCTTCAACCTCGGCCGTGTATTTCTGAATTTCGGTGCGTGCGACCAGATATGCGAGGTCTACTTAAACGGTCAGCACCTCGGCGGAAACGTAGGCGGTTATCTGCCGTTTTCCTTTGAAATAACGAATGCTCTTAAAGAGGGCGAAAACCTTTTGAAGGTAGACGTTACAGACACGCTCGACCTATCGCTTCCCTACGGCAAGCAACGCAAAAAAAGAGGCGGTATGTGGTACACACCTGTGTCGGGAATCTGGCAGACGGTGTGGCTTGAATCCGTAAAGGCGGAGCTTATAGAGGGGCTGAAAATAACGCCCGATATGACAGGTGTAGATATTGAGGTTTTCGGCTGTGAGGGCTTTGAAAAGACAGTTCTTTGCGATGGCAAAGAATATACTTTTACGGAAAATTCCATAAGAATTGAGCCTGACGAGGCGCATTTGTGGTCTGTAGACGATCCGTATCTTTACGATTTTACGGTCAAGACGGAAAATGACGAGGTGCGCTCATATTTTGCGCTTCGCAAGGTCGAGGTATCGGGCGGTGAATACCCGAAGCTTCTTTTGAACGGCAAGCCTGTTTTTGCAAACGGACTGCTTGACCAGGGGTATTACAGCGACGGCATATATCTGCCTGCAACACCCGACGGATTTGAATACGACATACTTAAAATGAAGGAGCTTGGCTTCAATATGCTCCGCAAGCACATCAAAATAGAGCCCGAAATTTTCTATTATATGTGCGACAAATACGGTATGCTCGTTTTCCAGGATATGGTCAACAGCGGAAAATATAATTTTATAAGAGATACGGCTCTCCCCACGGTATTTATGAAAAAGGGCGTCATCAAGCACGCAAACAAAAAAACGAAGTATAACTTCAAGTCGTCGATGCTGAAAACGATATCGCATTTGCATAACCACCCCTGCATCGTCTACTACACGATATTCAACGAGGGCTGGGGACAGCATTCGACGAAGGAAATGTATTTTGAGGCAAAGCGTGCTGATAACACGAGAATCTGGGATTCGGCGTCAGGCTGGTTCATAACGAAATACACCGACGTTGAAAGTCCGCACGTTTACTTCAAGCCCGTAAAATTCAAGAAAAAGGGCTCGGGCAAGCTCCGTATACTCTCCGAGTTTGGCGGATATTCCTACCCGATGGAGGGACACGTTTTCAATACTCAGAATAACTACGGATATAAAACGTTCAAAAGCAGCGAGGAGCTGACGAAAGCTCTCGTACGTCTTTACACCGAGGAGATAATCCCCGCTGTTAAGTTAGGTCTTTCGGGTACTGTGCTGACACAGGTATCCGACGTCGAGGACGAAACGAACGGCATTGTAACGTATGACAGACAGTGTGTAAAGGTAAATGAAAACGAGCTTCGCTGCGTTTTTGACAAGCTTTACGCTGAATTTGACAAGCAAAGCAAATGATATATACAGTTACCTTTAATCCCTCGCTTGACTACCATATGTCCCTTTCCGCACCTCTTTCGGAAAAAGTGCCGAACCGTGTAAAGTCGCCCTGCTTTGTGCCGGGCGGTAAAGGGCTTAACGTTTCCTTTGCGTTGTCAGCGCTCGGCGCTGACAACACCGCACTTTGTTTTTCGGGCGGTGAAACAGGAAAAATGCTTGAAAATATGCTGTCCTCACGGGGACAGAAATACGAATGTGTAAGCATTCCTTTTCCGACACGTGTCAACGTCAAGGTGTCGGAAGGTGAGAAGATGTATGAGCTTAACGCATCGGGTGATGAGGTGCCACAAAAGCACGCACTTGCGCTTTTGTCAAGGCTTGAAAAGCTTGCAGACAATGACACCGTCATTTTTTCGGGAAGCACACCGACGTGTGCGCTTGACTTGTACTGCGAGGGCATAACCCGTGCAAAGAAAAGCGGTGCGTGCGTTATTGCCGACACGTCGGGCGAAAAGCTTTTGGACTGTGCTAAGCTCGGTGCGTTTTTGCTCAAGCCCAACGAACACGAAATACGTGAGTTGTTCGGTGACGGCGACGTTATACGCTCTGCAAAAAAATTATGCTCGCTCGGTGCTGAACACGTGCTTTTGTCGCTTGGCGAAAACGGTGCGGTGCTTTTGTCGGATAATGTCGAATACAAATGCGGAATACCGTTCAAAATGCCCGTTTTGAATACCGTAGGTGCAGGCGACAGTATGCTTGCGGGATTTGTTTACGCTTACAAAAACGGATATTCTTTGCCCGACTGTCTTCGCTCGGCTGTGTCGGCAGGAAGCTGCAAGGCATACACAGCCCCCGAAAAGCCGTTTGACGTAAAGCTTTTTGAAAAACTTTTTGAAAGATCGGAAGTATTATGAAAAATGTGACCGTGGCAATGAGCGGAGGCGTTGACAGTGCCGCCGCTTGCGCCGTGCTTAAAGAAAAGGGATATAACGTGCGTGGGGCAACGATGCGCCTCGGCATTGAAAACGACAATGACATCGAGGCGGCACGTGACGTTTGCACCGCCCTCGGAATTGAATTTGAGGTCTACGATTTCAGAGAACAGTTTTCAAAATGCGTTATTACTCCATTTTGCCGTAATTACGTAGAAAACCGCACACCTAACCCCTGCATAAACTGCAATATCGATTTGAAATTCGGCGCTTTTGCCGAGCGTGCGTTTAAAGACGGTGCCGACCTTATCGCAACGGGCCACTACGCAAGGATAGAAAACGGTATGCTTTTGACGGCAAAAAACAAGGACAAAGACCAGAGCTATGTCCTTTACGGCATAAAGCGTGACATTCTTTCACGTGTTTTGTTCCCCTTGGGCGATTTTGAAAGCAAAAACGATGTGAGAAATTACGTTGAAGATCTGTCGCTTCCCTGCGCCAAACGTCCCGAATCGCAGGATATTTGCTTTATCCCCGACGGCGACTATGCAAAATTTCTTGAAGAGCACGGATATACGATGAAAAAAGGCTCGTTCGTTGACAAAAGCGGAAAGGTTTTAGGCACTCACAAGGGCTGTCACCATTACACGATAGGTCAAAGGCGAGGACTCGGCGTATCAGCAGGCAAGCGTATATTCGTCGTTGAAAAAAGAACGTCGGATAATTCCGTTGTTTTGGGTGACGAGGCTGACCTTTATAAAACCGAGATAATCTGCAAAAACGTAAATCTTCTTTGCAACGTTGATTTTCCGTTTACGGCTGACGTCAAAACGAGATACAAAAAAAATGCAAACCGTGCATTTATCGAAAAAATTGACGGCGACACCGTCAAATGCACGTTTACTTCCCCTGAGCGTGCGCCGTGTCCGGGACAAAGCGCCGTATTTTACGACGGTGAGCGTGTGCTCGGCGGCGGCATAATAATCTGATGCGGAGAATATATGAGTTTATTTGTACCCGACTTTATATTTGATAATTTTTATTCGATAACCCCCGAATTTCTTAAAGGAAACAACATTTCGGCTATCGTTTCGGATATCGATAACACACTTGTAACGTACGATGACGAAAAGCCGACCTTGCGTGTTTTATCGTGGCTTGAATCGCTTGCATCAGCCGATATAAAAATTTCGTTTGTTTCAAACAATTCGCACGAGCGTGTGCGTATTTTTAACGAAGCACTCGGATTTTTCGCCGTCGGCAAAAGCGGTAAACCGTTTAAGAAAAACGTGCTTTATGCAATAGAATATATGAACGTACCGAGGGAAAACGTGTGTATGCTCGGAGATCAGATATTCACAGACGTGCTTGCAGGGCAAAATGCGGGACTTAAAACGATACTCGTTCCGCCGATAAAGGACAAAACGGATATTCTGACACGGTCAAAGCGTGTTTTGGAAAAACCGTTTTTAAAAAGATATAAGAAAAAGCATAAAAATACACAATTTTACAAATAATTAATATAAATATAAAATCCGAGCGCTTAAAAGTATTGACTAAATCGATGTATATGTTGTATAATATTATCAGGAAAAACAATACCAAATTTTAAAAGGAGAAATTACCATGACAAACCAGACATCCAACATCATAAAGATCGTTGTTCTCATTTTCGCTGTTCTCGGCGTTGCTGTTGCCGCTTTCTTTATCGTAAAGAAGCTTACAGAGCGCAAGGCTGCCGCTGCTGACGATTCGCTGTTCGACGAACTCGACGAGCTCGACATCGACGACGATGACATTTGTTGCTGCGGCTGCGACGATGAGGAATGCATCGAAGAAGCTGCTGAATAATAAACGGTCATTGCGGCTCACGGACTTTTCCGTGAGCCGTATTTTACATATATTAAAAATTATAAAAAAGTATTGACAAAATATAAAAATATGATATTATATAATTACCAAGACTTAATTTAATAGGAGGATAACGAATTATGAAAAAGATCATTTCTATCATTCTCGCAACAATGCTTCTTGCATCCGTTGCAGTTTTTGCCGCAGTTCCCGATGTAAAGGCAGGCTGGACAAATACAGTTCACGTAAGTAACGACATAATCAAATCCGCAGCCGGAAATGTTACGTGCGACAACGACGATGCAAAAATCAACTATCTCACAGTTCCCGCAGGCACAGCTGATGCTACATTCTGGGGCTGGGTTTCCGGTGACAATGCCGCAATCGAAGGCTTCTACTACAGCGTAAACGGCGGTGAAAAGGCAACAGACGCTGCTTTCACAGTTGCCGCTGAAGATGCTGTTATCAACGCCGGCAAGGGCGCATACGATTCAAGATACGACGTTAAGGTTCCCCTTACAGAAGGAACACAGCTCGTAAGAGTATACGTAAAGTATGCTGATGGCAAGATGGACGCTATCTGGGCTTGCGAAGTAACAGTTGGTACTGCTTCCGATTACACGGATAACGAAGCTGCTCCCGAAACACCTTCTAACCCCGAAACACCCTCTACACCTTCTAACCCCGAAACAGGTGACGCTATGATCGTTGCTATCGTTGCTGTTGCAGCAGTAGCTCTCGCAGGCGTTGCAGTTTCCAAGAAGGTTCGCGCTTAATCAATAAACTACATACGTCTTGGATTAGAACAACCGCAGTAAAACTGCGGTTGTTTGATTTTTATACACATTTACAGTATTGACGGAATAAAAAAGATGTGCTATAATACACCTAAAGAAAAACTTTGAAAGGTTTTAAAGCAATGAAAAAAACAGTTAAAAAATTGACAGCTGCCGTTCTTTTGTCGGCGACCGTGCTTTCTGTGGCAGGTTGCGGAAACGGTGATGCGAAAGGAACAGATGCTATGACAGGCGATACAACACAGGCTGTAGAAACAGCACCCGAAACAACACCGGAAACTGAAGTCCCGGCAATAACCTCCATTACACTTCTGACACCCACAGACGGTCAGAAGGACATCGTTTTAGCATCAGCTCCCATAATCAAGCATATGAATTCGAGATTCAGACAGCTCAAGGATGCAAACTTCGGTTACGCCAAGCAGGAACTTTGCACACCCCCTGCAGTAACGTTCACGTGGTCTGACGAGGATGCCGCAGACGGCAAGGAATACAGACTTATGCTTTCTGAAAACGAAGATATGTCTGATGCTATGAGATTCAAGGCAACCACAACTTCTCTCGACGTTTACAACCTCAAAGTGGGCACGAAGTATTATTGGAACGTTTCATCTAATGAGGGGACGACAAAAACATTCTCATTTAAGACGGAATCGGGTTATCCGAGATTTATCAAGGCTGACAACATTTCAAATATGCGTGACCTCGGCGGTTACAAAACACTTGACGGAATGTACATAAAGCAAGGCATCGTTTATCGCTCGGCACAGCTTGAGGATGCTAACGAATACGGCCGTAACGTGGTTTTGAAGGATCTCGGAATCAAAACAGACCTCGACCTCCGCGGTGCGGCAGGCGGCTCTGCAATTCCCGGACTTACAAAAATATCAATACCCCTCAAATGGTATCAGCACATCTTTGATGAAGCAAACAAGGCTGACGTAAAGCGTACAATGCTTGCATTTGCCGATGAAAACAACTATCCTATTCTGTTCCACTGCTCACTCGGACGTGACAGAACGGGAACAACAGCGTTCCTCCTGCTCGCTCTTTGCGGTGTTGACGAGGAAACGATCGTAAGAGATTACTACACGTCATTCTATTCTTTGCAGGGTAATTTCTCAGCTCAGGAGCTTGCAGGTGCAGTTCAGAACATCGCATGGCTCACAGAAGGTCTTAACAACTTCGGTACAGAAGAAGACACACTTCAGATAAAGGTTAAAAATTACCTGCTTTCCACAGGTCTTACAGAGCAGGATCTCGCAAAGATAAGAGATATTCTTGTAACAGCATAAAAAAATCGGGGATGTTCAACAGAACATCCCCTTATTTTTCCGTATAAAATTCATCATAACACCAACGCATCGGATTTTCATAGATATACCGTAAATGTTCTTCGTAATCTTCGCGATTTCTTATTATGTGGTCGTAAAACGATTTCTGCCAAATCGTATTTCCTATTTGTTTTGATACGATCCCTTTCAGCTGTTTTATCACCCTTGATATTGTAGGGGCGACCAGCGTGTCAAGGGCAACATCATTTACAATTTGTGAAGACACATGGTTTACAACTTTCCGACCAATAATTTTGAAGCGAAAGCGAAGCTGTAGTGAAAAATTATTGGTCTAATCACCATGATTGCCGGGGATCATTTTGAATTAA
>JAFXFN010000035.1 GCA_017520505.1 Clostridia bacterium
AAATGCAGTCATTGTTGTATAACGGATTCGACGCCTTACGATGCGGTTTATAGAACGCACTCCTCATAGCATCAATATTCAGACACGGATACAGCGTCGTGCATCGGCAAATGCATTCCTCCTGGGCGGACGAGCCGTTTACAACTCCGCCAGGCGCATATTTCCTTACGGAAATATATTTTACCATAATATATATATATAAGTCAAGATATATTTTTTTAAAAACTGTTGCCGTAATAACTGTACTATTTGAATTTACATTTTAGCAGTTGACACGTTAAACGTCGGTAATATATAATTATTTTATCTATACCGAAAGGATAATAAAAATGAAAAATTGGAAAATAAAACTCGTCGCAGGCGCACTTGCCCTTGCGTGCATCGGCTCGTCTGCCTGTACGGTCGTATACGAAACAGATGATTCGTCTGATCTTTCAGGCATAACGACCTCCCCCGACGAAAATACGACTCCGACGGCAGATCCTGTCGTGCTCCCGACAGACGAGGAGCTTGCAAAGGTCATCGCCACAGTCGGCGACACGGAAATAACTGCCGCTGAATATTACTTCTTCATATATGAGCTTGCACAGCTGACAGCCGCACAGAACGGAAGCTACATCACGATGTACGGCGGTGTTATGCCCGATTTCAAGAACACCTTGAAGCAGCAGAACATTATGCCCGATAAAACGTGGCACGATTATCTGAAGGACGAAATGAAGGGCTATCTTGAATACACGTATCTTATCGCAGAGGCTGCCAAGAAGGAAGGCATCACGCTTGACGACGAGGAGCTTGCGGAGATACAGAAGAGTGTCGATGAATTCAAAGCGCCCGACGGAATTCCTTATCTTACAAAGGAGCTTGCAAAGAAGTGCTACGAAATAGGCGCACTTGCTGATAAATACAGACGTCACATCAATGACACGAACCCCGAAGCAACGGATGCTGAAATCACCGCTGAGCTTGAGAAAAACAGAAAGAAATACGTCACCGTTTCGCTCAACTATTTTGCAATAACGTATGATGACGGCACGAGCACGGCTGCAGAAACAACGGCGGAAAAATTGCCCACGAAGGATGATGCGCAAAGATACGCCGACAAGTTCTTAGCCTGCACGACGAACGACCAGTTCAAGCAGGTTGCCGAGGAATATATAAAGGAATTCGAGCCCGATTCAACAGAAGAAGATATTGAATACTATGTGGGCGGTTCTATATACGAGGGCCTCGGCTATCAGGAGGGCTTTGAAATACTCGACTGGGCATTTGACAATGAAAGAAAAGACGGAGATAAGACGGCTATCTGGAGTGAAAAGGACAAGGCTGTACACATCGGTATTCTTGTAAAAGCACCCGTTCTGATGGAGGATACCCTCGCCACCGTTCGCCATATTCTCGTTGAAGAGGAAGCCAAGGCAAACGAAATACTTGCCGAATTCAATGCATCTGACAAAACCTCCGAAACGTTCGGAGATCTTGCAACGAAGTACACGACCGACCCCGGCTCAAAGGAAACGGGCGGACTTTACGAAAACTTCGGCAAGGGCGAAATGGTTGCCGAATTTGAAAACTGGGCATTTGATGAAGCACGTGTCGCAGGTGACGTCGGCATCGTCAAAACGTCATACGGCTATCACGTAATGTACTTTGTGAAAAAAGCACCCAAGTATCTTTCCACAGCTAAACAGGCTGTTGAAACGGAAAGACTCAATGCTGTGTACGACCGGATAAACAAGGACTACAAGCTGGAATTGAATGAAGATTTCACAAAAGACCTTAAAATTTAACGGAGTTTGATATGAGTAAATCGGTTCAGGAAAAACACAAGGAAATAAAGCGAGAAAGAAAAGAGGCTGAAAAAGCCGAGAAAAAGCGCAGACTTATCAAGCGCACGGCGATAATTGCAACAGCCGTCGTGCTTGTTGCAGCAATAATCATAACTGCCGTTATCATTTCAACAAATAAGTACAAGGCATCAAACGAATACAAGGCATCAACTACCGTAATGAAAAGCGAGCATTACTCCGTCGACCTTGCGATGTTCACGTATTATTTCTTCGACAGCTACTACGGCTTTGTCGATATTTACGAAGACCAGCTTAAAGAAATGAATATGTACCCCGACATCACAAAGGACCTTAACGACCAGTACAACGCAAACAACACGTGGTATGAGTTCTTTATGGAAAACACCACCTCACAGCTCAACCAGAATCTCGTTCTTGCCGAGGCGGCAAAGGCTGACAGCGTTACACTTACAGACAGTGAAAAGGCGGCACTCAAAGCAAAGGCTGATGCCGTTGACGTTACAAAATACGGCACGGGTGTCACGAATGCTGACGTTTTAAGATGTCTTGAGCTTGACCTGCTCGGCATCAAATACGAATACGTAACAAGACACAAGAATATGCTGCAGGGCGAGGAGCTTGAAAAGTATTACGAGGAATACTACAAGCATTTCTCAACGGTCGACTTCCGCTGTCTTGAAATTCCGTACAGCGACAGCGAGCATTCAACGGTGTCAATGTCAGAGGCTGAAAATTACGCAAACCTTATGGCAGAGGCAAAAAGCTCCGATGAATTCACAGAAAAGCTTTACGCAAACGTAAGACTCATTAATCCCGAGCTTACCGACGACGAGGTAAAGCAGGTATATGATGCATCGTTTGCAAAGAACTATAAATATTCCGAGGGCGACATCGTAACAGAATGGCTGTTTGACGAAAAAAGAGAAATAAACGAAACGTTCGTTTACCACAATCCCACAACGGAATCGTACACGGTGTACCTTATGACGAAGCTCACCGAAAAGGATATGTATGACACCATCTCCGCACGTCACATACTTTTCACAGCTGACACGTACGGCTCTGACGAGGCGGCAGAGGCTAAAGCAAACGAAGTAAAAGCACTTTGGGAAAAGGAAAAAACTGACGAAGTATTTTCAAGCCTTGCCATAACGTACTCCGAGGACAGAGCAAACTGCTATCTCGGCGGACTTTTTGAAAACAACACGAAGGATGAGCTTAAAGAGCAGTATTCCGAGCTTGCGGATTGGTGCTTCGGCGACGTACAAAAGGGTGATTACACCGTTATCAAAACGAATGCAGGCTACCACCTCGTAACGTTCATCGAAAAGGGCTTGCCCTCCGCACTTGCAAGAACGCAGTCGCAGGTGTCAAGCGAAAAATTCGGTGACAAATTCCTTTCATATCAGGAAATATTCAAGGTAGAAACATTCCCCGAGCTTAGCGAATTCAAAAACGCATAAAACATAAAAAACGGCTGAATAAGCCGTTTTTTTTGCGTAAATAAATTCACACGATCATGCAAATGTCCGTTTTAAACCATATTTAATCTGATTTTATACTACAAATAGAGGGTTGTTCGTTTTCCGTTTATATTTCCGTCAGGAAATATGCCCCCTGCCTGCGAGGCAGTCCTGCGGACTGTGGGGGGCCGCAGGCGGGGGCGATTATCACCACCCGAATGAAATGAATGAAAATGGGTTTAAAACGGCGGGAGTAGTCTCGCTGTGGCTCGGTCACGTTCGGGTTCTGACATACCACCGGTATGTCATTCATTGCCCTCACGCCGCTTCGCTACCCCCGCCCTACGCATTCACGTTGAATATAACGAACAAGATGGAAATTTTCCCAATTAATCAAACCTTGTAGGGGAGGATATTATGTCAAGGGCAACATCATTTACAATTTGTGAAGACACATGGTTTACAACTTTCCGACCAATAATTTTGAAGCGAAAGCGAAGCTGTAGTGAAAAATTATTGGTCTAATC